>NZ_MLQN01000001.1 GCF_001854545.1 Helicobacter sp. CLO-3
GTTTCATTGGGGATGGGAAGGCATGTTTAACATTAATCTACTTAATAACTTAAGATTTTACCCTACGATACATGCTGAAGATACCCCATTTGGTATAATACTTTTTGCCAAAGCAAAACAAATCAAAATATTAAATAAGCAATTGGTTATTCATCGTATTCGCTCGGGATCTGGTTGTGAGCACGATATAACTGAAAATTCTCCGTTACTTACTTATTCATCTAGCCTTACAGATATGGTATTTGCGCTAAAACAAAGATCTTCTTATAAATTTTACTACATGCATTATTCATATTTATATGTATGTGTGGGGCTTATTGATTTCATAGGAACGCTATCAAACACTCCACTTAAGGATAAAATAAAATATTTTATTATAAATCATGCGAATGAGGCATTTAGAAGCTTGTACTATGATGAAAACCCACGCCACACTAGAGAGCTACTAAAACCACTAAAGCCTTATATGCAAAAAGTTGACAATAGCGTAAGAATTGCATACTTCGCTCCAAGATTATATAAAATTCTAAAAAAGACCAAACGAATATTAAAAAATGTTGGCGCGTTAAAAAACAACAGCTAAAAGCATCGTAAACATGACAGATTATGGGTGTAAAATTTAAAAAATTAATATTTAAAATTTTTACAGATGACAATATTAAGTTGTGCAACAGTAATATTTAGTATTCTAGATTATGGATTTTTGTGCGCGCGATTGCTCTAGAATCTATCTTGCAGAATCTGTTTGGCGGATTTCATTTGGTAGAGCTTTGGCTGATTTTCGTTGGTAGATTCTCGTGGGTAGATTCTCGCGCTTTGGCTAGAATCTAAGTTTTGCAAGACTTGGAAAATATAAAAACCATAAAGATAAAATTGCTTTTGCTTCCATATTTTACTTTTACCTCTTGACAGATAGCTACTATCATCCTTTATAATCGCATTTTATTTTACCACAAGGAGTTTTTATGAAATCAACACATAATGCAAAATCTGCTAAGGTGGCGCAAAATGCAAAACAACGAGGCGCAAAACAGCAAGACATAAAACAACAAGATGCGAGCCAAATGGATATTTTCGCGCGCGATTTAGCGGGGCTGCTGGTAGATTCTAAGGAAAAGGATTTTCACCAAATCCTAGAAATCATCCACAACGCCCAAAAACTCATCGCCAAGCTAAACACCGGCTACCACAGCCCAGAATCCGCGCGCGAGATTTTGAGCGAGCTTTTTGGCGCGCGCGTGGATGAGAGCTGCTGGATTCTGCCGCCATTTTACACGGATTTTGGGCGCAATATTCGGCTTGGCAAGGGCGTGTTTATCAACCAAAACTGCACTTTTATGGATCGCGGCGGGATAAATATCGGCGATGAGTGCTTCATCGGCCCGCGCGTCAATCTCGTCACCATCAACCACGACTTGCAGCCGCACAAGCGCAGCATCACCTACTGCAAGCCCATAAATATCGGCGCTCGCGTGTGGATGGGCGTGGGCGCGACGGTGTGCGCGGGCGTGAGTATCGGCGAGGGTAGCATCATCGGCGCTGGCGCTGTCGTGACAAAAGATGTGCCAAGCGGCGTCATAGTCGCCGGCAACCCCGCTAGAATCATCAAAGAGATACCAAAAGAGTAGGGGTATTTTAAAGGCGCGTTTTGGCGCGTTTGTGTGAAGCCAAAACGCACATTGCTCAAATTCTAGGGCTATATCTTGTCATCATTACGAGCATAGAGGAGTAATCCAGAGAATGAAAATCGTAAGGCAGTTTTTAAAATCTGAAAACCAAATGCCACCTTTCTTCTAATGCTTGATTTGTCTAAATTATTTTTTTGGGATTCTGTATGCTTTTTTACATTTTGCTCTTGATAGATAGCTACTATCATCCTTTATAATTCAAAACATCAAATACCATTTGGCAGCAAGGCTAAAAAGAAAGAGGGAGAGAAAGCCCAAACCAAACCCAAACCAAAGAGGAAAGGAAAAGAGAAAACACAAGCCCCCAAGAGAAAAAGAAAGGGGAATGAAAGGGGACGCTTAAACCCAAAAGAAAGCAAAAAATCTAGAGGCGGAATCCAAAATCTAGAATTCAGAATCTAGAATCCAAAATCCACAGCATCCAAAAGCAGAATCCACAATGCAAAATCAAAGATTTGCAAGCCTAGATTCTGCGATACCTAGAATCTAGATTCTAGCCTTTATCATAATTTCTCAAATCTTGCTTCTTTCCCAATCTCGCTTTTTTCTCAATTTTTCTTTTTTCTCAATTTCTTTGGCTTTGCGCGCATTTTGGCATTTGTATCAAATCCAAAGGAGTCATCATGAAAAATGAAAGCAGAAGGGCGTTTATCAAGACAAGCGCCAAAGTCGGAGGCGCAGCACTCGCAGGCATCGCTACACTTAGCCAATTCTCACCCCTGCAAGCTGCCAAAGCAGAATCCGCGCGCAAAACCACCGCGAGCAATGCAAATAACACAAACAGCGCAGGCAGTGCAAACAGCGCAAGCGCTACAAACAGCACCAACACCGCCAGCAGTATAAACGCCAACACCACCGCCACAACGCCCACACCAGCTAGCACAGCCACCAAGCACGCAGCCGAGCAAGAGCGCATGCTAAGCGCGGCGAAGGCAAACGAACGCATCCCTGCCTATGGCTACGCATCTAGTGGCGATTGGCGATTCTCCCCTGTGCGCTTCAGCCGCCACGCCATGGGCGAAAACGACATATTGATAGAAATCCTCTACGCAGGGATTTGCCATAGTGATTTGCACGCGCTAAAAGGCGATCACGGCTTGCCGCGCTACCCTATGGTGCCCGGACACGAGATAGCTGGCGTCGTGCGCGCGGTAGGCAGCAAGGTGAAAAAATTCAAAGTCGGCGATTATGCAGGGATTGGCTGTATGGTGGATTCTTGCGGGGAGTGCGAGGCGTGCAAGCGCAGCGAAGAGCAGTTTTGCACCAATGGCAAAACTGTCTTCACCTACAATAGTAACGATGTCTTCCATGATGGTGAAATCACGATGGGCGGGTATTCTAGCAACTATGTCGTGAGCGAAAAATTTGCTATCAAAGTCCCAAAAACCGCACAAATTGAAAAAGTAGCACCACTGCTTTGCGCTGGCATCACGACTTATTCGCCCATACGATTTAGCAAGGTAAAAAAGGGCGATAAAGTCGCTGTCGCGGGCGTGGGCGGACTAGGGCATATGGCGGTGAAATACATGGTAGCCCTAGGTGCTGAGGTCACGGCGTTTGACATCGTAGCTAGCAAAAAGGATGCGGTGCTAGCGCTTGGCGCGAAACGCTTCGTCGATGTCAATGACAAGGCGGAGTTTGGCAGCATCAAAGATGAGTTTGACTTCATCATCTCGACCATCCCCTATCAATACGACATCAACGCCTATCAACAAATGCTAAAAATGTATGGCGAGATGGCGATAGTGGGCTTGCCAAGCCATGCTGATGCGCCAAAGCTTGATAGCAACGCGATGATTTGGAGCTTCCGCCGCAAAATCTATAGCTCACTCATCGGCGGTATCAAAGAGACGCAAGAGATGCTGGATTTCTCCGTGAAAAATGGCATATATCCAAAAGTGGAGATAATCACAGCGGATAAACTCGATGAGGCTTATCAAAAAGTCGCTGCTGGCAAGGCGGATTTCCGCATCGTCATCGATATGAAAAAGAGCCTAGATAGCGTGAATGGGTAAGGCGCGCGATTTTTGCAAAGCTCGTGTTTTTGGCAGATTCTGCGCTTTTGGATAGTGCTTGTGTTTTAGCGCGAGGATTGCGTTTTTGGTAGCTTCATACGACTTTGGCGCGGGCTTTGTGCTTTGGATAGTGCGTGCGCTTGGCGCTAGCTTGTATTTTTGGCAAGGTTTGCACTTAGCACTAGAATCTAGACTTTTATTTTTGGATTCTTGGTTTGTTATCGTCAAACTCGCTTTACTAAAATTTGTAGGCAAATTTTACTTACAACAACCAAATATTTCTGTAAAGCAAATGCTTTTTGCTTGGGTTGTGAGGCTTAAAGACATTTTTACATTATTTGCAATATAATGCCCTGCTGAAATGCGCTTGAATCCACGCGCGCAAGCGCAAAGCAAGTTGCAAAATAAGCACAAAGCGCATGCAAAACAAACGCAGACAAAGCAAAAGCGCTCAATAGCACCAAAAGCAAAAAGCAAGCAAGGCGCGCTGCAAAGCACCTCGCAAGCACCTTGCAAGGCGCCCACAAAGCACTTAATGCAGAGCACCTTGCAAGCATATGCCAAGCGCCCAAAGTGCCTATATAGCGCCGATTTGCCCCACCAACGCAAACTACACAAAAAAGGTCTTTTGATGTTTTTATCTATTTTTGGCACACGCAATGACAAACTTATCCGCAAATACAAAAAACGCGCTGACGCGATAAACGCGCTAGAATCCACTTACAAAGCATTGAGCGATGATGAGCTGAAGGAGCGATTTGCTGCGCTAAAAGAGCAGGTGGCAAATGGCGCGAGTCTGGATTCTGTGCTAGAGGATAGCTTTGCTATCACGCGTGAGGCGAGCGTGCGCACGCTTAACATGCGGCATTTTGATGTGCAGCTTATCGGTGGTATGGTGCTAAATGATGGGCGTATCGCTGAGATGAAAACGGGCGAGGGCAAGACGCTTGTCGCCACGCTTGCTGTGTGTCTAAACGCGCTAAATGGCAAGGGCGTGCATGTCGTGACGGTGAATGACTACCTAGCAAACCGCGATGCCAATGAGATGTCGCCGCTGTATAATTTCCTAGGATTTAGCGTAGGCATCATCACTGGAGCGCTGAAAAATGATGCCGAGCGGCTTAGCGCGTATGCTAGCGATATTGTCTATGGCACGAATAATGAGTTTGGATTTGACTATCTGCGCGATAATATGAAATACGACTTAGAATCCAAAGTGCAAAAGCACCATGCCTATGCCATCATCGATGAGGTGGATTCTATATTGATAGATGAGGCGCGCACGCCGCTTATCATCTCTGGACCCGTGAGTCGCAAGATGGAGAGCTATCAGAGTGCAGATAGCATCGCTAAAAAAATGCGCGCGCAAGAGGATTTTAGCATCGATGAAAAAAATCGCGTGATCCTCATCACAGAATCTGGTATCAAAAAAGCCGAAGAGCTCTTTGGCGTGGAGAATCTCTATAGCATCGAAAATGCCGCGCTATCCCACCACCTAGACCAAGCACTGAAGGCAAACTATCTTTTTGCCAAAGACAAAGACTATGTTGTGCAAGAGGGCGAGGTGGTGATAGTCGATGAATTTACCGGCAGGCTAAGTGAAGGGCGGCGCTTTAGCGAGGGGCTGCACCAAGCCATAGAGGCAAAAGAAGGTGTCAAAATAAAAGAAGAAAGCCAAACGCTAGCAGACATCACTTTCCAAAACTACTTCCGCCTTTATGATAAGCTCGCTGGGATGACGGGCACAGCGCAGACAGAGGCGACAGAGTTTTTGCAGATTTATAACCTAGAAGTCATCTCCATACCTACCAATGTCCCCATAATGCGAAAAGATCTAAACGATCTCATCTACAAATCCGAGCGCGAGAAATTCCAAGCAGTGATTGGCAAAATAAAAGAGCTGCACGCCAAAGGGCAGCCGGTGCTCGTAGGGACGGCGAGTATCGAAAAAAGCGAGGTTTTGCATGAGCTTTTGAAAAAAGAGCGCATCCCTCACACAGTGCTAAACGCCAAACAGCACACCAAAGAAGCAGAGATCATCAAAGATGCCGGTGTGAAGGGCGCTGTGACTATCGCTACAAATATGGCGGGGCGCGGCGTGGATATCAAGCTCACAGATGAGATAAAAGAGCTTGGGGGGCTATATATCATAGGCACCGAGCGGCATGAAAGCAGGCGGATAGACAACCAGCTGCGCGGGCGCGCGGGGCGGCAGGGCGATCCCGGAACTAGCCAGTTTTATCTAAGCCTTGAAGATGCGCTTTTGAGGATATTTGGCAGTGATAAGCTAAAGGGTATCATGGAGCGGCTAGGGCTAAAAGATGGCGAACATATAGAATCCAGCCTCGTCACGCGCTCCGTGCAAAACGCGCAAAAAAAGGTGGAGAATCTGCATTTTGAGTCGCGCAAACATTTGCTAGAGTATGATGATGTGGCAAATGAGCAGCGCAAAAGCGTGTATAAATTTCGCGATGAGTTGCTGACGCCTGATTATGATATGAGTGAGCGCGTGCGTGATAACCGCGCCCTAGCACTTGCTAGCACTATGGAAAAGGCGCAGGCGCAGGATTCTATCGAGTATGATTTCGATGCGCTTTCGGCGGTGCTGAAAGAGGATTTTGGCTTTGAGATAAGCGCGCAAGAGCTAGAATCCATAGAATCTAGCGATGAGAATCTGCAAGAGTGCCTCCAAAGCAAGCTAGAAAAAGCGTATGAAGACAAAATGTCGCCTATCACCGCACAGCAGCGCAATGAGATAGAGCGCATCATTTATCTGCAGATTTTGGATAATATGTGGCGCGAGCATTTGTATGCGATGGATACGCTAAAAACAGGCATCGGGCTGCGCGGGTATAACCAAAAAGACCCGCTTGTCGAATACAAAAAAGAAAGCTACAACCTTTTCATGGAGCTGATAGAATCCATAAAAATCCAAGCGGCAAAAATGCTGCAATACATCCAGCTGCAAGATGACAGAGACTCTGCGGAGCAAACACAAGAGATAATAAGCGATCTCGAGACGCCAAGCGCGGAGCTTGTGACAAACAAAGAGGCGATAGAGGAGAATCTAGAGGTGGAGGATTTTGGTATGGCGCGCGGTGGCTCTGGTGGTGCGAATTTTGGCGCGGCTGGTGGCGTGAGCGGCGGCAAAAAGGTATCGCGCAATGATCCATGCCCTTGTGGAAGTGGCAAAAAATACAAGCTTTGCCATGGCAGAAGCGGACCAAAAAAGGGTATGCTGGCGAATTAGATTCTGGTTTTTGCTTGTTACTGGCGCGTTATTTTAATGATTTTTGCTTTTTGGCTAAATCACAGAATCTAGATTTGTGGGCTTTTGGATTTGCTAGAATCTTGATTTAGATTCTAGTGCGATTTGGGCGCGATTTGGCTTAATTGAGCGCAGAATCTAGATTTTGCCATATTTGTTTGGCGCGCTTAGAATCCAAACCGCGCGAAACTTACAGAAACATAACAAATAATCGGAGCGGTTATGATACATAACAAAAAAAATAACACATCAGGCCAAACAAACAAAATAAGCAAAACAAGCCAAAATAGCGCAAATATCGCAGAATCTACTTCCGCCCAAAGCGCGCACAACGCCAAAAATACCCAAGCCGCGCGACCCACAAAAAGCACACATAACGCACAAGCCACGCAAACCGCGCCACAACCCAAACATCACCAAAATACCCCCACCCAAAGCATCGTCTCCTTCCTCCACAAGCGCTTTTTGCGCTTTGATAGAAGCCAGCCATTTATTTCTATCACCGCGATTTTGGCATTTCTAGGCATTGGCATAGGCGTGATGGTGCTCATCGTCGCGATGGCTATCATGAATGGCATGAGCAAAGAGTTTGAAAAGCGGCTTTTTGTGATGAGCTATCCGCTGACGATGTATCCGCTCGATAGGCGCGGCATCACGGATGCAACCTTGCAGCAGCTAGAATCTAGATTTCCCAACTTCACCTTCAGCCCCTATCTCTACACGCAAGCCGTCTCGCGGATAAATGACACGATGGAGGCGGCTATAGTCTTTGGCGTGGATCCGGCGCGCGAGGCACGGATAAACTCCGTGTATGCCAAAGCTATAGAATCTAGCGGCACCTTAGAGCGCTTGGAAGCGGATAGATTCTCTATCATCATCGGTGAAAGCGTGGCTAGGGCGAATTTTTTGGAGCATGGCGATAAAATCACGCTGTATTTTACCAAGCTTGAGCCCACCGGACTGGTGCTAAGCCCTGTGATGAAGCGATTTAATCTACAAGGCGAGTTTAGCTCGGGGATCGGCGCGTATGATAGCGCGTATATGTATACGAGCCTTGATGCGCTCGCACGGATAAAAAACATCGATAATGGATTCTACGATGGCGTGCATATCGCATCAAAAGAGCCGATGAAAGATATCGAGGCGCTGCGTGAATATCTGCGCGAGATAGGTGTGAATGCTGCGCTTGAAGGCTGGTGGCAGAAAAATGCCAATCTCTTTGCGGCGATGGATCTAGAAAAGCAGGTGCTTTTCATCGTGCTGATGCTTATCATCCTCATGGCAAGCCTCAATATCATAAGCTCGCTGTTAATGGTTGTGATGAATCGGCGCAAAGAAATCGCGCTATTGCTTAGCATGGGCGCTAGCAAACAAGAGGTGAAAAAGACATTTTTCTTGCTAGGCGTTACTATCGGGCTTGGTGGCATCGTGCTTGGCGTGGTGCTGTCATTTGTGGCGATGTGGATTCTAGCGACTTTCCCTATCATCAGCCTGCCTGCGGATGTGTATGGCACAAGCCAGCTGCCTTTGGATTTGTCTGCGTTTGATTTTGGCGCGACTATTTTGGGCGCTATCATCATCGTGTGCCTATCATCCTACTACCCCGCCAAAAAGGCTTCGCAAATTGATGCGCTAAGCGTGCTTAGAAACGAATAATCATCGCTTGAGCGCGCGGGGGTTTCAATAAACTTTAAGCACAAAAAGCCTATGATTAAGCACTTCTAATTGTAACTTTGAGCTTAAGCCTGCATAGATTCTCCGAGACTTTGTGAGCTATCTCATTGCCGCATTTTGGAGAATCTATTTTTGGAGATTTAAGGTGAAAAGTATTTATGTTGGCAATCTTCCATACTCTACGACAAACGAGGATATGATGGAGCTTTTTGGTAAGTTTGGTGCGGTAAATTCCGTGAAACTTATCAGCGACCGCGACACTGGCAGGGCTAAAGGTTTTGGCTTTGTAGAAATGGAAGATGCGAGCGCGCTAGAGGCTATTAGCGCATTGGACAATACAGAGTTTATGGGAAGAAAACTTCGCGTAAATGAGGCAAATCCGCGCAAATAAGCGCCAAGCTTTTTGGTGGCGGCGCGCTGGCGGCTTGCTGGATGCGCGTTTGTATTTGATGTGCGTTTGCGCTAAGTGCGTGCTTGTGTGCAGGCGTCTTGTGTAAATGCGTGTAGCTTGTGAAGCACGCGAAATGCGAAAATGCGCCAGATGTAGCCGATACGCAAGGCATTGAAATCGCGCCATTTGGTGCGTTACACGCTAGATATGCTCGCGATGCTTGCAATGCGCTTGTGTAGTCTCGTAGTCGCTTGTGGTTCATGGGCTACCTGTGGCTTATGAGTTGCTTGTAGTGCTCGTAGCTTTGCAGATTTTGCAGAGTGGCTGACGCAATATCTAGAATCTAGATTCTGGGTAGCAAAAGCGCCAAGCAAAAGAGGGCTAAATAAGCTAACATAAGCGCAAGCGCGCCTAGAATCCTGCTAAGCGCCACTAAGCACTGCTTATCCAAGCAACTACTCACTAAGTAACTGCTCTTGGATTCTGCCTTTTGTTTTGTTTTTTGGTTTTTTTGTTTTGGGCTTTGTGCGTTTTTGATTTTCAAATCGCTTTAGCTCGCCTCGTTTTTATCCATCGCTTCTATCCTCTACTTCTATCCATCGCCTCTACCCCTTACTTCTATGCATCGCTTCTGCCCCTACTTTTTGGACTTTTTAGATTTGCGTAGTTTTTGCTTTTGCTGCAAGCTTTGCTAGCTCATTTTGGCATCACGCGGTGCTTGTTTGCCCTTTGGATTCTGCATTTTTTGAGATTTTTATAGCAGATTCTGCGCTACTTTGCTATTATTTGCTTGATTTTTTGTATTTTTATTGAAGGACTCGCGATTATGGCTAGATTATCAGACGCCTCACTAGATTCTGCCGCGCCTTTGCTGGAGGGCAAAAAGATTTGCATCATACATGGTTTTGACTCGCATCCGCGCAAAAATTGGTTCGCTTGGCTCGCTGGCAAATTGCGTGAGGAAGGCGCTATCGTCGATATCCCAGCCCTCCCCACGCCAAGCGCGCCCAAAGTCGATGAGTGGATACTAGCCATACAAGAAGCGATGCGAGGGCTTGGCAGCATCGATGAGGAGAGCTATTTTGTCGCGCATAGCTTAGGCTGCATCGCCACGCTTAGGGCGCTAGAATCCATGCGCGCGCAAGATACCAGCACGCGCATCGGCGGGATTTTGTGCGTGGCTGGATTCTACGAGCCGCTGCCGATACTGCCAGAGATTGATGATTTTACCAAAGCGCCTTTGCAAGCGGAGCAAATCATCGCCACAGCGCGCAAAAGGGCGGTGCTGGCGGCTGATGATGATGAAATCGTGCCTGTGAAATGGAGCGAGAATCTAGCGCGCGCGATAGACGCAGAGCTCACAAAAGTGGCGAAAGGCGGACATTTTATGGACTCTGATGGCTTCACGAAGCTCCCCATCGCGCTAGAAATACTCCACTCGCTAGTGAAGAAAAAATAGCACGTCAAATGTAAAAGTAACGCATAGATTTTGGTGCTTTATTATTGGATTTTGTATTTTATTTTATTGTCGCATTTTTGGCTTTGGTGGGCGCCCTTTGTTTATGTAATTGCAAAATGAGATTGAAATTATCGCGTTGGCATAGCAATATTTGCAGAATCTGGAAGTAAAACAAGAATCTAGATATTTAGCATGAGTTCGAGGAGGACGCAGGCACTTATGGGGGCGCTTTTGTCATCTAGCAAATCAGCGTTTGGCTTGTAGTCTAAAAGCTGCTTTTTGAAATGCGAAAACTTCGCCCCGCCTGCCATTCCAGCCATCATATCTAGCATAAAATCTAGCGCGCCTTTTTCGCCGGACTTCTCTTGAGTTTTTTCTTGGGTTTTTTCATAGGCTTTTTCATTGCTCTTTTTGCTAGCCTTTGCGCCCGCTTGATTTGTCGCTATTTGTGTGCTGGATTCTGCGCTAGAATCCACTTTGCCGCCAGCCAAGCCTCCAGCGCTAGATTCTAGCACCTTGCCAAACTCGCCGCTTTCAAAATGCGCGCTAGCCTTTGCCAAAACCTCGCGCATATCCCATATTTTGGTGCGCTCGTATTGGCAGATCTCCATGTAGGATTCTGCGAGCAAAAATAGCACATCCTCCCAGCCTACTTTTGGGGCTTTGTGGAAATTGGCAAGGCTTAGCAGCCTGTCGCAAAATGGCGTTTGTGAGGTGATTTTAGAGATTAAGCCGGTGTTTGCCAGCTGTGCGCCAAGCCTTGCTGTGATGGTGGAAGGCGAGTAGTTTTTGCTGAGCTCTTGGGCTAGGATTTGTCGGATGAGTGTCAGTATTTTGGACTCTAGCGCGCTATCGATGCTGTCTTTTGCGAAGCAGTATTTGCGCCCTTTGAGCCTGCCAAAAGCGCGCAGTGTCTCGATGTAGCCAAGCCTTATGTTTTGCGCGATGGCGGCTGGCTCGAAGTCTAGCATTGTGCCTAGGTAGCTTGAGGGCTTGATGTGCGTGACTAGCGGGTTTGTGTCGTAGCGGCTTTCAAACTCTGGGTTTAGCGACACGGCGATGACGCTCTCCGTGCCCATTTTGAAGGCAAAATCAATAGGCACATTGTCATAATATCCGCCATCGATGAAGCTTTTGCCGCCAAACTCGCATATCGGAAATGCCGGGAAGCAAGACGCGGAGGCTAGCACCCAAAGTGTGAGCAGGTCTTTTTGTATCTCGCTTTTGCGCACTTCATGGGGCGTGAGGCTTGGGACTTCAAGCGTGACAAGGCCAAAATCTATGGGTGAAGATTCTAGCCTCTCCCAGTCTAGATATTTGCTCATTATCGCTTGCAGGGGCGTGGTATCCATGCCTTTATTCTGCGCGTAGGATTTAAGAAAAGGCATGATTTTTTGTGTGTTTGAAAAATAATAATCCAAATCATGCGTGAGATTTAGCCCATTTGATATGACTTTTTCGACACTTATTTGCTCCCATAGCCCGCGCGCTTTGTGGAAATCGCCCTGTGCGATGAGTGCGCCATTTAGCGCACCAATGCTAGTGCCAACAACTATATCAAAGCTAAATCCAAGCTCTAGCAACGCCTCATACGCGCCCACTTGATACGCGCCTTTTGAGCCACCACCGCCTAGCACCAATGCTTTTTTTGACATAAAAATCCTTAAAAATAAAATCTAGAATCTAAAAATAATTTGGCATAAAAAATGCGTGTGTGAAAATAAAATTAGATTCTGGTTGGGTTTGGGCAGAATCTAAATCTGTAACCAAGCGCCCAAAAACGCAAACACAAAACGCAAGCGCGCTAAAACAGCCAAAGATTTAGCGGGATATTGGCGTATCGGCAAAGCGCGATGAGCGCTAGAGAGGCGATACCAGCGACAAGCCCCGCGATAAAATCATCGCCCACTACGCCAAGCCCGCCTTTGACATCGCGGTCTATTTTGCCAATGATTGATGGCTTCCAGATGTCAAACACGCGGAAAAGCACGAGGGCTAGCGCCACGCCAAGCACGCTAAGCCCAGCCATCGCCATCGCCACCCACACGCCCACAAGCTCATCGATGACTATCCAGCTTTCATCATGGATGCCGGCTTCTTGCTCGTGCCTATCTATCGCGCGGATAGCCAGCGCGCCAAGCAGCAGTGCTAGCAAAAATAGCGTCTGCGTGGAGTAATACAAAATCGGCAAGCCCAAAAATACGCTTAACACGCTGCCTGCGGTGCCGGGTGCTTTGGGCGATTTGCCGCTGTATAGGACGCTTAGGAAGAGGATGCGGAGGTGGTTTGTTTGGGGGACTTGGGGGGTTTTGGGGGTTTGCGTGGCTTGCCCTGCTTTAGCGGCTGGCGCAGATTCTGATTTGGTAGAATCTAGATTCTGGTTTGCTGCGCCCTCTATTGTTTCACTCCGCGCGCTTGGTGTGGATTCTAATGCGGATTCTGGCGCATTTTGCGGTGTTTTGTCTGCTTGGCTCATTTGGATTCTGCCTTTTTGTCGTGAAACATTTCTTTCAAGCGCTTTTTGCCAAACTCGACTCCGGGCTGATCGTAAGTGTTTATCAAAAGCCCCGCACCCACGCATGAAGTCAGCAGCTCAAAATACGCAATCAGCGCGCCCAAATGCCACTCATCAAGCCTATCTAGCGTGATAGAATCTAGCGGGATTTTTTGGCTTTGTAGCGTCTCTTGTGTGGCTTGCTTTTGCATATTGAGTAGGCGCAAAAACGGCGTCTCATTGACAAAATCGGTGGATTCTAAAAAGGGCAAGGAGAGTGGCGGGATGATAAAGTCGCTAGAATCTGTTTTGAAAGATTTTGCGCCAGAATCCGCTTTGCTAGAATCTATTTTGGCCAAATCCGCGCCTTTAGATTCTAGCGCAGAATCCGCCTTGCCAGAATCCACTTTTCTAGATTCTGCGCCTTTGGTTTCTATATTTACAGCCTCATCCCACGCGCTCTCTTTCAATGACAAAAAGCTCACAAACTTATCGCGCTCGCCCTGCACGATGAGCTGCAAAAACGAGTGCTGATCGATGCTCCCCACCAGCGCGATAGGCGTAAGCCCGGTGTGCTTGCCATGTTTATCAAGCTTGCCAAGGCTCTCGCCCCAAAGCTGCACGAACCATTTGTTTATATCGCTAAACACGCTGCCATAGGCAAATAGCACGCTCATAGGCAGCGATTTTTGGTGCGCTAGCAAAAACTGCGCTTTGCGTAAAATATGCTCCTCGCGCCTAGCAAAAAAGCCCTCCATCATCGCTCTAGCGCCCTCCAGCAGGGCTTTAGCATCATATCCTAGCAGACACAAAGGCAGCACGCCCACAAGGCTAAGCACCGAGAATCTACCGCCCACATTTTTATCGATGCAAAGCGCCTCGATACCGCATTTTTGCGCGAAATGCAGCAGCGGCGAGTCGTAGTCGGTGATGCAGCAAATATGCTCTGTGCGCTTTAGCAGGTCATAGCGCGCGATGAGGTATTTTAGCAACGATGAGGTCTCGATGGTCGTGCCGGATTTGGAGATGATGATGAAATGCGCGCGCTCGATGCCGATGCGCTCGATATGGGCTAGCACTCTAGCACTTTCAAAGGGGTCGGTGTGCTCTAGGAAATGCAGGTTGCGCGCGGGTGTGGTGTTTTGGGTAGTATTTTGTGTGGCGTTGCGTGCGATATTTTGGCTGGCGTTTTTTGCGCTGGATTCTGGTGTGCTAGATTCTGATTTGCCGGATTCTAAGTCGCCGGATTCCCATTTGCTGGATTCTTTAGTGGCGTTTGTCGTGCAAAAATCCGCCGCGCCAAAGCGCGCCCTAAGCGCAGAATCTAGCGCCCTAAGCCCAAGCGAGCTTCCGCCCACGCCCACAACGACTATATCGCTGATGCGCGAGAAATGCGCTTCGTGGCGCTTGATGTATGCGAGCGATTGGCTTATCGCGCTTTCATCAAAGGGGAGTTTGTAATATCCGCTTGTCTCTTCATCGCGCTCTTTTGCTATGGCGCGAAAAATAGATTCTATGTCTATTTGGCTAGCAGGCGCGCCAGAATCCAGCGCCAAATCCCCAGAATCCACCTCATCATAAAACGACTCAAATACAATCATCCTTCCCCCTTAAATATTCGCGCAAAGCTCAAATCTAGCCTTGCGCCAAAATGCCAAAACATTAAAAGCGCGCCAGAATCTAGATTCTAGAATCTAAAAATCTCAAAAATCCAGAATCCAAATCACGCCACAAAAACCCAAAAATCCCAAAAAGTTTAATTAATGCGTCAGCGCATATACGCTCATATCCACAAGCCGCGTAGAATAGCCCATTTCATTGTCATACCATGCTAGGATTTTTAGGAAATGCGAGCCTATCATCGAGGTTTTATCAGGCACGATGATAGCGCTATAAGGCGTGCCGATGAAATCGCTAGATACGCACTGCTCATCATCGACATAGAAAATATTTGGCTGCTTTTTTGCCATGCTTCTGAAAAGCTCGTTTATCTCATCTTTGCTAGCTGGCTTTGTGAGATTTGCGCTTAGATCCACGAGGCTTACATCAGGCGTTGGCACGCGCATCGAGTAGCCATTAAACTTCCCGGCAAGCTCTGGGATGACAAGTGCCACAGCTTTGGCAGCGCCCGTGCTTGTGGGTATCATGCTAAGTGCGGCGGCACGCGCGCGGCGCAAATCTTTGTGCTTGACATCAAGCAGATTCTGGTCGTTTGTATAGCTATGGATCGTCGTCATAAGTGCAGATTCTATGCCATAGGTGTCGTTTAGCACTTTTGCGATGGGTGCTAGGCAGTTGGTGGTGCAAGAGGCGTTTGAGATGACGCTTTCGCCTTTGTAGCTTGCCTCATTTACACCATAGACAAAAGTGGGCGTCTCTTCGGCGGGTGCGGAGATGATGACTTTTTTGACATTGCCTTTTATGTGTGCGCTTGCTTTGGCGGCGGAGTTAAATTTGCCGGTGCATTCTATCACGCCTTGCGCCTCGCCAAAATCTAGCGCGCTAGGGTCGCGGTCGCTTAGGATTTTGACGCGCTTTTGCTTGTCGATTTGTAGGGTGTTGTCATCGATTTTGTGCGCGTCGTATTTGCCATGGATAGAGTCGTATCGCAGCAGGTGAAGTAGCGTATCGATGGGCGCTGTGGAGTTTAGCGCGACAAGCTCGATGTCATCTCGCTGCCCGATGATGCGCGCGGTGCATAGCCCGATGCGCCCGGTGCCATTTATCGCTAGTTTTATCATGTTTGCTCCTTTGTTGTGTGGTTTGGGTTGGGCTTTGCGCCTTTTGGTTTTTTGGATTCTATTTTTTAGATTCTGGCTTTTGCGCCGCCTGCTCTAGATCCGCTTGCGCCTGCGCTTCTTTTTCTAGAGCCTCTTGCTCGAGCGCTTCTTGCTCTTCTCTTATTTCTTGATCGTATTCGTGTATATATCGTTCTTTGCCTTTAAACTCAATAAGAGCGCAGTGCGGATACACCTCTATGCGATGATAGATATTATCGATTAGCTTTAGGCGCTTGCCGGCGGTTTTTGGATCACAGCGCGGATCTTCTTTGAGCGCGTTAAAATCCTCTGTTTCAGGCGTAGTTTTAAGCTGCTCTTCAGGCACCTCGCCCCAGCCATAGTGCTTCATCGCCGTTCTTACCCAGTATTTGGTGTCCGTAATCGTCACAAGGCGCTTCATTATCGGATAATGTTTTGAAGCATTTTCAAGTGCTGGCGAAGCTGTCACCCAGCCTTTGATACGATAGAGATAATTATCCGCGTCCGCATAGCGTGGCGTGGCATTTACGAGATCATTCAGAAGCACGGTTAGGCGGAATTTTTGGTATTCATTTTGTTGTGAAAGTGCGTTGCCATAGGAGTTTGCAAACACCACCATCGACCAAGAGCAAAAGCCAACAATCACTGCGCTTAAAATATAAAACGCCCTTTGAGGCAGTGGGCGGGAAACATAGCGCGTGGAGTTGGTGCGGGATTGATCTTTTTGCTTATACGCCCAGCCACGCCACGCACTCACCACATACACGCTAAGCGCCGCGACAAATAGGCCGATACCGATAAACGCACGCGGGCGCGTAAGCGGCTGCTCTAGCACAAGATAGGTGCCATAGCTCAAGCAGATTCCTATACTTAGCACCGCAACAGCTAGGATGAGGGAGAGAATCTTATTTATCCGCGCTTGATACATCGCAGATATGATAAAAAACCCAAGCAACGCCAGCACGCAGATTTTCACCCCTGCCAAGCCAAAGTCGCTCCAAAGGTAGTTTAGATACATATCCATATTTCGCAAAAAGCCACTAAGCAAATCGCTGCCCTTTAGCATCGCGGTGCTTGCTTGAGAATGTGAGTTTTCATGCATGATGAAAAATTTGAAAATGCTAAGCGCGATGATATAGTTTAGCGCAGAAACACCTATAAAAGTAAAAGCCTTTTTCACGCCGGCATTTGTTTGGTTAAACATCAAAAACGCAAAAAATAGCACCAAAATCACTTCAATCCCGCTACTTGCTTGATAAGTCATACACATGCCAAGCGAGCAGAGAATGGAAACCGGGATATACGCGCGAATGTGGTGGATAAACACAAAAGGGATCACGCTGAAAAGCACGCTTAGCGCCATATAAGGCGAGTCGTATTTAAAGGATAGCTCCTCGAGGAAGTAGGGCGAAAGCCCAAGCGGAATAGAAGCGATGATGCCAAGTGTGGTTAGGCGCTTTTTGTAAGGAAGCTCGCTAGATTCCCAATTAGAATCTTCATTTTTCCAAATAACCTCGCGCATGCTCCACACCAAAATAAGGCTCGCAAAGCTTAAAAATGCAATCGCCACAAGTTGGGTGAGCGGCGAAACATCAGACAGCACAGAATCCATATGCATAAAGGTAGAGAGAAACCAGCTAATATAGCGCGAGAAATTCTCCCACTCTTTATAGCCGATAATCGCGCGGTTCAAATCATCGATATAATACACATCTGCGCGGATAAGGCTCAAAATCCCTAAGCCATAAAGGCTAAAGGCGATAAGAAAATACTTCCAAAAACCTTGCGTGTGGAAAAACGCCCAAGAGGCGACTTTAAACTCCCTAAACGAGCGGGATAAGATATTCATACTAGGCTCCTTTTATTGATTTTGTGTCGTTTTAGCGCGAATAATCGCTTTTTCTGCCACCTTTTTTTAAGGTTTGGGGATTCTAGCGCGGTGGCTTTGGAATCTTTAGAATCTAAACCATTGCAAAGATTCTAAAAATGGATTGCTTCGCTACCGCTCGCAATGACAAAAGAACAAAACCCTGCGCGTCTGTAAAAACCTCGCAATGGCAACCCTGCCCCCGCAATAGACGCACAAGATTTGGCGTCATTGCGAGATTCGCGCTAGCAATGACAAAACGCCGCGCGTCATTGCGAGGAAGCCAAAGGCTGACGAAGCAATCTAGGCTTTTAAATCCGCTTTTTTGGCAATTTTTACATTTAGATTCTGCATCAAACTCCTTTTATGGATTGCCACGCTCCACTGCGTTACGCTCGCAATGACTATCAGAATCTAGCGCAGATTCTGCATTTTTATGGATTGCTTTGTCGCTTCGCTCCTCGCAATGACTGCTAGAATCCGCATTGCTGCCAGCCACAGCGCCTCCACCATTTTTTAAACTTGCGCTATTTTTTCTTGCGCGACTTTCTAGGATATAAATCGGGCGCATTTTCACCTGCTCGTAGATTCTAGCGATATATTCACCTATCACGCCCAAAAGCATCAGCTGTATCCCGCCGATGAAGGTGATGACGACGATGAGGCTTGGATAGCCCGGCACTGGGTTTCCATACATGATGGTGTCTATAATGCGATAGATTCCATACAGCACAGCAAAAACAGAAATGAGCGCGCCGATGACAAAAGCGATACGCAAAGGCATCGTGCTAAAGCTCACAATCCCTTCAATCGCGTATTTAAACAGCTTCCAAAAGCTCCAGCTGGAACTCTCCTTGAAATGCGGGATATACTCATATTCCAAACACTCGCGCTTGAAGCCCACCCACGCAAACATCGCCTTTGAGAAGCGATGATACTCTTTCATCTCCAAAAGCGCATCGATAACCTCCCTATCCATAAGGCGGAAGTCGCGCACGCCGGATTCTATTTTTACTTCAGAGATCCAGTTTGAAAGCTTGTAAAATGCCTCGCTTAGGGCCGCGCGGATTTTGGATTCCCCAGCGCGCGTGGTGCGGCGCGCGTAGATGACTTTGATTTCGCGCTTAGAATCTAGCCAGATTTTTATCATTTGCGGGATCAGATTTGGCGGGTCTTGCAAATCCGCATCAAGCAGTATCACGCCCTCCCCGCGCGCTTTTTGCAGTCCTGCTAAAATCGCGGCTTCCTTGCCAAAATTGCGCGAAAAGGAAAACACGCCGATTTCACATTCTTTTTGCGCGCTTTGTGCGCCTAGATTCTCGCTTTTTGGCGCATTATTTTGCAATGCAGCATTTTGCAGTCCCTCATTTTTGCTTTGCAGAGAATCCAAAATCTCCAGCGTCCTATCCTTTGAGCCATCATTGACAAAGATTAGCTCATAAAATGGCGCGTTTTTTGGCAAAAGATTGTGACTAGCAAGCAGGCTTTTTGTCTCATGCATCGTTTTTGTAATCTCATCATAAAATCGTGGCAATGAAACCTCTTCATTGTAGCAAGGCACGACGATAGAGATGATGGGTAGAGGATTTTTATAGGCGGGATTTTCTTGACTAGGATTCATAAGCAAACTCACAAAATGAGATGCGCCAAGCATCAATCATGCGCGCTAAATGTGCTAGGCTAGAATCGTGCTGGGCGATAAAGGCAGAATTGTAATAGATGCTGACAAACAAAGATTAAATTGCAAAAAGCAAATGTTTGGGATTTGGCGATGCGACAAAAAATACAAACTTTCTTAAATAAATCATCGCCAAAAATTAACACAAAAATAAAAAATAATTGCTATAATGCGCGTTTCAAAAATTCTAAATCAAAGGTTGCAACAATGGCAAACGAACAAAAAACAGTAGTGAAAATGAGCAGTGGCAGCAGCGGGCTTTTTGGCTTGATTTTGGCACTAATCTTTGGTCCTCTTGGCGTTTTTATCTCATATTGGTTGATAGCCAAAAATAGCTTGATACGAAGCATCATTTATGGTGTGGTTTGGTTTATAGTGCTTGCTATCTGTGCAGTTAGTATGTATATCATCATCGGTTTTGTGCTGCTTCCTATCGCGTATATAGTGATGCTCGTGATGACTTACAAAGCGTGCAGCGCGCAAGAAGTAGAGATATTCCAAACAACTACTACAGAATCTAATCAAGCACAATAATATCGCAATATTTTGGCGCGATTAGCGCTATAAATTCTACGCTAAAGGCAAGGAGACTAAGGAGCAAGACAAAATGCTTCATCCCTTGCTTTTAGAACCTTTCTTTTATTTCTATCTATAAACTTAACTTTTTGCTTCTTTGGACTCTAGGCGTTATTTTATCGATATTTTTGTGCTTATTTTGTTATAATGCTACTTCTTTTTATTATGGAATATTTGCAAGTAAATCGCAAAAAGTGGCGGCTGTCTTTTTGAAATCTTGGGATTTGGCAAAAATTATGGCTAGTGGGAATTATGCTTAGCTGGGAATATGGTTGGTGGAAAATATGAGCGGTGTTTTTGGCGTTTTTAGATTCTGCGCTTTGTTTGTTTTTGTGGCGTTTGCTACGATAGCCAGCGGTGCAGAATCTAGCGCGCAAAAAGACTTCGATTTGCCAAAAGATATCGCCAAACTCCGCGCCTCATACCTGCGCCCCTCATCCGAGTGGATAGCACCTCATATAGATTTTAGTTTGATTGGCGCGGATTCTGCCCAAAACGCAGAATCCAAAGGCGCAAAATCCAAAAACGCAGATTCTGGCGTGTCATATCGCGAGCTTGCACCCCTTCCGCCCGCCCCTCCCTATCCAGAATCCAACCCCTACACCAAGCAAAAAGCCGAACTTGGCAGGAAGCTTTTCCACGACCCAAAGCTCTCCAAATCCGATCAAATCGCCTGCGCCTCATGCCATGACAAAGAGCTAGGCTTTGGCGATGGGCGGCGCGTGAGCTATGGGCATGATAGGCAGCTAGGACGCAGAAACTCGCCAAGCATCATTATGAGCGCGTTTGGTGAAGAGAAGTTTTGGGATGGCAGAGCAAAAAGCCTAGAAGACCAAGCATTGATGCCTATCATCGATCCCAAAGAAATGGCGTATGATCCCAAAAAAGCCGCCAAAAAGCTTAGCAAAATAGCATCCTATCGCGCGGATTTCAACGAAGCCTTTGGCACACCCAAAATCACGCAAGAGCGCATAGCGCAAGCCATTGCCACTTATGAGCGCTCGCTCATGCCGCGTGCTGGCAAGTTTGATAGATTTTTGCAAGGGCAGGCGGATGCGCTCAATGATGAGGAGCTCTGGGGACTGCATCTTTTTCGCACCAAAGCTAGATGCCTAAACTGCCATGATGGCGTGGAGATGAGCGATGGCAAATACCACAATCTAGGGCTTACTTATTATGGGCGGATGTATGAGGATTTGGGGCGGTATGAGGTGAGTGGAGATCGTCGCGATGTGGGGCGGTTCAAAACGCCTAGCCTGCGCGGTGTGAGCCGCAGCGCGCCATATATGCATAATGGCTTGTTTCCAAACCTAAAAGGCGTCATCAATGCCTATAATGGCGGGATGTTTCGCCCAAGACCCACAGCAGAGCAGCAAGATGACCCGCTTTTCCCCACAACCGATGCGCTGCTAAAACCACTTGGCTTAAGCGAGGCAGAAAAGCGCGCACTCGAGGCGTTTCTCATGACGCTGTGATTTGCGCGCTGTAAATTGCAAATAATGCTGTGATTTGCACTATAAAACCGCGATTTGTGCGCTTATCAATTGCGACTATAAAGCAGAATCTAGATTCTAATCAAACGCAGAATCTAAACCGCGCCAAAGTCATGCAAACCACAAAACCGCGCTAGATTCTAGCACACGCCAAAACACCAACACAAGCTACCAACCACCGCCCGCCAGAATCTAAAATCTAGCAAAAATCCAAAACCCCTCGCCTGCCTCTTTAAGCCATTATAACCCCCTTAAGCCACCAGCCTGCCAGCTCCTCGCCCCCTACCCCTTCAAACTAATCTCTTGCGATTCTAGCAGGCGTTTGGATTCTTTGTTTATCGTGTATTCTTCATCATAGGCTTTTTGCACGACAGAGCGCACGATTTGCAGTTTCGAGGCGTTTTTCTCGCCTTGTAGCATATCAAGCGCGATACCATAGAGCTGTATATCATGCGTGATTTCTTCAAACATCCTATCGCGCGCGCGGATATAAAGCCCCTCATTTGAGAGATACTCCGCCACCTCCACTTCCACGCGCTCATACACCACATGCGCCATGCCTGTCTGCTTGACGCGGTTATTTATGATTTGTTTGGCGATTTCTAGCTGTTCTGTCATCTCATTGCGCCCCATATACACAAGCACGCTTACGATGAGAATCAGCGCATCGATATCCGCGCCAAGCGAGCGCGTTTTCCAGCGGATGATAAATTTTTGGATTCTGGAGAAGTGCATTTGCGACATTTGATTCCTTGAGAAATTTTTGGATTCTATTGGATTTTTTAGAAGCTATCCTTTATAGACATTTAGCGCGGTGGGGGCTTGGCAAGTAGGCATCATCTCTAATCGATTGATATTTACATGCATAGGCAGATGCGCCACCCAGCACACCGCCTCGGCGATATCTTGCGGGGTTAGCGGCGTAGCGCCCTCATAGACAGAATCCGCCTTTGCCTTATCGCCTTTAAAGCGCACGAGTGAAAATTCGCTCCCCCCAGCAAGCCCCGGCTCGATATCACTCACGCGGATATTTTTGCTATACAAATCCGCGCGCAGATTTAGGCTAAACTGCTTCACAAACGCCTTCGTCGCGCCATACACGGTGCTTCCGGGATATGGGTAGCTGCCGGCTATTGAGCCTATGTTTATGATATGCCCCTTTTTGCGCGCTACCATAGATGGCAGCACAAAATGCGTAAGCCGCACGAGTGCTAGCACATTTACCTCTATCATGCGCTCCCAATCATTTATATCACACTCCTGCGCGGGAGCGAGCCCTAGTGCAAGCCCTGCGTTATTTACCAGCACATCTATATCCCAGCCACGCGCTTTTAGCGTAGAATCTAGCTTTGGCTTTAGCCCTTCTATATCGGTAATATCATGCGCGATGATGGCTAGATTTTGCTCGCCTAGCTCGCTTTGCAGGGATTCTAGCTCCTCTTTTCGGCGCGCGGTGGCGATGACTTTGTCGCCATTTGCTACAAACTTTTGCGCGCACGCTCGCCCAAAGCCCGCTGATGCGCCTGTGATTAAAACTACCATGTGGATTCTCCTTTATGTTTTTGGGTTTTTTGGGCTTGCTTGGCAAGGATTTTGTGCTTAGATTCTAGTATTTTTACCCACTTTTTCCTGCCATTTCGCCCGCTATTTTGCCACTATTTTTTGCTCGCCACAAAGTCGCTGATTATAGCGCATTTTTGGCATAACTTTTGCTTAATCACTAGCCAAATATCACTTTTAAGGAGAGCCTATGACTTATCAGATAAAAGCGCCGATTTTGGGGTTTGAGCATATCACAAGCGTGGATTTTATGAAGCTTGATGATTATTTTGCAAAAATTTCTAGCGCGGACAAAAGCCTAGAAATGATGCTTGTCAATCCCTACATGCTACGCGAATACAGCTTCACCATACCCAAATATATAGAGCTGCTTTTGGGGCTTGATGCGGATGCCAAAGTGGAGGTGTATTGCATCGTGGTGCTGCAAAGAGACATCGAAGAGTCCATGGTGAATTTCCTAGCGCCACTCGTGTTTAACACCAAAGACAAGACCGCCGCGCAAGTCGCGCTCTCGATGATGGATTATCCGGATTTTGGGTTTAAAGACACGCTGAAGTCCTTTTTGCTCCAAGGCGCGTAATGATCGTAATAACCGGTGGCGGCACAGGCGGGCATCTCTCTATCGCACAAAGCCTTGGCGAAGAGCTAAGGAAGCGGGGCAAAAAAGCGGTGTATATCGGCTCGCTTAGCGGGCAGGATAGAGCGTGGTTTGGGGATGCTGGGGCGGATTCTCGCGCAGAATTTAGTTTGGATTCCGTGGATTCTGATGCTGGTGTGAAATCTGGCGCAGAATCCAGCGCGCAAAATTCTACCAACGCAGGCTCTACCAACGCAGAATCCACCAACGCAGATTCTGCCGATACAAACTCCACCGCGCTTTTTGAAGCCTGCTATTTTCTGCCAACTTCTGGCGTGGTAAATAAGCGCGGGCTATCCAAGCTCGCCTCGATATTCGCACAACTTAGCGCGCTTCAAAAAGTGCGCGAGATTTTCAAACGCCACAAAGTGCGCGCGGTGATAAGTGTGGGCGGGTTTAGCGCGGGACCTGCGAGTATCGGCGCGATAGTTTTTCGCAAGCCACTTTTTATCCACGAGCAAAACGCCACGATGGGCAGGCTAAATGAACTCCTAGCACCTTTTGCCAAGCGCGTATTTAGCGCGTTTAAAGAGCCTTTCACGCCCTATCCTATCAAGCAAGAAGCCCTGCAAAAGCGCAGAATCCGCAACAAGCTAGAATCTATCATTTTCATCGGCGGCTCACAAGGCGCAAAAGCGATAAATGATGTAGCCCTTGCCCTTGCTCCCACGCTTTTAAGCCGCGGCATATCTATCACACATCAATGCGGCGCGCGGGATCTAGCGCGCGTGCGCGAGGCGTATCAAAAGCTGGGATTGCTGGATAAAATCACGCTTTTTGACTTCAGCAAAGAACTCATCAGCTACCTTGTGCGCGCGGATGTGTGCGTGGCGCGCGCTGGGGCTAGCAGCGTGTGGGAAAACGCAGCACTCGCTATTCCCACACTCTACATCCCCTACCCACATGCGGCGAAAAATCATCAAGCAAGCAACGCGCAGTTTTTCGTCTCGCGCGGTGCTGGCGCGATGATTTTGGAAAGGGATTTGCAAAGTAGCTTGCAGGGAGATTTGCAAAAAGATTTGAGCGCGGATTCTGGTGCGTTAGAATCTAGCAAAATGGATTCTGCGGATTCTGCAAAATTAGATTCTACTAAAAATCCCGTGCTAGATTTTATCGACTCTTGCACGCCTAGCATGCTAGAATCCACCTCACAAGCACTCGCAAGCATGATAAACATCAATGGCGCAAGCGTCATCATCGATGAGGTGCTTTCATATCTTGGCGCATCGCAAAACTAGATTCTGCTAAAACCCAGAATCCACATCCGCCCAATCTATGTTTTGCGCGCTTTAAGCGTGCAGTATAAAAACTTTTGCTATAAAGCAAGCTTATTTAGCGACAAAGGGTTTTTATGATAAGAGTAGGGATTTTGGGCGCTAGCGGATACGCGGCAAACGAGCTCGTGCGACTGCTGCTAGGACACAAAGAAGCGCAAATCATTTGGCTAGGCTCACAAAGCAGTGTCGGCAAACCCTACCACCAAAGCTACCAAAACTTTTTCAAAATCCTGCCACTATCATGCATCGATGCCAGCGCACTAGAGGCGCTATGCCAAGAGATAGATGTCTTATTTTGCGCCACTCCGCATAATTTCTGCGCCAAAATCCTCACGCCAAAAATCCTAGAATCCACTAGAGTAATCGATCTAAGCGCGGATTTTCGCATAAAAGACGCTGGCGTTTTTGAGCAATGGTATCACGACAAGCACGCAAACCCAGCCCTCCTAGAATCCAGCGTATATGGGCTAAGCGAGCTAGCACGCGAGAGTATCGCCACCGCGCGCCTCATCGCAAATCCGGGCTGCTATCCCACATGCTCTATCCTAGCCCTAGCCCCCCTGCTAGCACGCGGCATCATCGAGCCTCAAAGCATCATCATCGATGCGAAATCCGGCGTTTCTGGTGCTGGGCGCTCTAGCAAGGTAGATTCTCTATTTTGCGAGGTGAATGAGAATTTCAAAGCCTATGGAATCGCCTCGCATCGCCACACGCCAGAGATAGAGCAAGCCCTAAGCGACATTGCCCAAACGCCCATAAACATAAGCTTCACGCCACATCTCATCCCTATAAATCGCGGGATTTTGGCGACTATCTATGCGACGCCAAAAAATATAGATTCTACTAAAAATTCTAGCACAAACCCCGCCCGCCCGCTAGATTCTGCCTCTTTGCGCGAGATTTATAGAGAGTTTTATGAGGGCGAGTTTTTTGTGCGCGTGCTAGATGAGGGCATGAGCGCGCAGACGCGCTGGGTGGAGGGGAGCAACTTCATCGATATCACGCCCTATGTCGATGCGCGCACGAATCGCATCATCATCACCGCCGCGATAGACAATCTCATAAAAGGTGCCGCCGGGCAAGCAGTGCAAAATATGAATATCGCCTTTGGTCTGCCAGAATCCACCGCGCTAGAATCCGCGCCCATTTTCCCATAGGCAGCCACATGCGAGCATCAATTGAAAGCCAAAATACCGCGCCAAACGCGCTAGATTCTAGCAAGAGCGCCGAGCAAACCAAGCCAAACGCGCTAGACACCCTGCAAATCCGCACGATGAGCATAAGCGATTATGATGGCGTGTTTGAGCTGTGGCGCGGGATTGAGGGCTTTTATATACGAAGCGTTGATGATTCTAGAGAGGGCATCGCGCGATTTCTAGCGCGCAACCCACACACCAGCGTCATCGCCTGCATCAAGCGCGGCAAGCAAGAGCAAGTCATCGGAAGCATTTTGTGCGGGCATGATGGGCGCTATGGTAGCTTGTATCATGTGTGCGTGCATCGGGATTATCGCAAGCAGGGCATCGGCACGCAGATGGTATCGCGCGCGCTCGAAGCACTCAAAAAAGAGCATATCTCTAGCATCTCACTCATCGCTTTTAGCGAGAATCTCATCGGCAATGCCTTCTGGAAAAAGCAGGGCTGGGACAGCAAACCAAACGCCAATCGTTACGAGTTTAGCCTAAATCGCGACAACACCTCGACAAAAATCACATAAACCACATAAAGGAGCGCCAAATGCCAAACACGCCAAATAATAAGCCCGCCAACGCCACAGAATCCACTAACGCAGAATCCACCAAAGCCACCAAATCTGCCAAAAATATCATAAAATCCGCCAAAAAGCTACTGCAACTCTCCACGCAAAAAATAAACCCGACACTTAATAGCGCCAATCCCAGCGCGCCAGAATCTACTGGGCTAGAATCTAAAAAGGCGGATTCTGCCAAAATAGATTCTATGAAGTTAGATTCTAAAAAATCAGATTCTGGCGCACCAGAATCTAAAAATATAGAATCTAAAAACGCAGATTCTATCAACCCCACCAAAAAGGCAGCCAAAATGCAAAACAAAAAATCCAGCAAAGCATCAAGCAACAGCGCAAACGCAAACGCGCCCAAAATGCCAAAAACACCAAAAGCGCCAAAATCGATAAAAACCGCGCTCGCCACAAACGCCCAAAACGCTACAAAACCCAAAAAACCAAAATCGCCCAAACCACCTAAAGCCAAAAAACCAGAATCCACCACGCCCATAATCACCCTAAAAAGCGGGCTAAACGCCATCTCTAGCTTTCAGACAAGTGCCGCAAAAGCGCAGATAAAATACAAAAACCGCAACGACATGGCGCTAATCTTTAGCCCTTATCCATGCGTGGGTGCGGGCGTTTTCACGCAAAACAAAGTGCGCGCGGCATGCGTTGATTTCGATGCCAACCAGCTAGCGCAAAAATCGCCAATCCACGCTATCGTGGTAAATTCTGGCAATGCCAACGCCTGCACCGGCGCGCAAGGCATGCGCGACTGCGCGGAGTGCGCGATCACTGCGGGTGCTGTGCTAGGCGTAGAATCCTCTAGCATACTGCTAGCCTCCACCGGCGTCATCGGCGTGCCGCTCCCCATGCCAAAAGTCAAAAAAGGCATAAGCCTCCTAGCCCAAGCCAAATCATCATCGCGCCAAAGCGCCAAAGACGCCGCGAGCGCGATAATGACGACAGACACAATGCCAAAAGAAGCCGCCGTGGAGTTCATCGCCACTAGCGGCAAGCGCGTGCGCGTGGCTGGCATCGCCAAAGGCAGCGGGATGATACACCCAAATATGGCGACCATGCTTTGCTTTGTCATCACAAACCTAAACATCACCCAAAAGCTACTGCAAAAAGCGCTTAGCAAGGATGTCAAGGATTCTTTTAATATGATTAGCGTCGATGGCGACACCTCGACCAATGACATGGTGCTAGCCCTAGCAAATGGCAGGGCGCAAAACCCGCTCATAAGCGATGAAAACGACCAAGACTACCAAAGCTTCAAAAAAGCGCTAAAAGCCATCACCACCACACTCGCGCGCAAAGTAGCCCAAGATGGCGAGGGCGCTACAAAGCTAATCACCGCGCACTGCCAAAACGCCAGCAGCAAAAAGAGTGCTCGCAAAATCGCAAAATCCATCATCGCCTCAAGCCTCGTAAAAGCGGCGATGTTTGGCAATGATGCGAATTGGGGGCGCATACTTTGTGCGATGGGGTATAGTGGCGCGGAATTTGATGCGAAAAAGGTGGATTTGACTATCGCTAGCAAGGTGGGCGAGGTGCGGATAATGCGCAATGGCGAGGCGCAAACCATAGATGAGAAAAAAGCCAAAAAAATCCTAGCGCAAAAAGAAGTAGAAATCCTCATCGACTGCAAAAATGGCAACAAAAGCGCGACCGCTTGGGGCTGTGATTTGAGCTATGATTATGTAAAAATCAACGCGGATTATAGGTCGTAAGATTTTTGCGCGACTAGATTCTGTGATAAGCGCAATGATAAAAATGATAGGCGATGATAGGCAAATGATAAAATGATAAGCGCGCAAAATCTATGACTAGCAAAAGCCAAAGGGCTTAAAGCAAGGCTGCAAGCATTTTATATTGCACCAAGTCCATATTCTATATAATAGCAAAATAACTCCCTGCGCTATGCCTTGAGCCTGTTAAACCCAAGCTCAAACTTAGCTCAAACTTTGGCTCAAATCCAGCTCAACTCGGGGTGGCATAGGTCAGCGAAAGCGGCTTTGTTGCATAGTTGAATTGCAAAGTGCGGCGGGGGTTAGCGATGATTTTATAAATTTTACAAAATATATTATTTGCTAGCTTTTATCGCGGTGTTTTTGCATTAACTACGACTCAAAGCGATAAAATCCATAAATTGCAAAAAATAAAAAGGCATAAAATATGATTCCACAAAAGCTAAATAATATCAAAGATTTTTTGATAGAAAATCAGCTATCATTGAGCCAAAACTCACGCGATGGGCGCATAGATTCTGCTTTTAATGAGGATGAAGTTTTTAATTTTATTGCCAAAAAATTTGATATTATTTATCCCAAAAAGCGAGATTGGTTTGATTTTGCCTTTGAAGAAAATAATATTTTTTATCCTGTAAATATTAAAATCACAAATTTAAGCATCGATAATCTTAATTGTAAGCTTGGAGTATATTATGCACTCACTGGCAAGCTTCTTCATTTTGACAATGAAATCCGCTGGGCTAACCTTTTTGAAGCCTTGAAAGAAAATTTAGAGTCAAATACCAGAGATTATTATTTTTTGGTTATTAACAAACAAGATAAAAAAGATATTTTTGCAACTTGTCTAAAATCGCTAAATTCTCTTGTGCCAAATGGCAATAATTTGCCCTTTCAAGCAAATTGGGCGAAAAATAAAACTCTGGTGTCAAGAACTTATGATGAAGCAAAAGATTTTATTTTAGGCACTTTGGCAAAAAGTCTTTATCAAAGAGCAAAAGCTTATGATGAATTTTTGGATTTTTTCCCAGAATTTAAACAATAAAGATAAAACTATGACAAAAAAATCCATAGAAAAATCCACAAAAATATCCGCAGAAATATCCACAAAAATATCAATAGAAAATCCGCAGAAAAATTCGCTAAATATAGCCACCTTAGGACAAGTTTTCACCCCGCAAAGTATAGTTGAGCTTATGCTTTCTTTGGTAAAAAATAATGGTAGATTTTTAGAGCCAAGCTGTGGCGATGGAGCATTTTTCAAAAATCTGCCAAATCAAAAAGTTGGCATCGAGCTAGATTCTAGTGTAATAAATGATAAAAATATTTTGAATATGGATTTTTTTGCCTATCCGATAAATGAAAAATTTGACACAATTATCGGTAATCCTCCATATGTGCGCTATCAAGACATACAAAAAGAGACAAAAAATTTGCTTTTTGATTATAAAAATATTTTTGATGAAAGAAGCAATCTCTATCTTTTTTTTATTTACAAAAGCCTTTTGCACTTGCGCGAGAAGGGCGAGCTGATTTTTATCACGCCGCGTGATTTTTTGAAAAGCACTGCAAGTATGCGTTTAAATGAATTTCTTTTTTCTTTAGGCACAATTACTGATATAATCGAGCTTGGCGACAAAAAAATTTTTAGCAAAGCGCAGCCAAATTGCATCATCTGGCGTTTTGAAAAAGGAAATTTCAAGCGCAATACAAATATTTCAAAGCAGTTTTCTTGCGTAAATGGGCAGATTCTCTTTACCAAAAATCACTATTTTATCCCTTTTAGCACGCTTTTTTTTGTAAAAGTCGGCGCGGTGAGCGGCGCTGATGAAGTGTTTAGAAATGAGAAGCTGGGAAATGTCGATTTTGTCTGCTCTCACACAGCAAAAAATGGCAAAACAAGAAAAATGATTTATGGCGAAGCGGCAAAAGAGCTTTTGTCTGACAAAAAAGCAAGGCTTTTGGCACGCAAAATAAAAAAATTTGGCGAAAATAATTGGTGGCATTGGGGCAGAGACTATCACAAAAGCGACTTGCCGCGCATCTATGTAAATACCAAAACGCGCAATAAAAAGCCATTTTTTATGCACTCTTGCAAGGCTTATGATGGCTCGATTTTGGCTATTTTTCCAAAATTTAGCAAAGATTTGCACGCGCTAGAAAAAGCTTGCGAAAGGCTTAATAATATCGATTGGCAAGAGCTTGGTTTTGTGTGTGATGGGCGCTTTTTGTTTTCGCAAAAAAGTCTTGAAAATTGCCTGCTTGATGAAAGTTTCAAAGAATTTTTGTAAAAATATCATTTGACAAGCGCAAAGCTTATAAAATTTACACTAAGGGAGTGACAACCCAGCAAAAAAGGAGCAAAAATGGTCGAGCGATATGCAAGAAGTGAGATGAAAAATCTTTGGAGCATGGAGGCAAAATATAGCGCGTGGCTAGAGGTGGAAAAGGCCCTTGTGCGCGGGTGGAATCGCTTGGGGCTGATTCCAGATTCTGATTGTGAGAAAATCTGCAAAAACGCGCGCTTTGACATCGCGCGCATCGATGAAATCGAGGCAGTGACAAAGCATGATTTGATAGCTTTTACCACGAGTGTGGCGGAGTCTTTGGGTGAGGAGTCGCGCTGGGTGCATTATGGTATCACTTCAAGCGATTGCATTGATACGGCGGTGGCGTTGCAGATTCGCGATTCGCTAAAAATCATCATAAAAGACCTGCAAGACTTGCGCGAGGCGATAAAAACGCGTGCGATGGAGCATAAATATACGCTCATGGTTGGGCGCAGTCATGGGATCCACGGCGAGCCTATCACCTTTGGGCTGGTGTGCGCGGTGTGGTATGATGAGATAGGGCGCCACCTAAAAGCGCTAGAATCTAGCATGCAAACCATAAGCGTAGGACAGCTAAGCGGTGCGATGGGGAATCTCGCGCATACGCCTATCGAGCTAGAAGAGCTCGTGTGTGAGGAACTAGGGCTAGCCCCAGCGCCTGTGAGTAATCAAGTAATCCAGCGTGACCGCTATGCGCGCGTGATGAGCGACCTTGCACTGCTTGCAAGTAGCTGTGAGAAAATCGCGGTGGAAATCCGCCATTTACAGCGCACAGAGGTGTATGAGGCGGAAGAATTTTTCGAAGCGGGGCAAAAAGGAAGCTCTGCTATGCCACACAAGCGCAATCCCGTGCTAAGTGAAAATATCACCGGGCTTTGTCGTATGATACGCTCCTACGCCCTGCCTGCGATGGAGAATGTCGCGCTGTGGCATGAGCGCGATATCAGCCATTCGAGCGTGGAGCGCTTCATCCTGCCTGATGGCTTTATCACCGCGGATTTTATGTTAGCGCGTTTAAGTAACCTTATCAAAAAGCTTGTCGTCTATCCTAAAAATATGCTAAAAAATCTAAACCTAACCGGCGGGCTAGTCTTTTCCCAGCGCATACTTTTGGAACTTCCTAAAAAAGGTGTTTCAAGGGAAGATGCGTATAAAATCGTCCAGCGCAACGCGATGAAAGTGTGGCAGGATCTGCAAGAGGGTAAAAGCGCACTCAATGAAAAGGGTGAAAGCCTGTATTTGCAGTATTTGCTAGCGGATAGCGAGCTGGTGGGGCTTATCGGCGCGGATGCGGTGCGCGAGTGCTTTGAGTTTGACTACTACACCAAAAGCGTGGATGCTATTTATAAGCGTGTGTTTGGGGAGTAGAATCTAGCGGGCGTGGAATCTTTTGGCGCGCAGAATTTTAGGGAGCAGAATCTAGCGCAAATCTAGCGGGCGTGGAATTTGGCAAATTTAGATTCTAGCGAGGCGTGGCAGCTTTTGGCAGAATCTAGCAAAATCCACCAGAATCTCAAGAATTCACATCGCGCCCCACCACCCAAACGCCCTCAAATACTCCCAAACACCAAAAATCAAAAAGTCGAAAAAGCCACAAAATCCTAGATTCTGCCAACCTCACGCACATTGTGACAGCGCGCGCCTCGCACAATTTTACAAGCACAATCTTGCCAGCACAACCTCACGCGCGCAATTCCTCAAGCATTTTTCGCGCGCAATTTGGCAACGCACATTTGACAGCGCATTTCTCCCGCGACTTTTGCGCCCCACAACCACGCTTAAAATATTTAGTTTGTATTGTAAGTTTGGCATTTTTATCTTATAATAAGCGTTTTCACTTCACACAAATCCCAGAATCCAAAAGGCATCCATATGCGAACACTCACCAAAGACAACAAGCGCGCCCTGTGGCTTTCATCGCTTGGCGGGACGCTTGAGTTTTATGACTTCATCATTTTCTTGTTTTTTATCAATGCTATCACGCAGCAGTTTTTCCCCAAATCTCTAGGCGAATTTTGGGCAAATCTAAACACTTATGGCGCGTTTGCAGCGGCGTATTTCGCCCGCCCGCTGGGTGGCGTCATCATGGCACATTTTGGCGATAAAAACGGGCGCAAAAATATGTTTATGCTCTCCATCGTGCTTATGGTCATCCCTACTTTCACGCTTGGCGTTATGCCGACATTTGAGAGTATCGGCTATGCTGCGCCGATTATCCTTTTTCTTATTAGGATTCTGCAAGGCATCGCGATTGGCGGCGAGCTGCCGGGTGCGTGGGTGTTTGTCAGCGAGCACACGAGAAAAGATAGGCGCGCGCTTGCCACTGGCATTTTGACAGCTTCCGTGGCTGGGGGGATTTTGCTAGGCTGTATCGTGGCTATCATTGTGCGGCTGATATTTAGCGCGGAGGAGATAAATGAATGGGCGTATCGCATTCCTTTTATCTTAGGCGGGATTTTTGGCATCATCGCGGCATTTTTGCGCCGCTATCTTGAAGAGACGCCCGTCTTCCAAGAGATACGCAAGAGCAACGCCCAGCACAACTTCCCAGTAAAAGAAGTGCTAGCAAGGGCGAAGATTCCAAGCATCATCACGATGATTTACACTTGGGTGCTTACTTGCGCGGTGGTTGTCATCACGCTCACGATGCCAAAATTTGTCGGCGCGAAGCTCGGATTTAGCGAGGTGCAAATCGTTCTTTTGCAAATGCTAGTCGTAGCAGGGATGTGTAGCGGCTGCGTGATAGCTGGGATTTTGAGCGATAAAATCGGCGTGTATAAAGCATGCTACATATTCCACGCACTTTTTATCATAGGTGCGCTTACGCTTTTTGGCATCGTGTTTGAGGGGCTAGAGGTGGCGACTGACGCGATTTTGGCGCTTTATTTTGTGTGTGGCTTGGGCGTGGGGAGCGCGATATTTGCCCCAGTCTTTGCCCTGCGCCTTTTCCCTTCCAAAATCCGCTTCTCTGGACTTAGCTTTTCTTACAACATCGCCTATGCGATTTTTGGCGGGTTCGCGCCCACTTTTGTAAGCGCTTGCATGGGTAGCGGGAATCCATTTTTCATAGCGGTGTATGTCGCGATAGTCGGAGTTTTGGGGCTTGTCACAGCACTCATCATGTCTGCTAGCGGGATGCTAGATAAGGTGGTGGATGAGCATGATTAGTGTCTGTGGTGGTGGCGCGTGGGGGAGCGCGCTGGCGTTTGCGTTCGCGCACAAGCAGGCGGTTTCTATCGCCTCTAGGCGCACGCTTAGCGAGATACAAGCGCCTTTTGCTATAACGCAGGTGGCTTTGGATAAGGCTTTGGAGGCGGAGTTTATCGTGGTGGCTATCAGCACGCCAAGCTTGCGCCAATGGCTAAGCGAAGCGCCTCTCAAAAAGGGCGCGAAATACCTCTTCGCATCAAAAGGCGTGGAGGAGGGCAGCGGGGCGTTTGTACATGAGATAGCGCGCGAGTTTATCGATATGGAGAGCATCTGCTGTCTTAGCGGTCCTAGCTTTGCCGCAGAAGTCAGAAAATCGCTGCCTTGCGCTATCTCCATCCACTCGCAAAACCTCGCTCTAGCGCGCGAGTTTGCCGCACTTTTTCCGCCTTTTATCAAGCCCTACCCTAGCAGCGATCTAGTGGGTGCCGAAATCGCTGGCGCGTATAAAAATGTCATCGCTATCGCTGGGGGGATTTGCGATGGGCTAGAGCTTGGCGCGAATGCAAAGGCTGCATTGCTCGCGCGAGGGCTTGTAGAAATGGAGCGCTTTGGGCGGTATTTTGGCGGGAAAATCGAGACATTTTTGGGGCTTGATGGCGCGGGCGATTTGTTTTTGACAGCGGGCTCGAAGCTCTCGCGCAACTATCGCGTGGGGCTAGGACTCGCGCAAGGCAAGCGCATCGATGATATTTTGCGCGAAATAGGCGAGGTGGCGGAGGGCGTGCGGACAGCGCGCGCGATATTTGACATCGCCAAAAAAAACGAGATATACACGCCAATCGTCAATGAAGTCGTCGCCATCCTAGGCGGCAAAAGCTGCAAAGATGGGATACTAAGCCTCATGGGGAGGTAGAGCGCAGAGATAAAATCGCAGGGGTGAAATTTGCAGAGATAAAATCGCAAAAATAAAGCCGCGAAGATAAGGCTAAAAATCTAGGCGATTTGCTGGATTTTGGATTGGATTAAATCGATATATTTTAGCAAAGACCGCCCAAATATGGATATTCATTACTTTGCAAAACCCAGATCCTGCAAAGTAAAATCTACAAATTGTCATTACCAAAAAGAAAACCCACTTTGCTTCTTTAGTAATCCATATGGACTATGTTTTGTCTAAGCAGAATCTATGTTGCGCGTCACAGTGTGAATATTTTGCTTTTATCGCTGCTTAGTAAAGTTGGCGTTAGGGGCTGGATTCTAGGCTTTGCCAGAGGGTGAAGATTTGCGCTGGGGGGATGCTGGCTATCTCAAATCGCGCGCTTTGGCTCACGAGATATGGGTTGCCTAGCAGCACGCGCTCTATTTTGGTGGCGCGCATATTTTTGCCGCTGCTTGTGGCGCTGTTGCCAAAAAGCGTGATGATTTCCGCCCCGCCAAGCGCCCACGCGAGGTGCGTCACGCCCGTATCGCCGCCCACCACGCAGTCCATGCTGGCTAGGGTGAATTTTAATGCGTTGAAATCAAGCTTGGGTAAGATGTGCGCCACGATGCTAGAATCTGATGCGCTAGATGTCATCAAGCTAGATTCTGGCGCGTTTGTCGTGTCGCTAGGCGCATCTGCGCTTAGCATATTATAGAAATCGCGCGCGCCTTTTTCATCATCATTGTAGATGATAAATACTGCCAATCTCCTGCCCTGCGCGCGCAAAGCGCTAGCCATATCGCGTGCCAAAGCGGCGTAGCTGGCGGCGGGGTAGATTTTTTCTCTGATAGAGGCTTCGAGGACAAAAAGGGCTTTGTAGAGTTTGGCGCTTGTGTTTGCGCTGGCATTTGGCGCGGGTGGATTTTGGCTTGTGGTGGTGTCTGCGCTGGCGTTTGCGCGTGCGGTGGAATCTCTGATAGGATCTTTGATAGAGTTTTCGACAAAATCGCTGACAGAATCTTTGGCGGCATTTTTGCCAGAATCCATTTTGCTAGATTCTACCAAATCGATGACTTCGCCAAGCACTTCTCGAGGGATTTTAGCGCGATTTATACCAAAGCTTTGCGCGCGATATTTGGCTATATTTTCGCGCGTGAGTTGCGCGAAATCCACTTCGCTAGAATCTATTTTTGCAAAATCCACAGAATCCAAATCCACAGAATTCGCCTTTTTGGAATTTGCCTTTTTAGAATCCATTCTGCCAACCACCGCAGAATCCACCGCACCAGAATCCAAACTTTTAGATTCCAGCCCCCCAGATTCTCGCGACTCTAGCACGCATCCAGCCACTACTTCCAGCGCCACCTCACAAAGCCTCGCATTGCGCGTAAGAATATTTGCATCATAGGCGATTTGCACGCGCTTGGTATATAGCAGGCTCGCCGCCCCCTCGCGCGCGGAGCTCCAGCCAAAGCCTATGAAGCATTTGGCGCGGATGGCTTTGCCTACGATTGCGGATTTTAGCAGCCCTTGCAGATCGAGCAGCACATCGTATTGACCTTGTGCGCGCAGGTAGCGCCAGAGATTTGCGGCGGCTTTGGCGCTTTTGATGCGGCGCATGGGGAGTGCGTGCAGCGCGTCTATGCAGGCAGAATCCGCCAAAATCCCGGCAAATCTCTCATCGACAAACCACTCGATTTTTGCCCTGCTATCAAGTGCGAGCAACGCGCGGCGGAATGCGCCAAGCACGCTTGCTGACACCACCACATCGCCAAACGATGAAAGCCGCACGATGCCTATTCTCATTTTTGCCCTTTTTGGATTTTGCGTTTTGGATTCTGGATTTTGTGTTTGGATTCCGGCGCGCTTGCCAAATTTTCGCCAAACGCACGCATGAAACGCGCAATTGTAGCAGAAATAAATCTAGCGCGCAAAATAAAAGCTTATGCTACAATACACACTTACACTTTCTCATAAATCACACATCTTGGATAATCGCAAAAAGGAGAGCCTATGCAAAGCCAGCACGCAGACAGCACAAGCAACACAAATCACGCCAGCAGCGCGCATAACAAAAACGCCACGCTAGATTCTGGACCAAACGCCACACCAGAATCCACATCGCAAAAATCTATATCGCCAGATTTCGCGCTAGAGCCAAAATACGCGCGATTTTACGAGCAAGCGCGCAAGTTTATAGGCACCGATCGCGTATTTGCCGACTATCTGCGCCGCTTTGCCTATGGGCTGGACGCCTCATGCTATCGCTACATCCCAAAGCTCGTCATCTGGGCGCAAGATGAGCGCGAGATACAAGAGCTGTTAAGACTTAGCGAGAATCTAGGCGTGCCGCTTACCTTTAGGGCGGCGGGGACAAGCCTTAGCGGGCAGGCGTGCAGTGATAGCGTGCTTGTTGTGTGTGCGCATTTTTGGAAAAATATTTCGCTGGTTTTTGGCGACTCGCAAGAAAATAGCGCGAGCGGCGGCGAAGTAGATTCTGTGGATTCTAGCGCGCCCGCCACAAAATCCATTACGCCAAAATCTAGCGCGCCAAATACCGCCACAAAACCCACCGCCCCAAAACCCACCGCGCCAGAATCCATCTGGTGCGACTGCGGCGTGATAGGCGCGGACGCCAACACCGCACTCAAAAAATATGGCAAAAAAATCGGACCAGACCCCGCCACGATAAACAACGCGATGATTGGCGGGATCTTCTCCAACAACTCCAGCGGTATGTGCTGTGGCGTGAAGCAAAACAGCTACCAGACGATAAAATCCGTGCGCGTCGTGCTGCATGATGGCTTCGTGCTTGATACAAGCGCGAGGGCGGCTAAAGGCGAGCGCGTGGAGGATTTTTTGGCGATTCATAGCGATAAATGGCGCGCGTTGCAGGATTTGCGCGAGAAGATTTTGCAAGATGAAAGCCTTAGCGCGCTCATACGCAAAAAATTTGCTATCAAAAACACCACCGGTTATGCGATAAACACACTGCTTGACTTTGACACGCCGCGCGATATTCTAAACCACATTTTCATCGGCGCGGAGGGCACGCTGGGATTTATCTCACGCGTGGAGTATGAGTGCGTGGAGGACTTCGCGCATAAGGCTTGCGCGCTGCTTTTTTACGAGAATCTAAGCTTGGCTAGCAAGGCGGTTGAGATTCTAGCGAGTCATTCAGATATCGTGAGTGCGGCGGAGATGATGGATTATGCGTGCTTGGCGATTTCTAGCAAGATTGGCGACTCGGCGCTGCCGCCAGAGATTGGTAAGATATCTAAGGGCAATTGCGCTATTTTGGTGCAGCTAGAGGATAATGAAAAGCCCGCCCTAGAATCCAAAATCGCCAAAATCACGCAAGCGCTCTCACCCGTGCCTAGCCTTTTTGGCGCTCATTTTAGCTTCGATAAAAAAGAGCAAGAATCTTGGTGGAAAATCCGCAAAGCCCTGCTTCCGCTCTCCGCCTCCGCGCGCCCTAGCGGAGCGACTGTCATCACGGAGGATGTGTGCTTTGAGATAGCGCATTTTGCTAGGGGGATAGAAAATATCAGCGCGCTTTTTGAGCGATTTGCGTATGAGGGCATCATTTTTGGGCATGCGCTAAGTGGGAATGTGCATTTTATCATCACGCCGCTTTTGGATAGGGAGAGTGAGATTGCGCGATTTGGCGCGTTTATGGAGGAGCTTGCCAAAATGGTGGCTTCTCTTGGCGGAAGCATCAAAGCAGAGCATGGCACAGGGCGCATGGTAGCGCCATTTGTCGAGCTAGAATGGGGCGCAAAAGCCTATGAGATAAACAAAAGCATAAAGGCGATTTTCGATCCAAAGGGACTTATAAATCCAGATGTCATCATCACGCAAGATTCGCAAATCCATCTCAAAAACCTAAAACCAGCCAGCAGCAAACTCATAGAAGACTATCTTGATGCGTGCATGGAGTGCGGATTTTGCGAGAAAATCTGCCCTAGCAAAGGCATCACGCTAACACCTCGCCAGCGCATCGGCGTGTATCGCGAGATAGCGCGCCTAAGCGCACTGCCTAGCAAAACGCCAAGCGAGCAAAAAGAGCTAGAGGCGCTGCAAAGCGGGTATGGGTATTTTGGCGTGGAGACTTGCGCGACTTGCTCGATGTGCGCGACACTCTGCCCGCTAGAAATCGACACCGCCAAAATCGCGCTCAAAAAATCCCAAGAATCAAACGCCGCGCCAACGCTAAAAGCTGGCATAAATCGCGCGATAGCGTCATTTATGAGTGCTGACATCGCGCGGATGGGGGCGCTGGCGAGGTTTGGCGTGAGGAGTGCGAATGCGCTGCAAGCGATAGTTGGCAAAAATGTCGCTTTCAAGCTTTCAAGTGGCTTGCATAACGCGCTAGGCACGCCGATACTGCCAGCATCTATGCCGCGCGCGAATGGGTATGTGCTGGGGGATAAAAAGGCGGGATCCAGCAGGGATTCTACTTTAGATTCTGGCGCGCCTTGCGAGGTGGTGTATTTTAGCTCTTGTCTCAATCGCATCTTTGCGCCAAATGATGCCGCCAGCGATAAACGCGCGCTAGCGCAGGTGTTTGAAAGCGTGTGCGAGAAGGCGGGCTACAGCGTAAAATACCCGCCAAACATCCAAAAACTCTGCTGCGGCAAAGCGCACAAAAACCACCCGCAGGCAAAAGATACGCTCGCCAAAAATGCCTATGAGGCGCTGCTAAAGGCTAGTGATAATGGGCGCATCCCCATAGTCTGCGATCATAGCGCATGCTCGCTCGAGCTGCTGGCTAGCATCAGAGAGATAGAATCTAAGGGCTTGGATTTTGCAAATCTAGGCTCTGCAAATCCGGATTCTTGCGCGCGCAAACTTCGTATATATGATATGCCAGCCTTTGTGGCAAAATATCTGCTGGAGCGCTTAGAAATAGCGCCTACTAGCGAGAAAATCGCGCTCTATGCGCCATGCTCCACGCGCCACAATGCCACGAAAAATGAAGGCTGGGAGGGCTCGATGATGCTGCTTGCAAACGCGCTAAGCGCGCAAGTGTGCGCTGAAGATGTCATCAAATGCTGCGGCTTTGCTGGGAATAAGGGCTTCATCACGCCAGAGCTAAACCAAAGCGCGCTAAAAAATCTCGGCAAATCGCGCGCTTGCGTGGAATCTATCTACGCGGATTCTGCAAGATTGGATTCTGGCAAGGATTTTGGCGCGTGTGGTGCAGAATCTAAAGGCGCGCGCGAGAGTACGGAGTTTTGCGTGGATTCTGGCGCGTGCAAAAGTTTAGATTCTAGCGAGGCGCAAGCGGGTGCTATGTTTGGCGGCGCGCAAAGGGGCTTTAGCAGCTCTAGCACTTGCGAGATAGGATTGGCGCAAAAAAGCGGATTCTCATGGCAGCACATCATCTACCTTGTCGATGAATGCGCCAAACCGCGCGTGTAGAATCTAAGAGCGCAAAGCGCAGAATCTAAATTTAGCGCATTAGCATCCAAAAGCGCACACAAAAGGCAGAATCCAAACTCAAGGCAGAATCTAAATTTCGTCGCGCTAGATTCTGCCTTTTGACTTGCAAATTTACTTCCAGAATCCGCCACAGAATCCACCCAACTCAAACCAAAAACTCGCGCCCCTCAAACCAAAATCCACCATCATCAAACCAAAACTCCGCCCGCCACAACCAAAAATTACACCAAAATCCAAAAATTTTCACAAATTTTTATCCGCATAAAAATACCTATATCACACAATAGTATCAAAAAACTAACTACATCATAAAAAAATCCCTACTTGATTTTTAGGATTAACATCTATACAATTCCAGCAACATTTTTAAAGTCATCAAGCAAATCGCTTCAAGCCTTTGAAAATGAAATTCACAAAAAAGGACACAACATGTCAAACATCAACAGAAGAGGATTTCTAAAAATAGGCGCGGGCTCGCTGCTAGGGCTCACACTCCTTAGCACGCTAAGCTTCGCGCAAGACTTAGGCGCAGGCGCTAGCGGCAAAAAAGTCGCGGTGCTTTCAGCAAGCGGGCGCGCAGGCAAACTCATCACGCAAGAAGCGCTGGCAAAAGGGCTAAGCGTGACCGCGTTTGTGCGCGATAGCAAGAAGCTAGCCGACATCAAAAACGCCAATCTAAAAGTGGTAGAAAAGGACATTTTCGCGCTGACTGCGAGCGATTTGAGCGGATTTGACATCATCATCGATGCGTTTGGTGAGTGGCAAAATCTCGAGCTTCACAAAAAGCACCTCGAGCATTTGGCTAGCGTGCTAAAAGGCAATGACGCGAAATTCCTCATCGTCGGCGGCGCGAGCAGCCTCTATATGGATAAAAGTCACACCACGCAGCTAATCGACACGCCAAGCTTCCCAGATGAGTTCAAACCACTTGCGAGCGCGCAGGCTGAAGGGCTAGCATTTTTACGCACAGGCGCTATCACAAACTGGGTGCATGTTTCCCCGCCAGCGGACTTTGTCTTTGACGCACCAAAAAGTGGCAAATACAAAATCATCGGCGAAGAGTTTGAAGTCAATGCCAATGGCGAATCCAAAGGCAGCTACGCAGACTACGCCGCGGCGATGATAGAAATCGCGCTTGACCCCAAATACAACAAAGAGCGCGTGGGCGTCATCGGGCTGTAGGGCTTTGAGCTATCAGCTTTTTGCAGTATTTAAAGCCTCGATTTTGGGGGCTTTAAAGCTTGTAATTTAGAATCTTAGATGCCAGAATCTTAAGCGCGCGATTTGGATTTTGTGGTTTTGGCTTTTGGGATTTATGCGATTTTAGAATCCGATCTTGCAGCTTTTAGATTTTACAAATCTACCTTACCTCTATAACGCCTCCAATTTTCTAGCTTTATATCATTAAAGGCTTGGCAGTGCGCTTAAAGCTATCACAAAGATTCCGCTTAAAAACACCCATATAGCGCTTTTTCGCTTGCCTTTGCAAAACTTCGTCGCCACTAAGCCAGAGAGATAAAAAATAAGAAGCGAAATGCTAAAGCACACCGCCACGATGTCAAAAAATGGCGTGTTTGAGCTCACATGAAGCCCTAGCATAATGCCAAAAAGATTGCGCTTTAGCACCATAAGGCGGTAGTATGGCTCTTTTGTCTGCTTGTCAAACGAGCCATACGCCACCACATTATAGCCCAGAGTCCCCATCCTCACAGCGCCGGATTCATAGATTTCTATCTCTGTGTTGCTTGGCATTGGGAGATTGTGAGAATCTAAAACGCTTTTGATAAACGCCACTTCTTCGCCGGGCTTTGGCAGGCGATCAATCTCTAAAAACTGCGCCTTGCCCTCCCATGCATGCTCCATATCAAACACCGCCGCGACGCCTGTGATGATATAGACAAACACCGCCGGCAGAAAAAATATACTCAAATAAGTGTGGATCCACATCCAGCGTTTTTTATTCATCGCGCGCCTTTGGGGCTAGAAATCAAAGCTTGCATTGACATAGTAGCGCCTACCATCTTGCACGCTTGGGCCATAGAGATTGACATATCGCGTTCCTATGCGACGCACATCATAGAAATCCACATCCAAAAGATTATAAATCCCTGCATCAAGGCGGATTTTGGTTTTATCGCTAAAAGCTAGGGTGTAGCTTGCGCCTAGATTTAGCAAAGTGTAGGGTTTATAATACTGCCCGCCGAAAAACTCTCTAATCACAGAAACATTGCGATATGCGCTTGTGAGTGAATAATGCGAGCTAAAGAGCCCTTGCAAATAGACATAAAATTTGTCATAGGTATAAGAAAGCTTGGCAGAAAGCTTGTGAATTGGCATAAGATAGAAGTCATTGCCATCGATTTGCGTGTTGCGCGTAAGCGTGTAGTTCATATCAAAGCCTACGCCATAGAATGGCTTGACACCAAAGCTGCTTTCTAGGCCATAGCTGCGAGCATTGGTAATATTTGAAAGCATATAGCAAGTGCCCGCAGGATCCGGACAAATAGGGCTAATGTTTGCGCCTGTGCCGCTAATAGAGCCTATAGCGTCTTTGAAATCTGTATAGAATCCTGTGAGCGAAAAAATCTATATACTCATTATCAAACATAGTGCCAAGCTCATAGCTTATAGAGCTTTCTGGCTTTAGCTGGGAATTCCCAATCGCAGCGCCCCAAGAAGCCACGCCGCGCACAGCATCGCTAGATTCGCTAATCGAAGCGGCGCGATAACCTGTCGCGATGCCACCTTTGATATTCCAAGAATCTGTAATATTATAGACTAAATACGCGCGAGGTGCGAGAAATGAGCCAAATTGATCGCTGAAATTATAACGCGCGCCAAGCGTGAAAATAAGCGGCTCGAGGATCTGCAGCTCATCTTCTGCATAAAGCGCTACAACATTGCGATATTGATTGAGTTTATCAAGCGAGCTGTCTTTGAAATGCTCGAGGCGATATTCTGCGCCGACATTTAAGGTGTTGTAATCCCAAAGGGTTAGGCTAAGCCTTGAGCTAGCGATAAAGTCATTTGCCTCCACCGCGCGATCTGCACCATTTGCCAGCATCACACCTGTATTGGTCCAGCGCAAATATTGCAAAGAATTTTTCCAATTTCCAAAGCTGTATTTGCCATCATGCACGATATTTGCATTGATATTTTGGATGCCAAGAGAGGATTTTGTAAGGTTAATCGGCCTTGTGCCCGCAGAAGTCAGCGGATTGTCATAATCCAAAAAGGCATAATCCACATCCGCATAAATCAGATTCTGGCTATTTGGAGTCCAGCTTAGGCGCGCGCCATAGTTTTGCAAGAAGTATTTAAAAGCTGGCGTGTAAGCACCACGCGAAGGCGTGATGACTTGCCCTAGATTATCCCTCACTTCGCCCGGCGCACCATGATGGATGGTTTGCGCGCGCAGAGCCAAGCCCACTTTGCTAGATAATGGACCAGCGAGGTAGATTTGTGGCTGCAAAGTAGAGCCTTGATTGCTAGATTCTGTGATGATGCTACGCAGGGTGATATTCCCGCCCCATTTTTTTGGCACCGGCTTTGTGATGACATTTACCACGCCGCCAAGCGCATCAGAGCCATAGAGCGTGCTCATAGGACCGCGGATGACTTCGATGCGATCAATCGCGCTTGTCGGTGGCATAAAGCCATTATACACATCAACCACGACAAGCTGCGTATTCATCGTGTTTTGACGCATGCCATCAATCAGCACAAGCGTGTAAGCCGAGCTAAGCCCGCGCATAGAGATAGAGGGCGAAGCGGTGTTGTTATAAGAGACATTGACACCGGGCAGAAACTCTAGCGCCTCGCCAAGCGAGCGATAAGGGCGGCTTTGCAAATCCTCTTTGCTCACCACGCTCACACTTACTGGCGCATCCATGATGTCTTTTGCCTGTCCGGCGGTGGCGGTGACTACGGATTTTTCCAAAAGCACGCTTTCGATTTTTTCAGAATCTTTGGAGGATTTGGAGTCGCTTAGGCTGGTAGAATCTAGAGAATCTGGCGCGGTTTGCGCCGGTGTGGTTTGCGCGTTTTGCGCGTTTTGTGTGCTTTGTGCGGGCGCGGATTCTCGCGAGTCTCTTGCGCTGTTTGCGTCGCTAGATTCTGTGGTGGTTTGGCTGTGGGTTTTGTGGCTTGCGGAGGTTTCGCTTTGGGCGCTGGCAGAATCTGGGGATTCTACAGCGAGCGATTTTGAGGCAAAAGGATAAGGCCAAAAGGGATGAGACTAAAAAAGGCGAAGCTAAATGATAGGGCTATGCGCGCAGCAATTGCATTTTTGCTGCTTACCCCCCCCCCCCCGCAGTCTGCTGGCGCTTTTGCGCTTGTGCTAGCTACGGTTTGTTTGGTCGCAGCTTTTGCTAGGAGGCTGTTTTGGCTTGTGCCTTGACTTTTTGCTGGGGTGGTGGCTGGGCTTGATATTTTTCCCAAAATATTTATCATAATAAGAACTCCTTTTAAGATAATTTGCGGCGGAATTATAATGATTTTTCTATAAAAATCAAGATGTTTGCAACAAATTTTTAAATTTTGCAAGAATGGGTTTTGCAAGACATTGTTTAAGATATTAAGTCAAAATGCGAATCATTTGGCGTCTTGCAGAATCTATGCTATTTTTGTGCTTTTGAAATACGCGATGCATTTTCTTTGGTTTTTGCTACTTCCTGCCTAGGTAGTTTATGATATATATGCTACCCACGGCCATGGCGCCGCCGATGATGGTGTAGTAATGCGGCACCTCATCAAGCAAAATCCACGCGAAAAATAGCGCAAAAATCGGCACGAGCAGCGCATAGATTCCGCCCTCCACCACGCCTAGCACAAAAAGCGCGCGATAAAAAATCGTCGTCGAAAACACCGTACAAAACACCGCGACTATCGCTAAATACACCCAAAACTCAAGCGGCGCGCTAAAAATCTGCGCGCTAGGCGAAAGCATGAGGCTAGGGCTAAGCAGCGCAAAGGTGATGAGGCTTGAGTAGAAGTTTAGCGCGATGGCGTTTATGGATTCTGTGGCAAGGCGTGAGGTTATCATCAAAAACGCCCAATCAAGTGCCGCTAGCAAATAAATCACATGAAAAAGGCTAAACATCGCGCGCCAATCGCCAAAAACATTTAGCAAAAACGCGCCAGAAAGCACGCCCAAAGCGAACCCAAAGCGTTCTCTCACGCCAAGCCTGTATTTGCGATACACACTCCAAAGAAACGCCGCCATAATGGGCGCTAGCACCTCGGTGATGACGCCCGCATTCCCAGCATCGCCATAGGGCATGCCCGCATACATGAGATAGGAATACAGCGCATTTAGCGCGCCGGTGAGGATCGTCGGCACAATCGCTTGGCGCGGGCAGGCAAAAGGTATGCGAAAAATAAACATAATAGGCAAAAAGCAAAGGCTGACGATGCCAAATCTAATCGCGGCTATCTGCTCGGGCGCGCCATATTCTATGAGCGTTTTTGAAAGCGACCACACGAGCCCCCAGCCCATCATCGCGATAATCATTAGATTACGCATGGATTCTCGTTTGGCTGGGTTTTGTGCGCTTTTTGGCTATGGATTTTTGCATAAATTTTTGCATGGATTCTTTGTTTGAATTTTTGCTTGGATTCTTGTTTGGATTTTTGCATGGTGATTTGATTTTGCGCGCCTAGTTTAGGTTGATACTCTCTAGCTCGGCGTGGATTTTTGCTAGCCTTGCGCGCGCGTCATTTAGGGCGTTTTGGTTAGATTCTAGCACAGCTTTTGGCGCGTTGGCTAAAAATTTTTCATTGCCTAGCATGCCCTCTATTTTGGCGATTTCTTTCTCTAGCTTTGTCTTTTGGGATTCTAGGCGCGAGATGATGCCGCTTAGATCAAGCCCCTCCAGCGGCAAATACGCCTCGCACAGCTCGCCCACATCCGCCACGCTTTTGTTAGGTTTCTCATCCACTATCGAGATAGATTCTACGCGCGCTAGCTTTTCGATAAGCGCTATAGCAAAGGGCTTTAGCGCGGATTTTGGCTTGATAAATGCCACCTTTATAGGCTTATTGGCAAGCTCGATGCTAGCCTTTGCGCGCCGCAAAGAAATGATGCAATCCATAATGAGCTCAAACTCACGCTCCAGCGCCTCATCGCGCTTAGATTCTAGCGGGTAGCTTGATATCATGATAGAATCCGCCGCGCCGCTTGCGATATCCTCTAGCTGCGTGCCGCCCAGCCTATGATAAAGCGCCTCGCTCAAAAATGGCATATAAGGGTGCAGTAGCTTTAGCGCGCTTTGCAGGACGCTTGCAAGCTCGTATATCGCCTCTTTTTGTGCTTTGGCAAACTCGATGCACCAGTCGCAAAACTCCCCCCACAAAAAGCGATAAAGCACACTCGCGCCATCGTTGAAGCGATAAGATTCTAGTGCGCTTATGACTTCGCTGGTGGCGTGGTTTAGCCGCGATCTGGCGTAGCGTCCTAGCGGTGTGCGGAAGTCATCGATGGAATCTAGTTCTTTTATCTTTGGCGTGAAGTCTGAAATGTCGCCCGCGTTGTTTGCGCTAGATTCTGCGCCACTTTTATCCGCGCCAGCACCAGAATCCACAGAATCTACTTTTGCGCTACTTTCACTCATCTGCTTTAGATAGATTAGCAAAAACTGCGTGGCATTGAAAAGCTTGTTTGCAAAGTTTTTGCTCTGATCAAGTTGCGCGCCAGATAGCCGCACATCGCGCCCCTGCGCGCACGCAAGCGCTAGCGCAAATCGCAGAGAATCCGCGCCATGCGTCTCTATCACGCTTAGCGGATCGATGACATTGCCGCGCGATTTACTCATTTTTTGCCCAAACTCATCGCGCACGAGCGCATGCAGATAGATATCTCTAAAAGGTAGTTTGCCAAGCAGCGACTCACCACTAAAAAGCATGCGCGCCACCCAGAAAAATAGTATATCAAAACCCGTAATAAGCAGACTATTTGGATAAAAATGCTCCAAATCATCGGCATTATACTGCTCGCTTTGTGCGCCGCCATTGCCCCAGCCAAGCGTGCTAAACGCCCAAAGTCCCGAGCTAAACCAAGTATCTAGCACATCTGGATCTTGCGTGAGCGTGTGTGCGCCGCATTTGGGACAGGTGGATTCTACTTCTTTGGTGGAGGCGAATTGATGCCCGCATTCACAATTCCACACCGGAATCCGATGCCCCCACCACAGCTGGCGCGAGATACACCACGGGCGCAGTTCGCGCATCCATGCGTTGAAATTGTTGAGCCAAAGGCTTGGGTGGAATCTGCTCTCACCCTCATTCACGCGCTTTATGGTGCTATCTGCGATTTTTTTATCCACAAACCATTGCTTTGAGATATAGGGCTCGATGATGTTGCCGCAGCGGTAGCATTTGCCGACTTGGTTGGTGTAGGGCTCTATCTTTTCTAGTGCGCCGATTTTTTCTAGCGCGCTTATGATGCGCTCGCGCGCCTCAAGTCGCTCTTGCCCTGCAAATGCGCCTGCATGCGCGTTTAGCACGCCTTTTTCATCAAAGATGATGATGGATTCTAGGTTGTGGCGCTTGCCGACTTCATAGTCGTTGGTATCGTGCGCTGGCGTGACTTTCACCACGCCGCTACCAAACTCCATATCCACCGAATCATCGGCGATGATAGGTATCTCTCTATCAAGCAAAGGCAAGCGCACCTTGCGCCCGATGAGGTGGCTGTATCGAGAATCCGCTGGATTTACCATCACCGCTGTGTCGCCAAAAAATGTCTCTGGGCGCGTGGTGGCTACGATGAGGTAGTCGCTGGATTCTGCGTTTTTGGATTCTGGGCTGGATTCTGCATTTTTGGATTCTACACTAGAATCTTGCGCGCTAGATTCTGGCGCGAGAAAATACCGCAGATAGTAGAGGTTTGTAGCCTGCTCGTGATACTCCACCTCGATATCGCTTAGCGCGCCATCATGCGTGCACCAATTCACCATATAATCGCCCTGCGCGATAAGCCCGCGCTCATACCACGCCACAAACGCCTCGCGCACCGCTTGTGCGAGTCCTTTATCCATAGTAAAGCGCGTGCGCGACCACGCAGCGCTCACACCAAGCGCTTGCATTTGCTCGAGAATCTTGCCGCCGGATTCTTCTTTCCACTGCCAGACTTTCTCTATAAACGCCTCGCGCCCGATGTCTTCTTTGTGGATACCTTGCGCTAGGAGCTGTTTTTCGACGATGTTTTGCGTGGCGATGCCGGCGTGATCGAGCCCGGGCTGATAGAGCGTGACAAATCCGCGCATGCGCTTGTATCGCACGATGATGTCTTGGAGTGTGAAAGTGAGCGCATGCCCGATATGCAGCACGCCTGTGACATTTGGCGGTGGCATGATGATGCTAAAATAGCGGTTTTTAGATTCTGCGCTGGCATTGTTGGTAGAATCCGTTTTTTTAGATTCTGCGTTGGCGTCTTGGTGGTTGGCTTTTGCGCCCTTGCGCGCGTTGCCATTTATCTCAAAATACCCTCTGTTTTTGCAAATCTCATAAATCTTTGTTTCTATCTCTTTTGGCTGATAGCTTTCACTCATGATTTTTCCTTATGCTTTTGGTTTTGCTCGCATTTATTGCCTGTGTCGCTTGTGTTGTGTTTGGCGTGCTAGCGTTGCGTTTGTGTGGCGTATTTTTTGAAAAGATCGCCCCTTTCTTTATAGGAGGAGAATTGATCCAAACTCGCCGCCGCTGGTGATAATAGCCCCACAAAGTCGCTAGAATCCAAAACGCCGCTTGCCAAATCGCTAGAATCTAAACTACCAGAATCTATTTTGGCAGAATCCGCTTTTGCAAAATCCACGCTAGAATCCAAAACGCCAGAATCCAAAGAATCCGCCTTTTTAGATTTTGCTTTAGATTCTGCTTTTTCTAGCGCGCCTCGTGCGGATTTTATCGCATTTACCGCCACTTTTAGCGTTTGGCATGCGCTAGCTTTTATGCCATGCTTTTTGGCTAATTTTAGCAATTTTTCCTCATTGCTCCCTATGGTGAAAATCTGCACGCCCTTATGCACGCCTTTGGATTCTGCGCTTTTTGCGATGTGAGCTAGCAGCAAAAATATCTCCTCGCAATCGGCCCCCTTATCATCACCACCTAGAATCAAAAAAAGCGCCCTGTCCTTGTAGCGCTTGATAGCCTGCAGCGTCGCATCGACATTTGTGCCCTTGGAGTCATCCACCCAAAGCCACTTGCGCCCCAGCGCATCCAGCTCGAAAAACTCCTCGATGCGATGCGCGCCGATAGTGAAGCTGTTTAGATGCGCGCACAATGCGCTTGGCTCTAGCGCGCTAGCAGGTGCGCCAAGCCTCGCAAACGCCGCAGTTTGTGCGATAAATCGCACGCCACAAAGTGCGACTAGCGCATCTAGCAAAAATGGCTCGCCAAATTTTAGCGCGGATTTCTCCACGCCCAAAAATTCGCATAAATCGCCAGAATCTTTGTAAAAAATCGCCTTGCCGCCGGATTTGCCGGGCGCGATAGATTTGCCGGGCGCGGCGGATTCTGCATATTTGCTAGGCGTGCTAGATTCTGCGCGCGCGCTAGATTTATCAGATTTGCTAGATTCTACATACGCGCGCACGAGGGGATGCTCGCGCAAATCATGTGGCAAAAGCGCGAAAGAGTCGCTATCCATGCGCGCAAGCACACTAAGTTTGTCGCGCACATAGCCATCAAACCCGCCATGCCAGCTGATATGATCGGGGCTTAGCGGTAGCAGCAGATACACCTGCGGGCGCGCGCGGTGCGTGTAGTGCATGGCAAATGAGCTCGTCTCTAGCACCCAGATTTTCGCGCGATTTTGTGCTAGGTGGATGAGTGGCGTGCCGATGTTGCCGCCTGCTTGCGCGCCGAAGCGCTCGAGTAGGAAGGTTAGCATTTGTGTCGTGGTGGTTTTGCCATTGGTCCCGCTTATCCAAATCATTGGGATGGTGGATAGGATGGATTCTGCGCTAGAATCTGCGGCGTTTGCGTTGCCTGCGCTATTGGTGATTTTTGCATGCGCTGGGTTCTGCGCGCTTGATAGGCTTTCATCTAGCAGATTCCAGACAAAATCATATTCGCTGATGATATGTTTTGCTTTGGAGAAATATTTGTGTGCCGGCGGGATTCCGGGGCTTATGATTTCTAGCTTTGAGTGGTTTGCATCAAATGCGCTTGAGGGCGCAAAAGTATTGCGCGTGCTAGAATCTAAAGCACCAGAATCCACTTTTGCATTTTTAGATTCTGCGCCAGAATCCGCGCTGGCGTTTTTAGATTCCATGCCCGCGCCAAACTCCGCGCTTTTAGCCTCCACAAACGCATCATCATAGATATCACACGCCACGCCATGCGCGTTTAGAAATGCCACGATTGGCTTTGTCGTGACACCATAGCCTAGAATGCTTATGCGTGAAAATGCTTTTAAAAATCTAGAATCCATCTTGCCTACTTTTCACCTATTTTTACTCGCTTTTTATTTCGCGCCCCTGTCAAATCGCCAAAACGCCAGCCAAAACGCCAAAACCCCGCGCAAATCCGCCACCAAAGCGCCTTACCGCACCTTAATGCTTAGAAGCGCTACGATATTACTAAGGATAGCGATTATCCAAAATCGGACGATGATTTTGTTTTCCGCCCAGCCTTTTTGCTCGAAATGATGATGAATAGGCGCCATAAGAAAGATGCGCTTTTTGCGTGTTTTGTAGCTGCCGATTTGCAGCATTACAGACAGCGTCTCTATCACAAAAATAAGCCCAATTATAAGCAGCAGCACTTCATTGTTTGACACGATAGCCATATACGCCATGAAACCGCCCACGCCGAGACTCCCGCTATCGCCCATGAAAACTTGCGCCGGGTGGCAGTTATACCACAGAAAACCTAGCAGCGCGCCCATGAGCGCTACGCCCACTACCATGAGCTCGCCGGCATTTACCATCGGCAAAAAGAGATATTTGCCAAGCTCGGCATTGCCGGAGAGATACACAAACACACACAGCGTGAAAATCGCGCAGATACTAGGCACGCTCGCCAAGCCATCCAGCCCATCGGTGATATTTACCGCATTGCTAGTCGCTAGAAACACCAGAATCCAAAACGCAATCATAAGGATAGGATAATCGCTTAGCAAAAACAGCGGCTTTTTCACAAAAGGTATGTAAAAATCTGAGCTAAGCCCCGCGCCATAGTGCAATGCGAGGCTAATGCCAAGCGCGCTAACAAGCAGCAAAAGCATTTTTGCGCGCGCGCTCATGCCGGCGTTTGACTTGCGCGAGATTTTCATATAGTCATCGCGCATGCCAATAAGCCCGAAGATAACAATCGTCGCAATGCCAAGCAGGGCAAAAAGGTTGCTAAGCTGCACGCAAAGCAGCGAGGCGATGACAGCACTCGCGATGAAGACGCTGCCGCCCATGGTGGGGGTGTTGCCCTTGCTTTGATGCGCTGGGACGAAGGTAGAGATGGGCTGGTTTGCCTTGCGCGCTTTTGCCCAGAGGATAAATCGAGGCATCACAAACACACATATCAAAAACGCTAAAAAAAAGCTTATCCCGGCGCGGAAAGTCAGATATTTGAAAATATTGATATCAAAGTGGGAATACAGATAATACAGCACAAATGCTCCTTTGCTCGTTAATAGCGGGGTTTGGCGGGTTGCCTTTGGTTTTGTTGCTTTTAGCGTTGCTTGCTTTGGCGTTGCGTTGTCGCTTTTTGGGTTCGCCTTTTGGGCTTTGGTTTTGGTTTGCGCTAGCTTGCTGGATTCTAGTTTGGACTTAAATAACTTGACAAGCGTTTAATTTGACACAAAAAGCGCATTATACCCTAGATTTGCCAAAAACGCTTTAAGCCAAACGAAAACGCAAGAAGCCATAAATGTAAAATTATCAAGCAAATAATGAAGCCTTGTTGTCACAAAAAGTATTTACCAAGGAGCAGAATCTAAAGGCTAAGGGTCTAAAAACCAGCACTGCTTCCCCAGTGCCTCGCGTATCGCGAAAATCTGCTCAAAAAGTGCCGGCAAATCCGCCAGCGGGATCATATTTGGGCCATCGCTTAGCGCATTGCTCGGATCATAATGCGTCTCGATGAAAAGCCCATCCACGCCCACCGCCGCCGCCGCGCGCGCAAGATAAGGCGCGAAGCTAGAATCCCCGCCGCTTTTGCCCCCGCCGGCTCCGGGCATCTGCACGCTATGCGTCACATCAAAAATCACCGGCGCAAACTCGCGCATAATCACCAGCGAGCGCATATCCACCACCAGATTCCCATAGCCAAAGCTAGCGCCGCGCTCCGTCAGACACACGCGATATTTCAGCGACTCATCATAGCTCGCCTCCTCGCCGCCGCGCGTTTTTATCGCTTTTAGCGCGCTGTAGCGCATATCTTTGGGGTTCATAAACTGCCCCTTTTTGATATTTATCATCGCCTTTGTCTGCGCGACCGCCACGATGAGATCTGTCTGGCGGCAGAGAAACGCCGGAATCTGTATCACATCGACGACTTCCGCGAGCTGCGCTGCTTGGTGGCTCTCATGGATGTCGGTTATCAGCTTGTAGCCAAACTCGCGCTTGATAGATTCTAGGACTTTCAGCCCCTCATCGATGCCCGGACCCCGATAGCCATCGAGACTCGTGCGATTTGCCTTATCAAAGCTCGCTTTGAAATAAAAATCTATGCGCGCATCATTGGCAAGCGGCGCTAGTCCTTCGGCGATGCGTCTTATCTGCTCCTCGCTTTCTATCACGCAAGGCCCGCAAAAAAGCGTGAGCTTGCTTGAAGGGCGGTAGGCGTAGGCGGCGTTTTTGGATTCTGCTTTGTTGTTTGCAGATGCTGGATTCTGGGTTGTTTGTTGTGTTGCTTGCATTTTTCTGCCTTTTTGTTGGGGTTTGTGGTTTGGCTGGGATTGCGCGCGCAAAGCGCATTTATCGCTAAATATTGCTTGGCAAATGCGCTTAATGCAAGGTGTCGCCCTGCGCTTTGGCATCGCATTTGGCACTGCCAAACATTCATCTGGCGCAATTATAGACACAATGTCTAAATACTTTTATACTTTCTCTAAATACTTTTTGCTTTCGCGCCTCTTTTTGCGTTTTAGCGCAAATTTTAAAATTTTTAGAATAATGTGGCGCGCCAGCGCAAACCTAGATTCTAAAAATTCGCACGAAGCGCAAACTTAGATTCTAGTTGTAGATTCTGGGGATTTAGAAATTCAAATTGCCAATTCTAAATTCTGATAGCTAAGATTCTAGGATGCCAAAATCCCAGAATTCAAATCTCGCACAACAAAAAATCTCAATTCGTCATTGCGAGGATTCTGCGAATCCGAAGCAATCCAAAGAATCAAAAATCCGTAAGGATTTTTAGTTATTTTAGATAAGAACGCCCCAGCGCCTCGCAACCCCCTTTGTCATTACTAAAGAAGCTTGCGCTTTGCGAGCAACACAGTTGTGAGGCAATCTATTAAAATCTCGCGGGTAATAAACTTTTTTAGTGACCCAAAAATCCGCAAGGATTTTTGGGTAAATTAAATTGAGATAAAAGGCGCGGTAGCGCCGAACCTAGATTCTGCATAGATTTTGCATCGCGGAATTTATGCAGAATCCAAAATTTGCAAAGCAAATTTTCAATCGCATTAAATCTCCGCACAAGCACACATCTCAATAAAACCAAAAATATTCACGCAAGCACACATCTCAATAAAATCACTAGAATCTAGAATCTGGATTTATGCTTCGTGCAAGGTTTTATCTGGCTAAAAATCCTTACACTTTTTTGGCTTAAACTTTTTCAGATTTCGCCTTAGATTCTATTTTGGATTCTACTTTGGATTTAGCTTAAAATTTTCTTTATTTTCCCCTTTCAATTTCGCTTCAGATTCTGCGATTTTATGCGAATTTACACCAAAAATGTTTCATATCGTAATGATTGCATAAAATTTCACGCGGTTTTTGGCTCAATATATTGACCCCCCCCCCCCCATTTTTGTTATCTTGGCACTTCGGATTTGGCTTGTCATCGAGGTTTAGAGCGGATGCAAAATGATGCGTTTAGCGCGATGCAAAATCGCGATGCAAAAACGCAGAATCTAGATTTGCAAATCCAAAACTCGCGCAAAGCCAAAGCGATAAAAATAACACAAAGGACGAAAATGAACGCAAAAAGAGTTTCTGCAAAAAGCATTTCTAGGGTTTTCAAAGTTTTTGGAGCGGTGAGTTTGGTTGGGCTTCTTGGCATGGCAAGTTTGCACGCAGATGAGGCACAAAGCACGAAAGATATGCAGGCTGAAATAGACGCGCTAGAAAAAGAAAATCAGCTGCTAGAGCTAAAGCAGAAAAATGAGAAGCTAAAAGCGGGGCAAAGCTCAAAGGATAACGCAAAAGCAGAATCTAAAAATGCAGTCGTTGATAAAAGCGGCGCATTTGGATTCTGCAAAGGGCAGCATGCAAGCACAGGATGTTTTATTGGTGGTAGCGTTGGTTTGGCGTTTGGAGAAAATTGGATTCCGCCATTTAGCACAGTAAACGGTTCTGATAATATAGGCAGCCAAGAAAAAAGTTTTACAGCTTTTCCTGTAAATATAGATTTAGGCTGGCAGTGGTATTACGCACAAAACGCGGGCTTTAGATTCAAGGGCTATGTGGGATATAGTTATTATGGAACAAAGTTTGATGAGCTGGCAACAATCAGCAATGGGACTCTGACATTTGATACTAGCATCCATGCCCTGCAATATGGACTAGAAGCCAGCTATCTTTATGACTTTATCTACAAAGGCGACCACAACTTTGGGGCACACCTAAGCGTGGGATTTGAAGGGACTTCGTTTGTAGGGCAAAGCGTGGATATTACAGATAGCAGTAGGACAAGGGGCACAACATTCCCAAGCTATAGTAAATTTACTTGGACTTCAGGGATTGGAATCCATTATTTCTACAAAGTGCATCATCAGTTTTTCCTAAGCTATTTGTATAGAGGATATACAAATGACAAAACGGCAGCAAACGAAAGCAATGGGGTAAATGAAGCAGGTGGCGTAAGAGCCAATCTCTTTGAAATCTCCACCACACCAAGCAGCACCATAATGCTGTCGTATGCGTATAAATTCTAGGCTGCTTTAGATTTATAGCCTATCCACTTTGGGATAGGCTATAAATATACAAACTTACCTTACCCCTTACCTTATTGCCTTACAAAACTCAAAAACCCTCAAATAAACTTAATTGTATATTGCTGATTTTTTTGGTATAAATTGCGTCATTTGAACCTATAAAGGCAGGCGATGGATAAAATCTCAAAAACAAAAATACGCAAAATAGGTGAAAATATCAAAAAAAATAATGAAAACGCAGATGATATCGCTATTTTAAATACTTATAGAAACACTCATATTTTAGTCACAAACACGCTTATCAACACTATCAAAGACAAAACGCCAAAGCCTCTATTTATCGCAAGACGCCTCAAAAGGCTAAGCTCGATTAGAGCAAAATTGCAGAGATTTTCTGCTATGGGGCTTGATAGGATGCAAGATATTGGAGGTGTCAGGGCGGTTTTTGGCGATATGCAAAAAACCAAAAATTACGCACAAAAAATCATCGAGCTTTATGATAACAACAAAAGAGCCCTAAAAATCATAAAAATCGATGATTATATTACAAATCCTAAGCCTGATGGATATAGGAGTTTTCATATCGTTTTTGAGTATGCAAAGGGCAAGGACGCGCTCAAAGGCTATAGAATCGAGTTTCAAATAAGAAGCTTGCCGCAGCATTATTGGGCTACTGCGGTTGAGATTTTTTCTCTGATTAGCGAGTCCAATCTGAAGCTAGGACAAGGCGAGCGCGAGCATAAAAGGTTTTTTTACCTAGCGTCTAAAATCTTGCATAATGAAGCAAGTGATGAAGAGATAAAAGAGCTCATCGGCTTAGATAAAACGCATCAGATTTTAAGCTTGCTTGGTGGTGTGAATCTGGCTCTAAGCGCTATCAATACAAAAGAGAAAAATTTGTATTGTGTGATTTGGCTTGATTTTAAGCAAGGCGTGGTTAGCTATACGACTTTTCACAAAAATAACCTTGAAGAGGCTAGTTTGTTTTATGAGATGATGGAGCAAAATAGCGATATAAATGCTGTTTTGGTGGATATCGAAAGCATTCGCAAACTAAAAAAGGCTTATCCTAATTATTTCGGAGATGCAAATCATTTCATCCAATCGCTAAAACAATATATAAAGTGAGTTTATGATGCTAATTTGCAAAATCTAGATTCTCGCCAAAGTCGCTAGAATCTAGCCAAATTCAGAAAAGAATCCGCCAAAGATTCCAGCAGAATCTACACCAGCGGTTTATCCATTTCTTGCGGGATTTCTAGCCCCATGATTTTTAGCACACTTGGTGCTACATTATTCAGCGCGCCAGAATCCACGCTTTTCACACCTTCTGCCATCACAAAGCACCACACATCGCCCACAGTGTGATTTGTCAAAATCTCGCCCTTTTCATTTTGCATCGCTTCGCAGTTGCCATGATCGCTTGTCAGCACCACCGCATAGCCCAGCTCTCGCGCCAGCGCAAATATCTTGCCTAGCTCGCTATCCACTGCCTCCACCGCCTTTATCGCCGCATCAAGCTTGCCTGTGTGTCCCACCATATCACCATTTGCGAAATTCACCACGACAAAATCGATGCCATCTTTCATCGCCGCGCGCACCGCATCGCCCACTTCTGGCGCGCTCATCTCGGGCTTCAGATCATAAGTCGCCACTTTTGGCGAGGGGATAAGCACGCGCGTCTCGCCCTCGAGCGGCTCCTCCACGCCACCATTGAAAAAAAATGTCACATGCGCGTATTTCTCTGTCTCTGCGATGTGTGCCTGTCTTTTGTGTGCGCGCGAAAGCACCTCACCTAGCGTATTTTGGGGCTTTTGCTTGGTGAAAAGTATGGGGTAGGTGAAGCGCTCATCATACTCGCACATCGTGATGATATGAGAAAATCGCTTCGGACGCGCGAAATGCGTAAAATCCTGCGCGCCAAGTGCCTCGATGATCTCGCGCGCTCTATCGGAGCGGAAATTACTCATAATAAGCCCATCATTTTCATCAAACCCGCCAGATTCTGCAAACGCGCCAAAAACCGCGGGCTTGATAAACTCATCGGTGATATTTTCTGCGTAGGATTTGGCGATGTAGTCTCTTGGGCTTAGGCTCGTGGCTGGCGTGGCGTTTGCTAGCATGTTATATGCTTCTTGGATTCTATCCCAGCGCTTGTCGCGATCCATCGCATAATACCGCCCGCAAATGCTGGCGATGCTTATGTCGCCCTTTGCGCCCTCGCCTTGCGCGCCTTTTGTGTCGCCAGCATTGCTAGTGTCGCTAGATTCTGCGCAGAGTGCTTCGATTTGTGCTAGGTATTCTGGCGCGGAGGTTGGCAACACATCGCGCCCATCGGTAATGAGATGTAAAAACACGCGCTTGCCTTTATCGCGCATTATCCTAGCCAGCGCGATAGTATGCGAGATGTGCGAATGCACGCCGCCATCGCTCATAAGCCCTAGCAGATGAATATCGCGCGCGTTTGTGGCGATGTCTGCTAGCAGCGGGTGTGCCGCCAGCTCGCCAGAATCCACCGCCAGCGAGATACGCACTAGGTCTTGATACAGCACGCGCCCAGAGCCGATACTCATATGCCCCACCTCCGAGTTTCCCATCTGCCCGTGCGGCAGCCCCACGCTCTCGCCATAAGTGTGGATGAGGCTATAAGGCACATTTTCAAACAGCCAATCATAAGTGGGCTTTTTTGCCTGTGTGAAGGCATTGTAAGGAGAATCTGGCTTGTAGCCGATACCATCGGTGATGATGAGCACGCATTTTTGCGCTTTTTGCTGTGATGCTTGCATAAAAATCCTTGTTGTGATTTGTGATTGCAAAATGTATTAAAGCCAAAAAGATTAAATATCGCGATATTGCGAGGCTAAACGCGCGCTAGATTCTAGTCGCTGGCTTTAGCGCATAAGCAAATAAAAATCGCGCGAATAATCGCTATAATGCGGCGTGAAATTTAAAAGCAGAATCTAAAAATCTAAGGAGAATCTAAATGGGCGCAAAATATAATCTAGAATCTAAAAATGCAGAATCTAAAAAAGCGGATTCTGCGGAGGCAAAAACTTCTATGGAGTCAGAATCTAAGCCCGCGCATAACGCACGCAACGCGCATACTACCCCCCATATTATACCCGCGCAAACCACGCGCGCTATTCCTATTTTGAGCGTTGCCGGGAGTGATTGCAGCGGCGGGGCTGGGATGCAGGCGGATCTCAAAACCTTTGGCGCGCATGGGCTTTATGGGATGAGTGTGGTTTTGAGCGTGGTGGCGGAGAATACCGCGCGCGTGATAAGTAGCTTTGATGTGCCGGTGGAGTGCATTTTCGAGCAGTTTGAAGCGGTGTTTGAAGACATCCCGCCGATGGCTACCAAAGTCGGCATGCTCGGCTCTAGGCGCATCATGGATGCTGTGGCGCAGAATTTTGAGCGATACAAGCCCCAAAATATTGTCATCGATCCGGTGATGTTTGCCAAAAATGGATTCCCGCTCATGCCAAAAAGCGAGCGGCTGGCGTTTGCCGAGCTCATCTTGCCATTTGCCGATGTGCTGACGCCAAACATCCCCGAGGCTAGCGAGCTTTGTGGATTTGCGATAAAAAGCCTTGATGATATGAAAGAGGCGGCGCGCGTGCTTCATAAAATGGGCGCAAAAAGCGTGCTCGTCAAAGGCGGGCATAGTGGTGAGGCTGGCGATGGCGGTGCAGATTCTAGCGCAGGCGTGGTGGATTCTGCGAATTTGGATTCTGGCGTGCGCGCAGTGGATTCTGGTGTGGCAGAATCTAGCGTTTGCGTGGCGGATTCTGCAAATTTAGATTCTAGTGCAGGCATGGGTGCAAACGATGTCTTTTTTGATGGCGTGGATTTTAGCGTGTTTGCATCGCCTAGAATCCGCACGAAAAACACACATGGCACAGGCTGCACGCTAAGCAGCGCTATCGCTTCAAACCTAGCGCTCGGCCTCCCGCGTGCGCAAGCCATACAAAAAGCAAAAGAATACATCTTTGGCGCGATTTTGCACTCGCTCGAGCTAGGCAAAGGGCATGGACCAACCAATCATTTTTATCGATTTGCGAAAGATTTTTAAGCGATTTGAAAAACAGCTTTTGATTCAAATTTGCTATATTTTATGAGTCACAGTTTCGCGGGTTTATCCTTTTGACTTCCTTGCTGCGCAAATAGATCTCTGAATTTTCTGCTGATGCGAATAGATGGCTTTAGCAGGCATAAATCTAGTTTTTGCATTTGTATAGTTTTCTAGCGCTTTTAGCGCGCCAATAGCCTTCTCCCAAGAGTTTGTCGTAACACCTTCAACTATCCCATAGAGCAAAAATCCCATGATAGGATCGATGGATTTTATCATCTCTTCATACTGCTGATCGCTTATCTCGCCAAATGCATGCGCGCGCATGATCTCACTTACAGAAAACCAGCGCTGTGTCTTGATATCTGGAAACACGCGAAAATAAAGCAGATTCTGCACGCTTTTTAGAATCTCAAAGCGCTCTGTCACGCTTTTGAAAACATCGACATGATTAACTTTATTATTATTTAGCAAACTATTGTGACCTTCAAATAAGTCTAATGTGCTGTCTTGTTGTTTGGTTTTATCTAAAATTGATATTATTTATATAGTTTTTAATATGGCTACATTTTGCATTTATCCCTTAAAGTGGGATTTTACTCTTCCTTCTTCGTAAAATTTATTTATAATATATTTTACTTTTTGCCATACATATTACTTTAGTAAAATTAAATTGGAAAAGTTGAACTATTTTGGAGATATTTTAGTTTTTTTCTGATAAAAAACTTATGATTTTTTATCGCGCAAAATCTTAGCACAAAAGCTAAAATACCAAAACGCACGAGATTACCATTATTTTCTATAAAGGCTAAACCAAGTTTGCAAGGAATGGATTCCATAAATTCTACAGGGTAATTTGTTGGTTGCGTGTTTAAAGGTTGCTTGTAGGCCTTATAGGTTTTTCTTAAGAGTTTAAAAAATGATATTTTTCTGTGCTGGTAGGCAAGCAAAAGATTGCCGATTTGATATGGCAAATATTTTGCCTCTAATGATGTTGGAAATACGATTTCTTCTACATTGCGACTGATTTTATTTGTCGATACGGAAGTGAATTCTAAATTGCCAGATGGATAATAGATGCGCAGATTTTTTACACTATAAGCTACCAAATCACAGAAGCCAGAGCGCATAGAAATAACCTTGCCTACATTTAATGCGACAGCAATTGCATCTTTTAAGCTTAAATCAAGATTATATGTTCCTCCGTAGCTATAATCATGCTTTGTTGTATTGATTATTATTTTGTAGCCTTCTTTTTGTAATGTCTCCATATCTCTAGTAAAAATATATTGAGGCAAGGATTCCATGCTGTTTGCTTCGGGTAAATAAAAAACTATTTTTTCTAATGGCGCTATTTGTTCCAATCTTGCTTTTAATTTTGGATTTAAAGATGGCAGATTTGTTGGAAAATCCATTTTGTAATTATCGGGCAAGTCAAACAATCTTTCATACATTTTTATTAAAGAATCTTTTATAATATCTTGTTTATTTAGGCGGCTTGGATGGGCGGGATATACTTTGCCAAGCATCGGAATACTCTTGCAAAAAGAAAAAATTTTAAGAAGATCGATATTATTTTTAAATTCTTCATTTTCAATCGCGATAAAATCAGCGTTATTAAAAAGCTCAAGCACGGGAATATGGCTTTCTTGAATAATAAAAATAATCTTTCCATTAAGCTTGTTTTCTAATGCATTTTTGAGTGCGCAAAGAAAATAAGTATCCCCCAAACCACAGGGGCTAGCAAAATAGAATCTATCTTTTTGCAATAGCGGCTCTATATCTTTAAATTTCATTTTTACATTTCCTTATCAATCTCTAAACCAAATCTTATTCCCTCATCGCGCTTTGTATTTATCGCATACGCAGTTTTTAGCCCGCCCTTATTTTTTTCATTTGGGGGCTTGCAGTCATTTATCAAAATCCGCTCGCCCATAGGCAAATTTGGTAAAATATGATTAAATCTAATATTATTTTCTTGCAAAAATTTTGCAAGTACTGGAATCTGCGAGTTTTTCCGCGCTGTGAGTAAAATCACAATATCTTCACTTGGCAGATTTTCAAAAAATTCTTTCACGCCGGGCAAAAGTTCCTCGCTACCTTCCAAAAAGCCATCATGCTTGCTTTTATGTTTTACAAGCGTGCCATCAATATCAAAAAGCTAAGTTTTAGGCAGGCTGGATAATCTAAGCACGCTAGAATCCAAAGATTTCCCACTCATAAAATCCCCCTTAGCTTGATAATCCCATTATAAAACGCCCCGCAAATAGAATCATAATCCTCCCACGCATAAGTGCTAAGCCCAAGCCAAATAAGGGCATGCAAAAGCGCTATTTTCTCCCTATTTACGCGCTCGCCCCTTATTTGCAAATACTCAAAAAACCACTCCTCGCAATCCTGCCACGCGCTTGATTTAATGGCAAAATCCACTTCATTTTCTTTTATTACAAGGGTAAATTTCTTGCGATTAAACTGGTCGTAATCCCCATTTAGCGAGTAATACACCTTGCTATAGTCGTAATCCGCATCGCCAAAAATCTGGCTTTCCCCAAAATAGCCTCGCGGGTCGATTAAAATCGCGCGCATATTAAAGGTGTCAAAAAGGATATTTGAAAAAGTGCAATCCCCATGTATCACGCAAAACTCACTCGGCGCGAAAGTGAGAATCTTATCAATAATTTTTTGCTTATCAAAAAGAATGTTTTTATAATACTGCCCGTTGATTTTGATAAACTCATTTTCTGCAAATGGCACAAGCGAGCGCACCTTTTCTATCCGCTCAAAAGTTTTTGTGATATAAGTTTGCATCACATCTTGCATATTTGCGGGGATTTTTGGGGCTAGATTATGAAGCTCTAAGAGGGAATCTAGGATTTCTTTTAGAATCTCCTTGCGCTGTGATGGCAATAAACAATCATACTCAAAGATATTTTTTCCCTGCACGCGCTTCATTGTAAGGGGCTCAAAACTTAGAATCTGCGGGATTTTTTCAAAGCCTTTTGCTTGCACAAATTTATACCACGCAATTTCTTTTTGCGCTATTTGCGCCCCTTGCGTATTTAGAGGCGTTTTGATAACTTCATTACCTCTAAACTCTATGTGATTAAATGGGCGGCAAATGGGCGTTGGATTATTATCGCTGTAGCTTAAAAGCGTGCCAATTTCTTTGCAATTTACAAGTGGCAGGGGCGTAAAAGGGATTTTTTGAATCTGACACCATCGCACAAACGCACCAGATTCTGCAATATTTTTTAACTCAAGTTTATTTTTAAAGATAAAAAGTCCCGCTATGCCATTTTGCACGCTTGGCTCTTTTTTGCACTCACCATTTACATAGCTCCAGCGACACTCAAAGCTTTGCGAGATTCCAATATAATTTTGATTTAGTGGCGGAATCTCAAAATCGCTTGACAAAATCAAATCACACCAGATAAGCATAAAAGGCTCATTATCGCTAAAAGGCGCAATTGCCTCTTTTATCCCAGAGATTGTCCCCTCATTTTGCGCGTGGATTATGGAGTAATTATATTGCGTGGCAAAGATTGCGAGGTATTTTGTGAGAACTTCTATTTTGTAGTCAGCGATGATTGTGAAATGCGCGTGCGGGAAGCGCGCAAAAAGATGAAAAATAATGGGGAGATTTTCAAATGGCACAAGGCATTTTGGCTTATTTTTGGTAAGTCCTTCTAACCTCGTGCCTTTACCGCCAGCTTGAATGATGATGTGTCGTAAAATGTTGCCACTCATTTTGTATTTAGCCTTTTTAAAAAGATTCTTCCCCCCCCCCCCCCTTAGAAATCAATAAAAGCTCATATATAATCCCCATATATGTTTGTTGTTGTGACATCTTTTGCATTTTGGAGAGAACTTGTTTTATGTATGTGGGTTTATGCGGGCTTTGACTTTTGTCTTTAGCGCACTTCCTTTAGCGCATTTCTTTGGTGTTTGGTAGCTTGTCATTTGTCGCAGATTCTAGGAGTTTGGCGATGGTGGCGCTCACTTTTTGCCGCTAATGTTAGTGCTAATTTTGCGTGCGCGATGCCGCTGTGCTTGCTTGGAAAATAAACTGATTAATTTATTTGAGAACATCAAAATCTAAAATTATGGTGGAGGGGGAGGGGTGTGGCGGATTGCTGGAAGTTTGGTTGTTGCGTATTAGAATCTATTTTGTGATTTTGTGTTTTGTGAATCAAAATCTCGCATATCTAGTTCGCGTGAATCTAAGATTAAATCCATGCTATGCAAATTTATCTGCAAAACTGCATTTTGCAAAATCCACATTCTACAAATTTGCGCTATCAAGAATCCACGCTGCCACAAATTCGCGCTATCAAAAATCCACGCTAAAACCATGCTACCAAGAATCTGTGCCGCTTAAATCCTCGTTTGGCAAATCTGTGCCTAAATCCACGCCATATAAATCTATATTCTGCAAATCGATATTTTGCGTGCCTGTATCTTGCCCTTCTTGGCGCGTGGATAAATCGCTAAATTTGCCGCTAATGCGAATAGCTGGCTCTAGCAGGCGCAAATCCAGCGTCTGCGCGCTTAGATCGATGCGACAAGCGCTACTTTGAAGCGTTTGCGTGGCGGATTTTAGCGTGATTTGCGCATCTATGCGCGCGCCATCGATACTGCCCTCCAGCTGCGCCTGCGCCAAAGGCGCGCTGGTATCCGCGCCCACACCCCAAGTATCCTGCGCCCACTCATGCGCGACGAAGCCCTCTAGCCCTAGATTCTCACTATCTAGCATTAGCGAGACGCTAGGGCTTTGCGCAGTGAGTGAGCCTTTGTGAAAGGCTAGGTTGTAGATGCCTTGCAGATTCACGCGCGCATCGGCGATCCTTGGCATTTGCAGCGCGCCCAGAATCTGCGTAAGCGATAAATCCTCACCGCCAAAACTTATCGTCTCACCCTCCATACTCACCCTAGCCACGCCGCCAAAAGACTCGCTCTGCGCACTAATCTTTAGCCCATCATTATCCTCGATAGTGCCACTAAGCAGCATCGAGCCGACAAACTCTAGCCCAAACACCCTGCCAAACGCTTCTAAATCCTGTATATCTAGCATGTATGCGATGCGCTTAGCGCTCATATCGCCCTCAATCGCTAGCCTGCCAAAATGCGCGGTGGTGGGCTCGCCAGCTAGATTCTGCGTTTTTACGCCTAGCAATATATAAAATGGCGCGTCATTTTGCGCGCTGCCTTGCAAAAGGATTTGTTTTGGCAGAATCTGATTTGGCAGAATCTGGCTTGAAGCGTTTTGGTTTGTCGCTAGCTTTTGGTTTGGCTGGCGCGCGCTAGATTGGTTGGATAAAACGCCTTGGGTAGAATCCAGCTCCACAACGCCTAGCATATTCCTAGATTCTGCCACTTTGCCAGCGGTGATTTGCTGGTATTTTATGTCGAAATTTATCGGCGCGCCTTGTGTTTTGATAGCTAGATTTTGCGCGGTTTTTGGCGCGTTTTGCGTGCTGGATTCTAGCGCGCGTTTATCTGCGATGATGTTAGCCACTCCTTGAGGCGCGATGCTTAGGCGCAAAAATCGCGCGATGAGGTTTAGGGGGATGTTGCTAGATTCTACTTTATAAGCGTTTAGCGTGAGATAGCCTCCCTCTGCGATGAGCGCAAATGAGGGCGCACCAAAATCTTGCCATAAAGTTTGCGAAAGGGCTTGAGATAAAGTTTGCAAAGGGGCTTGTGGTGAAGCTTGTAAAAAGTCTCGCGAGCCTTGCGAAGTGCTTGAAGGCGTTTGCGTGGCTAGCTTTGTAGGCGTGATAGTGTAGCTATCATAGCTGCCATGCAAGCGATAGCTTCCTATGAAAATAGTTTCATCTGTGTTTTTTGAAAAATCCCTGCTAGAATCTCTAGCACTTTTTGCCGCATCAAGTGCGGCTTTGTCGATAGAAAGGCTCGCGTTTATATCAAAACCTTTGAAATTATACACGCCTTGTATGTCTAGGTTTAGCGATTGCGCGAGTTTCAGCGAGGCTTGCAGTTTGCCTAGCCCTATGCGTAAATCGCTGATTTGACTTTGGGCGTTGTAGGCTTTGTTTATCGCGCTTTGGAGGAAGGTGGATAAAATCTTGTTGCCAATGCTTGTAAAAATAAGCAAAAGCGCGCAAAGCAAAAAGCTAGTGCAAAATGAGCCTATCCACAAAAGCGCCTTTTTCAAGCAAACCCCTGCTATTTGTGAGAATCTAAAGGCGCGCCAAAACTAGATTCTGCGCTAGAATCTACATTTGCGCCAGAATCCGCATCGTGCGGACGCGAGCTAGATTCTACAAAATCCACATTTGCGTCAGAATCCACATTTACACCAGAATCCAAAAGCACACTAGATTCCGCGCCTGCCTTTGCAAGCGGCGTTTTTGCTTTAAATCGCGCGATGATGATAAGCGCGATAGTAAGCGCGATAAAAATATACAGCCCCACAGGGATAGGCATCGGGTCGCCAGACGCGTAAGAATGCTTGCCGGAGAGATAATAATTCACGCCAAAATAAGTCATCAAAATGCTATAAAACGCTAGCACGCTACCCACCGCAAAGACAAAAGGCATATTTTTAAAGCCCACAAATCGCAGGTGCAGCACTATGGCATAGATTCCGATAGAGATAAGCGCCCAAGTCTCTTTGGCATCCCAGCCCCAGTAGCGCCCCCAAGACTCATTCGCCCAAATAGCACCTAGGAAGTTCCCAACCGTCAGCATAAAAAGCCCCAAAATCATACTCATCTCATTGATAGCGCCCACAGACAGAATCGCTTTGTCGATATGTGGCTTGTTTGTGCTGCGAAGCGCAAAGAGTATGAGCCCAAACGCGCCAAGCACAAAACAAAGCCCCAAAAATCCATAGCCAGCAGTGATAACAGAGACATGGATATTTAGCCAGTATGACTGAAGCACGGGCACGAGGTTTTGGATCTGTGGCTCCATATAGCCTAGATGCGCGACAAAAAGGCTCACCCCGGACAAAAAGCTAGTCGCACAAAGTGCCAGCATAAAATGCCTGAAAAACACCACGCCAGCGATTCCAGACGCCCACGCGATATAAATCATCGACTCATACGCATTGCTCCAAGGCGCATGCCCAGAGACATACCAGCGCACGCCTAGCCCAAAAGTATGCGCTATCACACACAGCGACACCAGAGCCAAAAACACCTGATACGCGCGATTTGGTATCGGCTTGTCTTTATAAATATACACAAGCACTAGCACAAATCCTAGGAATCCCAGCAAAATATAAGGAATCGTAAGCTTTTCAAAGATATTGTAATGATTTAGCCATATCTCCCAGCTTACATGGCTTTCATCTAGGTAGTTTTGCCCGCCATTTTGCATTTGATAGTTTTCTAGCGCTTTTAGCGCGCCAATAGCCTTCTCCCAAGAGTTTGTCGTAACACCTTCAACTATCCCATAGAGCAAAAATCCCATGATAGGATCGATGGATTTTATCATCTCTTCATACTGCTGATCGCTTATCTCGCCAAATGCATGCGCGCGCATGATCTCACTTACAGAAAACCAGCGCTGTGTCTTGATATCTGGAAACACGCGAAAATAAAGCAGATTCTGCACGCTTTTTAGAATCTCAAAGCGCTCTGTCACGCTTTTTATATCTTTGTCAAATACATTATACTCGCTCTCTGCCTTTTGCATCGTATCGGCGAAATAATTATGCAGCTTTGATTCATCAAGCATTGGGTCGTATATATCCATCCTTGAAGCATATCGCTCGCCTTTTGGCAAGCCTAAAATATCGCGGAGTTTTGGCGTGGTGGTATCGATAAGTCGCATAGTCGCCCAATCCTGCGGAAACGCCATAAGCCCCATTATCACTTGCGTATTATCAAGCCCTTTGAAGCCGTCTTTTTTATAAATTTTATGCACGATATTCATGGCCATCGTATCAAGCGGCATGATTCTGCCTTGATAGTCTTGGATTTGGATTCTAGCTAGGCGTTTGGCAAACTCTTTGGAATTTTCGCGCAAAAGCTCGAAGCGCTCTTGTATATGGCTAGGATCGATTTGCGTGGGGTAAGTTTGCGCGTCTTGCAGGGCTTGCTGCAATGTGCGCGCGGCTTGCTCGCTTAAGCCTTTTGGCGCTTGGATAGCGTCAGAATCTGAAGCAGGATCCGCTTTTGCAGAATCCGCGTTTTTAGATTCCACACCTCGCGCGCCCTTTTTAGATTCTGCGCCCCTAGCACCTTTGGCAGAATCCGCTTTAGTATCTATAATAGCGCTCGGCTCGCTAGAGTGCGTCTCTATATTTGGCTTTTGGTTTTGCGCGGCATTTACCGGGAAAGCATCTAGGCTTTTTAGCCCCATGCTAGAAGCCAGCAGCACGACTGCCAGCGCGCTTTTTTGCGCCACTTGCGCTTTTGAAAGAAATCTCGCTAACTGCATAAATCGCCCCTTTTTGTCAAACAACAGCCATAGCGCGCCAATCATCAGCATCGCATAGCCTATGTATGTAGGTATCATGCCCGGGTCATTATTGACAGAAAGCACGGTTATATATTTGCCATTTTCCTCATTTTGATAATAATCGCTCTGATAGAATCTATACCCGCCAAAATCCAGCACATGATTCATATAGATTCTAAAGGGTTTGATGATATTGCCTTCTCTATCTAGCACTTCGACTTCAGAGGCATAAGAGGAGGGATTGTCCGTGCCAGCATAGGTTTTTTTCTCAAACTCTAGCAGTCGCAGCGCAAAAGGCAGCTCCACGCGCCTACTTCCCCAATGAAAACTAAACTTCATCCCGCCTATCTCTTCGCGCACGGGCGCGTGCTCGTTTGAAAATCCATTGCCACCCACAAGCGCGATAGACTTCGTCTCGCCATTATAGCTTACATCGATATGCAAAATCATAGGCTTATTTTTGTTTGGATTCTCATCATCGCGCATCATCGCTAGATCAGTCGATCTCACACTAAGCGTTTTGCCAAAAATGCTTACTTCATCATCAATCTTTGGGCGTGAAAAAAGCGTGCCAAAAATATTAATATTTGCTGGCATAAAGGCAAAATCTTTTTGCCACTCATCATTGAGCGCTGCGATATTTATGAAGTTGTCATTAGAGTAGTAAAAATCGCTGCTTTTGCCCTCCTCAATAAATATCATCCCCTCTTTGCCAAAATACCGCGTGATGCCAGCGCCCACGATGATGACGATAAAAGAGGCGTGCAAAAGCATAGAGGCGTATTTTTTGCGCTTCCATGAGCGCATATGAAAAAAGCTAGCGATGAGTGCTATCACCAAATAAATATGCAAAAGCGCAAACCACCACGAGCCATACACGATAGTATGCGCGGCGACACTGCCATAATCGTTTTCGATAAAAGTCGCCACCGCGCATGAAATCGCGTAAAAAAACAGCATCGGCAAAATCACCCAAAAAGAATAAAATGCCTTGCCATAGGTGGCAAAATAGCTGGTGAAGCCTTTTTTGGTGGTGCTTTTGTTGGCGCTGGCGTTTGGTTGGCTCGCGCGTGATTGGCTAGTGTTTGGTGTGTGGTTTGTGTTGCTTGCTGGCATGGTGTCTCCCTTTGGTGTGGTTTAGATTCTGCGTTTTGTTGTGTGATTTGCTGGCTTTTAAGATACTAGAATCTAGATTCTAGTATCTTAAACTCTATTTTAGCCTCTTTTAGATTCTAGCTCCCTATAGATTCTGCGCGCCCCATAGAATCTAGCTTGGAATCTAGCTTGCGCGCCTTTGCGCCCTTTTTTGCACCCCTTTTTGTTTGTTTGGCGCTTGCCTTATTATGCCTCATTTTGCAGATATGTTTGCAATGCCTGCTGAAGCTTTGCATTATCATCGCCCGCTTTTTCCCACGCGCCCTCATTGACAAATCTCAGCAGCGCTTTTAGCTGCTTTGGCGGCAGGTAGCTAGGATAGGCGATGATCGTTTTACCTTCTTTCGTCGCAAAAACAAGCGTGGGCGTAGGTCCTATGCGATAGATTTCAGCAAGCTTTCGCGTAGGAAGCGCATAGTCTTTTATCGCGCCCTTCTCGCCCACACTAAATTGATGCATCTTGCGATAGCTTGTGTTGATATAATACGAGCTAAAATGCTCTTTGAGATAGGCTTTTAGCCCCTCGTCATTTTTGATGTCATTTTTTAGATTCTCGCAATACTTGCAGCCATTAGCGCCAAAGACTAGTAGCATATATTTGCCATTGGTGCGGATGTCGCTAGTATCGGCAAATACATCTTCTAGCCCAGCATAGGACTTTTTATCAAGCTCACTAGAATCCAGCGCGCTAGATTCTGCGCTTGCCTCATCTTTGCAAGCACCTAGATACAGCGCGCCAAAGGCTAGCAAAACGCCTAGCAGAAGTTTGGCTAGCTTGTTGTCGCTTGGCTTTGTCGCTTGGCTGGCGGCTTTGTGTGCGTTTGGTGATATGGGTAGCATGTGGATTCTCCTTTTTATTTATTTTGGCGTGATTTATGCGATTTGGCGCTTTGGGCGGTTTTGCGCTTTGGCGCGCTTGTTTGGCACTATTTGCCAGAATCTATAGACTCTAGCGCGGATTCCACTATAGAATCAATTTGCGCGAGTTTGTCCTCCACCAGCGATATTATCATTTTGGCAAACTCATGCGCATCATTCATGCAAGGGCACACGCGATAATCCTCCACGCCCAAGCGCTCCGCCAGCTCCCGATACTCGATACTTAGCTCATAGTCGGTTTCGGAGTTATCTATCGTGAAGGCTAGGGGGTAGATGAGGATTTTTTTGTGCGCGTGCTTGGCTATGGTATCGCTGGTAAAAGGCGAGAGCCAGCGCATCGGACCTACTTTTGATTGGTATGATAGCTTTATATCGCTAAATTTTATGCCTCGCTCTTGCAAAATCTGCGTGATGATTTGCCTCCCTTCCTCGCAGTGGCTTACATAGGGATCGCCTTTATCCACCACGCTTTGTGGCAGGCTATGCGCGGATAATATCAGCACAAAATCCTCCGCGCTCTCACCCCCAAGCGTGCGCTCGATACTATCCACCACCAGCTCATAAAAAGGCGTATGCGTGGAAAAATGCTCTATCACACTCACGCGCGGCTTGTATGAGAGCGTCTTTAGCGCGTTGTGCGTGTCGATGAGGGAGGATTGTATCGTGGCGGAGGAAAACTGCGGATACATGCTAAAAAGCACCAAATCATTCACGCCCTGCGCTTGCAAATCCTGCAAAACATCGATAGAAAAAGGCGGTGCATAGCGCATCGCATAGGTATAAACCTTGCTAGAATCTAGGCTGTTTAGCGTGGTGGTGAGGTTAAATGTGTGTTTGATGATGGGCGAGCTGCCGCCGATTTTTAGGTAGTTTTGCTTGACATATTCTAGGCGCTTGGCGATTATCATATTGCCTACCATTTTGCGCATGAAATTGTTTTTGATACGCAAGGTGAGCGGATCGCTAAAGATATTTTTCAGAAACGCTTCGATGCTATGAATATCTGTAGGACCGCCCATATTTAGCAAAACCACGCCGATTTTGCGCGCGCTAGATTCTGGCGCATTGGATTCTGGCGCGCGAGAATCTATGCGAGAATCCGCATTGAAATCCTTGCTAGAATCCACCCCAGATTTTCGCGCAGAATCCGCCTGTGGCGTGACATCATCCATATCTTTAGTGTTGTTTTTTGGCACTGCTTCCCTTTTATCAATAAGATTGAAATAATAATATGCTAAAATTAACACAAAAACGCTTTTGGCGAAAATAAAATATAGAGGTAGCAAATGGAGCCGATAGAAATAGATATGGTGGCAAAAGCCTTCAATGATATGATATTTTTTCACAGCTTTTTTATGGCATTTTTCCCGATACCCTTTGTCATAAATCTCTACACCCTTTTTACCTACAAAAGTTACCAAAAAGTCATCATTAAGATTTGGTTTGTGATGCCTATCATTTTTTTGCTAGTGGCGGTGGGTAGCCTTAGTGGCGTGTTTATCCTAGCTAGCGCGCAGTGGTATATGAATGCTGAAGTGCTAGGGATGATTGTCTTTATGCTTTTTATTTTTATCGGCGAAATTGTGCGTATCAAAAAGCTAAAACTAGCGCGCACCAGCGAACCACTCATGCTTTCTTATATACGATTTTGCAAGATTTTATATGCTATTGATTTGGCGGTGTCGCTAGCATTTAGCCTAAGGATAATCATCTAAATGCGCTTTGTCTATCACGCGGACGCCGGCGCGCCAGAGGTGGAGATAGAGGGTGAAAGCTTTATACATATATTTGGCTCTAGGCGCACCAAAGCTAGCGAAACTCTAGCCCTGCGAAACCTGCGCGATGATATGCTTCACACCTATGCTATCATCTCGATAAATCGCAAAAGCGCGCATTTGAGACTAGAATCTAGCGCGCGCACACCTTGCAAAATGTCGCGATTTACCCATATCATCTGGGCTATCACGCATCCACAAACGATACAAAAAGCCCTGCCTTATCTAAACGAGCTTGGGCTTAGCAGGCTTAGTCTGTTTTGGTCGGAGTTTAGCCAGAAAAATGCCAAAATCGAGCTAGAAAAGCTTAGGCGGATTCTGATAGGCTCATGCGAGCAATGCGGGCGAAGCGATATGATGGAGATAGAGATTTTGCGCGATTTGGATGAGGTGCTGGCGCGCTATGAGCGGGCTTGTGCGCTGGATTTTGGCGGCGAGGTGGTGAGTGGCGTGAAATCTGGCGCAGAATCTAGCGTGGATTTTGGAGCAGATTCTGGCAGCGCTGGTGCGCGCGTGGATTCTAGCGATGATTTAAATTCTAGTGTGGATTCTAGCGCAGATTTTGACAACGCAAGCACTCAAGCAGATTTTGGCGATGCAGAATCTAAATCCGCGCAAAAGGCAGATTCTGGTGAAGTTTTAAGCAGTGCAAATTTTAACAACGCGAGCAGGCGCGCGGATTCTGGTGGCGATGATTTTGGCGAGGGCTGCAAGGGCAAGGATTCTCGCGCCAAGGATTCTAGCACAAAAACTAGCGGCGCAGAGTCTATATCAAGCCTGCTAAGTGGCGGGATAATCATCGGCGCAGAAGGCGGATTTAGCAAAAAAGAGCGCGAGAAGTTTGCCAGCAGACGCGTAATCGCGCTAGATTCTAGTTTTATTTTGCGCTCCCAAACCGCCGCCATCGCCATCCTCTCCAAAGGCTTGTAAGCCCATTTGCAAACTTTCACACAAACCCAGATTTTGCTTTTGTAAATTGCATAACCCAAGAATCTAGGCTATGCCGGCACGCTTTTTAGACCAGAATCCAAGGTCGCAGCTCGGCAAGAAACACAACTCCTAAAAATACAAATCCCAAGCGACATAAAATCGCGGAATGTTTTGGTTTATGATAAGTAGCGGCTCGGTTGTCGAATACATCTCATCCTTTTTCTCCATATTGACAAATGGCGCTTTGATGCCAATCTCTGCGCCCACAGATTTGCTGGCTGCGCGCAAGCCTAGTTTAAAATCCGCGTGGATTCCCCTTACAGACATAGATTCTGACCATAGCATCTGATACCCAGCGCCCACGCCCGCAAATGCGCCATAGCTAGCGTGTTTGGTATGTAGAAAATCTAGCAATACATCCATATTTACGCTGCTTATTAGTATGCTGGTGGTCGATGTTGCGCTATTTGTGCCATAAGTTTGGCTGGCGTTCTGCCATATATATTCCACATCTGCATAGTATCTTAGCCCCACATATCTAGTGAAAAAACTTCTGTATCCAACTCTTGCGCCAATGCCCGGCAAAACATTGCCGACACTTGATTCTGCGCCATAGGCCGATGGGCTAGAGAGCGTGATTTTGCCAGCGCTTGCGTATAGCCCCAAAAAGCCATCGCCAGATTCTGCAAATTTTTCTTGCGTGGTTGGTGCGGTTTTTGTGGTTTGGCTGGTGGATTCTGTGGTGTTTGCGGAGTTTGTGGCGACATTTGCTGCTTGCGCGCTTGGTGCTGCGTGTGCTAGCGCTGATGATGCTAAGAGAGCGCAAAATACCTTAAAAACTCGAGAATCTCGAGAAATATCAAAAACTTTCATTTTATCCCCTTTGGTAATGTTTGTGGCGTAAGTTTGAGGCGGTTTGGCGCAAGATTTGGCGCTGGCTTGGCACAAAATGAAATGCAAGCCAAAAAGCGCAAGCTAAAACCAGCCTTAAAATTCGCGGGCGAATTATGCCCCCCCCCCCTTAGAAATCGCTTAATTGTTATTTTTGATTTTGAAGTGCGCGGGACGGGACGAAAAATTTTAAAAAAAGTGGAGGGGTAAAAAAGGCAAAAAAAAGGGGCTTGGCGTGCAAGACTTGGTAGATGTTGCCTAATCGCTGGGTGATTTGATATAATGCGCGCTTTTAATCGCAGAATCTAAAAGCAGATTTTAGGATTTTGGGTTGCCCGGGAAATAAGAAAAAATCCAAAAAATCGGCAAACCCTAAAAAAAAAAGGAAAAAAATGCCAATTCCCCCCCCCCCCCCCCTATAAAATCATTGCTAGCGCGGGATTTGCGCTGGTGCTTATGGTTGGCAGTTTAAGCGCGGATAGTGCAAATACTGCCAGCGATAGCGAAATAAACACAAACGCAAATAGTGCAAATATGGATTCTGCAAGCACAAAAGCCGCGCAAATCGCAGGCGTAACTACCGACCCCGCCAAATCTACCAAAGCCGATAATTCCGCCAACCTCGCCAAAGCCGATTCTGCCAAATCCACAAAATCCGCCAACCCCGCCAAGGCTTCCCAAAAGCTTGCCACCGCCGACAAACCGCCCTTTTATGGCAAAAAGAATATTTTGCAAGTCGTTGGCGGCGCGGATATGCTGCACTCCAAAACCACGCGCTCTGGCTTCTCCGGGCTTGGCATCATCGGCGTGCATTACTACCAGCCAAACCGCGCATTTCGCCTACCCGGCAGGCTTGGCGTGGAGCTAGAGTATATGTTTGGCGGCAATCGATTTGGCGACAAAAATGAGGCGTTTAACCAAGTAATTTTTGGCGGCGTGCAAGATGTGTTTTTCAGCCTCGGCAGGCATTTTTACGCGGGGCTTGGCATCGGGATTTACATCCGCTCGCGCCTAGATTCTCGCGTGGGCTCGGCTTTTACCTTTGGCGAGCGCCTATTTATGGGCTACGCGCAGCAAATCGGGGGGGGGGGGGGGCTCTCGCTTGAGATATTTATCAAACACTACTCCAATGGCGATTTGACGCCGCGCAACGCTGGGTTTAACTTTTTGGGCTTAGGCGCTGGGTATAGTTTCTAGGCGTTTTTGGGTATTTTATTTTGGTGTGCTTTTAGGTGCTTCATAAATATTTGGGCGCGCATTTTGTGGCGCGCTCGTTCAGCAGATTTTGGCCTTTAGATTCTGCTTTAGCTTTGTGCTAGAATCTAGCGCATTGGGGTATAATACGCTTTTGCAAATCTGTGATTTGACAGGCATCAGGCATTGCAAAGCGACCCCACACGCAGGAGAAAGCATGAATCTAGCGGTGCGTATGCGCCCAAGCACTTTGGCAGAGCTCATCGGGCAGCGCCACATCATCGGCGCGGACAAGCCGCTGTATCGCGCGATAAAGGCGGGGCAGTGCCCGCACTGCTTTTTTTATGGACCGCCGGGCGTGGGGAAAACGACGCTGGCAAGGCTCATCGCCAAGGAGATTGGCGGGGTGTTTTTGGAGTTTAACGCGACGGATTTCAAGCTTGATGCGCTGCGCCAGAATCTAAAAGCCTACAAAGACTCGCTAATCGCGCCGGTGGTGTTTATCGATGAGGTGCATCGCCTCACCAAGCCCCAGCAGGAGGCGCTTCTGCCGGTGATGGAGGAGCGACAGGCGCTAATACTTGGCGCTAGCACACAAAACCCCTTCTACTCGCTGACAAACGCGATCCGCTCGCGCTCGCTGCTTTTTGAGCTAAAGGTGCTAAGCCCAAAGGATATGCGGGCGCTGCTAGATCGTGCATTGAAGCTGCTAGGGATAGCGGAGGTGGATGCTGGCGCGGAATCCAAAAATGCGGATTCTGCTGGCGCGCTGGATTCTGGGGAAAATGCAGAATCTGGCGGGGAAAATATTGGTGAAAAAATGGATTCTGGCGCAAAAATGGATTCTAACGCAGAATCTAAAAAAACAGAATCCAGCGCGCTAGATTCTGCCACCCACACCATCGACAAAGACGCCGCCGCTTACCTCATATCTAGCAGCGCAGGCGACGCGCGCGCGATGCTAAACCTCCTAGAAGTCCTCGCCCAAAAGCCCCATATCACGCTAGAAGACGCCAAATCCTTGCGCCCACACAGCCTAAATGACGGCGCGAGCGAGGACGACACGCATTACAACCTAGCCTCCGCGCTCATCAAATCCATCCGCGGCAGCGATGTAAATGCGAGCATCTACTATCTAGCGCGGCTTGTCGCAGGCGGCGAAGCGCCAGAGTTTATCGCGCGCCGCTTGGTGATTCTCGCTAGCGAAGACATCGGCAATGCCAACCCACACGCCCTAAATCTCGCCACATCCACCATGCTAGCCGTCAGCAAAATCGGCTACCCAGAATCTAGAATCATCCTCGCGCAATGCGTCATCTACCTAGCCTCATCGCCCAAAAGCAACACCGCATACAAGGCGATAAACGCCGCACTTAGCGCGATAGAAAAGGGCGAGATCTTACCTATCGCGCCAAACATCCTGCCACACTCGCGCGAGTATCTCTACCCGCATGATTTTGGCGGCTATGTGGAGCAGCGGTATTTGATGAAGTTTATGGAGTTTGTCGAGCGGCGGGATATTGGCTTTGAAAAAACGCTAAATGAGTGGCTCGATAAAATACATAGCATAAAAGGCGCAAAAAAGCGTGACAAATAAGGGCGCGCGACAAGCAAGGTGCGATAAATAAGCGCGTGACAATAAGGTGCAATATAAAGGGGCGCGCGAAATGTAAAGGCGCGGCTGGATTTTGATGCATTGGTTTTGTGCGGCATTTTTGCGGCATGGATTTTGGCATTTTGGCGTGGCGCGCTTTGGCTTGGTTTTAAGCATTTTGTATTATAATTGCGCTTTTATGTCAATCAGCCACCAAAGGCACAAAGGCAGCCCGAATGAATTCTAGTAAAATCTATCGCCCAAATGTCGCAGCGATTATCCTCTCGCCTAGCTATCCGAGCGCGTGTGAGATATTTATCGGTGAGCGCAGCGATATAGCGGGCGCGTGGCAGTTTCCACAAGGCGGGATTGATGAGGGCGAGACGCCAAAAGAGGCGCTATATCGCGAGCTAGAAGAAGAGATAGGCACAAATCAAGTAGAAATCATCGCGCAATATCCAGAATCTAAAAATGCGGATTCTGCAAACGCTGGGGGTTTGGCGAGCAAAACAGGCGCGGATTCTGCGAGTTTGGCAAAAGCAGATTCTGCCAAAATAGATTCTGCCAGCCTAGATTCTAGCCAAAACTCCAGCGCCAAATCCGCCAGCTTAGATTCTGCCAGCCTAGATTCTGTTTTGCATTCTGCCAAAGCGGATTCTGCCCCAGAATCTAGCTGGATATATTACGACTACCCGCCACATATCGCAGAATCCAAAGCGCCCTTTTGCGGGCAGAAGCAAAAGTATTTTCTAGTGAAGCTAAAAGAGGGCGCGCAAATCGATCTAAACACGCCAGAGCCGGAGTTTGCGCGCTATGAGTTTGTGGCGATTGACAAAGCCTTGCAAAAAATCAGCGGGTTTAAAGCCGGCGTTTATCGCGAGGTATTGGCGTATTTTCAAAAGAAAGGATATTTATCATGCTAATCGTGCAAAAATATGGCGGCACCAGTGTGGGCGACTGCGAGCGCATCGAAAATGTCGCAAATCGTGTGATAGAAGCTACTATAAATCAAGAAACAAAAGAGGCAAATAAGCTTGTAGTCGTGGTGAGCGCGATGAGCGGGCAGACAGACACGCTTATAAACTGGACGAAATATTTCTGCCCTTTGCCAAAGCCGCGCGAAGTGGATATGGTGCTAAGCACAGGCGAGCAAGTCACCGCAGCACTCCTAGCCATAGCACTAGAATCCAAAGGCTACAAAGCCATATCACTCACCGGCGCGCAGGCGGGCATCCGCACGGATTCTACGCATACCAAAGCGCGCATAGAAGAGATAGACACATGGCATGTCAAAGAGCTGCTAGATGATGGATATATCGTCGTGGTAGCTGGGTTTCAAGGGATAGACACAGAGGGCGAAGTCACGACTCTTGGGCGCGGTGGGAGCGATCTATCAGCGGTGGCGCTGGCTGGCGCTATGAAAGCGGATTTGTGCGAGATATATACAGATGTGGATGGCGTCTATACCACCGATCCGCGCATCGAGAAAAACGCCAAAAAGATAGATAAAATCAGCTATGATGAGATGCTAGAGCTTGCCTCCATGGGCGCAAAAGTCTTGCTAAATCGCTCTGTCGAGCTAGCCAAAAAATGGGGCGTGACACTGGTCACTCGCAGCTCCTTCACGCAAAAAGAAGGCACACTTATAACCACAGAGGAGAATATCATGGAAAAACCAATCGTTAGCGGAATCGCACTAGATAAAAACCAAGCGCGCGTGAGTATCGCGGATGTTTTCGACCGCCCGGGCATTGCTGCAGAGATTTTTGGCGCATTGAGTGAAGGCAATATAAATGTCGATATGATAGTCCAAACTATCGGGCGCGATGGCAAAACAGACATAGATTTCACCATCCCACAAACTGAAATAGAGCAGACAAAACTAGCGCTTGAGCGCTTCAAAAAAGATGTGGGCTCTATCGAGTATGATTATAATATCGCTAAAGTTTCCGTGGTAGGCGTGGGGATGAAAAGCCACTCTGGCGTGGCTAGCGTGGCGTTTTCAACACTCGCGAGTGAAAACATAAATATCATGATGATAAGCACAAGCGAGATAAAAATCTCACTCATCATAGAATCCAGATTTGCAGAAACAGCAGTGCGCGCGTTGCATAGCGCATACAAGCTAGACAAATAAAATTTGAGAAAAATATGAGCAAAATAGAGACGACAGATTTTCGCGTGTGGCTGCTAGAATCTATACGCAATGAGTGCAAAAAATGGGCAAATGATCTAGAGTGGCTAGAGATGGAGCGTAGCCTATGGGCGGATACTGCCCTGCGCGCGATAAGGCATATCGCAAATGGTGGCGCGCTTTTGCTAGCGACTGATGAGCAGCGCACTTGGTTTAGGCATTATGCGCTTTCTAGATTCTACTATTCTGGGGTGAGGCGCCCGCTATTGCCGATTTTTCCGCTGAATAATATGTTTCCAAGTGATTTTAACCTGCAAGAATCAAATGCTATTGACATAAAAAATATGCTAGATATCGCCTATGATAAAAACTATATGTTTTGGTATGTGGGGCAGACGAATAATCGCATCGCGGATTTGTGCCTAAGTAAAGATCATGGCTTGTTTTGGCTGATGGATGAGGGGATAAAGGGCGCGTTTTATCTGCGCGGGAATGATGAGTTTTTGGATTATAAGCTTATTGAAATGCTGAAATTGTTTGAAAAAGCGGCGTATGCTTGCATCATCGATCAAGTAGTGCCAGAATGAATCACATAGGCGAGATAATCCTAACAAACGACATCTCACAAGAAATCGCGCGCATAGCCGAGCCGCTAAACCCAAGCCTCGTGCGTATCTATGAAGAAAATGAGCTAAAAATAAAAAGCGTGCATGAAATAATCGCTGAAGCCTTCATCGCCAGCAGCGAAACAAAAACCATAATAATCGCCGCGCACTCTTTCCGCAACGAAGCGCAAAATGCCTTGCTAAAGATTCTCGAAGAACCGCCAGAAAATGTGAAATTTATCCTCATCGCGCGCAACAAAACGGCATTTTTACCCACCATCCGCTCGCGCCTTTTGCTAAAAGATATGCGAAGCAAAGAGCCCATCGCGCCCTTTAGCCTAGATATAAACAAGCTTTCGCTATCAGATATTTATAACTTCATAAAATCGCTCTCCCAAGATAGCAGTGATAATAAAATCTATGGCAGGGCGCTTGTCGCATCGCTGCTGGATGCGGTCTTTCGCAGCGGGTTGCGGCTAGATGAGGATGAGCTAAATATGTTTGATAATGCGTTTTTGGAGCTTGAAAACTATCGCAGGAAGGAGTTTGTGCTGCTGCCGCTGCTGCTTATGGTGTATCAAAAGACGCGCCCAAATAAGGTGCAAATGGGAGCACAAATGGGGCGATAAAGCATATCTCACAAAAAGGGGCAAAATGAAAACCGCTGATAAAAGCAATAAAAAAGAAAAAAATAAAAAAGCCAAAAAAAGTGCGGAATCTAAAAAGGTGGATTCTAGAAAAGTAGAATTTAAAAAAATGGATGCCAAAAAAATAGATTCTAAAAAAAATAAAAAATCATTAGAATCTAAAATCGCTTGCAAGCGTATTTTGCCGGCGTTTTTGGATGATGCGCTAGAATCCATAGCGTGTGAAAAAATGGGTGTGCGCATCATGCGCTCCAAAGGCGAGATACTGCTTTTCATCGTAGAAAATCTTAGCATTTCAGCGCTTATGATCCTAAAGCAAGAGCTGCTAAGTGCGGGCGGCGATCTCGCCACGCCAAGAGAGGCGATACTTTGTGAGCGCAAAAAATACCGCGCGCTTGTGATAGCGACAAAAGCGCAGCTTGCGCGCGTGATAGAAAAATGCAAAATCCAGCCCTTTGGGCTAAAAGTGCTCGCCTTAGCGTTAGAGTCGCATGTGGATTCTGCTTTTGCCAAGCGCGCCAAATATCAAGCGTTTGAAATCCTAGAATCCACAAACCAAAACCACGCCAAAAACGCAGAATCCGCGCAAAAAAACGCTTCGCAAAAATACATAACGAACGACGACTACATCTACCGCGCACCCCTCATCATGCCTATCATAAACCTCACGCCTGATAGCTTCCACGCACCATCGCGCAAAACTAGCGCGCAAGCGATAAGCGATATAGAGAGCCTCATCGCACAAGGCGCGACACTCATAGACATAGGCGCCGCTAGCGCGCGCCCGGGCAGTGAGCTTATCGATTATCGCGAAGAAATCGCGCGCATCAAAGAAGTGTGTGCGTTTATCAAAAAAGAAAAGTTGCATAAAAAGGCCTGCTTTTCTATCGATACCTACAACCCAGAATGCGCGGATTATGCGCTAGATTCTGGATTTGAGATGGTGAATGATGTGAGCGGGATTAGCAACAAGCAGATGTTTAAAGTCATCGAGCGTTATCGCGCGCAGGTGGTGCTGATGCACTCGCGCGGCACGCCAAAAGATATGGCAAGGCTCACGAGCTATGATGATTTGATTTTGGATATTGATGCGTTTTTTGCGGAGAAAATCGCGCGGCTGCAAGATGCCAAAGCAAGCGCTATCATCCTAGACATAGGCTTTGGCTTTGCCAAAGATGTGCGACAAAATCTAGCACTTATCCAAAACCTAGAGCATTTCAAGCATTTTTCCCTGCCACTGCTTGTAGGTGCTAGCAACAAAAGCACGATAGGCGAAATCACCGGGCAAAAAGCCACGCAAGATAGGCTTAGCGGCACGCTGGCACTGCATCTAATCGCGCTGCAAAATGGCGCAAATATCATAAGGGCGCATGATTTTGTGGCGCATAGAGATATGCTTAGAATCTATGAGGCATTAAGAAAAAGCGCGCTATAATGCGGGATTATTTGCGCGCTTGGATTTTTAGATTTTGGCGCAATTTTTGGATTCTCGCATGAGCAGAATCCAAACACCATTTTGTAATTTTACGCATCAAGGAGATGATATGAAAAAGCTTTTGCTGTGGATTTTGGGTATTTTGCTAGGACTGCTTTTGCTTATATATATTCTTGTGTTTAGCCCCATAGGCAACGCTATCTTTAAGCCCATCATCCAATCACAAATCGACAAATACTCGCCCCTGCCGCTAAAGCTTGAGACTTTTTCGCTTGGGCTTACTTCTACTGAAATCATCATCAAAAACGACCCAAAACTTATCATCACGCTAAAGGGCGATTATAACCTTTTCACGCTCTTTATCGACCTTGGGCTAAATGTCGATGCCAATGACATCTCACTTTTTGGCGATATGGTGGGCGTGCCGCTGGCTGGGGCGTTTGAAGTGGATTCTAGTGCTAAGGGAAAGGTGTTTGAGACGCTTGAGATAAAGGCAAAAAGCGACATCGCAGAATCAAACACCACGCTAGATATCACGCTTGATAATCTAACGCCTACAAAGATTTTTGCCGACATCAGAGCGCTGCAAATCGATGAGGTGCTAGCGATGATAGGGCAAAAGCCATATATAAATGGCTCGCTTGATTTAGACGCGGATATTTTAGGCAAAGTGGCGAAAAACGAGCAAAACGAGGATGCGCTAGAGTTTGATGGCAAGGCATTGCTAAAAATCACAAATGGCAGCTTCTCACAAAAACTCATCGCGCAAGATTTTGACATAAGCGTGCCAAAGACAGATTTCACCACCACTTTAGATGCGATATTTAACATGGATAAAGTCACGCACAAATTTGCCTTTAACTCAAACATCGGCAGCATCACTTCTAGCGGTGCGACAACCATAGCAAACCTAGCCACCAAAAGCACCTATGGGATAAATCTAACAGACATCAGCGCATTTACGCCCATCATCGGCATGAAAGTGCGCGGTGCCTTTGCGACAAATGGCAACATCATCGGCGATATGAATGACCTAAAAATCTCTGGCAAAACAAATCTCGCAGATTCTGCCACCACCTACACCGCATCACTCAAATCTTTTGCGCCGGAGAAAATCACTTTTGATCTGCAAAATCTAAAAATCGAAGAGCTGCTTTATATGCTCTATCAGCCCATCTACATCACCGGGCGCGAGAATGCCAAAGGCGAGATATGGGATCTAGATAAAGGCATAAGTGCAAGTGTGATCTCCACGCTAAAAGGCACGACGCAAAATGCCGCTATCAAAAAAGAGTTTGACCTAGATATGCCAAATACGCCTTTTTCTTATGCATCCGAGGCAAATATCAAGCGCGGCGTGGGCGAGGCGAAGTTTGTCTTTGATTCTGGTATCGCGCAGGTAAATCTGCCAAAAATAGAGATAGATATCAACAAAATCGATATCAAAACCCCCTACACCGCCAAAATCCCAAATCTCAAAAAGCTAAAATTCCTAACCGGAATCGAGCTAGCGGGCGCTTTTGAAGCAAATGGTAGCGCGCATATCGCAGAATCTATACAGGCGGATTTCCACACTACAAGCCTTGGAGGCAGTGTCGATGCGCTGCTTAAAGGCGATGATTTCACCGCGCAGATAAAAGAGCTAGATCTCGTGTCATTGCTAAAAATGGCGCAATATCCGCAAGTATTTAGCGCAAAAGTAAATGGCGATCTAGCTTACAATATCGCTAAAGAAAGCGGGAATCTAAAAGCAAAGCTTTCAAGCGGCAGATTTTTGCAAAACAAGCTCACCGATGCGCTAAAACAATACGCCAAGTTTGATGCGACAGGCTTGATATTTAATGACATCGCGCTAAATAGCGATATTAAAGGCATGACGCTAAACTCTAGCCTTGATATGAAAAGTGGCGATTTTGCGATGAATGGTGAAAATATCAAAACCGACCTAGAAAAATCCACTATCAACGCCAAGCTAAAAACCGCGATAAAGGGTGATAGCGTGGATGTCAATATCAATGGCGCGATAAACTCGCCAAAAGTGGATATAGATTTTAGCAAGCTGGTGCAGAAAAAAGCAGAGCAAGCCGTGCAAAAAGAGATAGAAAAGCAAATCGATAAAAACCCCGAAGTGCAAAAAGCAGTGGGCGCGCTAAAAGGGCTGTTTAAATAATAGCCTATCGCTAAAATGCTATGAAATCACGCAAAAATTCTCTAAATACAAGCGCGCAGAATCCAAAGGCGCAAAGTGCGGGCGCAAAGAATCCAAAGCGCGCAGAATCTAAAAATATAGATTCTAGCGTGACGAAAAAAGCAGAATCTAAAAAGGCAAAAATACTAGAATCCAAAAAAGCGGATTCCAAAAATATAGAATCTGGTATTTTAGATTCTAGTTTGGCGCAAATCTCACGCCAAGCGCTACACACCCCACAAACGCTTATCATAAAAATAGGCAGCTCGATTCTCACACAAGATTTTGCAAATAATAAAGCAGAATCTAGCGCCCAAGCAGAATTTAATAACAAAGCAGAATCCAACAATAAAACAAAATCTAGCTCGCAACCCGCGCAGAATCCAAACAGCCAGCAAACTCCACAATCAGCACAAGCTCCGCAATCCCAGCAAATCCCCCACGCACGCGAAGTGCAAAGCCAATACCTAGCAAGCCTCGCTAGCCAAATCGCCAAGCTAAAAGAGCAAATCCCAAACATCATCATCGTCTCTTCAGGCGCGATAGCAGCGGGCTTTAAGCTGCTAGGATTCCCCACGCGCCCAAAAGACATCGCCGATAAGCAGGCGTGCGCTGCGGTGGGGCAAGCTAGGCTTATGTGGCAGTATGATGAGGCGTTTGGCGCGCATGGCATACAAGTCGCACAGATTTTGCTTACCAAAGATGATTTGGCAAATCGCAAGCGATTCTACTACGCGCGCACCACGCTAGAGCGCCTACTCGCGCTTGGCGTGATACCTATCATCAACGAAAACGACAGCCTCCTAGTCGATGAGCTCAAATACATCGAAACCTTTGGCGACAATGACAATCTCGCCGCGCTCGTGGCTGGCATGATGGATGCGGATTTGCTGCTTATCCTTAGCGATGTCAATGGCCTATACACAGCCGATCCCAGCAAAGATGCGAGTGCTAGGGCAATCCATGAAGTAAGCGATATAGATTCTGTCCTGCCGCTGGCAAAAAGTAGTAGTTCAGGCGTTGGCACTGGCGGGATGAATTCAAAGCTAAATGCTGCGAAAAAAGCGCTAAAAATGGGCTGTGATGTCGCGATAATCGGCGGCAGCGACACGAGCAATATCAAGCGATTTTTTGCCAAAGAAGTCATCGGCACTTATTTCAAAAGCCAAGAAGGCGGTATCAAAAAGCGCAACCTTTGGCTCGAATACGCCACCATACCAAAAGGTGCGCTGACCCTTGATGAAGGCGCTACCATCGCGGTAAAATCGCGCAAAAGTTTGCTAGCAAAAGGCGTGATAAAATGCGAGGGCGAGTTTCACGCGGGCGAAGTTGTCGCGCTTCTAGATTCTAGCGGCGCGCAGCTTGGCGTGGGAAAGGCGCGATATAGCGGGGCTGAAGTGCGTAAAATCATCGGCAAAGACTCCAAAGAGTTTGCCGCTATCTTAGGGCGCACGCTAGGCGATGAGGTGGTGCATAGTAATGATATTTCGATGAGCGAGAAAGTCGCTAGGGATTCTGCCAAAACAGAATCCGGCAAAACAGAATCCGCCAAAAAGGCCAGCAAATGACAAACGCCAAACAAAGCACGCCAAACACACAAAACATGCCAAACCACGATATGCACGCGATTTTAAAACAAGTCAAAGATTCTAGCAAAATCCTAAGCCAAATCGGCGCAAACGGCAGAAACGCGATACTCGCGCGCATGAGATCGCTACTAGATGAAAGGCGCGACAAGATAAAAGCGCAAAACCAAAAAGACATCACCACCGCCAGCGCGCGCGGGCTAAAACCCTCGCTCATCGACAGACTGCGCCTAGATGACAAGCAGATAGACGCCATGCGCCAAAGCATCGCAGAAATCATCGCGCAAGATGAAGTCGTGGGCGAAGTCATCAGCGGCAGCGTGCGCCCAAGCGCGATACGCATAGAAAAGGTGCGCGTCCCGCTTGGCGTGGTAGGCATGATATATGAGTCGCGCCCAAATGTCACCATCGATGCCGCCGCGCTCTGCATCAAATCCGCCAATGGCGCGGTGCTAAAGGGGGGCAAAGAGGCGCGGCATTCCAATGCGATTTTGGCGCAAATCATACAAGCGGCGTTTGGCGAGGTGCTGCAAGAATCGCGCGACATTTTCCCTATCCGCTGCCTCATAGATTCTAGTCATGAGGATATTTTAGCACTCCTTGGCGCGCGCGGACTCATAGATGTCGTGATACCGCGCGGGGGCGAGGGGCTTATCGATTTTGTCATAGAGCATGCCAAAGTGCCGGTGGTGATGCATAATAAGGGCGTGTGCCACATTTTCATAGATTCTAGCGCGGATGAAAAAATGGCGCTAGAGATTTTCATCAACGCCAAATGCCAAAAACCAAGCGCTTGCAACGCCTGCGAAACGCTGCTGATACATAGCGACATCGCGCAAAGGATTTTGCCAAAGCTCGCTAGCATAGCGCGCAAAGAGGGCGTCGAGCTTCGCGTATGTGAAAAAAGCCTAGCGATTTTGCGCGAGTTGGGAGAAGCTAAAGTGCTAGAATCTAAAGCGGGAGAATCTAAAATGCCAGATTCTAAAATGGTGGATTCCAGCGCTTCAGAATCCAAAGATTTTAAAGATTCCAAAGCGCCAAATTCCAGCGCACAAGATTCCAGTGCGCGCGCTTGTGTCATCCCAGCCACTAGCGCAGATTTTGGCTGTGAGTTTGGCGCAAAAATCGCAAGCGTCAAAGTCGTGGATTCTATGGATGCGGCGATCGCACACATCGGCGCGTTTGGCTCGCAGCACAGCGAAGTCATCATCACCAGCGACTACGCGGCGGCGGAGCGGTTTTTGGACGCGGTGGATGCGGCGGCGGTGTATGTCAATGCCTCGAGCAGATTTAGCGATGGCGGGGAGTTTGGGCTTGGCGCAGAGATTGGCATCAGCACGCAGAAGCTGCATGTGCGCGGACCTATGGGCGCGCGAGATCTCACCACCACCAAATACAAAATACGCGGCAATGGCGAAATAAGGGCGTAGGCGTGGCAAGCGGCGGGATCGAGTCTAGGGGCGCAGAATCTAGCGCGGCGGATTCTAGCGCAGAATCCAAAAGCCAAAAATGCAAAAGCGCAGAATGCGAAATTATAGAATCCAAAAGTTTGGCGGATTCTGGCGCGCCTTGCCCGCAAAAAATCGGATTCTACCGCAGCGCATTTATCGGCGATAGCGTGGTGGCGATACACGCGCTATACGCGCTTTGCAAGCTCTACCCGCGCGCGCAGATAGTCGTATATACCAATGCTGAAGGCGCGCAGATTTTTAGCCAGCTAGCAGAAAAAGTGGCGGATTTTGGCGCGGATGCAAATAGCGCAAGCTTGGCAGAATCTACAAAATCGCTAGAATCCACAAACCCCGCAGAATCCAGCAATCCTATAGAATCCCAAACATTATCAGAATCCAAAAAACCTGCAGAAACTAAAGAAGTGCAAAATGCTAATTTTTTAGATTCTGATAATTCCCTAGATTTCGCAAATTCTAATAGTCATTTAGATTCTGCCGCCCCAGCTGATAGTGTCGCGCGAGCATTTGCGCGCGAGCATTTGCGCGATTTTTCGAGCCGCTTTGTGTGCGTCAATACCGATGAGATGAGTCGCGAGGGGCTTGCGAGCCATATCAAGCGCGAGGCGTTTGAGTGCTTTTTGCTTACCCAGCCAAACCGCTGGCGATGCGCCCTCGTGGCTTCTAGTGGCGCAAGGCGCATCATCACTTTTGCCACCGCGCGCAACGCGCTCCAGCCGCGCTTTGAGAAGGCGTTTTTCTCGCGCGCATTCTCGCGCATCACCTATCGCGAGGCGCTGCTAAAGCTTGTGCGCCGCATCGATGTGAGGCATTATGACAGCCAAATTTCGCGCATCGATTTTGCGCGTATCACCTTTTGCCAAGATGCAAAATCAAATGCAAAAATCTCGCATTTTATTGACAATATTGCGCGTCAAGCCATGCCGACTACAACGCAAGTCGCCCCTGCCACACAAGCCACAACGCCAGCCACGCCAAACATCATCTGCATAAACCCCTTTGTGCGCTCAAGCCCCACAAACCTTAGCCTAGAATCCTACGCTGCGCTGGCTACGCGTTTGGCGGAGCGCTATAGGCACATTATTTTTGTGTTTATTAGCTTTGCTGGCGCGCCGAGTCTGCCAAAGCTTGTTAAAAGCCTGCCAAATATCGCGATTTTTGAAAATGACAAAAATTTGGCAAATCTTATCGCGCTTCTGCGTGCTTCAAGTGCGCTCATCAGCCCAAGCACGGGCACGATACATATCGCAGATATGCTGCAAGTCCCTACCATTGGGATCTACAGCCCAAAAGATATGCGCCTGTGGTTTGGGGCAAATATGCGAAAGGATTTTATGCTCGTGCTAAAAAAGCCGCTGCAAAAAATGCACGCCGATGATGAGGCTAAAGCGCTAGAATCTGCTTTCACCACAGCTATTCACGCGATAGATAATTTGGCAATAGACAACTTGGCAATAGATTCTATAGTGCTATAAATCTAGATTCTGCCTATAATAAATGTTAGCGCCACGCCAGTCCTAAGTATGCCTAAACGCCAAAATCTAGCCAAGCCCTCCAAAATTATAAAAATTAAATGCTCGTCAAAATTAAACGCTTGCCAAATCAAACGCCCGCAAAGTCCCTAAAACATCTTTTTAAACACATTGGGATCGAAATCCACCACATCGCTTACCACCACCTCTTTTTTGCCAAAAAGCCGCTCTTGCGTGATCGCCTCGCTTATCACGCCAAGCTTTTCAGAAATCTCGCTAAGCTTATCTTGCACATAGCCCACAAACCCGCTCACATCGCCTCGCTCAAGCAAAGGCATGGGCGAAGGGTTGTCAAACTCGATGCTTTGCGCGCCCACCTTCGCGCTTAGCACCGCGCCAAATAGATCGCTCCCCATAAATCGGCATTCCGCGATTTTTTGCTGGATTTGATGTATCGCGAGATTGCGCGCGTTTTTATCGATAGGCGCAGATTTTGCGATATGCGCGGATTCTGCGCTATGTGTAGATTCTGCGCGCGCTGCCAGCCCGCCCTCATCTTGCAACCCACCAGATATGTCAAGCATCTTTTTCAGCGCGATTTGGAGCGTCTGAAGCGCGCCGGCAAGCTCGTTTGCGCTTTTGATATCCTCGCCAAAATTCTGAATCCTCTGCGCCTTGCAAAGCGGGACTTGAAACTTCTGATCCAGCCCAAACTCGCCCACATATTTTTTGAAAGTCTCAAGAATATCTTTTTGCTGCATTGTAGCCCTTTGTCGTAGATTTTGGCTAGATGAAGCATTTTTTGTTCCTTTTTGGCTTTGATTTGGCTCTAGTTTTGGCGTTGATTTTACCTTGATTTTTGTTCTAAATTTGTTTTGGCGCTCGGCGGTTATTTCTGTGTTATTTGTGCTAAAATCACGCAGAAATTAGACCTGCTAGAATCTAAAATTTTAAAATCCAACCAGAATCCAAAAGGCGCGCCATGCCAAAAACCGACAAAACTGCCAAACTAAACAAAACCGCCAATCCCGAAAAAACACCCCTTGTGCTGACTATCATCGGCGCGCGCCCGCAGTTTGTCAAAGCAAAAATCCTAAGCCTAGCGCTCGAGCGCGCTGGCATCCGCGAGGTCATCTGCCACACGATGCAGCATTACGACTATGAACTAAGCGGGGTGATATTAGAAGAGCTTGATTTGCGTCCCGTGATGCTAAGCGTCGCGTGGCAAAATGTGGCGCAAGTGGATTCTGGCACAAATCCCACCCGCTCAAAAACCACCACCCGCAACATCGCGCGACTATGGGCGATGAGTGAAGCGATTAGACGCGAGATTTTGGCGAAAAAGCCTGATTTTGTGCTGGTGTATGGCGATACGGATTCCACGCTTAGCGGTGCGTTTGCTACGCATCTTTGCGGCGTGCCGCTCGTGCATGTCGAGGCGGGACTGCGTAGCTATGATGCCGCGATGCCAGAGGAGCGCAATCGCGTGCTGGCTGATAGGCTCGCCACCCTGCTTTGTGCGCCAAGCGAGCGCGCACGCGAGAATCTAGCGCGAGAGGCTAGAGATGGGGCGCTGCGCGATGATGCGCGCATTTTGCTAAGTGGTGATGTGATGTTTGATGCGAGCCTTTATTTTGCCAAACGCGCCACGCCGCCAAATATCACGCTGCTAGATTCTGCCAAAAATTTCGCGCCTAGTCGTGCGATCTCATGGGATGAGTTTCAAAAAATGCTAGCAAGTTTAGCAGAATCTAGCGCGATAAAATTAGATTCTGACATATCAAAATCAGATTCTAGCGCGCGACAAAATACGCCTAGCAATGCCAAAACTCCGCGCTTTGCCATCGCTACGCTTCATCGCAATACCAACACCGATGACGCCAAAAAACTGCTAGAAATCCTAGAATCCCTAGCCAAAATAAGCTGGCATTTGCCTATACTTTTCCCGCTGCATCCACGCACCGCACGCGCTTTGGCAGAGCTAGAATCTAGCGCGGATTTGGATTTTGATGCGGATTTGGGCTACATGGCGGACGCTGCCCTTTTGGATTCTGCTTCCCCAGATTCTACCTCTTTAGATTCTGCCCCTTTGGATTCTAGTTTGCGCGCCAAACTAGCGCGGATAAAAGAGAGCGCGATATTTTTCTGCGCGCCGCTTTCGTATTTTGGCATGCTATTTTGCCTGCAGCGCGCCGCGTGCGTGATGAGTGATAGCGGCGGCTTGCAGAAAGAAGCCTACTTTTTTGGCAAACCGCATATCACACTGCGCGAAAACAGCGAATACACCGAGCTTTCAGGCGTGCATATACTAGCCAACACGCAAAAATCCATACTCGCAGCGTTTGCGCGCGTTGCCAGCGAGATTAACGCGCAAGTGGATTCTAAAGATTTGGATTCTGGCGATTTGGATTCTAGTTTGGCAAAATCTGGCTTGACAGAATCTAGTTTGGCGGATTCCAGCGCACGCGCCACAAAGCCGCGCGCCACGCCCTTTGGCGATGGCAACGCATGCGACATCATCGCCAGCGCGATATGGGAGCTATATGAGAGAAAAGGAGCGAAAATGAACGCTAGAGAGAGCGCAAACGCCGCAAACGCCGCAAACGCAGAGAATGCAGAGAACGCCGATAATAGCGCAAATGCAAACAAAAGCCGCGCGCAAAGCGCACCCGCCAGCGCCAAACGCCCGCGATTTGGGCTGATAGGCGTGGGCGGATACATCGCGCCGCGCCATCTCAAAGCCATCAAAGAAGTCGGCGGGACGCTCATCTGCGCGCTAGACATCAGCGACTCGGTGGGGATTTTGGATAGCTATTTTCCAGAGGCGGCGTTTTTCACGCAGGAGGCGGAGTTTGTCGCGTTTTTGGACGCGCTTAGTGGGCGGGGCGAGTGGCTAGATTTTATCAGTATTTGCACGCCAAACTTTTTGCATAAGCACCACATCGCCATCGCGCTAAATCACGGTGCGAGCGCGATTTGCGAGAAGCCTTTGGTGCTAGATATAAGCTCTTTTGATGAGCTAAAAGCGCTAGAATCCGCCGCGCAAAAAAGGGCAGAAAAGGCGAAAATAGATTCTGCGGATTTGCTAGATTCTGGCACGCATCCTAAACCGCGGGTGTTTGGGATACTCCAGCTTAGGCTGCATGAAAGCATCATCGCGCTAAAGCAGCGCATCACGCACGAGCTCGCGCAAAATCCGCAGCAAATCTACCAGCTGCGGCTGCGCTACATCACGCCGCGCGGGCGGTGGTATGGCGCGTCTTGGAAGGGCGATGCGCGCAAAAGCGGGGGCATTGTGTGCAATATTGGTGTGCATTTGTTTGATATGCTGCTGTTTGTGTTTGGCGCGTTTGCGCGCAATGAGATGCGTGGCGCTAGCGAGACGCGCGCGAGTGGGGTGCTAGAGCTTGCAAATGCGCGCGTGGAGTGGCTGCTCTCGGTAGAAAGCGATGATCTGGCGGCGCATAGGGTGGAAAACACGCAGGACGCGGAAATCGTGGAATCTAGCGCGCAAAATGTGGAAAATACGCGGGGCAATACGAAAAATGTGCGAGGTGCGGGATTTGTGGATTCTATGGATTCTGGGGCGGCAGGCATAGATTCTGGCGCACAAAACCCGCGTGATATGGATTTTCTGGATTCTGGCAGGACAGGCGTAAAAGCTTTGGATTCTGCTAGCGCTTTAGATTTTGCCAGCACCTCGAAATCTGCCAATCTTGCGCGCACTGATAGCCACCAGCCACCAGCCAAAAAAGCGCTGCGAATACTAGAATCCATCCCGCAAGATTCTACCTCCACAAGAGATTCCGCCTCCACAAGCGCGCCAAAAGCCCTTAACGCGCAAGACAAAGCGCCAAATCCACCAAGCACCACGCCGCGCGACATGAGCGAGCCTTTATCATTTGATTTTTCGCAAGGATTTGAGGATTTACACACCAAAAGCTATCAAGAAATCCTAGCGGGCATGGGCTTTGGGCTAGATGACATACGCGCCTGCATCGCCCTAATCGAGCACATCTCAAGCCAAATAAATCACATAAACCCAGACTAGCCAAATCGCGCATATAAAAGAGTTGTTTTAGTCCGTGTTTGCTACAATGCGCTGGGTTTTCGCGTTTTTGCGTTTATGGCACTTTCGCGTTTATAATGCTTTTAGCACATTTCCCACATTTATAAATAAAAGGCAAAGATTATGTATGCAGATTTTGCATTGAGTTTGGCGCCCGCACTTAGGGTATTTTCTGCGTATAAGCGCGCGTGTTGCTAGGCTATGTCTTTGCTTTTTTCTTCGTTGGCGTTGGTGCAGCAGCGGATTTTGGAATGGTATGAGAAAGCCGGGCGCAAGGAGCTTCCGTGGCGCAACCTTAGGCGCGATGGGAGCGAGGCGTATGGCGTGTATGTGAGCGAGATCATGCTGCAGCAGACACAGGTTTCGCGCGTTTTGGAGTCTTTTTATTTTCCATTTTTGGAGCGTTTCCCGACTTTGCGCGCACTAAGTGAAGCGCTAGAATCCGAGGTGCTTTTGTCGTGGCAGGGGCTTGGCTACTACTCCCGCGCGCGCAATATGCGAAAGTGCGCGCAGATTTGCGCTAGGGAGTATGGCGCGCAGCTGCCCGCAGATGTGGATGCGCTAAAGCGGCTGCCGGGCATCGGGAGCTACACGGCGGGCGCGATTGCGTGTTTTGGCTTTGGGGAGAGTGTGGGGTTTGTGGATGCGAATATCAGGCGAGTTTTGGCGCGACTTTTTGCATTGCAAAATCCGAGTCAAAAAGAGCTCGAGAGCCTAGCGCATCGCCTGCTAAATAAAAATGCAAGTTTTGAGCACAACCAAGCCTTGTTTGATTTGGGCGCGCTTATTTGCACGCCCGCGCCGCGTTGCTTGATTTGCCCTTTGAGCGAGTTTTGCCAAGGCAAAAGCGCGCCAGCGCGATACCCGCTAAAAACCGCCAAACAATACGAGAATCTACATCTTAAGCTTTGCATTTTTTATGCGCGGGATTCTGTGCGGGATTCTACGCAGGATTCTCGCGGCATTTGCTTTGCGCTTAGAAAGGCGGAGAGTGGCTTATATGCGGGGCTTTATAATCTGCCGCATTTGGGGGATTTTTCACCCGCACAGCAAGCCAAAGCGCGCTATATCGGGGAGTTTAAGCACTCTTACACGAAATACAAAATCACCGCCTCTGTGTATGCGCTAGAATCTAGCAAAGATTCTAAAAATCCTGCGAATGATAGCTTCACTTTCGCGCATTTAGGGGATCTGCTGCCGATTTCAAATCTCACCAAAAAGGCGTTGAAATTTGCAAATGATATTTCTTAAATCTCTTAAAATATCTCGCTTACGATACATCATCTGCAAAATGTATCATCCACAAAAACATCATCTGCAAAACGCGCCACGCATCGTCTGCGCGGCTTCAAAGCGCCGGATTACTGGAATTTATACAAAAGGATTTTGTCCTGCATTTGGTTGTAAGATTCTATGTCGCCGAGCTGGAAATACATTTTTGCTAGCTCTTGGAGTTGCTCTATATTTGGTGTAATACTTGGCGCAGTTTGAGCTGTATTTTGACTAACCCCATTTTGACTATTTGGCGCGCTTTTATCAGCATTTTTGCTAGCACTTGCTTGATTTTTATCCAAGCCTTTTTCTATGTCTTTTAGCACTTGCAAGGCTTTGACAGTATCGATTGTCTGCGCTTCATCTTGCGTGCCTTGCGTAGAATCTAGCCCATCTGATTTAGAATCCAGCCCGCTTTTATCTTGCGCTTTTTGCGTTTCTTTGGCATAGATTTTGCTTAGATTCTGCTTTGGTAGCAAGGATATGAGCGTATTTTTATCGCTTGATAGTTCATTTTGAAGCTGTGAGATTCTGATACTTTCTAGCTTTGGATCGTTTTGCTTGAGGTGCGCTAGGAGTTGTGATCGCGCATAGATTTGCGCGCGTGCTTGTCCTTTGGCATCAGCCTCCTTATCCACAATACGCGTGCAAATCACAAAATACTCCTGCCCCTCCAATGTTTGCTCTAATACCTTAGAATCCTTGCCCTCGCATATTTGCTTAGCCTTTTCAAATGGCGCGCCTTGCAGTATCACTCCTAGCGCGCAAAGCAAAAGCGCGCAAATCCTAGAAGTCTTCATATTTTTTGCTTGGCTTTTTTGGTTTCGCGTCACGATTCCAGCCTAGTGTCACGCGCACGACTTTTGAGCTTTTATTTACCTGCGTTTTTATCGTTACGACATTTTTGAGTATAGCTTGAGATTGGATGCTGATATTTTGCGTGAGCGTATCGACATCTTTTTTACTGACACTTGCTGCACCTTCAGAGCTTTGCTCGCTTAGGATTTTGCTTAGCTGTTCTTGGGATTCTTGGGGTTTGATATCCTCGCTTAGGTATTTGCTGATATAGGCTTTGGCGGATAGCTCGGCTTTGGTAGTGGCTTGGCGTATATCTTTAGCATCGCCGAAATGATAGCTTGCCTCGCCGATAGAGATGATACGCGTGATTTCTTTAGTCTGCGGGTTTATGACGATTTCATTTCTTTGCACGCCTAGCGTTTGTATATCTTCAAAGTCATCAGCGAGCCCTACGCTCACACAGCATACAAAAAGTAAGGCAAAAAGTTTTTTTGAGGCGTTTTTCATGGTGTCTCCTTTTGGGTGTTTTATCTAAGGGGTTCTGCGAGCGAAAATGTCGCTTTTATCGAGCCAAGTCTTTCTGCCTCCTCTTGCGTGAGATGAATTACCATCATGATATCTGGTGCATCTACGAGAAATTGGCCTCTACGGGGCACTAGGTGGTAATTTGGACTATATGATCTTGCACGATAGGTGTCTCTTCTCTTGCGGTCAAGTTCATCAAGTTTGCGTATATCTATATGGAATTGAGAATTAACTACATCTAAACGGTCTATTAGGTCTCTACCATCAAAAATTCTCGGTGCATATGGAAGTTCATAGCCTTTTTTGTCAAAAAATCTAATCCGCAAATTCCCTCCCTCAAATTTCCACAGCTCTGATGACACATAGGTTTTAAATAAATCATCAAGCCTCAGACTCCACAATACTTGCAATTCTGGTGTAAGGGCATAAAATCTTATGACATCACTATAAAGAGGAATTCCCACAATCTGATTCTCGGGAGCATAGCATCCTTTGCTACTATTATCTCCACTATCACAAACCTTCCCTACGCTAGAGAGAAGCTTTTTTACACCCTCTAGATAGCCTTCTTGGTATTTTGCCCGCAGTGTCAGCACATAGGCTTTATAGTCTAAGCGCTCTGGCGTTCGAAATCTGCCACACCAGCCCTCTCTCTCACGACAATATTGATAAACCTCCGTAAGCTCTAATGGATCAAATGTCAAAATCTTCGTCTCCCATGCCTCGCCACTTTTTAGTGGCTCTATGACGGTGTCTTGAAATACTGCTTTGAAGTCCTCTAGTTTTTTGTAGCTTTCATCGACATAGACTTTGAAATTACCAGAATCTAGATTTCTAACATCGACATTGAGATCTTTTAGCACACCTACAAGCTTGCCATCTTCTATCTCTACTTGCGCTTTGACTTCATAGAGTCCATGCTCGTTTTTGTGAGCGGAGAGCTGTTTGTAGTCTAGCACATAGGCGTTGCTAAAGCCGACTATTTTTTCATTGAGATTCTCATCTTCTAGCACTTGTTTGGTGCGGACATATTCGCCCATAGATTCTCGCACAGCATTGGCTATGGCATCTTTTTTGGCAGCTTCTAGACTCTCGCCTATGCCGATGACTTCTGTCGTTATGGCAGCATGTAGCCCTTGCAAAAAGGCGAAGGCAAAAAGACAGGCGCATATTTGCGCGCGGAATGTTTTATAAAGAGTTTTCATCAATCACCTCTAAATATGGTTATAGAGTTTGCAAATAGCAAGTATTAGCGCGCCACGCAAATCTGGCGCGAAACTGCAATCTGCGAGCATTTATACAGATGAAGCGATGGTATCAAGATTTCAAAAGCCTCATAGCTTACCAAAAAGGCTAGAAAATGATAAAAGCCAGTCGCAAAATCCACAAAAATACAAAATCCATAAAAATAGCGGAGTATTATGCCCCCCTAAAAATCTGCTTAAAAGTAAAAATTCGCGCGCAAACATAAATAAAATGCAAAGGGTCAAAATGTGAGGAAAAGAAAATATCAAGCAAGCTAAAATGTGGAAGCCAAAATGTAGGCAAACCAAAATGCGAGCAAACCAAAATATAAAAGCCGCGCGTGCCAGAAGGCAAAAGCACGCAAAATTTGGTAGATTCCGCGCTTGCTACGCAATGACAACTTGGTATTTTTGCGCTTTTTTGTCATTGTCAAAGAAATGCTTTGACAATCCAAAACTGCCTTCCGTCATTGCGAGCGGGCTTGCACGCGAAGCAATCCACTTGCGCGCCAGAAATTTGTTTTAAGCTATTTCATATTTTTACAAATTTGGTTAAAATCCCGCTTAGAATTTTTGATTAAAATATTTGGATTCTGGTTTGTCGCGCGAGGCTATGGCTAAAATCTCCTAAAATCTCATAGAAGCTGTGGCTCAAATATCACAAAGGCCGCAGCTAAATACCACAAAGCCAAAATCTCGCAAAAGGCATCAGCGCAAGCCAATCCATTAGCTAGCAAACAAAGGAGCAAAAATGAAATTTAAGTATTACGCGCTGTTTTCGCTGCTGTTTTTTATCGCGCTGTTTGGCGGGGTGTATTATATCACGATGGAGCGCTTTGATATAGGACTTGGGATCAGCCTCCCTATCGCGCTTTGGGTGGTGCTGGCGGTGGTGATATTTTTTGTTTTCACGACTTGTTTTTTTGCTTTTGAGTGGGTCAAAACGATGCTAAACAATCGCAACGACGCCAAAGACGCAGAATCTATAATCGAGCAGATTCTCTTCCAAAACGCCGCTGAAAGCTACGCGCCACCGCGCATCAAAGACGATGAGCTAGCACGCATCTCAAGCGCGCTTTTGCGCTATGAGCTTTCACCAAATCTAGCGAGTCTAGATTCTGGGAATGCGCGCGTGGATAGGATGTTTGAGCTGTATAAAAGCATCAATATGGGCGCGTTTGAGGATTTGCGAAAATTTAAACTCTCGCCAAATAATCCTTTTGTGCTGCAAAACTGGCGCAACTACGCGCTAAAGGGCAGTAAAAACGCCTTTGAAATCCTATGCGATGCGAGCAAAGATATGGAGCTGCGCCGCTTCGCCTTTGGCGTGATATGCGATGCTAGAAAAGAAAAAGACATATACAAGGCGCTAGAAGTGAGCGAATGCCTCGAGCCAAAAATGCTACAAAAGGCGCTTTTCGCACTAATCGAGCTTGGCGAGAAGCTAGAATCTGGCTTTGTCGCAAAGCTTTGCAAAGAAGCAGCATTCGCGCCCAAAGACTATGTAGAGCTGGCGCAAAAGCTTAGCGGCAAACTATCGCCCGATGCCTTGCTAGCACTTTTTGCCGCGCTCTCAAGCGCTGATGAAAAGGCGCACAAAGCCTATGTGCTAGCCCTTTTGGAGCTAGAGATGATAGCAAAGGCTGGCGAGGAGCTCAAAGGCTTCGCCGATGATGAGGCGCAAGGGATCCGCGCGTATATCGAGCTAAAGCGCGCTGGTAAAAGCTACCCGCTAAGCGCGTTTGTGGTGTAGGCACCGGGGCGGGATTTGTAATATTGGGAAATGTTTATGGTGTAGGCGCTGGGGCGGAGCGTTTGCTATGTGGTGGAATATTTGTGAGCGGCAGAATATTTGCGAATATGTAAGCGCGAGGCGGATTCTGGCTAGATTCTGCAAAATAGCACGCCAAAATATATAAAGATATATAAAATTGTCATTGCAATGAAACATAATTAACAAGAAATCATAATTAATTAGCAGGGCATATTTTTGGTTTTTTTTGTTTTTCTCTAGCGCATCGTCGCTAGCTTTTAAATAAACTTTGTTTTGTATAGCGCAAGCCAGCGGCGCGGCAATACGCATATATAATACCCATGTGTATTTACACTTTTGCACATTACGCATCTATGCATTTTGCGATCTGATGGTGGCTAGCTGTGATTTTAGGGTGTGGCGGTATTCTTGCAGCTCGTTTTGTGTGGCGGATATCGCTTCGCGGGCGCGTGCGAGCGATTTTTCATACTCCTCGCCTATCTCCCATAGCGCGCGCTTATAGAGCGAGTTTTGCAAAAATAGCTTGTCTTGAAACACCAAAAAATGCAAAGCAGCATTTAGCTCATCGCGGATATTTTCTAGCGTGGGCGTGAAAAGCGCGAAGTCTTTGGGGTTTTGTAGGTGCTTTTTGAGCGCGTATTCCATTTTGGCATCAAGCTTGGTGAGTGCGAGCGTGATGGCATTGGCATAGTTTAGCGTGATGAGCGTCCTAAGTGCGAAAAGCTCGCTTTTTAGGCTAGATAGGATCTTTTGCCCCGCTTTTTCATAATCGCGCGCGATGGATTCTAGCACGCTAGAAAACGCTAAAATCTTGCGCGTAGAGACTTCATTTATCGCGCCAAAATCCCTAAAATACCGCGCCCTAGATTCTGCTAGCGCTTCTGGCAAAAAGCATAGCTTTATCCGCGCTATCTTAGAATCTAGCTCGCGTGCCTGCGCTCCTAGCATCTCGCCAAACGCCTCGCCAAACTCGCTTAGCGCAAAGCCCACTTTGCGAAACTCGCGCAGGCTCGCCTCCTCCTCGCTGCAAAGGCGGCTGATAAGCATATCTTTTGGCAGATATGGCGCGCTTTTTTTCTCTAGCGTCGTGGTGCGCATGCCTAGCTTGTTTTTGGTGGTGATTGGCAGCTGTATTTCTTGGCTTTGCATTTTGGTGAAAATCTCTTGCGCGAGGCTCTCTAGCAGGCTATTATACGCGACAAATAGCGCGCCAAAGCGCTTTTCTAGCCCGCTTTGCAATGCGCCAAATCGCACCCTGCCATCTTGCAGGGCGAGCTCCTCTAGCAAGGATTCTAGGCTTTTTTTGGCGTTTTGTGTGTGGCAAAGCGCGCTAAGGAGCATTGCTTTTAGCGATTTTTTGATGTGGAGTGTTTTTAGCGCTTTGGCGTTTGGCGTGAGGTTTGTGCGGATGAAATCTATCACGGATTGCATGTTGGATTCTGCGCAGAGGGCAGAATCTAGTGTGCGGGGCGCGGCGGTGGTGCTTGCAGTGTTTGCAGGCGCACTAGAATCCAAAGTAGAATCCGCGCTGCCAGAATCCACATTGATGGATTCTCCTCGCGCGCCACCAGCGCGCCCATTTGCACCACCACGAGTGCTGATTTGCGCGCACAGTCCGAGTTTGGCCGAGATCGCCACCACCTCGCCAAAAAACCCTTCAAACGCGCGCTTGGCGTATTCTAGGCTCGTTTTTACCTCATCTTCATTTTTCAGCCTATCTTTTTGGTTTAGCACGCAGATGGACTTCGCGGCGTATTTTTTGATATGCACTTGCAGTATGTCTTTTTCGCTCTGCTTGCCGACATTATCGATGAGGGATAGCCAAATGATGCCATCGACGCTTTCTAGGATTTGGTTGGTGGTTTGCGTGTCTATCGCGTTTTGTGAGTTGAATCCGGGCGTGTCTAGGAAGCAGATTTGGCGCAGCATCTCATTTGGCGCGTATAGTCTGAAATCTGATATATGCGTGTTTTCCAGCTCATCAAGCGTGTGGAGAAACGACAGCGGCTTATGTTTGATGCTAGAATCCTTGTAGCGCACCTCCAGCTCATACGCCTCGCCATAGCGGATTTCGCATACTTTGGAGGTGATGGGCGTGATGCCACTAGGCAAAATCTCCCTGCCCAAAAGCGCGTTTAAAAAGGTGCTTTTCCCGCTAGAAAACTGCCCGACAATCGCGATTTTTATCGACTCATCGATGATGGATTCTAGCCTAGCTAGCTCATTTGAGGCGTGCGCGCTTAGCTTTGAGTAGTGGCTTAGGGTGTAGCGCGTTTGGGCGATGAGCTTTTGGAGTGGGCTTTGGGAGGTGTTTATAAGGCATTCTTTTATAAAACGCTCTAGTAAGTCGGTGGTAGAATCTAGCGTCTTAGATTCTAGATTTTTATCCCGCGCGCCAGAATCTAAACTAGCAAAATCCAAAACACCAGAATCCACATTTTTCATATTTTCATTTGTTTTCATGCTAGCGCCTCGATGATGATTTGGACTTCATTTTGCGTGGTTTTTAGTATCTTTTGCGCTGCCAGATTCTCTGCCAAAATCCGCTCCTTATTCGCCCCCTTAGCGCGCTCTAGCGCGTTTTGCAGCGTTTGCTTGCTGTGATTCATTTTCTCTTGCAATGCCTTTTTATAAGCGCTCCTATACGCATCAAAAGTTTGGCAAAGGCTAGATTCTATGCTTGCATTTTCCTGCGCGATTATCGCATTTATCGTATCTATGTAGGCGAAAATCTTAGATTCTAGCGCGCCTCTAAGCACCTCTTGCGTGGATTTGCTGTAGCCTGTAGTTAGCTTATAGATAGCCTCGCCAAGCTCGCTAGCACAAGCTTTTATTTTGGCATTTGCGCTAGATATGCTTGGCAGCTCGATTTTTAGCGCGCCTAGTGCGTCAGAATCCAGCGCGCCCATTGTCTCGATGCGCGCGATGTCTGCCTCTAGCAGCGCGCTTAGGTTTAGTAGTTTTTGCGTGAGCTTGTATTGGTATTCGCGCATGAGATCGCTTAGGCTATCAGCTAAGCTTTGCGTGGTGATGGCGTTTATCCGCTCGCTGCTTGGGCTAGCACCGCGCGCGTATTCATACACCGCATCATCATAGATTTGCGTATGCAGGCGCGAAAGATGCGCGCGCAAATGCGCATCGATGATGCTACCAAGCCCAGAAAGATAGCGGGCAAACTCATCTTGCGCGCTATTTAGCCTTGATTCTAGCGCGTTTTGGCTATCTAGCAGCGCTTCATGCGTGGCATTAAGTGAGCGCAAAATCCGCTCTTTCTCGCCCTCATCCGCCTCAAATATCCCGCGCTCCAAAGCTAGCGCCTCTAGCGCACCTTTTATGATGCTAGAAGTGTGCCTATACGCGCTATAGAGCATATCTTTTTGCTTTTGGCTTTCACTTCCTAAAAGCATGGATTCTAGGTAGGATTCTACTTGTGGGATGCCTGTCTTTTCTAGCGAGAATCCAGCATCTTGCGCCTTTTGCATCATCGCGCTATCTTGCGTCTTGTAAGCAAGCGCGTAAATCCCAGAAACCGCGATAAGATCAATCCGCGATAAAAGCGCATCTATATCGCCCTCATAATGCAGCTTTTGCAGCTCTTTGGCAAGGCTTGATTTGGTGTAAGAAAGGCTGGATTCTAGCTCTCTAGATTCTAGCAAATCCGCGCGTGTCAGCACCACCAAAAGGCGCGAGATATGCCCGCTCATAAGCGTTTGCAAGATAAAATCCATATCTTTTTGCGTGGCGGCACAGCTGGCATTCATCACATATATCAGCAAATCGCACGCGCGCATATAGCTTCTAGTGATTTCCTCGCGCTTTATCACAGGGTCATCAAGCCCCGGTGTATCCACGATTTCCACGCCATTTTGCAAAAACGCGAGCGGAGTGAAAAGCTCCACTTTTTCCACCAAATCACAAAGGCGGCTTTGGTGATTGGCAGAAGTGTAGCGCGAGAGCTCATCGATGTTTATGCGCTTTTTGCCCGTGCGAATGAGGGCGAGGGGGGAGTCGGGGTTTGAAGTGGGGGCGGATTCTGCGTTTTTGGGCGCGGTGGATTCTGGGGCAGAATCTAAATTTTCCAGCGCGCTAGATTCTGGGATAGATTCTGGCGCAGAATCCGCATTTTCACCGCCAGCGTTTTGTCTCGCGTTTTGCGTGGATTCTAGCTGCCTCCACTCCTCCTCACTCCAAAAATAAATCTCTGCATAAGGTTCTTTGGCGTATTTCAAAATCGTGAGATTTGCCGTCTCTGGAATCGTCGAAGTCCCCAAAATCTCCTGCCCCAAAAGCGCGTTTAAAAAGGTGCTTTTGCCAGCACTCAATACGCCCGCCACACCGATAGAAAAGCGATTATGCGCTAGGTTTTCCAAAATAGATTCTAGCGATTTGGCAGAATCTGGCGCGGCTTTTTTGATGATGTTTGTGATGTTTTTTAGCTCGTGGCGGAGTGTGTCTTGCGAGAGATTCGCACTTTTTTGCATCTTTTTATCGGCGCTTAACTTCTCAAGTGTTGCGTTATGCGTGTCAAATAGATTTAGCAAAGCCCTTGTGCGCGTGCTTGTGATGATGCCAGCAGCGTTTAGGCGCATAAGCTTTGCTTTAGCAGATTTGAGCGTGCTTGGCGTGGCGCGCGCTAGGAGGGCAAACTGCATAATAAGCGCCTCGCGCATGGTAGGCGCGGCGTCACTTTTAGAGATAAATAATGCGCCAGAATCTATAGAATCTGCTTTTTTAGATTCTGGCTTTTTGGATTCTCGTGTGGCGGATTCTGTTTTTTTAGATTCTCGTGCGTTTGCGCCGCGCTTGAGAATATCTGCAAAAATGCTAGTGCTAATATAGCGCTCGCAATTTTGCTCGCCAAAAGAAAGCAATATCGCAAGCGCTTCGATGTTGGCAGGCGCGGAATCTAACGCGCTAGATTCTGCATTTTTAGATTCTAGCGCAGAATCCATATCGCTAGAATCCACATCACCAAAATCCCCCTCTGCACCAGAATCTAAAGCAGAATCCAAAGCATTTGCCGCCATAGATTCTAGGCATTGTAGCGATGAGTCGATGCTGGATTCTATCGGATAGGCGATGCGCGCGAAATCCATCAAAAGCGCTTGCTTTATCGCTATTTGCGTTATTTGCGCTTTTGGCGCGCTTAGCTCGTTTGTCTCGCTTTTATCGCCGCTTGCGCGCGCGTCTGCGTGTCTCGCTTCGCTTGCAGAATCTATCCGCCCAGAATCTATTTTCGAAGTCAAATCATTCATGTCATCACTCATTAATTTTTGCGTTAAATTTTTGGATTCTACCAAAAAGCAGCTTGTATCAGTTAAAAAATATATATTTTTTGTTATGATTTTTTGCTTTACATTTAATAGGCTTAGGGGCTTGGCGCGCGGCAAAATATAGCGACAAAATATCACGCCAAATTAGCAAAACCGCCAAACCCCAAAACCAAAAACCCAAAACTTATACCCAAAAAACAAGGAGCGCGCGTGGAGCTAGACAATAGGCAAAAACTAGAGCAAAGGCTAGAAAAAGCGGGGCTTAGAGATGTATTTTTGAGCTTCCTTAGAAGTGAAGCATTTGGTGGGGTGTTTTTGTTTTTTGCCGCTGTGGCTGCGATGATTGTGGCAAACTCGCCGCTAAGCGAGGCGTATTTTAAGTTTTGGCATTTGGATTTGGGGCTAGAGATACAGGGGCTTATGCATCCTTTTCCAGCGCTCGCGCATTTGGGCGCTACGGGTGAGGGCAGAAGCTTGTTTGTGGGATTTAGCATACATGAGTGGATTAGTGATGTGCTGATGGCGGTGTTTTTCCTCATGGTTGGGCTAGAAATCAAGCGCGAAGTGCTTTTTGGCGAGTTAGCAAGCTTTAAAAAAGCGATCTTCCCAGCGCTTGCCGCACTTGGCGGGATGGTTGTGCCGGGGCTCATATACTATGGGCTAAACTTTGGCACGCCTAGCGCGCATGGCTTTGGGATACCTATGGCGACAGATATTGCCTTCGCACTAGGTGTGATAATGCTGCTAAAATCGCGCGTGCCTATGGCGCTAAAGGTGTTTCTAGTCACGCTCGCAGTGGTGGATGATTTGGGTGCGATTGTCGTCATTGCGATATTTTATGCGAGCGATTTGCATTTTATGTGGATGCTTGTGGCACTTGGCTTTATCGCTGTGCTCATCGCGCTAAATAAGCTTGGCGTAAAAGCGCTCACGCCTTATATCATCGTAGGTATCGGGCTTTGGTTTGCGGTGCATCATAGCGGGATACACGCCACTATCGCGGCGGTGATTCTAGCTTTTTGCATCCCCATACGCCCCAAAATCTCTTTTGAAGAGTTTGCGCCATTTATCAAAGATACCACGGACAGCTTCGCGCGCGCAAATCGGCAAGATCAAACCTTCCTCAATGAATCACAAGTCCGCAATCTGCGCGATATGCAAAAGCGCATCTCTATGATACAAAGCCCGCTAGGACGCCTTGAGCGCGCGCTGCATCCTTGGAGTGCGTATTTTATCATGCCGCTTTTTGGCTTTGCAAATGCTGGCGTGGAGATTGGCGGGGATATCGGATTTGGCGATATTTTAAAGATAGATCATATATTTTTAGGCGTGGCATTGGGGCTTATTATAGGCAAGCCACTAGGGATTTTTATCACGACTTTTGCCTGTGAAAAGCTAGGCATCGCCGCGCGTCCAAATGGCGTCTCGTGGCTGCAGATTCTGGGTGCTGGGATGCTGGCTGGGATTGGATTTACGATGTCGATTTTTGTCTCAAATCTAGCGTTTGAAAATACCGCGCACGCACAAGCAGCCACAGAAATCTCCAAAATCGCGATTTTAAGCGGCTCCATATTATCTGGAATCATAGGCGCAGTGTTTTTGATATTCACTGCCAAACTAAAGAAAAATAAATAAATCTAGTGTTACAATAGCGACTTTATTTCAAAACAAGGAATACCATGCTTGAAGGTTCTAATGATAATATGCTAGTCGCTTTGCTACCCTTTATTGTGCTTTTTGCGGTGTTTTATTTTTTCTTGATACGACCACAGCGCGTGCAAGCCAAAAAACACAAAGAAATGGTAGAATCCCTAAAAAAGGGCGACAAAATCATCACTAATGGCGGGCTAGTGTGTGAGATAATCAAAGTAGAGGATACATTTTTTACCGTGCGATTGAGCGATGACAGCACCGCGCGCGTTTCTAAGGAATTCATCTGGAATAAAGCGCTAGAAGAAACTCCTGCCAAATCCTAGAATCTAGCGAGCCAAAATATATGCAAATGCTAAACAAAAGACTGCTTGTATTGCTGGTGGCGGTGATTTTTGGTGCGGTGTTTTCGCTGCCTAGCCTCATCGATACAAATCTCACCAAAGATATGCGAAAAATCACGCTAGGGCTTGATCTGCAAGGCGGGCTAAACCTTTTGCTAGGCGTAGATACAGACGCTGCTATCATCTCGCGATATGCCTCTATCGCTTCATCTATCGAGTATGAAGCCAGCCAAAAGCAGATTCTGCTCTCTCCTATCCAAGCCCAAGATGCTAGCGTGCAGTTTGACATCATCGATGCGGACGATATCCCCGCACTAAATAGCATGCTAGATACCATGCGCGGTATCAAATACGAAACGAGTCAAAACCACTACATCGTAGCGATGACGCCACTAGAGCAAGATGAGGTGCGCAAACAAGCCATAGCACAAGCCATCTCTACGATACGCAACCGCTTAAATGAGTTTGGACTAGGCGAGCCAAGCGTGACACAACAAGGCAGGGAAAATATCCTAGTAGAGCTTCCGGGCATCAAAAACACCCAGCAAGAAGAGCGCGTGAGAGCGCTTATCTCAAAGGCGGCGTTTTTGCAAATGATGGCAGTGGATGAGGATAGAGTGGCGCGCGTTTATAGCATGAGTGATTTTGAAGCGCAGAGCGCAAATGATGTGATTTTGGAGTTTGCAGAATCCACCAAAGAGGCCTCGATAGCCAAGAAAAATGGCCAAGAGATACCAAAGCTACTGCTAAAAGCCGTGCCTATACTAGATGGCAGTATGATAACCGATGCTAGGCTAGCTTATGATGATAAACATCGCCCAGTCGTTTCTTTTGAGCTAAACTCGCAAGGGGCGAAGCGGTTTGCGGATTTTTCTAGTGCGAGCATCGGCAAGCGCATGGCTATCGTGCTAGATGGCAAAATCTACTCCGCACCCGTCATCCGCGCTAGAATCTCATCCAGCGGGCAGATAAGTGGCGATTTCGCCGAAGAAGAGGCGATAGACCTTGCTATCACGCTGCGTTCTGGCGCGCTTCCTGCACCGCTTAGCGTGCTGGAGAAACGAAGCGTAGGACCAAGTCTAGGGACAGATAGCATCAAAGCATCGATGTTTGCGCTTATAGGCGGTTTTGTGCTGGTGGTTGGATTTATGATAGTGTATTATTCTATGGCGGGCGTTATCGCGTCATTTGCGCTTGTGGTGAATCTTTTGCTTATCATTGCGGCGATGGCGATATTTGGCGCGACGCTGACACTGCCGGGTATGGCTGGTATCGTGCTAACCGTGGGCGTGGCGGTGGATGCCAATATCATCATAAATGAGCGCATACGCGAGGCACTGCGCGCGGGCGAAAATATCGCGCGCGCTATCCAGATAGGCTATGTGAATGCCTCTAGAGCGATATTTGACTCAAACATCACTTCACTCATCGCCTCCGTGCTGCTCTATGCGTATGGCACGGGCGCTATCAAAGGCTTTGCTATCACGACAGGCATTGGGATTTTGGCTTCTATCATCACAGCTATCATTGGCACACAAGGCGTGTATCAAGCGCTTTTGCCGGTGATTTCCAAAAGCAAGAGGATGTATTTTTGGTTTGGCGTGTCGTATGCGCCCGCACCGGCTGGCGCGTCAAAAAGCGCGACAAAGCCCGCGACAAATAGCGCGCCAAAAGTCACAAACGAGCCAAATCAAGCCAAAGCCATAAATAAGGACAAATAATGGAAATATTCAAAAAAGTAAAAATCTTTGATTTTGTCAAATATTCTGGCTATGGGCTGTGGATTAGCGCGGTGATGCTAATCGGTGCTATCGTGCTTTTGATAAAGCCCGGATTTACGCCCGGGATTGATTTTGCCGGCGGGAGTGTGGCGCAGATCCGCTATGAAGTCGCCGCCCCTATCGAGCAGGTGCGCGCGCTGCTAGAGGCTGATGCGAGGTTTAAAGGCGTGCAGGTGAGTGAGTTTGACTCCATATATGAGCTAGCGATAAAAATCCCAAACAACGCCGAGCTAGAAGGGCAAAATCTAGCGCCCCTGCTAGAATCTATCCTTGCACCTAGTGGCGCGTTTGAGATACGCAAGCTAGATTCTGTGGGCGCAAAAGTGGGCGAGGAGCTGCGCCAAAAGGGTATCATCTCGCTGGCACTCGCGCTTATCGCGATGATGGTGTATGTGAGCTTTCGCTATGAGTGGCGCTTCGCACTCGCTGGGATTCTCGCACTCGTGCATGATGTCATCATCACCGCGGCTAGCGTCGTGGTATTTGACATAGATATGAATCTAGAAGTCATCGCGGCACTTCTCACACTTATTGGCTACTCGATAAATGATACTATCATCATTTTTGATCGCATCCGCGAAAAAATGCTAACCGATCGCACAAACGACATAAGCCTAGTCATCAATGAAGCAATTTCAAACACCCTATCGCGCACGCTGCTTACCTCGCTTACGGTGTTTTTTGTGGTGCTGACACTTTATATTTTTGGCGGGGCGATTATCGTTGGATTCTCGCTGCCTATGCTTATTGGCGTTATCGTGGGGACTTATAGCTCGATGTTTGTAGCGCCCAAGCTAGCGATACTGCTAGGGTTTAATATCCACTCATACCACCAAAAAGAGATGCAAAAACAAAAGCGAGCCCTTGAGCGCAAAAAAATGCGCCAGCAGTATGAAGGCGGGCGCGTATAGGCGGAATCCAAGCAGAATCCAAGAAAAATCTGGGCGAAGAATGGGCGAGGTTTGGCGCGCTTTGTGTGGCGCGTGGCGCGAATGGCTAGCAAAAGCTAGAATCTAGAATCTAAGCGCAAAATACGCGCCAAAAGCTAGGCTAGCAAAGCGCCAATGTGCTGGCAAAGCGCTAAGCGCCAGCTAGCCAAGCGAGATAAACGAGGTCAAAAAAGCCAAAGCCAGCCAAAAGCGACCAAAACAACGCCAAAAAGCACCGCCCAAAGCAAAAAGCGCTAGAATCTTACGCTAGAATCTCGCATTAGATTCTGATATGGGATTTTCATACGAGATTTTGGCATGAGATTCTAGCGCTTTTGGATTTAGCCAGCGAATCGATCCAATCGACATCTCATCTGGCATCTCATCTAAAAAAGGAGCAAAAATGGATTGGGGCAGAATCATATTTATATTTTTTACGCTAAGCAGCGCGACTTCTACGGCGGGATTTTTGTTTGCGCCAGAGGTTACGATTTTGTTTGTCGCTGTGGCGCTAAACCTCATCGCCACCACGCTAAAAATCGGCGTTCGCAAAAAGCTATCATCCGAGCTTTTTGCTAGCTCTATCGTGGCGGATTTGCACTTGCTACCGGCATTTGGCGTGTATCAGGTGTTTCACAATGAAAAGCTGGCGTTTGTGTTTGCTATAGGCGCGATGATGGCAAATCTTTTTTCGCTTGTCTTGCTGCTGATTGAAAGCGCGCAAAAGCAAGATTCTGACTACTAGGACACATCATGCGGACATACAATCCAAAAACTATCGAGCAAAAATGGCAAAACTACTGGGAATCCAATCGCAGCTTTGAGCCTTCTTGGGAGTTTATGCAAAGTCTTGCAGGCGCAGATTCTAAAGAGGCGGATTCTGCGAGCCAAGCAAGCGATGCTAGCGCAACTTTGCAGAATCTAAAATCGCGCAAAAAATACATCCTAAGCATGTTCCCCTACCCAAGCGGCGCGATACACATGGGGCATGTGAGAAATTACTGCATTGGCGATGCGCTGGCTAGATTTTATCGTGCGCGTGGGTTCAATGTGCTGCATCCTATCGGATTTGACGCCTTTGGTATGCCTGCTGAAAATGCCGCGATAAAGCACAAATCCCACCCAAAAACATGGACTTACAACAACATCGCCAACATGCAAAAAGAGCTTGCAAGCCTTGGGCTGTCATTTTCCAAAGAGCAAGAGCTAGCGACTTGCGATCCCATATACACGCGCTTTGAGCAAGAGTTTTTCATCCAAATGTGGCAAAAAGGGCTCATCTATCGCAAAAAATCTTTTCTCAATTGGTGTCCCAATGATAAAACGGTGCTGGCAAATGAGCAAGTCATCGAAGGTAAATGCTGGCGGTGTGATACTGAAGTCGTGCAAAAAGAGATGGAGCAATATTACATCAAAATCACCGACTACGCCCAAGAGCTGCTAGATGATTTGGATTTGCTGGAGGGTAAATGGTCGAGTGCGGTGCTTACGATGCAGCGCAACTGGATAGGAAAATCTAGCGGGCTGAAGTTTAGATTCTCCCTTGATAGCGAGTCAAAAGGCGCGCTAGAAAAAATGCTTGCCAAAAATGCAGAATCTAAAAGCGCGCAAAATCTAGAATCTAAAAATGCAAATGTAGATTCTGCAAACACCAGCGCAGAATCTAAAAATGCCGATGCGGATTCTGGCACAAGCGCGCAAACTCCACAAGGCGCGCAAAATCTCGACACCCTCTCACAAATCGAAGTTTTCACCACGCGCCCAGATACGATTTTTGGCGTGACATATTGCGCGCTAGCACCCGAGCATCCTCTCGTAAAAGCCATGCTAGATTCTCTGCCAGATGATAAAGCGCAAGAGATAAAGCGCATGCAAAACACCTCCGTGCGCGAGCGCTCCATGGCAGAAAAGCAGGGCGTGGCACTTGACATTAGCGTGACACACCCGCTAAGTGGCGAGAAGCTACCGGTTTGGGTGGCGAATTTTGTGCTTATGGATTATGGTAGCGGGGCGGTGATGTGCGTGCCAGCGCATGATGAGCGGGATTTTGAGTTTGCCAAAAAATACAGCCTGCCTATCAAACAAGTGCTAGATATAGCAAGCACAGAATCCACCACCGCGCCAAACGCGCAAGATTCTGCAAAATCCGCGAGCGCGAGCGCGAACACCAGCACCAGCACCAGCGCGAGCACCAACACCAACGCAAACGCAAACACCGCCGCGCTCCCCTTCACCAAAGATGCCAAAATGATAGATTCTGGCGAGTTTGATGGGCTTTGTGGCGATGAGGCACGCGAAAAAGTCATAAGCCATTTTGAGCGCGAGGGCTTAGGACAGCGCGTCACCAACTACCGCTTGCGCGATTGGGGCGTGTCAAGACAGCGATATTGGGGTGCGCCCATTCCTATGGTGCATTGCGAGAGCTGCGGCATCGTGTGTGAGAAAATCGAAAATCTCCCTATCACCTTGCCAGAAGATGTAGAAATCACAGGCGAAGGCAACCCGCTAGACAAACATGAGACATTTAGGCACTGCACCTGTCCCAAATGCGGCAGCAAAGCGACGCGAGAGACAGACACCATGGATACTTTTGTAGAATCTAGCTGGTATTTTCTGCGCTATGCCACGCCGCGCGAGTGCTGGGAGAAAAGCGCTTTTGATAAGCGCGCGCTAAAGTATTGGCTAAGCGTGGATGAGTATATCGGCGGTATCGAGCATGCTATTTTGCACCTGCTTTATGCGCGCTTTTGGACGAAGGTCTTGCGCGATTTGGGGTATTGTGAGATAGATGAGCCATTTTCCCACCTACTCACGCAAGGCATGGTGCTAAAAGATGGCGCGAAAATGAGTAAATCCAAAGGCAATGTCGTCGATCCAAACGCCTTGATAAGCGAGTATGGCGCGGATACTGCGCGGCTTTTTGTGCTATTTACCGCGCCGCCTATTAGGGAGCTAGAGTGGAGCGATAGTGGCGTGGATGGCGCGTATCGCTTCATCCGCAAGCTCTATGAGCGCGCCAGCAGCGTGTATCCTACCAAAACTTTGCCAAAGATAGATGCGAGCAACCTTAGCCCAGAGCAAAAACTCGCGCGCAAAAAAGTGTATGAGGCGCTGCAAAAGGCAGGCGAAGTTTTCACCAAGCGCCAAAATAACTATAACTTCAACACCTTGATAGCTGCATGCATGGAGGCGCTAAACTACCTATCCGCCCAAGATGATAAAGACATCTGGACGGAGGGGTATTTCGTGCTGCTTTCAATCCTAGAGCCTATCATCCCGCATGTGTGCTGGGAGATGAGCGAGGAGTTTTTCGGGCTGGCAAATTTCTGTGAAATCGCGGTGGATGAAAGCGCGCTCGTGAGTGAAGAGATATCGCTTGCTATCACGATAAATAGCAAAAAGCGCGCAGAAATCAGCGTGAGTGCGAATGCTAGCGAGGATGATATACTAGCCAAAGCCAAAGAAGTGTCGCAAAAATGGCTAGAGGGCGCTACTATCAAAAAGCAGATTCTGGTGCCAAAAAAGCTAGTGAATTTTGTGATAGGGTAGAATCTATGCTTTGGCGCGCGGGCGGTGAGATGAGCGAGGCTAGCGGAGTTTGTGAAGCTGGCGGGCTTTGGAAAATTGGCGGGGTTGGCGGACTTGCAAAGCTTAGCAAAATCGCATTAGCTAGCATCATTAGCGTATTTTGCGCGCTTTTTTTGCTAGGCTGTGGCTATGTCCCCTCCGCCACATACGCCCAAAAAGCGCTAGGCGAGCGCGTCTATGTCAAGCTAAATGTCAATCTCCCAAACCCAGAAAACTCCGTCGAGCTCAAAGACTTGCTAAACAAAAACATCATCGCGCGCTTCCAAACACGCGTAGGCAGCGAGGAAGAAGCCGATAGCATCATCACCATCGATGTCAATAAAATCACTGACACCACCTTCGCGGTGAGCTCAAGCGCCTTCACCACCTACTACCGCGTGACCACCTATGTGACCTACACTTATGACAACAAAAAAGGCTCGCGCAGGACATTTAGCGGCAGCGGGTATTTTGACTACAATGTCTCGCTAGAAAGCCCGCTCACCACTTATAACAACCGCTACTACGCGATAAATCAAGCCTTCGGGCAGACGATGGATAGCTTCGTGGCGCGACTCTCTTTTGAGGGGCAAAAGTAGCGCAAAAAGGTAGAATCTAGATTCTGGGATTTTCGAGTTTTGGGATTTGGATTCTGGATTTTGGCGGATTTTAGGCGGGCTGGTGGATTTAGGCAGATTTTAGATTCTGGATTCTCGCGCTAGAATCTAGTTTGCAATCTTTGCGCGCGAGATTTAGCAGAATCTAAATTTGTAGAATCTAAATTTAGTAAAATCTGGCGAGTTTTGGCTGCGGCTTTGTTTGTGGATTGCCTCGCGCTTGGCAAATATTGGCTTACGCGCCATGACAACAAAATAACAACAATAAGCCCCGAAAGTTTGAAAAATTTGGAATATCTAGGATAATGCGATGAAATCAGATTCTGGCACTTTTTCACAAAATTTGCAAAACGCGCAAACTTCACAAAACGCGCAAACTTCACAAATCTCGCAAAATTTGCAAACTTTTTCATATCTAGCGTTTTTGGAATCCAAAGGCGCAGAATACGCGCCATTTGACCCCACGCGCGCGCGCAGAATCTATGATTTGCTAAAGCCTCACATCACCTTGCCAGCGCGCATTATCCACCTCATCGGCACCAATGGCAAAGGCAGCACGGGGCGCTTTATCACGCTAGGGCTTATGCAAAAGGGCGCAAAAGTGCTGCATTTCACCTCGCCGCATATTTTTCACTTCCGCGAGAGGTTTTATAAAAATTATGCGCTTGAAACGCCACGCGCGCCAAATGCACCAGAATCTAAACTAGAATCTAAAAGCGCGCAAAATGAAGCGCAAATCACGCGTGCCAAACTAGAATCTAAAACAGCGCCAATACACACCACACCAACGCCCGCCGCGCCAGATTCTGGCGCTATCACTAGCGATGATGAGCTAGAGCGCGCGCATAGATTTTTGCAAAAGTTTGACTTCATCAAAGAAGCCAGCTATTTTGAATATGCCACATTTTTGGCACTTGTGCTAGCACAGGGGAGCGAGTATTTTGTGTGTGAGGCGGGGCTTGGCGGGGAGTATGACAGCACGAGCGTGCTAGAATCTGATTTGAGTGTTTTTACGCCGATTTCCTACGATCATCAAGAGATGCTGGGCGAGCGCATCGAGGATATCGCGACGACGAAGCTAAAAGCGATGGGCGCGCACAATCTCATCGCCCCCCAGCGCTTCCCAGAAGTCATGCAAATCGCGCAAAACATCGCAAAAAATACCACTCAAGACGCCAAACAAAATCTTGCTAAAAATCGCCCCGCACATCTCACATTTATCACGCCAAACGACATAGAATCCGCGTATAAAAACGATAAAAATATGCGCGCGTATGCCAAAAATATGGCACATTTTTTGCAGGAGAATCTAGTCGTAGCCACGCGAGCTTTGGCGTTTTTTGGCGTAGCGGTTGATTTCGCGCATTTAGCGCGGTTTGACCTGCCCGGCAGAGCGCAGAGGATCGCGCCAAATATCTTGCTTGATGTGGGGCATAATGTCGATGGCGCGCGGTGCATTTTGAAAATTATTGGCGAAAAACGCATAAAATTGGTGTATAATGCGTTCTTTCAAAAAGATGTGCGCAATATTTTAAGCATCCTAAAGCCCATAATTAGCGAGTTATTGATTATCCCTGTGTCGCACCCAAGGATTATGCCAAAGCAAGAACTGGTAAGCATTTGCGAGGAGCTTGGCATCAAGCATGGGGAGTTTAGCCATATTCAAGATGACAGCGAGTATGTCGTGTTTGGCTCATTTAGCGTGGCAGAAACATTTCTGGAGAATACAAAATGCAAGATCGATTAGTGGTTTCTATTGTCGATGAGAAAGGCTCAAAGCAGTTCTCTCTCCCGCGCAACGCGAGCAAACTCATAGTGCTTGGCGCAGTGGTGGTGTTTGTGATGTTTTTGGCGAGCTTTTTTGTCATGGACTTTTTGATGAACCAAATAAACGACATCGTCAAGCAAAAAAATGACGCCATCGCGCAATACCACTCCATCTACCAAAAAAACGCGAAGCTAAAAAACGCCATACAGCAAAAAACCGATGAGCTAGAAGCGGTAAATTCCAAAATCGACAAGCTAGAAGACATCGTCAATATCAAAAGCAATATCACCAAATACCCCCAAATGACAAAAGTCGATCTCCAAAGCATAAGCAACGCGCACAAATTGCTACTGCTAAACCTCATCCCAAATGGCGACCCACTAAAAGATTTTCAAGAAAAGGTAAAAACATCCGAGCGCATCCACCCTTTGCGTAATATCAAAGGCGTAGAGGGCGGGATGGACTATCTTACCAACCACAAAACCCCTGTGCTTGCCACAGCTGATGGCGTGGTGGTGCTCGTGCAAGAAAATGGCAAAACTGGGCTAGGAAATGTCATCAAGCTTACGCATTCTTTTGGATTCTCGTCTGTCTATGCGCATCTTGACACGCTTGCTATCAAAAAGGGCGATTTCGTGCAAAAGGGGCAAATCATCGGATATAGCGGCAGCAGCGGGCGCTCTAATGGCGATAGGCTGTATTATGAAGTGGGATTTTTAGGCAACCCGCTAAACCCAGAGACTTACGCTAGCTGGGGATTTGATAATTTTGATGTGATTTTTCAAAAAGAAGATGGGATTGATTGGAAAAATCTAGTATGGGCGATCGAAGATATCGCTAGATTACAAACATTGCGAGTGAGCTCAAGCGAAAAATACAAAAAAGAGTCTTTATGATTTTTGATCGTCGCCTTGTTTTGATGATTACCCATAAAGATGGCAGTAAATACATCAATGTCAATATGATTTTTCGGCAAATCACGCTTTATGTGTTGCTGTTTTTTTTGAGCTTGGTGTTTTTTATCATCATCTCTATTGGCGTCTTTCGCTCTGAAATCGCTGATATAAACGCTAGGACTTCACTCATCGAAGAGCGCAATGAAACGATGATGCTAGGCAATGCGATTTTGAATGATGAGATAAACCAGCGCCTAGAAGAGATAGCTATCGCGAGCGATAAGATAGACAATCTCGAAGGTGTCATAGGCGTGGATAATACGCCAAATGAGAATCTGCTAGAGCGCATCGATGTGGCGAGTATCACTGGCGCGCAAAAAGCGTTTTTTATGAAATTTATCCCAAATGGCTATCCGCTAGAGACATTTTCTGGCATCACTGACCCTTATGGCACGAGATTCCACCCGGTGCTTCGCGTCGTGCGCCAGCACACTGGCACAGATTTTGGCGCGAGAATAGGCACAGGCGTGTTTGCCACAGCTGATGGCGTGGTGGATTGGGCGGATTCTGGCTGGAATGGCGGATATGGAAAGCTTGTCAAGATTACCCATTCATTTGGCTTTAAAACATATTATGCGCATCTAAATGAAATCATCGTAAAAAGCGGCACCTTTGTCAAAAAGGGGCAGCTTATCGCGCGCACGGGCAACAGCGGCGTGAGCACCGGACCGCACTTGCACTATGAAGTGCGATTTTTGGAGCAGCCTATCAATCCCATGAACTTCGTGCAGTGGGATATGAAAAACTTTGATTCCATATTTCAAAAAGAAAGGAGCATTGCATGGCAATCTTTACTAACGACGATAAACAATCTAATGGACTAGGGCAAAAAGCCGGAGCTGCCACCATTATCGCGCAAGGCACGAAAATCAAAGGCGAGATCGACACAGACTGCCATTTGCATATCGATGGCGAGTTTGAGGGAAGTATCCGCTCAAAAAACACCGTGATGATAGGCAAAAGCGGCTTTGTAAATGGCGAAATCTATGCTAACAAACTCATCGTAAGCGGCAAGCTAAAAGGTGCGACGGAGAGCGAAAGCGTAGAAATCGCATCGCTTGGGCGCTTTGAAGGTGTCATCACTTCTACTGAACTAGTCATCGAGAAAAAGGGTGTGTTTGTGGGCGAAAGCAAGCTAAAAGGACAACAAGCGACCGCGCAAAAGAATGCTACAAGCAAATCTCTATAAAGCCTTTTTGGATGGATTCTCTAGTAGAATCCTACTTTGTCAAGACCAAGAAGAAGCGGCGAGTGCCTATCAGCTAGCGCACTATGTGTATGAGTGCGCAAACGACACTAGCGCGCAACCTGCCAAAAGTGCTAGAAACAACGCCAGCGCGCAGGCAGAATCTAGTGCAAGTTCATCTACCGACTACGCATCTGCTAAATCAAGCGCAAATAAATCCACCACCAAATCCACCAAGCCCCGCATCAAAAAGCCCATTTTACTCCCAGAAATGCGCCTTATGCAAGGCGATGATGTCAGAAGCTTTTTTGTGGAGTTTATCGAGATTCTGGCGTGTTTGCGCGAGTTTTACGCCGATGATGACTCGTTGCTTATAGCGCCCATCTACTCGCTCCTCCAGCCCCTCCCCTCGCCCAAATACTGCCAAACCTCCACCATCGAGCTAGGCAAAAGCTACGATTTAGAAGCGCTCAAATCCCACTTCCTCCACATCGGCTATGAAGTCGTGGATATGATAGAAATGGAGGGCGAGGTAAGCTTCAGAGGCGACATCATCGATATTTACCCACCCTTGCGCGCGCCTTATCGCATAAGCTTTTTTGATGGCGAATGCGATGACATACGCGAGTTTGACCTAAACACCCAGCTAAGCAAAAAAGACAGCGACAAACCCGCCAAACTTTCCGCGCTCACCATCCCACCAGCGCTTTTTTCACTAGAATCTAGCGAGTATGAAGCGCTGCAAAACGCTGTAAGTGAAAGCGAATACGAGGTGCTAAGCAAGGATATACTCTCGCTTGGCTTGTGGTATCTGCAAGATAGGATCACACTGCCACAAAGCTACGCCACCACTATCACGCCAAACGCACAAGATGAGCTAGCTGCGATTTTGGCACTGCAAATGGATTCTGGCGCAGAATCCACCCAAAATAACACACAAGAATCCGCGCTAGATTCTACCCAAAACGCCACCCAAGATTCTGCATCCCCCATCCCCGCCTTTTGGCACGCGCACCAGATTCCTACACTTCCCATGACAAAGGGCTACGAAGACATCGACTTCCGCCCCGACGCACTACAAGGACTCATCGCGCACAACAGCCAAAAGCGCCTAACCATCATCGCCAAAAACCAAACGATACTCTCCTCGCTAGATTCTGCACTCTTGCAAAACGCGCACATCATAGAATCTAGCGCGATAGTAAGCTTCATCACGCCAGATGAGCTGGTATTGAGCCTAGAGCGCGGTATCAGTGGCAAAAAGCGCGCCAAACGCCCACGCTTTGCGCTAAATGAGCTAAATGTCGGCGAATATGTCGTGCATAGCGACTATGGCATCGGGATTTTCAAAGGCATCGTGCAAAACAGCGTGCTAGGCAGCGTGCGCGACTTCATCCATATCGCGTATTTTGGCGAGGATAAGCTTTTGCTCCCGGTAGAAAACCTCCACCTCATCGATCGCTACATCGCTAGCGACGACACGATCCCGGTGATAGATAGGCTTGGCAAAGGTAGCTTTGCGCGCATGAAAGAAAAGGCGCGCGCCAAACTTTTTGAGATAGCAGAATCCATCATCAACCTAGCCGCCAAGCGCAACCTTTTGCAAGGGCAGATTATGGATTCTGATAGCGCGGAGCTGGAAGTTTTCAAGCATGCTTGTGGGTTTGATCTCACGCCTGATCAAGAAAGCGCGATAGATTCTATCATGCAAGATATGAAAAGCGGGCGTGTGATGGATAGGCTGCTTAGCGGGGATGTGGGCTTTGGCAAAACAGAAGTCGCGATGAATGCGATATTTGCCGCGTGCAGGAGCGGGTATCAGTGCGCGCTCATCGTGCCTACCACGCTTTTAAGCGCGCAGCATTATGCTTCGCTTTGCGCGCGTTTTGCGCCTTTTGGCTTGCGTGTGGGTAAGCTAGATAGATTTGTGAGCGCCAAAGAAAAGCGCGCGCTTCTAGAGTCGCTAAAAAATGGCGAGATAGATGTGGTTGTCGGGACGCATAGCCTTTTTGGCGCGGAGTTTAGGGCACTTGGGCTTGTTGTCGTGGATGAGGAGCATAAATTTGGCGTCAAGCAAAAAGAGTCGCTAAAAACGCTTAGCAAAAATGTGCATATCCTAAGCATGTCCGCCACGCCCATCCCTCGCACGCTAAATATGGCGCTTTCACAGATAAAAGGCATGAGTCGCCTAGAGACGCCACCCACCTCGCGCAAAGGCTCGCGCACCTTTATCAAATCCAAAAACGACGCGCTTATCAAAGAAGTCATCATGCGCGAGCTTCGCCGCGGCGGGCAGGTGTTTTATATCCATAACAACATCGCTTCTATCCCCTCGCTAAAAGTCTATCTACAAAACCTCTTGCCAAACCTTAGCATCGCCACACTACACTCGCAAGTAAGCGCTAGCGAGACGGAAGAAATCATGCGCGATTTCACGCTTGGCAAATACCAGATTCTGCTATGCACCGCCATCATAGAATCCGGAATCCACCTGCCAAACGCCAACACCATAATAATCGATGGCGCGGATAGGTTTGGGCTAGCAGATTTGCACCAGCTGCGCGGACGCGTGGGGCGCGGGGATAAGGAGGGATTTTGCTATTTTCTCATAAATGACAAAGAAGCTATCACCAAAGAAGCCACCAAACGCCTGCTAGCGCTCGAGCGCAACTCATATCTAGGAAGTGGCGCTAGGATCGCATACCACGACCTAGAAATACGCGGCGGGGGCAATCTCATCGGAGAATCCCAAAGCGGACATATCAAAAACATCGGCTATGGCTTGTATCTACGACTACTAGAAGATGCGATAAACACGCTAAGCGGGCAGGCAAACATCGATGAAAAAGGCGTGGAGCTTCGCATAAGCGTGAGCGCATATCTAAGCCCAGAGCTCATCGCAAGCGATGCACTGCGACTAGAGCTTTATCGCAGGCTTTCACTTAGCCAAGAAGTCTCTGAAGTCTCTGACATAGAATCCGAAATCCGCGATCGCTTCGGCGCGCTAGATGCGATGAGCGAGGCGTTTATACAGCTTATAGTCATAAAGATTCTAGCAAACAAAAAGCATATCAAGGCTATCTCGCATTTCGGGCAAAACATACAAATCACGCTAGAATCTGGCGAAAAACAAACGCTAAAATCCCCAAGCACCGACGATGACGATGTTTTAGCGACAATCCTAAGCCACTTGCGACAAGGGTAGAAAAATTTCCTTAAAATCAGCAATAATGCGCCCGCTTTATGCGCAAAAATGCTCTTTTGATTGCAAAATATCAAACAAAACCCTATAAAATATTGGCAATATCAAATGATTTCTAACAAACCATTTATAAATGTTACTTTATATCCATGCGCTTGGTTGATTCTCGTGTTTGTGTGGTGTGGGCTTTGATTTTACGAAAGAAAATGATAGGCTTTGAGATATTGCATTGATTTTGTGTTGGTGTTTTGTGGCTTTAAAATCTAGATTCTAAAGCCACATCGACGCCGCGCAACATCTTTGCAAAGGAGCATTTACACAAGGAAACAAGGGAGACACCATGAAAAACAAGATCGTCCAGAATCTAGTATGGCTTCTTGTCGCTGTTGTAGGGGCGTATTATTTTGGTATGCTAGCACTCAACACCGGCGAGAGCGTCAGCGCTACTTGGCTAGTGATAGCCTCTGTATGTATATATATGATAGGCTATAGATTCTATAGCAAATACATCGCAGAGAAGGTTTTCGAGCTTGATGACAAGCGCGCCACACCCGCTATCATAAACAACGACGGCAAAGACTTCGTGCCTACCAACAAAGTGATACTCTTTGGGCATCACTTCGCAGCTATCGCGGGTGCTGGTCCTTTGGTGGGTCCGATACTTGCCGCGCAGATGGGTTATCTGCCAAGTATGATTTGGCTTCTTGTGGGCGTGGTGCTAGCGGGCGCGGTGCATGACTTTACCGTGCTTTTCATCTCTATGCGCCGCAATGGTCGCTCTCTGGGCGAAATCATCAAAGATGAGATGGGTAAAACCACCGGCACTATCGCGATGATTGGTATATTTTTCATCATGCTTATCATCGTGGCGATTTTGGCGATGGTGGTGGTAAATGCGCTAGCGGATTCTCCTTGGGGGCTATTCACTATCGCTATGACGATACCAATCGCGGTGCTTATGGGTGTGTATATGCGCTATATCCGCCCCGGACGCGTGGGTGAGGCGAGTGTGATAGGCTTTGCGCTGCTACTTTTTGCGCTGTATTATGGGCATGCGGTGGCTGATCCTAGCCACCCTTGGCATGAAGCCTTCACGCTAGAAAAGACGACACTTTCGCTTATTGTCATCGGCTATGGTTTCATCGCTTCGGTATTGCCTGTGTGGCTACTGCTCGCACCTCGCGATTATCTAAGCACATTTTTGAAAATCGGCGTCATCGTCGCTATGGCAGTAGGGATTATCATCGTAAATCCTTCGCTTCAAATGTCAAAAGTCACTGCATTTATCGATGGCACGGGTCCGGTGTTTGCTGGGTCTATTTTCCCATTTTTGTTTATCACTATTGCGTGCGGCGCGATTAGTGGGTTCCACGCGCTTATCTCTAGCGGCACTACGCCCAAAATGGTAGAGCGTGAGACGCACGCGCGCCCTATTGGCTATGGCTCGATGCTTATGGAATCACTCGTTGGTATCATGGCGCTAATTGCTGCTTGTATATTGGAGCCCGGGCTATATTTTGCGATAAACTCACCTCTAGCTACGCTAGATCCGGGCGCTACAAGTGCTGTCACTGCAAACCTAGGCGAAGTCGAGCACAACCTAAAGATAATCCTAGCAAATGCTGGTTTCAAGCTAACACCAGAAGTGCTAGAAGCAGGGCATTTTAGCAACCTTATCGCCACCACCACGCAAAACATCGGCGAGCAAACGCTCATCTCAAAAACCGGTGGCGCGCCTACTTTTGCGGTGGGGCTTACACAGATTCTGCATCAAATCGCGGGCGGCAAAGAATCCGTGGCGTTTTGGTATCACTTCGCTATCTTGTTTGAAGCGCTATTTATCTTGACAGCGGTGGATGCGGGGACTCGCTCCGGACGCTTCCTCATACAAGATATTTTGGGGAATATCTATAAGCCTATGGCAAATACGAAGTCGTTTGTGTGGGGGACGCTGGCTTCATTTATCTGCGTGGTGGGCTGGGGATACCTGCTCTATCAAGGCGCTATCGATCCGATGGGCGGAATCCACACGCTATGGCCTCTCTTTGGTGCGAGCAACCAAATGCTAGCTGGCATCGCGCTGCTACTTGGCACGGTGGTGCTTTTCAAAATGGGCAAAGCAAAATACAGCTTCGTGACGATTATCCCGGCATTTTGGGTGCTTCTCACCACGCTTTATGCTGCATTCCAAAAGCTATTGCCAGCAAATGGCGAGCGCGTGCATGACGCGGTAAGCCATGTCGCCACAGCGCAAAATCAATCTGCACTTAGAGAAAAAGCGCTCGGCTTTATCGCTAAGCTTCAAGAAATGGGTGCTGATGCTGGAGCGATGCTGGAAGGCAAAACGCTTGAAGGCTGGCAAAAAGTCGCCGACAAAGCCTCTATACTCATCCACAACCACACGCTAGATGCGGTGCTTTGCGCGCTATTTATCGTCGTCACTTTTGTGGTGATTTTTGCGACTATCAAGATTTGCTATCTCACCTACATCGGCAAAGGCGAGAAATTCTCGCTAAAAGAAGAGCCTTATCAAGATATCAAAAACTTTGACTTGGTAGCGCACTAATGCAAAGGGTGGAATCTATGCGAGTGGTGGATTGTGTGGGGGCAGAATCTGTGGCGCCAGAATCTAGCGCGCTGGATTCTGGCGCGCAAATCGCGCCAGCCGCAGAATCTATAGAATCCATAGAATCCGCGCCAGCCGCTAGATTCTACCCGCCTGTGGTGGTGCGCGAGGAGTCTAGATTCTCCCATGTCATGCGCACCATACGCACTTGGTATAAAAAAAGCGATAGATTTTTCCACCTGCTAGTAGGTATGCCAAGCTATGACAAATATGTCGAGCACATGCGCACCAAACACCCAGATAGAGAGATAAAATCGCAAGCCGAGTTTTTCAAAGAAGCACTAGATGCCAGATATAATGGCGGAGTAAATCGCTGCTGCTAAATTGGCTTTTAGAATGAAGTGGGATTTGATAATATAGCTTAATTGCGCAAATGCGCGTAAAGTGCAAGTAGGCGCAGAGGTGCTAGAAGTATCGCCTTTGCCAAGAGAGCAAGCGAGGGAATATCTGCTTTTTAAAGATTAGAATCTAGATTCTGCTTTTAGTCTTTTGTTTCTGGCCTTTAGATTCTAGCCTTTTGTTTTTAGTTTCGCGGATTTTAGTTTTGGATTCTGGCTTTTTGGATTTTAGTTTGCGACGCTGGTAGCTTTACGGGCAAAAAGCGCACAAATCTAGATTCTAGCCTAGAATCCAAACCCTGCCTAGCGCAAAACAAACCCAGAATCCAAATCACGCAAGCGCAAATCCAAGCTGCGCGCCAGCGCAGATTCTAAGCAGAATCTAAAGCGCGCTTCAAAACACGAAAACCTTTAAAAGCCATTCAAATCCCAAAAAGCCCTTTAAAAACCCAAAATCCCAAAAACTCGCCCCCTAATGCTCGCGCACAGAAAACTTTTTCATCCCGCGCGTCATCATAAAGCTTTGCTCATAAAAAATAGATAGCACCACCAGCACGCCCGCCACGAGTGCTAGCGACACCGAAAACATTATCGTAAAATTATCAAAAAACAACAGCAAATAATCTAGCCGCGCCTTGTCATCGCGCTGCTGGATAAAAGTAAGCAGCGAAATGATGCTTTTATACCCATAGCTTCCCGGAAACATCGGCAGAAGTGCTGGGAAAACGACCACTTCTATCGGCGCTTTGACGCGCTTTGCCACGATTATCGCCAAAAGCCCGATACATAGGCTCGCACAAAAGCTAGCGCCCACGAAACCAATGCTAAGTGATTGCATCAAAATGAGCCTTGTGACATAGCCAAACCCCGCGAAAAAGGCACTCCAAAGCAGCGTGCGCCTAAGCGGATTTAGCCCATAGGCAAAGCCAAGCCCCGCGATAAAAGCAAAGCAAAAATCAAGCATCGCTTCTAAAACCAGCGAATTATGCCAGTTTTGCGCGTATAGAATCTCTTGCAAATGTGGATATTGCGAAAGTATATTAACCATTTAGAATACTCATTTTTGTGATAGCAAGCGTGAGATACACGCCCGCAGCAAGGCAAATCATAAGCACCATCATATTTATCATGCGGCTTATCCCCATAAGCGTGTTTTCATGGATGATATCCACAAAGGCATTGATAATGAGCGCGCCGGGTATGAGATAGAGGATGCTCCCGCCGATAGCCACATCTGGCGTGCGCGAAAGCCCAAGCCACACGCCGATATACGCCACAAATGAGACGATAAAAGCAGTGAAAAGCAGCTGCGCGCGGTTATCAAGCCTTATACGCACAAACGCCTGCCTCACCCAAAATCCCACAAAACTCCCCATAAAAATGCAAAGCAGCGCGCCAAAATCGCCATCAAAAAGCTTGCAAAAAGTGGCATTGCCAAGCGCTATGAGAAACGCGCCAAGAAGCAGTGGGAGCGCCCTTTGTGCGCAGATGTATTGATAATGCGCGCGCGCCTCTTCTAGCGAAAGCCTATCATCATATATCTGCCAGCTAAGCGCGCTAAGGTTTGAGATGAGTGCGAGATTCATCGCGATGTAGGTGTTTTTTATGGCTTGGGTGCGGCGGTTGTTGTAGTTTTGCTTGTCGGTGATGTTTATGGTGATGTATTTGAGAAATACGCTTAAATGCGCGTCATATCCGAAGCTCTGGGCGATGCGCTCGGTGCATTTGATGATGCGCGAGGTGTATGCGCCGCTTTTGAGTAATGCGCTAGAATACGCGCATAAAAAGTCGCAGACTTCTTCTATTGATGGCTTTGTTTGCGAGGGCTTATTTTGTGATGTTTTGGTGCTTTGCACTTTGTCGCGCGATTTTTTGCTAGATTTGTCTTTGCCTTTTTTGCTTTCAATCTTGCTTTTGGTGGCGGATTTGGCGCTAGATTCTGCTTTCATAATGCGTTTGCCTTTTTATGCGCTTTTGATTTGGTGTTTTGTGGCGAAAAAGTTTGGCGATTTTAATGTATTTTTGATTAAGATTTTATAAGCAAATGTAGCAAAGGAAAAATATGCAAATCATCGGGGCTAGCTGGGTAATGCTGTGTGATGAGGCGTTTGGCATCATCAAAAATGGCGGCGTGGCGTATGAAAATGGCGAAATAATCGAAGTCGGACAATATGATGCGCTGGTGCGTAAATATAGGCTTGCAGACGAGGCTAATAATAGGCGCGAGGCAGAATCCAGCGCAGAATCTAAAAAGGCAGATTCTAGTGATATAGATTCTAGCGCGCTAGAATCTATATCTGCCACATTCCACCACGACAGCGTGCTACTACCCGCACTCATAAACGCGCACATTCACTTTGAGTTTGGCGGCAATACGACGAGCTTTGATTATGGGGGTTTCGAGGCGTGGCTTAGCAGCGTGATGCAAAAGCGCGAGGGTGTGCTGGCACTCGTGCAAGAGATGCTAGCGCGCGGGATACAAGAGCAGCTGCACGCTGGCGTGGGTAGCGTGGGCGCGATATCTAGCTATGGTGGCGATATGGAGGCGCTTGCGGCAAGCCCGCTCAAAGTGGTGTATTTTAGTGAGGCGATAGGGTCAAATCCCGCGATGATAGATACGATGATGAGTAGCTTTGTCGAGCGTGTGGAGCGCGCACGAAAGCTTGCGAAAAATACGCGCTTTGCCAAGCCCAGATTTTTCCCAGCGGTGGCGATCCACTCGCCTTACTCCGTGCATAGCGAATTTGCTAAGCGCGTGCTAGAGTATGCGCGCGAGAATCTAGACGCTCCGGGTGCTTGTGGAGATTCTGGCTCTTTTGGTGATGCTATTGTGGTGAGCGCGCATTTTCTAGAGTCAAGCGCAGAGCGCGCATGGCTAGAATCTGGCAAGGGCTGGTTTCATAGATTTTACACAGACATTTTGCGCGTGCCAAACCCGGCACCGATGTATGATATAGATAGCTTTTTGAGATTGTTTGAAGGGCTAAAATGCGCGCTCGTGCATGGCACGCACCTAAATCACGCAGAATCCACGCGACTCATCGACGCCGGACACAGCCTCATCACCTGCCCGCGCAGCAATCGCTTGCTTGGCGGGAAGATGCTAGATTTTGGCGCGCTAGATTCTAGGATTTTACAGCGGCTAGGCATCGGCACAGATGGCGCTAGCTCCAATGCCAACACCAACCTGCTAGATGAACTGCGCGCGGGGCTTTTTGGCATGGGTGGTGATTTGGCTAGGTGGGGTGGTTTTGGTGTGGCTGGTGATTGTGGCGAGGCGGGCGGCTATAAAAAAGCGGGCGATGTGACGCGTGACGCTTATGTGGCAAATGATTGTGATGCAAATGATAGTCGCGCGGGCGATCATAAAAAAAGCGGACTACAAAATGGGCTGCAAAATCTAGCGCAAATCCTCCTGCTTGCTGCCACCAAAAATGGTGCGCAAGCCCTAGGACTCAATAATGGCGAGCTAAAAAAGGGCAAAGACGCGGATATCGCCGTGTTTCACATACAAGGCATAGCAGATTCCAGCCAGCCAGAAGTGCATTTTATCCTACTAGCAAAACAAGTCTCAGCCCTCCTCATCAACGGCACCCCCGCGATATAAAACACAAAGCAAAGTTTTGCTTTGTGTTAGCAAAACTTATTTGGCAAGTTTTCTTTAGACAAAATCGCAGAATTCTAGAATCACAAAAATAAAGACTGCAGATTTTAAAATGCCAAAATCTAAAAATGTAAAGAGCCTAGATTCTGCGGTTTTAGAATCCTATGCTTTTGGCGTTTGTGGCATCTTTTTTCAAAAGTACCTCGTTTTTTAGTGCGGCGAAAAGCTCGGAGGCGTTTTTAAATACTTTAAATCGATGCGCCCGCGCGATAGCGGCAAAGCCGCCGGGCGTGATATTTCGCAGTGCTTGCAACCTTGTCTAAAATCCTAGAATCCACCGCCTTGCCACTAGATTCTATCCCCAGGCGCACGCAAACAAATCGCGCATTCCTAACGCTAGCGCGCCGATACGCGCTTTTGCTGGTGTCTGGCGCGCGCAAAACGATAGCGCCAACACCAGCGCATGCAAACACGCGAGCAGTGCCTATTCTTCTATATAGTTTTTCAGCTTTCTGCCGACTTTTGGGTGTTTTAGCTTTTTTATCGCGCTAGATTCTATCTGTCGCACGCGCTCGCGCGTCACATTGAGCTCTTTACCTATCTCTTCTAGCGTGCGATCACTCTCATCATCAAGCAAGCCAAAGCGCATTTTTATCACGGATTGTTCGCGCTCATTTAGCTGTGCTAGCACCTCATCGATTTGCGCGCGCAAGTCTTCTTTGAGGATATAATCCATAGCACTTATCGAGTTCCTATCCTCGACAAAATCACCAAACTTCCCATCATCATCATTCCCCACCGGCGCTTCTAGGCTCACTGGCTCTTTGGTGATTTTTATCACATTTTTTACCTTATCCACACTTAGCCCCACTTCTTGCGCGATGATATCTACATCAGGCTCTTTGCCGGTTTCTTGCACATATTTGCGCATGATTTTGTGGATTCTGTTTATTGTCTCTATCATATGTATAGGGATGCGTATCGTGCGCGCTTGATCGGCGATAGCGCGCGAGATAGCTTGGCGGATCCACCAAGTCGCATAGGTGGAGAATTTAAACCCCTTTTCATACTCAAACTTATCTACCGCTTTCATAAGCCCTATGTTGCCCTCTTGGATGAGATCTAGGAAGGGCAATCCGCGGTTTGTATATCGTTTGGCGATGCTTACGACTAGGCGGAGGTTTGATTTTGCCATTTTGGTTTTGGCTTGGTCGGATATGGATTTGCCGCGCTTGATTTGCTCTAGAATCTCTTTTAGCTTTTCTGGGTCTAGGTTAAACCCGCCCTCACTCGCCTCTTTTGTCTGGAAAAGCTTTTTAAGCTCCATATACACGCTAACCATCGTCGTCTCTGGCACCGCGTTTGCGATGTCTTCGCGGCTCATATTGGTGATGTTTGCTAGGATTTTTTGGTGATTTTGCACGAGCATTTCATTAAAAAGCGGGAGTTTATACTCTAGCCTTGCTAGCTCGCGCTCAAATCCATCGCCATTTTTTAGGCTATTTTCCATCGCTTTCACGATTTCATTGATAAGCTTGCTCGTAGGTCCTAGGTCTAGGAGCTTACTTTTTAGGATTTCTTTTTTGTTCGCCAGCGTCAAAATATACATAAGCATATCCGCTTCGTTTGCGTCATCCTCTGGCTTAGTGTCAGATTCTAGCACTTTTAGCCACTCTTTTTTTGCTTTATCAAGCGCTTTGAAACTCTCTAGCACCTTGTCTATGCGACGCTGGTCTTTTTTGGATATGGGGCGCTTGCTCTCTTCGCCTTCCTCCTCGTCTAGCTCATCTAGCTCATCCTCTGGCTCGTAGTTCTCGCCTCCCTCGCCCACTTCATCATCAAAGCTTTTGAAAAGCTCTTTCACGCGCCGCTCGCGATTGATAAGCGCCTCTTTATAATCATAAATAAACTCTATGAGATAAGGCACGGAGCAAATCGCATCTAGGATGATATTCTCGCCAAACTCGATTTGCTTGCTTAGATCGATTTCTTCTTGTTTGGTAAGCAGCTCTATCTGCCCCATCTCACGCAGATACATACGCACCGGGCTATCGCTCCTGCTCCACTCTAGCAGCTCGCGCTCTTTCATGAAGTCAAACTCATCCTCTAGCTCTTCATCCAAAATCTTTTTGCGCTCTTCTTCGAGCTTGATTTTATCTTGCGTGTTTAGCGTTTTGGCAAGCTCGGATGCGCTTACGAGGCTGCATTTATACTTTTTGGAAAGCTCAAGGATTTTTTTGACTTGCGCTTGGGTGGGCGGTTTTTTGAGGATTTGCGCGATGCCCTCATGTGAGACCATTTTTTGTTCGGATTTTTTGAAAATATCTTCTAGCTGTTGGGTGGTTGTTTTTGCAGACATATTTGAAGCCTTTTTGGTGGTGTAGCAGACAGCTAGCCAAGCTAGCAACTAAAGCTTTGCCAAGAATCTTAAAGAGTCTCAAGAGTCTTGGAATCTCAAGAATCTTTGAATCTCAAGAATATTCGGGTTAGAGATTTCTTGGGTAGCCTATAATCGACCAAAATTTTTATTTTTTAAAAATTTTGTGAAAATTTTTGGCGCTTCGTTTTGGCGCCGCTTTTTTGGCGGCTTTTTTAATGGCTTTTTGGTGACTTTTTGGCGCGTCGCCTCTTGACAGATAGCTACTATCATCCTTTATAATTCTATCTTGCATCTTTTATAATTCTATCTCGCATTTATAATTGTTTTTTGCAAATGTTTGGGAAATGTTTTTGGGATGTTTTAAATATTTTTTGGAGATTGTTTGCCGGGATTGGTTTGTGGAGATTGTTTGCAAAAATTGTTTGGAATATTTGGCAAATTTGTGTGAATTTGGGCGCACTAGAATCTAAATCGCCCAAAAACTCGCAAATATTTACCAATCTTTGCTAAAATCCGCGCCGCTTTTTGCAAAAAATCAAAATCCAAAAATCCACACCAAAACACCTTTAAACATCATTTTTCAAATCTCAATCCTTAAGGAGAAAATATGCCTTTTGCTTTTTGCTGTCGTATCGCGCGCTTGATGCTGGCGGGCGCTGTGCTTTTGGGCGCTTCTTTGGCGCTGGCTGATGATGTCGCGCCAGAATCTAAAGTGCCAGAATCTAAAATATCAGAATCTAAAGCGCAAGATTCTGCCAGCCCAGATTCTGCTAGCCTAGAAAAAACGCAAGATTCTAGCGCACTAGAATCCGCCAGTCCAAAATCCCAAGATTCCGCAGCGCAAGATTCTGCCAATCTAGATTCTGCCAATTTAGATTCTAGCCCAGATTTCCCAGAATCCAAATCCGCCGCCCAAACTCTCCCCCTGCTAAGCCAAAGCACCGACCCCATAAGCCCGATTTACGATGAGTCCAGCATATTCCCCGCACCCAAAAGCGAGAAAAAGCGCAAGCGTAGAGAATCCGCGCAAAACTCCTATGAATACTATATGCGCCTGCTAGAGCACGAAGGGCTGTATTTTATGCTGCTGCAGAGCTTCCCGCCCTATAATGTCTATGGCAACAACCTAAACACCGAGTTTAAATTCCAAGTAAGCCTCAAAATGCCCCTGTGGCGCGGCGCGTTTTGGACGAAGGGGACGCTGTTTTTTGGCTATACGCAGACTTCGTGGTTTCAGCAGTTTGACTACAGAGAATCAAGCCCCATACGAGATAACAACTACAAGCCAAGCCTTTTTTACTCCTATCCTATCGAGCTAAAATCCGGCGACTTCACGCTAAAAGAGCTGCGTCTAGGCGCGGTGCATTTCAGCAATGGCGTGGGCGGGAGCGAGTGCTATCGAGAGAGCTTTGATGTCCCCACCCCGCCGGGCTGCCGCTCTAGAAGCGCTGCCAATCGCATCGTGTTTGAAGCGCTCGCCTCATACAAAGGATTTGGCGCGCATATCAGCGTGTGGCCATACATCTCTAGCCGCAGGGACAATCCGGACTTGGATAGATACCTAGGATATGGCGATTTGAAGCTGTCTTATCGGCACAAAAGGCATCTTGTCGAGCTAGAAGTCAAGCCGATTTTTGCCGACTATCGCCAATACCGCGCCTCGATGCGCACAGGCTACTCATACGTGATAAATAAATTTGTCTCGGTGTATGTGCAGCATTTTTATGGCTATGGCGATAGCTTGTATGAATACAATATCATCTCACACCGACTAGGCATAGGCTTCAGGGCGACTAGCTTTTGATGAGATTATTTGGGTGCGACATGCTATAATCGCGCACAAAGTCGATTGAAAAATCAGCGAAGAATCTAAAAGGCTAGCGGATGATGATATATGGATTATTGGGGCTTGTGGCGGCTTTTGGCATGGCTAGCGTGTGGTGTCTGCTAGGATGGCAGCGCACGAGGCTCATGCTAAATCAAAGCGAGATAATACGCGCAAATAGCGAAAAAATAAGGCAAAGCACCGAGCAAAAAACGCTTGAGCTAGAATCCATACTAGAAAGCTTCAATAAAGAGCACGCGCGCATCAGCCTAGAAAACGCCACTTTGAGCGCTAGGCTAGAGAGTGCCAAAGAGCTTTTGGCAGATAAGCAAAAAATGATAGATGAAATAGCCGCGCAAAATAAGCTAGACAAAGAAGCACTAGAATCCAAAAACAACGAGGCGCTTGAGAAGCTAGAAAAACAATACGCCAAAAATCTAGAGAATCTAAAAATCGAGCTTGACAAGCAGCTAGAGGCGCAAAAATCTGCTATGCTAGATCAAAATAAGCTTATGCTAAATAGAGACTCAAAAGCTGTGCTAGAGGAGATTTTCACGCCGATAAAAACGCGCGTGGAGGAGTATTCTAAGCAGCTTTTGCAAAATGAGGCGAGCCTAAAACAAAACATCGATAATATCTTCAAATACAGCCAAGAGATGAGCAAAAGCGCGCAGGCGCTGGGGCAGATTCTGCGCGGGGATAAGAAGGTGCGCGGGAATTTTGGCGAACTGCAGCTAAAAAGCGTGCTAGAGAGTAGCGGACTCATCGAGGGCGAGCAATACAAACTCCAAGCGCATTTCAAAGAAGAGGGCAAAAGCTACGCGCCAGATGCTATCGTGCGACTGGATGAGAATCGAAGCATTATCATCGATGCGAAATTCCCGCTGCCTAGCGAGCTAGAACTCGGCAGCGATGCGACAAATACGCTAGAGATAAGCACGCTCATCGCCCCACAAATCGCCAAAAATCTAAAAAATCGCATCGATGAGCTAGCCAAAAAGCCCTATGCTAGGTTTGATGAGAATACTTATGATTTTGTGCTGCTATTTTTGCCTTATAATAATCTTTTGGATCTCGCGTTGCAGGGCGATAGCGCGCTGTATCAATACGCCTATGACCGCCAAGTGTATCTCACCACGCCACAAACGCTTTTCATGGCGCTGAAAACGATTAGCATCACTTGGGTGCATATACAAAGTGATGCGAAGATTCACAAGGCGTTTGAGGAGATCGGCAAGTTTTATGATAAGTTTGTGGGGGTTTGCGAGGATTTTGATAGGCTAAATCGCGCGCTAGATTCTGCCCTGCGCGCATCAACTGATATGGAAAACAAAATGCGAAGTGGCAAGGGCAGCCTAGAATCTAGGTTTGACACGCTAAAGGCACTTGGCGCAAAGACAAACAAATCCATACCAAAAGCGCAGAAAAATGCTATCGCAAATAATGGGCTGCTAAGTGTCGAAAATGATGAAAGCGCGGAAGATGTCGAAAATATGGGAAATATCGAGAATATCGAAAATATCGAAGGTGCTGAAAATATCGATAATGCCTAGAATCTAGGTGATGGTGAGAAGTAAAAATATCGAAACAAAAATATCTAAGTCAAACTAGCGATGCCAAATCCGCGCCCAAATCCGCATCAAAGGCCAGAATCTAAAATATCGCAAAATCTAAACACTAAATCTAAATAGTGGAATCCAAACGCAAAATCTAAAATTAGGCGATGCGCTGATGAAGCGCGCCAAAGCGTTTATGATTCTCCGCTTACGACTCTCCGCGCTCCCAAAGTCGCCAATACGCTCTATACATATCATTTGGCGAGGCTTGTATTTTGGCAAACTCATAGCAGCCCTCGCGGAATCCTAGCGCGCACGCGCGGTGATAATACGCTCGCGCGGCGTTTATGTCATTTATGTCGCTAAAAAGCATCCATTGCGCGGTTTTGAAGCACGAGAATCCATAGCCCGCATTGCAGGCGTGTATGTCTTGTGCGGCATAGTTGAGTAGCTTTTGGATTTTGGCTTGCTCTCTAGATTTGGAGGCTTGCGAGATGCTTGCTGAAATGTTTGCCGAGATGTTTGCTATAGCAGAATCTATCGCGACAATTTTTGGTTTGCCTGCTTTTTTCTTGATAGGTTTTTGCGCGAAATGTCCTTGCAAGATAGGTTGTTGTGTAACAGGCTGCTGTGTAATAGGTTTTGGCGGCGTGGGTTTGGTGGATGCTAGCATATGAGATGCGGGCGTGGGCTGTGAAGTGCGAGATTTTGGCATGCTAGAATCTAGCGCGCCTCTTTCACTAGCACTAAGCATACTCGCGCTCACAAAAAGCAGCACGAAGCCAAACGCCATCCATAGCATGAGTTTTCTGATTTGTGGATTTTGCATGATATCTCCTTATCGATTATATTTACTTGCATTTGCGCCTTTTGGCGCTAGAATCTAAATCGCAAATTTTTATAAACAATTAAATTCTAAAACTATCGCGGGTGGATTCTAATTTGGTGGATTCTAGGATTTTGGGATTTTAGATTCTGCTTTGGGATTCTAGTTTTTATGTTTTGCGAGCTTGTGTGTTTCAAGGTTTTAAAAGAGTTTTTGGTATAAAATCCGCGCCAACAAATATAAAATTAGCAGAGCAAACAAATCATCAAAGCACCGCACAAACGCAAACAAAACGCAACAGCGGCGGCAAAACAAAATAGACAAAGCAGACAAGCAAGCAAAGCAGCAAGCAACAACAAAGCGAGCGAGCAGGCAAAATAGGCAAACAGGCAAAACAAACGCGCATCAACAAGCAACAAATATACGCAAGGGTGGCTATGGCGGATTCTCGGGCAGATTTTCGGCTTTTTTGGTATGTGTGCGCGCTGATGACTATCGGCGTGGTGATGAGCTATTCGCTCTCATCCTACACCGTGCTTTTGTATCATTATGGCGAGTTGCATTTTTTTGCTAGGGAGTTTGTGAGCGCGATTATTGGGATTTTGCTTATGTGGATGCTCGCACAAATCGCGCCGGAAAAATACTTTTTGAAGTTTGGGTTTTTGCTCTTTTTTCTTTCATTTATCATGATGCTTCTTATGCCATTTTTGCCAGAGAGTTTGGCGACTTCTGCGGGTGGGGCGAAGCGCTGGATACGCCTGCCTTTCATCTCTATTGCACCCAGCGAGTTTTTCAAAATCGGCTTTGTGTTTTTCCTCGCGTGGAGCTTCTCGCGCAAATTTACCACACAAAACAAAAAGCGCACGATAGGACAAGAGATTTTGGTGGTTTTGCCTTATATCGCGGTGTTTTTGATAGCGGTTTTGCTGATAGCTGTGATGCAAAATGACTTGGGGCAAGTCATCCTCCTAGCGCTCACACTTGTGGTGATGCTAATCGCAGCGGGCGGGAGTGCCGGGCTTTTTGGGATTTTGCTGCTTGCTGCTAGCGTGGTTACGACGATATTTATCACGATATCACCCCATAGGATTCTGCGGCTTAAGCTTTGGTGGGCGAACGCGCAGGATTCTATCCTAGCGCTCCTGCCGCAAAAAGTCGGCGATGTCTTGCGCGTGGATAATCTGCCAGAACCTTACCAAATATACCACGCCACCAACGCCATCTATAATGGCGGGATGTTTGGCAGCGGGCTTGGCAATGGGACGATAAAGCTTGGGTTTTTGAGCGAGGTGCATACGGATATGGTGCTAGCTGGTATCACGGAGGAGTTTGGATTTATCGGGCTTAGCGTGTGCGTGGTGCTGATGATGCTGGTGGTTTTTCGGATTTTCAAAAACGCCAATCGCGTGCAAAATGATGTGTATTATTTGTTTTGCGTGGGTATCGCGATGCTTATTGGCGTGAGTTTTATCATGAATGCGCTTGGCGTGGCTGGGCTCATCCCGCTAAAAGGCATCGCCGTGCCTTTCCTAAGCTATGGCGGAAGCTCGATGATAGCAAACTCGCTTGCCATAGGGCTGGTGCTAAGCCTCTCGCAAAAAGCGCAATATCATAAATCCTAGCGCAAATTGCGTGCAACATTTCTATGGCAGAATCTATAAAAAAACAAAAAGCGCCAGAATCCGCAAGTAAAGGGCGCGCAAATCAAGCATCTATAAATCAAGAGTCCATAAATAAAAAATTCGCTCTTCAGCCCGCGCCCCCGCATCTTATCGCCATAGTCGCGCCCACCGCTAGCGGCAAAAGCGCGCTTGCTTTAAGACTCGCGCGCGCTTTGGATGCGGAGATTTTCTCTATCGACTCGCTAAGCATTTACAAACACATCGACATCGCCTCCGCCAAACCCACCAAAGCCGAGCTTGCAAGCGCGCATCATTATGGCATCGATGTGCTTTTGCCAGATGAGCATTGCAGTGCTGGCGTGTTTTGCGCGCTGTTTGAAGAAGCGATGAAGCAGTGCCAAAAGCCATTTTTGCTAGTCGTGGGCGGAAGTGGATTCTACCTAGACTGCTTGATAAATGGCCTCTCACCCATGCCAAACATCGCGCAAGACGCCTTAGGCGCGATAAATGCGCGCATAGATTCTATGCCCGATGCCTACGCCTTCTTAGAATCTATCGATGCGGATTCTGCGCGCGCGATAAAGCCAAGCGACACATACAGAATCCGCAAGCTTTTAGAGATATTTTTCGCCACGCAAATGCCCCCAAGCGCGTATTTTAGGCAAAATCCAACCGCACCAATAATCCAAAAAATCGATATTTACTCTATCATCACGCCGCGCGAGGAGCTCATCGAGCGCATCAACGCCCGCTCGCGCGAAATGGTGGATTCTGGGCTTATCGATGAGGCGCGATTTTTGCTAGAAAAATATGGGCGCGACATACAGCCATTTAAGGCGATAGGGCTGAAAGAGGCGCTGGCGTATATTGATATGGAGCACGAAACGAGCGGCGAAAAAGGTCGCGAAAAAAGTCCTAAAAATAGTGGCGAAATGAGTGGCGAAAAAAATCGTGAAATGGATCGCGAAAAAAGCGATAAAATGAGTCGCGAGGAGCTGGCGACACTTATCAGCATCCACACGCGCCAGCTAGCCAAACGCCAAGCGACCTTTATCCGCGCGAAATTTGCCAGCGCGCAGAATCTAGCGCTTGATAAAATAGAGGAAAAAATACTGCAAGATATGGAAAAATATCGCTAAAACGCGGAAAAATAGCTAGAATCTACTTTCTAGAATCTATTTTTTGGGAGGGCAAACCTAGATTCCAAAACTTAGATATTTTAAAACTAGATTCTCGCGCTAGATTCCAAACTAGATTCTGCGCGCTTTTGCACCACATTAGCACTTTTTGGATACAATGATGCCTTTATGTTTGGGCGCATTTGGGTTTGTCGCGCTTAGTGCGTCGCGCCTAGATTCCTAGATTTGCGCGCGATTTTAGCCCTTGCGCGCAAGCCCAAGATGCCAAGATGCAGGGAATTTTATAGGAAATAAAGATTTGGGGAAAAAATTGGGAATAAGGAGCAAATTATGCCAGATTCTAGCACGCAGCAAGCCTGCTTTACCAAAGCCGACCTATCGCTAGAGACGCCAAAAATGGTGCGCGTCGTGCTGCTAAATGATAATTATACGACTATGGAGTTTGTCGTGTGGGTGCTGCAAAATATCTTTGCCAAAAGCCATGATGAAGCGGTGAAAATCACGCTTGAAGTGCATCAAAATGGCAAGGGGATTTGCGGGATCTACCCCTATGATATAGGTGAAAGCAAGACGCAAGAGACGATTTTGGCGGCCGAGCAGGCGAAATTCCCGCTAAAAGTTTTCACAGAATCTATTTAAGCTTTTAGCCCGCTGATGCGCGCCATTAGCGCATCAAATAGCAATCAGCGCAGCGCTCAAAGCGCCTTACGCATAGCCAAATCGCCTTAAAGCGCCAAAGCAACCAAAACCGCCTCAAAACACATAAATATCACCTAAAAGGCAAGCAGATGACTAGCCCTATTTTTCGAGAGATTATCGATCAGTCCTTTGAGTTTGCGCGCGTGTCGCATCATGAGTATTTGACGATAGAGCATATATTTTTGAGCCTGCTTAGACATCCAAGCGGCAGGGAGTTTCTAGAGCTACTAGAGATGGATAGCAAAAGCCTAGAAGAGCAGATAAACCGCTACATACAAACATACATCCCCATAAACAAAAACATCCCCGAGCCAAAAGAGACCATGGCGCTAAGGCGCGTGCTGCGCGCGATGATGAATCAAGCAGAATCTTCTGGGAGTAATAATATCGAGCTTTGGGATTTTTTGGTGTTTGCGATAAAAGAGGAGGATAGCTACTCTGCTAAGCTGCTAAAATCCTGCAACATCACCCAGCTTGACATCATGCGAAATATCCCTGCTATCGAGGAAAAAGACCTGCCAGCGCAAGGCTCGATATATCCCAAAAGACCTAAGCAAAAAGTGCTAGAATCTTTTTCTAAAGATCTAAACGCCCTAGCACTGCAAGGCAAAATCGACCCGCTCATCGGGCGCGATGATGAGCTAGAGCGCATATGCGAGATACTTTGCAGACGCAAAAAAAATAATCCAATCCTTCTAGGCGAGCCCGGCGTGGGGAAAACTGCTATCGTGGAGGGGCTAGCGCTTGCTATCACGCAAGGCAGAGTGCCAAACAAGCTTAAAAACGCGCAAGTCTATGAGCTAGATCTTGGCGCGCTGGTGGCTGGCAGCAAGTATCGAGGCGATTTTGAAAAGCGGCTAAAAGGCGTGCTAGCAGAGCTAGAAAAAGAGCAAAACGCTATCGTTTTCATCGATGAGATCCACACGCTTGTGGGCGCTGGGGGCTCGATGGGTGGCAGTATGGATGCGGCAAACTTGCTAAAACCAGCACTTGCAAATGGCAATATCCGCTGCATAGGTGCGAGCACTTTTAGCGAGTATAAAAGCTCTTTTGGCAAGGACAAAGCACTTTCAAGGCGCTTTTGTCCTATCGACATCAAAGAGCCTAGCCTTGAGTCTTGCTTGCAGATTCTGCGCGCGCTAAAGCCGCTTTATGAAAAATACCACCACATCACTTACGAAGAAAGCGCGCTAGAAGCCTGCCTCGATCTCTCAAATCGCTACATAAATGACAAATTTTTGCCGGACAAAGCGATAGATTTGCTTGATGAAGTGGGTGCGAATTTCGCGCTCAAAAACGCAGAATCTAGCACCAAAATCACCAAAAAAGATGTCGAAGAGATAGTATCAAAGACTTATCATATCCCAAGGACACAAGTTACCTCTGATGAGCGAAGCCTGCTAAAAACGCTAGCAGCTAAGCTTTCCGCTAGAATCTACGCGCAAGATGAGGCGATAAATGAAGTCGTGCGCGCGATAAAAATCGCCAAAGCAAACCTAAAAGAGCTAAACCATCCTATCGGCAGCTTCCTTTTCAGCGGGCCTAGCGGCGTGGGGAAAACCGAGCTTGCCAAAGAAATCGCCAAAAATCTAGGCATGCATTTTGAGCGATTTGACATGAGCGAATACTCACAGCCACACAGCGTAGCCACGCTCATCGGCGCGCCCGCTGGGTATGTGGGCTATGAAAATGGCGGGATTTTGGTGGATAAAATCCGCAAAAATCCGCACTGCGTGCTTGTGCTAGATGAGATAGAAAAGGCGCATAGCGATATTTATAACATCCTTTTGCAAGTCATGGATAATGCCTCGCTTACCGATAATATGGGCAATGTGGCGCATTTTGACAATGTCATTTTGATCCTCACTTCAAATGTCGGTAGCAAAGATGGCAACACGATAGGATTTGCTAGAGATACCTCACTGCGCCAAAACGCCGCGCTAAAAGATGTCTTCAGCCCCGAGTTTCGCGGGCGGCTTGATGCGATAGTGCATTTTAGCCCGCTTGGCAAGGCGGAGTTTAAAAAGATAGCACAAAAAATCATCGGCGATATGAATGCAGATCTGCAAAAGCGCAAAATAGTCATAAAGCTAGATTCTAAAGCGCTAGAAAAAATCGCCTCGCAAAGCCTAGAAAGCTCGCTTGGCGCACGCGAGATAAAAAAGCTCATCGATAGCAAAATAAAATCCGCGCTAAGCGAGCTTATAATCGAGGGCAGGCTAGACAAAGGCGGCGAAGTCGTGGTGAGATATAAGGCTAATGATTTTGTGCTAGAGATAGATGCTAGTGCTTTGGCTGGCAAATCTGCGGGCTTAGATTCTGCAGAATCTGTGGGTTCTAAAAGAGGGGGAGCCACAGGCGCTAGCAGCGCAAGGCTATCAAAATCTGGCGACACAAAGCCACCGCGCAAACCAAGCACATCGAGCAAACCTGGCACGCCAAAAGCCAAAAATACCAAAAAAATAGAAATGGCGTAAGTGGCGCAAATGGTGCAAATAGTATAAATATTATAAATCGAAGGCGCGATTTTGTGTTTGATTTTGGCTTGATTAGATTTTGCGCTTTTTAGATTCTTGGTAGTTCGCCTTTTGCAAGTTTAGGCAGGCTTTTTGCGAGATTTTTGCGTGCCTTTTGCAAGTTCTCGCGCTAGTAAGATTTTAAAAAGCTTTTGTTAGTTTGCTTTCTGCCAAGATTATCTTCTGCCAAGTTTATCTTTTGCGAGATTTATCACCATTTCAGGCGTCACGCGCTTCATGCAGTCGTGGTGTTTGAGCGGGCAGGTGCGCTTTTTGCACGGCGCGCAGGGGAGGTTGGCGCTTATGAGCGCGAAATTATCCGCGCGCCACGCCATCGTCTCGCTCGCATCCGTGGGTCCAAAAATGCCTATGGTGACGACGCCAAGCGCGGCGGCGATATGCATGGGTCCGCTGTCGTTGCTTATGAAAATATCTAGCGCGTTTATCTCGCAAATTAGCCCTTTGATATCAGTCTGCCCGCAGCGATTTATAAGCGTGCCAGTGCCGATGATATGGGATTCTCGCGCGCTAGATTCTGGAGTGGATTTTGCGCGAGATTTTGCAGAATCTATTTTGGATTCTGTTTGGGAGTCTTTTTTAGATCCCACTTGGGATTTTGCGCTAGAATCCAAAATCGCGCGCGCTTCGCTGATGATGGATTCTGCTAGCTCGCTATCTCCCTTTGTGCCAAATATCAAAACTTCTGCGCCAAGCCCAGCAAAATGCGCCGCTGTAGCTGCAAAATAGGAGGGTAGCCAGCGTTTGGCATCGCCATAAGCAGCAGCTGGGTTTAGCCCCACGCGCAAAGCTTTGTGCGCGATGTTGGCGCGGCTAGCGACATTTGCGCTGCTACTATCCACCGCCAAATGCAAACCGCCTATCGTCTTATCTATCCACGCCCGCGCACTTGCAAAAGAATCGCCAGAATCTAAATCCGCGCCTTTATCAAACTCACCAGAATCCACACCTTTCTTAAACTCACCAAAATCCACACCCTTTTTAAACTCACCAGAATCCACCAGCGGTGCTAGCAAATACGCATAGCTAAGCACTTGATGCACTCTTTTCTCTCGCTTCAAAGTGTCGCTTAAAAGCAAGCCCCCAAGCCCTTTGACATAGCCTATACGCCGCCTAGCCCCGCTCGCGCGCAAAAGCAGCGCGCTATAAAAATGATTTGTAAGCGTGATAGCTATGTCGCACGCGCCGATAGACGCCCTTATCTTGCGCCCGAGTTTTATCGTCGCCAAAAGCCGACATTTAGCGCGCTTGGTATCATCCTCAAAGCGCCCAGCGATACCAGAATCCATAGCAAACAGCTCCAAAATCGCGCGCGGTGCGATGAGGTAGATTCTCGCTTGTGGGAAGAGCGTCTTTAGCAGCTCAATAGTGGGCGTGCTCATCACGCCATCGCCAAGCCAGTTTGGCAGCCGCAGCAAGATTTTTAAATCATTTGCGCGCAAACCCCCCACAATGCCACCAGAATCTACGCTATCGCTAGATTCCGCATCTCGCCTAGATTCTACACCGCTAGCGCAACTAGATTCCACGCCACTAGATTCCACCATTTTCAAACCTTCTCTCTCCAAAGCCCTTTTCCTTATCGCGTCAGCCAAAAGCACATCAAAAGCACATTTTGCATCGCGTATTTTGTGTAATTTTAGCAACTTTGTTGTAATATCTCAACTTTTATCAACGCCAAAAATGGAGCAATATATGGCTGACAAACCACTTATCACCCCGCGCACGCTAGGCGGATTCCGCGACAGACTGCCCAAAGAAGCGATGGCAAAAGAAAAACTCACCCAAAATCTCATCGCTGTGTTTGAGAGCTTTGGCTTTGTGCCTATCGAGACGCCACATCTCGAATACGCTGATATCCTCGTCAAACAAGGCAGCGAAGAAATCCAAAAAGAACTCTATCGCTTCAAAGATCATGGCGGGCGCGATGTGGTGCTGCGATTTGATCAGACGGTGCCGCTAGCGCGTTTTATCTCGCAATACAAATCCGAGCTCGACTTGCCATTTAAGCGCTTTGTCATCGGCAATGTTTTCCGCGGTGAGCGCGCGCAAAAGGGGCGATATAGGGAATTTACGCAGTGTGATTTTGACTTCATCGGCAGTGATTCTATCGCTTGTGATGCAGAGATCATACAAGTGATTTATGCCTCGCTTGCGCGCTTGGGGCTAGATGAATTTACCATTTGGGTAAATCATAGAAGCATCCTAAATGGCATTTGTCATCATTTTGGCATCAAAAATGAGCGCGACATACAAAGCGTGCTAAGAATCATCGACAAGCTAGATAAAATCGGCAAGGAAGGCGTAAGTAAGGAGCTAGAAAGCGCGCTAGGCTTTAGCCAAGAAAAAACCGCGCCACTTCTGCAAGCCATAAGCATCAAGCAATGCGAGGTAAGCAGCGAGTTTTTCGCCAAAATCGCGCATATGAAAGAGTGGAATGAAGAGCTTGCAAAGGGTATCAGCGAGCTAGAAGAGATGTTTGAGATTTTGAGCGATTTAGAGATGGATAAATCCATCACTAGAGTAAATTTTGCCATCGCGCGCGGGCTTGGCTACTACACAGGCATCGTGTATGAGACGACGCTAAATCGGCTCAAAAACATAGGCAGCGTGTGTAGCGGGGGCAGATATGATGATCTCACGCGCACATTTTCGCAAGAGCGCCTAAGCGGCGTGGGCGCTAGCATCGGGCTAGATAGGCTTATCGCAGCGCTAGAGGAGCTAGAGATGCTGGAGGGCAAAAGCACGAGCGCGCGCGTGCTGGTGGCGGTGATGGAGCGGAAATTTTTCGCCTATGCGCACAAAATCGCTGAAGCCCTGCGCTCTAGCGGAATCTATACCGAAGTATATCCGCAAGATAGCAAGCTCAAAAAACAGCTAAGCTACGCGCATAACAAAGGGCATGAATACTGCGTAATCATCGGCGAGGATGAGTTTGCCACGCATACCATGACGCTAAAAAATATGACGACAGGCATGCAGTTTGAAAATCTTAGCCTGCTAAAAACGCTAGAAATCGTGCGGGGCTAGTCGATGCGAGTGTGGGGCGCGGGCGTAAAAAATGCTGGCGTAAAAAATGCTGGCGCGGAGGGTGCGGGTGCAAGTGTATGGCGTGTGATTTTTGGCGCGCTGGTGCTTGCTATGGCGCTTACCATAAGTGGATGTATCAAGCAAGATGCGGTGGATTCTAAAGTGGCGGCTTCTAAAGTGGCAGAATCTAAAATAGATTCTAGCAAAGACGCGCGCGCAGAATCTAGCCAAAAATCCGCAGAATCCAATCTAGATTCTAGTAAAGAATCCACGCAAGACACGCTAACCCCCCAAGATTTAGAAGTCAAAGACCAGCAAATCTATGTCGCCCAAACAGACGCTGATGACACCGCGCGCGCCTGCCGCGCACCCATCATCACGCGCGCTAAGCTTAGCTTTGTAGGTGACATTGTGCTGGGTGATTACAAAGGTGCAAGTGGTGCGACTTTCAACGCGAAATTTGCCGAAGTCAAAGACTATGCGTATTTCTCGCGCGGCGTGCGCGAAGTGCTCTCTGGCGATGATCTGACTATCGGCAATATGGAAGGCGTGCTAAGTGATAAAAACTTAAAAAACGCGTTTGAAAAGCCATTTTCTTTCAAAGGGCAATCAGGCTACACCAAAATCCTAGAAATCGCTAGCATCGAGGCGCTAAATGTCGCCAACAACCACTCGCGCGACTATGGCAAGCAGGGCTTCATCGACACGGTGGAAAATCTCATCGCCGCATCGCGCGCGGTGTTTGGCGAAGGCATCGTGCATATTTATGAGGTGAATGATGTGAAGTTTGGGCTGGCGGGGCATCGCGGGTGGAATCCAGCTATCAAATCGCAGGTCAAAAAAGAGATAGAACAGCTAAAGAAAGATGGCGCGGATGTCGTGATTTTCACTTTTCACTGGGGCGAGGAGCGGCAGCACTACCCAAACGCGACGCAGCGTGACATCGCGCATTTTGCGATAGATTCTGGTGCGGATATGGTGGTGGGGCATCATCCGCATGTGCTGCAAGGGGTCGAGGAATACAAGGGCAAAAAAATCGTGTATAGCCTAGGAAACTTCATCTATGGCGGCGCGAAAAATCCAAATGACAAAGATAGTATGATATACCAAAGCGAGTTTTTGCAGATAAGCTCGCACGCGCAGGCGGTGGAGCTGGCAAAGCAGATAGAGGGGTATCTAAGCGCGAATGCTAGCGTGGCGGGTGCTGGCAATGCTGTGGGCGCTGGTGTGGATTCTAGTGCGGTGGATTCTAGTAATGCTGGCGGGCTGGATTCTGATGCGGGTTTTGGTGCAGAATCTAGCGAGGCAGAATCTAGCCAAAATGCCGATAAAAACAGCGCAAAAAGCAGCGATAACGCGGATAAAAAAAATAAAAAGTCAAAAAAGAGTAAAAAAGATAAAGATATAAACGCAGAATCCAAAGACGCGCAGGCTTTATCACAAGCACCAAAAGTGGATTCTAGAGCAGAATGCGACCTTAGCAAAAAAGCGTATAATGTCGCCGAGCTAGGCATACAAGGCGAGTATATCAAAGGCGTGAAGCGCGTGGATGTGGTGGGCGATTTTGTGATAATACACGCGGTGCTGCCGGTAAGCATCTCATCCACGCCAAGCTACAACGACTACTCGCCAATCGTGTATAGCGCGGACTCCAAAGGCTATGCGCGCATCATGCAGCGCCTAGAGCAATACTCCAAAAACAACGCCGCCACACCAAAATCTAGCACCAAAACACCGGCAAAATCCACCGCAAAATCCTCTGCCAAAAGCACCGCCAGCCCCAAAACGCCGGCAAAAACAGCACCAAACAAGCACCCAAAACCGCCAAATAGACATTTGCAAGGCGTGTTTTATTTACATAAATAGTATTAAATTTTGGGATTTGTCTTGCGTGGGTTTCATCTTGCGAATTATTTTTTAATTTAGATTCCGCAGAATTTAGCTAATTTATAGGCGATTTGTGGGGATTTTGTGTATCAGTAGCGTATAAGTGGTGGATGCGCAGAGGATCGAACTCTGGACCCACTGATTAAGAGTCAGTTGCTCTACCAGCTGAGCTACGCATCCATGAGGCGCAATTATAGCCAAAGTTGTTTAAAGTGCTTTTAAATTACTAGCATTCAACTAAAAACTTCCTTGACATTGACATTTTAAGTCCCAAGGCACGCAATCAATATTTTTGCAATTCTTATATTGGTGCAATTTTTAGCAATCAGATTTTATTTTGTTTTTTATCGTTTGGGCCTTTTTTAAAACCCTATACAACCAAGGCGCATAGTAGCCCATTTTTCTACTAAAGCGAACTTTTTGCATATAGGGCTTTAGTGGTTTTAGTAGTTCTCTAGTGTGGCGTGGGTTTTTATGACATATTTTTTCATCTTCAAATGCAGCCTCCACAAAATTAATAATAAAAAGCCTAATCCTATCCTTCAACGCATTATCTTGTAATGTTTGCATAAAATCAAGCAATCCTAGAGAAGCATACATAGATGAATAGCTATAATAATATGGTCTATAATTAATCCGGTTTCTGAATTCAAAAGCTATATCGGCAAGACTTGGTGGATAAGCAAGTAATGGAGAATCTTGAGTCATATTGTATTCACAGTTAGAATTAGCGCGGATGCGGTATATATACAGCTGTTTGTTTAGTAATTTGATTTGTTTTGCTTTGGCAAAAAGTATTATACCAAATGGGGTATCTTCAGCATGTATCGTAGGGTAAAATCTTAAGTTATTAAGTAGATTAATGTTAAACATGCCTTCCCATCCCCAATGAAAC
>NZ_MLQN01000002.1 GCF_001854545.1 Helicobacter sp. CLO-3
AAAATAAAGATTTTGAAAATTTTAAAAACAACCACTTTTTAGCATGGGTGGTTTGATTTTTTTGCCTTTTGGATACTTGAAAATTTTTCCAAAACCCCCCCCCCCCCCAATAACGACCATCCTGGATGACTGCCCTGCCCTCAAAACGCTCTTTTGTGATTAATTAAGTATGGCACAGCAATCCACAAATACGCATTAGACAAACAATGCCAGCAAAGCTTTTGCGTTATTTGTATTTTTCTTGCGGTTTTGGTATAATGCGCGCTCTCTTTTAAGGAAATCCATGCAATATCTCAAAGATTTTTTATCCCACCAAGACATCACCAAAACGCGCATTTACCCGCATCTCAAATGCAGCCAGCAAGAGGGGCTGATATTGCAGCTTATGGTGTGCCTGCTGCTTGAGGGCAGTAGCGAGGTGGGCGTGCTGGATGTGCTTAAAACTTGCTTTGGCGAGGATTTGGGCGACGAGGCGGATTCTTTGGATTTGGGCGCGGATTTTGCGGGGCTGGGGCGCAAAAGCGGGATATGGCAAAGTCTGCAAAATTTGCAGAATCCAAGTTTGCAAAATCCAAGTTCGCAAAATCCAAGTTCGCAAAATCAAAGCCCGCAAAATCAAGGCTTGCAAAACCAAAGTTTGCAAAACGCGCAAAATGACGCCGAGAATCCAAAAAATGCCAAAAATAGCGAGAATCCAAACGCCAAAAATCAAGACGATGAGAATCTAGGCGCCAAAAATCAAAATGATGAGAATCCAAAAAATGTCGCCACTAACGAGAATCCAAGCGCAAAAAATCAAAATGATAAGTATCCAAACAAAAACAAACATCAAGCCAAAGCAAATGCTAGCGATAGCGACGCTGGAAATGCGATTAACACCAGCGCAAATGACGCCAGCATAAACAGCGCAAACACCAGCGCAGATAACACAAATAGCGCTAGCGACACCAAAAAAGCAGATAAAAATAGCGCGGAGAATCTAACCGCCACTATCGCCAAATCCGCCAAAACTGATAAAACTGATAAAACTAGCAACGCTGGCAAAACCACCAAAACCGACGCGCTCACCGAGATTATCGAGTTTGGCGAGCCAAGCATATTGGCCAAATCTATGCTTGAGAAATCCGCCACAAAATCCAGAATCCAAACGCCTCAAACGCTCCAAGAATCCAAAACACTCCAAGAATCCCAAACGCCCCAAAAATCCCAAAGCCCAAAGCCAAACGCCATCCCGCAATGGCTGGCGCAAGAAGGGCAAAAGCAAATCGCGCTGGTAGAAAATATCACCCATATAAAATCGCTCCTAGATTCTGGTTGGCTCGCACTTAGCGATTTTTCGCGCATGAGTGATATGCTTGGCAGAGATATTACGACACTTGGGCTTTTGCAGATGGATGTTTGCCTCTCGCCTAGCTTTCACAAGCTGCTAGAGGATGGCGCGCTTAGCCTAGAGGCGCCTAGCGATGCACCATATACGGATCATCTGGAGTATCTGACTGACCAGTTTTCGCGCATAAGCCTGCTTAGCAAGCAGAGCCTAGATACCAAAGGCGCGCAAAACGCCAAAATCACCGCGCAAATAAAAGAGCTAGAATCGCGCATCACAAAGCGCGCCAGCAGCACCAAAAGCGAGATTCCAGCGCACAAAATCATAAAAGAGCATCATCTAAGCGCCAAAGAAGAGGTGATATTTTTCGCGCTGCTAAAAGAGGAGTATTATGGCGATGGATTCTACCGCGATATGAATAATCTAATCGCGCTCATCAGCCAAAACGAATACGACAAAATCAAAAACCGCGCGCTTTTGGATGAAAAATCGACGCTTGTAGAAAAGCAGCTGGTGGATTATGGTGAGGTGCTAAGCCCATTTGGTGGGATTGTGCGGACATTTTTCATCCCAGAAGAAGTGCTTCGCAAAATCATCAAACAGCCACCCAAAAAGCAGCAAAACAAAGTAAGCCTAGCTACTGCGCTTGAGGAGCAAGAGATTTTTGAGCTGATACAGCCAAAGACGAGTTTTGAAGACATTATCCTGCCAGAGCAGACGCAAGCGATGATAGAATCCATACTCAAGCAAGTGGATTCTCGCGTGATAGCGCGGCTCAAAGAATGGGGCATCCGCGACAAGCACAAAGGCGTGGAGGCGAAAATCTTGCTTTTTGGCGCGGCGGGCACTGGCAAAACGCTAAGCGCGCAAGGCATCGCCAAAGCGCTAAAAAAGCCGCTGCTTAGCTTTGACTGCTCCAAAATCTTATCGATGTATGTCGGAGAATCCGAAAAAAATGTGCGAAAGATTTTTGATGGCTACAAAGACATCGCCAAAAAAATAAAAAATGAGCCAGTGCTACTGCTAGATGAAGCCGATCAATTCCTAAGCACGCGCATAAATAGCTCAAGCGGTGCGGAAAAAATGCATAATCAAATGCAAAATATTTTTCTAGAGCAAATCGAGCGCTTTAATGGCGTGCTCATCGCGACTACCAATCTTGTGGAGACGATAGATTCTGCGTTTTCTAGGAGGTTTGATTACAAAATCGAGTTTAAGCGTCCAAATGCCGCGCAAAGGGAGCTTCTCTGGCTAAAATATCTGCCACAAAGCGCCACTTATGAGCCAAAGCTTGATATAAAAAAGCTTGCCAAAGAGCTTTCAAGCTTTGATCTAAGCGGTGCGCAAATCGCGCTAGTCATCAAAAATACCGCTTACAAAGTCGCGACACTTGGAAATCCGATATTTAAAAAAGAGGATTTTGTAAGTGCGATAAAGCGCGAGATGAGCGGGAATTTTGATGGGCAAAAAAGCGTGGGATTTGCCTTTGATACGCTAGAATCTAGCTAGGGTTGCGGTGGATTCTATGGATTGGATTCTAGTGTTTTTGTTTGCGGGCAGATTTTGCGGTGCTAGAATCTAGGGCGCGGATTTTGCAAGTGGATTCTGGCGCGCTAGAATCCTAGAATCTAAACGCGCTAGAATCTAAAGCGCAAAACCCCAGATTCTGCCTAGTCAGAATCTAAGCGCGGATTTACACATCTCTCACATATTTTAAGGAATAACATTGAAGCAAGTAGTTATTGTTTTGGATGGTGTTGTCGCTAAGCGATTTTTGGATTCTGTGCTGGAAAAATATTTTAGCAACAATCTCTACATTGTCATCGCCAAAGACACCGCAATGATTCCAGAGAAAATCCCAAGCGCGTTTAGCTTCTATAGCTTTGATCCCACTTCAGAGTTTCATGTCGAGCAGATGCTAAGCGAGCATCGGGGCAATGAGCTTAGCGATGTGTTTTTGATAATGGAGAATCCAAAAGAGCGCTGTGCTTCGTTTGAGATTTTTCGCAAGCTATGCAAAAACGCGCGCATCGTGACTTTTGCTAGCGGGTTTGATGAAAATAGCAAAGCGCGCAAAGACGAGCACGCGGTGTTTATCGATGATTCTAATGTCGTGGCGGGGCAGTTTATCTCAAGGCTGCCAAATGTGCCTATCATACCGCGCGGATTTGGGCTGGGGAAGGGCGAGATCATGGAGGTGGGCGTGCCTTCTGGGAGCGTGTTTGCTTATCGACATATCGGCTCTATTCAGCAGAAAAACTACAAAATTATCGGCGTTTATCGCAAAAATGAGTTTATTTTGGCTAATTTTAGCTTTGTCATACAGCCTCAAGATGTCGTGCTCGTAGCTGGCGAGCCAAAGACTCTAACAAGCGTGTATAAGCAGATAAAATCTGACATGGGGCAGTTCCCTTCGCCATTTGGGCGCGATATCTATGTGTATGTGGATATGCTGCTACAAAGCAAAGAAAATCTGCTTTCAGACATACAGCAGGCGATTTTTATGCATCATACTATCCGCTCGACGAAGCTTTTTGTACAGGTGCTAAACCCAAGCGATTTTGCGATCATTTATGCTATCAAGCAGATGTGCGAGCAGGATTCTAGCATCAGCCTAAATTTCAACTACCAGAATCTAAACTTCGCGCAAAGACTCACACTTGATAGCACCAAAAAGATAGGGCTTATCATCGTGGGTGCGGAGATTTTTTCAAGGCGTGCTAATCGCCGCGCGCTTTTTGACACCGCATCGCCGGTGCTAAAGACAGCTAGGCTAAAGCTCATGGATGCAAAAACGGGCATCGTCGTCGTAAATGAGGCGATGAGTGAGGGCGAAAACATCTCTAGCGTGATAATCGATGTCGCGATGCAGGCAAAAATGGATATACAAGTGTATGATTTTGACCCGGATGGGCATCATCAAGAGGCGATTATCAAGGATTATGAAGCGATAGGCAGAAGCTTCAAGCAAAAAATCCACATCATCAAATCCACGATAAAAAACCCTGTGTTTTACCTAAACGATCTAGACACGCCGATGCTGCATTTTCTGCCATTTGAAGCGTGTATCGTGCGCTCCAAATCACTAGCATTTTTCTCCACCAAACCAGAGCGCCTATCATTACTGCTAGACAAACACCCGCAAATGCTGATACCAATATCATAAGTTTTTGTAAATTGATTATTTAGATTCTGTGTTTATAATGCGCCTTTATTATCCAAAACACCCAGCCACCAAGCCACAAGGAGAATCTATGAAAAAATTTGACATAAAACCCCAAACAACATTCCAAACAAAATCCAACACGACATTAACCAGCACAACACTAAAAGGAGAATCCATGAAAAAATCTCAACCAGAATCCACAAAAAAATACGCTTTTGGCAAATTTATCTCCGCCGCGCTTGCGGGCGCATTTGCAGGCACATTGGCAAGCGCGTTTGCAATAAACTTGGCTAGCGCATACGCCATCCAAGAAGTCCCCTCCATCTCAAAGCGCGTAAATCCCATGACAGAAAACAACGCGGTATATTCTTATAACGATGTCATCCAAAACGCCACGCACGCCGTCGTAAATATCTCCACACAAAAAAAGATAACCAACCAAAACATAAACCCCATGTTTAACGACCCATTTTTCCAGCAGTTTTTTGGCGATATGTATAACCAAATCCCAAAAGACAGAATCGAGCGCTCTTTGGGAAGCGGCGTCATCGTCTCAAGCGATGGCTACATCATCACCAACGACCATGTGATAGATGGCGCGGACAAAATCATCGTAACCCTTCCAAACGACCCCACTGAATACACCGCCTCGCTTGTAGGCACAGACAAAGAGGGCGATATCGCTGTGATTCGTATCAACAAAACAAACCTGCCTTTTATCAAGTTTGCCGATAGCTCGGATGTGAAAATCGGCGATATTGTCTTTGCTATCGGGAATCCATTTGGCGTGGGCGAGAGCGTGACGCAGGGCATCGTATCTGCCACCAACAAAAACATACAAATAAACGCGTTTGAAAACTTCATCCAAACAGACGCCTCGATAAATCCGGGCAACTCTGGCGGTGCGCTTATAGATTCTCGTGGCGCACTCATAGGGATGAATACCGCCATCCTCTCGCGCTCTGGCGGGAATCATGGCATAGGCTTTGCGATACCTTCAAATATGGTGCGCGAAGTGGCTGATGCGCTGGTGAAAAGCGGCAAAATCCAGCGCGGCTATCTTGGTGTAGGCACACAAGACATCAGCCAAAATCTTCGCGGCAACTATGGCAATCACAAAGGCGCGGTGGTAGTAAATATCGATCCAAAATCGCCCGCCAAAGATGCGGGGCTTCTCGTGTGGGATCTAATCACTGCTGTAAATGGCAAACCTATCAAAAACTCCGCTGATTTACGCAATGCCATAGGAAGCCTGAAGCCTAAAGAAAAAGCAGCCCTTAGCGTGCTAAGAGATGGCAAAATCCAAGCCATCACCATAACGCTAGCCGAGCGCAAAGATCCAAACAACGAGCCTGTCAAAATCCCAGAATCTGGTGCAGAATCTAGCGCACTAAAAGGCATGCGCGTAGAGCCCATATCGCCACAAATCCGCCAGCGATACCAAATCCCAGATGACATACAAGGCGTCATCATCACCAATATCGCGGAAAACTCGCTAGCGCAAGAGGCGGGATTTGCGCAAGGTGATATCATCGCGCAGGTGGAGGACATCGAGATAAAAGACACTAGCGACTTCACGCGCGCGCTAAACAAATACAAAGACAAAAACAAGCGCTTTTTGGTGTATTCTAGCGAGGGGATAAAGACTATCGTGGCGAAATAGATTCTGGCGAAATTCTGGCGAGAATTTGGATTCTTGATTCTGGCTGGAATCTGGATGTAGATTCTGCTATTTTGCGATGCTAAAATGCCGATGAGAAAAGATTAAGGGGCGAAATGAAAAATTTGCGAGATTTGAAAGATTTGCAAGGTTTAAAAAAATTGCAAAGCCTGAAAGATGTTTTGCGTAAAATACGCGGGATGTTTATCATCATAGCATTTGGCTTTGGTGCGCCTTATGCGCTAGCGCAAGATTTGCCAAATGCCAAAAACACTGCAAACGCCAAAAGTGCTAAAAGTGCCACAAACGCCACAAACACAGCGCCCGCGCCAAAAAAGCCAGCTATAGGCGATAAGCCAATCACTGAAAAAGACTTTTTGGCACTGCTAAAAGATCTGCGCCAAAATAGCGGCGGCATAGATGATGATTTAGACGATGATGTGGATGATGACGATGCGGACGATGAAACCACAGATAAAAATTTGCAAGGCAAAGCCACCTTTGAAAACAGCCCGCAAGCGCGCGTGATAAATTTCATCAAAACCTACGAAAAGCACAATCTATCATTTCTCGATGATCTAGAATCTAGCGCGAACCTTGCTGGAGAAAAGGCATTTGTGAAGCGCTATAGGCAGTATTTGCGCTCGATTTTGCTAGCGGTGATTGCTGCTTTTAGTCAAGATGAGGCTGATACTAACAAAGCTTGGAGAGTTATGGAGGGTATTTCTGCTGATCAAGAGCGATTTGCAAGAAGTGTGGCTATTGATTCTAGCAAGGATTATGCGAGATTTTTTGATTTTGTAGCGACACTTCCTAAGTCGCGTTTTTGCGATGCTCCTAGCTGCGGGCATCCTACAGAGCTTTATATCCTCGCAAATGCATGGCAAGAGCTGCAAACGCCCAAAAACAAAGCGCGCCTCACAAGCATCGCAAGACATGGCACTGATGGCTATGCCAGCTATATGGTGATGACGCCAAGAACTCACGAGGACGCCAAAAGGAATATTTTTAGTAGTTTGCTTAAATCTGGGATTAGCGAGCAGCAGCTAGGTGAAATCGCGCGGTTTTTTGACTATACTGGCGAATATGATGAGTCCGATGATAGCGATGAGTCAGAATATAGTGAAACTCTTTTGGAAAAGCTAGCGTCTTATTGGGCGCGTGAGTATTTGACACAGCTATATAATGCCAAGATGATTTTGCATATCGAGGTCAAGCCCAATGATGCGAGTAAGATTGTGGCTAGCACTGATTATGATATCTGTGCGGATTCTACGAGCCTAAATAGTGCGACAAAAAAGCTTTGCGAAAAAGAGGTGGCAAAATCTATAGATAGCGATGATTTGCTGCCAAATGTCGGCTCGGGCGCAAGTGATATGGAGGATATAGATGACATGGATGATGAACGCGATATAAAAGAGGCGCAAAAGTTTTTTATCGCGGATAGGCAAAACTGCATAATCACTGGCTATGAGAGCAAAAATGGCGCGCTAATCCCCACCGCCACGCCCTCCTACACCAACAAATCCCCGCTATGCAAAGCCCTGCAAGAAAGCATCAAAAAGCAGATAAAATCCACCCCGCCTATAAAAATGCAAAAGTAAAATCATAAAGCGCAAAATGCTTTAAGAAAAAGCGCGCAAATTACCCCAGCCTTTTCTCAAGGCGCAACAAAAAAGCTTTGACAAAAAGCGCGACAAAGGCGCGATAAAACAGGCGGGCAAAAGGTGCGCGCAAAAGGCGCAATAACGCAGAATCTATTTTGTCAGAATCCAGTTTGCTAGAAGCTTCTTAGAATTTAGCTTGTTAAAATCCAACTCATATATGCAGAACAGATTCTGGTGCAGATTGCTACGCGCCTTTATCTTAAATATATGCAAAAAATCCCTACAGATTCTTGTGGATTACTAAAATTTTCGTCGTGCATGCTTTTGCTTTTAACTTTAGGGGGGGGGTTGGTTCTCGTGATGCGCCCATCGGGATAAATACCATCTATCCTCTCGCGCTCTGGCGGAAATCAGGGTATAGGCTTTGCAATGACCTTTAATGCCTTTATGAGGCTTGCTTTTTGTTGCGTTTAGATTTTATCTGATAAAATTTAATACTGTTTTTTATAAAAGCTGGACTCTGTGAGAAGGCTAAAATCCAAAAAGCTATTTGTTGTATTCCAATTCCATATTTGCAGATATAGAATCTGCGGATACCAAGATTACAACTTAGATTACAAATACCAAATTTGAATAATATGCGCTTTTGATGAAATTGCAGTGATGCCATATCTTGCATAATACAATGTCTGCACTAAACATGATTGGGTTTGAAAATAGCAAATCCAAATTTATTATTTAACAGCGATAAAACCTTTGGGCTCAAAAGAGAACCCAAAAATATATCTAGCCGTTGCGTTTATCCATGATTTCTTTGGCGATATTGCCGGGGACTTCGCCATAGTGGTCAAACTCCATGCTATATGTCCCGCGCCCTTGTGTAGCGGAGCGCAAGTCAGTAGAGTAGCCAAACATTTCTGCCAAAGGAACAAAGGCATTTACGATTTTTAGCCCCATGCGATCATCCATAGAGTTGATTTGTCCGCGTCTGCGGTTTAGGTCGCCTATCACATCGCCCATGTATTCTTCTGGGACTTCGACTTCTACTTTCATAAGCGGCTCAAGTAGCACTGCATTTGCCTTGCGACAAGCATCTTTAAACGCCATAGAACCAGCGATTTTAAACGCCATTTCGCTAGAATCCACCTCGTGGTAGGTTCCATCATAAAGCGTGACCTTGCAATCAACGACTGGATAGCCAGCAAGCACACCACTTTGCATAGCTTCTTGGATACCTTTATCAACGGCTGGGATGTATTCTTTGGGGATCACACCGCCGCTAATTTCATTGATAAACTCATATCCACTGCCGGGCTCTTTTGGCTCAAGCCTAATCTTTACATGCCCATATTGTCCGCGTCCGCCGGATTGTTTGGCGTATTTACATTCTTGCTCGACGCTGCCTCGTATAGTCTCTCTAAACGCAACTTGTGGCTGTCCTACAGAGGCTTCTACTTTAAACTCTCTTTTTAGGCGATCGACGATGATTTCTAGGTGAAGCTCGCCCATACCGCCGATAAGCGTTTGCCCGGTTTCTTCTTGTGTGCTTACGCGGAAGCTTGGATCTTCTTCTGCAAGCTTGCCAAGTGCGACTGCCATTTTTTCTTGATCGGCTTTTGTCTTTGGCTCAACAGCGATATGAATAACCGGCTCTGGGAACTCCATGCGCTCTAGAATCACAGGCGTTTTCTCGCCACAAAGCGTATCACCTGTAAGCGTGTCTTTTAGCCCTACAAACGCGCAAATCTCGCCAGCATAAACTTCTTTGATATCTTCGCGTTTATTGGAGTGCATTTTTAGCAATCTACCCACGCGCTCTTTTTTGCCTTTGGTAGAGTTTAGCACATAGCTTCCAGATTCTAGCATACCGCGATACACGCGCACAAATGTCAGCTGCCCTACAAATGGGTCAGTCATGATTTTAAACGCTAGCCCTGCAAAGTCGCCATTATCGCTAGATTCTACATGGATTTCTTCTTCAGTTTTTGGGTCTATGCCCTTGATATCAGTAACTTCTGTAGGCGCAGGCAAGAAATCTACCACCGCATCTAGCAGCGTTTGCACGCCCTTGTTTTTGAAGCTAGAGCCACAAAGCATAGGGATAAGGCTCATATTGTGGCAGCCTATTTTGATGCCTTTTTTGATTTCTTCGACACTTAGCTCTTCGCCGCCAAGATATTTTTCCATCAATGCTTCATCTTGCTCGGCAGCAGATTCTACAAGCTTTTCGCGATATTCTTTGGCTTTGTCTTGCAACTCTGCTGGAATCTCTTCGATATCGTATTTTGCGCCCATAGTCTCATCATTCCAAACGATTGCTTTCATTTGGATGAGATCGATTACGCCTTTGAAAGTATCTTCTGCGCCGATAGGCAGATTGATAGGCACTGGATTTGCCTTGAGGCGCTCTTTGATTTGTGTTTCTACATTGTAGAAGTTTGCGCCGATTCTATCCATTTTATTGACAAAAACCATGCGAGGCACACCATATTTGTTTGCTTGTCGCCAAACGGTTTCACTCTGTGGCTGCACGCCACCCACCGAGCAAAATACCGCTACAGCGCCATCAAGCACGCGCATAGAGCGCTCTACTTCGATAGTAAAATCCACATGCCCGGGGGTGTCGATGAGGTTTATCTGATAGTCTTTCCAAAAGCATGTAGTCGCCGCAGAAGTGATGGTGATACCGCGCTCTTTTTCTTGCTCCATCCAGTCCATCGTAGCCGCGCCATCATGCACCTCGCCGATTTTGTGGCTAACACCGGTATAAAACAATATGCGCTCGGATGTGGTTGTTTTCCCAGCGTCGATGTGCGCGGCGATTCCTATATTTCTAATCTTTTCTAAAGGGGTTTTTCTTGCCATACAATATCCTTAATATTACCAGCGATAATGCGCGAATGCTTTGTTTGCCTCTGCCATTTTATGCACATCTTCTTTTTTCTTAAATGCCGCGCCTTTGTCGCTTGCAGCATCCATGAGTTCATTTGCAAGGCGATCTACCATAGTGCGCTCATTTCTCTTTCTCGTAGCTTCTAGAATCCAGCGTATGGAGAGTGATTGCTGGCGCACCGTGCGCACTTCTACAGGCACTTGATAAGTAGCGCCCCCTACCCTTCGGCTACGCACTTCTACTAGTGGTTTTACGCGATCAAGTGCTTTTGTAAATACTTCGATGCCTTTCTCACCGCTTTTTTCTTCGATTTTGTCAAAGGCTGCGTAGATGATTTTTTCAGCTACGCTTTTTTTGCCATCATACATCATTTTGTTGATAAACTTGGTTACGACTTTGTTGTCATATATGGGATCGCCTAGAATCTCCCTGCTTGGCGCTTTTCTTCTTCTCATTTATTGTCTCCTTTGTGCTTATTTCTTATCGCCACCAGCTTTGGCTTTTTTCGCTCCGTATTTACTTCTAGACACGCTTCGTTTGGCTACACCAGCAGTATCTAGCGCACCGCGCACGATGTGGTATTTCACACCCGGCAAGTCTTTTACACGCCCGCCGCGCACAAGCACGATAGAGTGCTCTTGGAGGTTGTGCCCTTCGCCCGGGATATAGCTGATGACTTCAAACTTGCTTGTCAAGCGCACTTTGGCTACTTTTCTTAGCGCGGAGTTTGGCTTTTTGGGCGTTGTGGTATAAACGCGTGTGCAAACGCCTCTTCTTTGGGGGCATTCTACTAGTGCTGGGGACTTAGTTTTTTTGATGACTTTCTTTCGCTCTTTGCGAATTAGCTGATTGATTGTTGGCAATGTTTTTCCTTATTTAGAGTTGAGATTAAACGCGCGATTTTACACTATTTAATCTTTTGTTTCTCTTAGATTCTGCTAAGAATCTAAGTCCTTAGGCTTGATGATGAAGTTTTTACCCTTGTATAGCCCTGTGCCCACTGGTATCATACGACCTAGCACGACATTTTCTTTCAAGTCTTCCAAGAAGTCCTTTTTAGCCGCGATGCTGGCTTCGGTTAGGACTTTGGTAGTCTCTTGGAAAGAAGCAGCAGATATGATAGAATCGCTGCTAATAGCCGCCCTCGTGATACCTAGCAATGCCAATTCTGCTATAGCTGGCTCGCCTCCAAGTCGCAAGATGCGCTCATTTTCCTCTCTAAAATGTCGCTTGCTGACTAGATCATTTTCGATAAATCTAGTATTGCCCGGATCAATGATTCGCACTTGTCTTAGCATCTGTGAGACAATGACTTCGATATGCTTATCAGCGATATTTACGCCCTGTCCGCGATATACTTGCTGCACTTCATTTACGATGAAATGCAAGAGTGCCTTCTCGCCACCTATACGCAAGATGTCATGGCTAGAAGTGACGCCATCAGTCAGCGCCTCGATAGCATGGACAAACTCGCCTTCATGCACCAGAATCCTCTTGCCTTTGTCGATGAGATATTCTCGCTCTTTGCCATCTAGCGCTCTTACGATGATGCGCTCTTTGTTACGCACTTGCTTGCCAAATGACACATACCCATCAATCTCTGACAATATCGCAGAATCTTTGGGCTTCCTTGCTTCAAATAGCTCGGATACGCGCGGCAAACCACCGGTGATATCGCGCGATTTGATAGTCGCTTTTGGCGTTTTGGCAAGCTCATCAGCGCGAGAAACCTTCGCCCCTTCTACCACGCCTAGCGATATGGTGGTATTTGGCTCAAGGATATAGCGTCTTGTTTCTTCATCATTTTTGACGATGATGCTTGGCTTGTATCCAGCAGGGATATAGTCATTTATCTTTAAGCGCTTTTTGTGATCGATATTATCTTCTTGCTCTGAAGCAGTGATTCCATGCACGATATCTTCAAAAGACACTTCGCCATCTATGTCGCTTATGGTTATGGTATTGTAAGAATCCCACTTAGCGATGACATTGGCAGAATCTTTTGCTGGCTCCGCTATCATCGTTTTTGCATCCACTTCGCTATTATCAGATACTAGAATCCTAGAATCTCTGGCGATATAGTGCCTTGTCGCTTCTCTGTCGTTTTTGTCAGCGATTACTGCAAAAATACCCTTTTCTTTGACGATATCGCCCGCTTTGAAATCATGCACGCGCTCGAGATGATCGCCCTCTAGCAGATAGTATTTCACGATACCATCTTCTTTGGATATGATTTTTTGGCAAATCGGCGCATTATCCTGCGCAATGATTTCGCTAGCATAAGGGATTCTGTTTGGTATATTCCAGCCATCTTTTACGATATCTACGATACTGCCGCCTTTTGCTACTTTGTATCCCGTTTCATGCGCGATATAAAGCTTGCCTTCAAGCCTTCCGCTGACACCCGCTAGCTCATTTTGCTTAGCCACATCGCTTTTGCGCACGGTGTATTTTTTCTCTTGCTTGCTATTTTTTACAATGATGTTTATCTCATCATGCGCTGTTTCTATATGTAACTCGCCATCAAATGGCGCTTTGATTTTAGGCTCTACGACTAGCACAGCGGCATTTCTGCGATTTACTACGATATTTTTACCTTCTTTGTTTTTGTAGGTTTGGATATTGTAGTATCGTATGAAGCCCTCTTTTTCTGCGCGGATTTCATTCTCTTCTTGTGTGCTGCTCGCTGTCCCACCCACATGGAATGTGCGCAGTGTAAGCTGTGTGCCGGGCTCGCCGATACTTTGCGCTGCTATCACACCCACCGCTTCGCCCGGATGCACCATTTTGCCCTCACCCAGATTTATTCCATAACACTTAGCACACACGCCTTTTGGTGCTTTACATGTTACGGAGTTGCGGATGGTTACGGATTTTACATTGGCTTCTACGATGCGTTTGGCCGCTTTTTCATCGATTAGCGTTTCAGCGCTAAATAGCACTTCATTGCTAATAGGATCGATCACATCTGCTGCTAGCACGCGCCCAAATACGCGCTCCTCTAGTGATTCTAGCAATTCAGAGCCATCGATGATATCGCTAATCTCAAAGCCCTCATGCGTGCCACAATCCTCCATAGAGATTTTGACATTTTGGCTGACATCGATAAGCTTTCTTGTGAGATACCCAGCATTTGCTGTTTTTAGCGCGGTATCTGCTAGCCCTTTTCTCGCTCCATGCGTAGAGTTAAAATACTCTAGGACATTTAGCCCTTCTTTGAAGTTAGAAACGATTGGCGTCTCGATGATCGTGCCATCTGGTTTTGCCATAAGCCCGCGCATAGCAGAAAGCTGGCGGATCTGTGCGGCACTACCTCTAGCACCAGAATCTGCCATCATATAGATAGAGTTAAATCCATCTTTATCTTTGGCGACGATTGCTGCCATTTGATCGCCAAGCTTCTTGCTAGCTTTGGTCCATTCGTTGATGATTTGGTTGTAGCGTTCAGATTCTGTGATCTCGCCCGCATCAAAGACTCTTTGCACCTTTTGCACTTCTTCTCTGGCTTCTGCGATGATTTTGTCTTTGTCCTCTGGGATGATGATGTCTGCGGCAGATATAGAGATACCCGCTTTTGTCGCATACATAAATCCTAGATTTTTGAGATTATCAAGGAATGCCGCTGTTGTGCCGATGCCCGCTTCTTTATACACATAGTCAATAAGCGTGCCGATGTCTTTTTTCTTCAGAATCTTATTCCACAAATCTGTAGGGACAAAATCCGGCAGAATCGAGCGCAAAATCATCCTGCCAACGGTTGTGGTGATAGGGTAGCGATCGATGACGGTTTGGATTTTGGCATTTATATCAAGCTCGCCCGCTTCGATGGCTATCATGATTTGGTTGATATCGCCAAATGATTTATGCTCGCCTTTGACGCCCTTTTTCTCTAATGATAGATAATAAAGCCCCAAAACCATATCTTGGCTAGGCACCGCCACCGCTTTACCGCTAGCTGGCAGCAAGATATTCATAGAGCTTAGTATAAGCACTTTGCACTCTGTGATTGCCTCTTGGCTTAGTGGCACATGCACTGCCATTTGGTCGCCATCAAAGTCCGCGTTAAACGCCGAGCACACTAGCGGGTGTAGCTGGATAGCCTTGCCATCGATTAGCTTTGGATGGAAGGCTTGGATGGATTGCTTATGCAGCGTTGGCGCGCGGTTTAGTAGCACCGGATAGCCCTCTACTATATCTTGCAAGCATTCCCAAACTTCATTGGTTTTTTGCTCTATCATTTTTTTGGCTTGTTTTAGCGTGCTAGCAAAGCCCTTCTCCTCTAGGCGCGCAAGCAAATGCGGCTTAAAGAGCTCGAGTGCCATATTTTTTGGCAAGCCACATTGATCCATGCGTAGATTTGGCCCCACGACAATAACACTTCGTCCGGAGAAATCCACGCGCTTACCAAGTAGATTCTGGCGGAATCGCCCTTGCTTGCCTTTGATGATTTCAGACAAGGATTTGAGCGGGCGTTTGTTTGCGCCTTTTACAGCGTTTGCATTTCTGCCATTATCAAAGAGCGCATCTACTGCTTCTTGAAGCATGCGTTTTTCGTTGCGCACGATGATTTCTGGTGCATCAAGCTCTAGCAGGCGTTTTAGGCGCTGGTTGCGATTGATGACGCGACGATACAAATCATTCACATCACTCACCGCAAACTTACCACCATCAAGCGCTACCAATGGACGCAAATCTGGCGGAAGCACTGGAAGCACGGTTAGCATCATCCATTCTGGGCGATTGCCAGAATTTATGAAGCTCTCAACGACTTTTAGGCGTTTTACGATGCTTTTTTTCTTGGCATCAGAGCTTGTATTTTTCAAATCCTCGCGCAATGACACTAGCAAAGGCGCTAGATCGATTTGCTCTAGCAGCTCTTTCACTGCTTCGCCACCCATTTGCGCCACAAATCCCTTATCACCAAAGCGCTGATAGATGTTTTGGTATTGCTCTTCATTGAGGATGTCATATTTCATCACCGGCTTTGTGGATTCATTGTCATAGAATGCCTCGCCCGGCTCTTTTACGATATATGCCTCATAATAAAGCACGCGCTCCAAATCCTTCATCTTCACGCCTAGCAATGTGCCTATGCGGCTAGGAAGCGAGCTAACATACCAAATATGCGCTACTGGTGTGACTAGCTCGATATGCCCCATTCTTGAGCGGCGCACTTTGGAAGTGGTGACTTCTACGCCACATTTTTCACACACCATGCCTTTGTAGCGTGGTTTTTTGTATTTTCCACAAGCACATTCATAGTCTCTAACCGGTCCAAAAATCTTGGTGCAGAAAAGCCCATCGCGCTCTGGTTTTAGCGTGCGATAGTTTATTGTCTCTGGTTTTTTGATCTCACCGCGGCTCCATGAGCGGATTCTCTCTGGACTTGCTAGCACTAGCTGGAATGAGTTGAAATCTTTGGGGCGATTGTCCTCTTTGATTTCAAGCGGTTTTGGATTCCCATCTTCATCCAGCGAGCCATCAAACACATTCACATCAAGTGCTAGTGATTGAAGCTCTTTGGTAAGGACATAAAAAGTCTCTGGAATCTCGGATTCTCCTACCGGCTCGCCTTTGGTGATAGAGCGGTATGCGTTTTCACGCCCGATGATATCATCAGATTTTAGCGTCAGCATTTCTTTTAGCGTATGCGCCGCACCATAGGCTTCTAGCGCCCACACTTCCATTTCACCAAATCTTTGCCCGCCAAATAGCGCCTTTCCGCCCACAGGTTGCTGTGTCACGAGGCTGTAAGGACCAGTCGATCTGGCATGCACTTTTTCATCGACAAGGTGGTGTAGCTTTAGCATATACATATAGCCCACATTTACCTTCTCGCGGATTTTTTCGCCGGTCTTGCCATCATAGAGCACCACCTTGCCATCCATATCGATTTTGGCTTCTTCAAAGAGCTTGTTAAATTTCTCTTGCGAGATGCCTTCAAAAACAGGGATAGCAAATTTTACGCCATTGCTCCAATCTTTTGCATAGCTTAGCAGCTCTTCATCTTTGCATTTTTTGATGAAATCTACCATAGCAGAATCATTGTCATTGGTGATTTCTGCGATTTTTATCATCTTTTCGCGCAATGTTTTGATAAAGCCTGTTTTTTGCTCCTCTAGTATGCTAGCTAGCTGTTCGCCTAGTCGCTTGCCAACAAGCCCTAGATGCACCTCCAGAATCTGCCCGATATTCATACGACTTGGCACACCAAGCGGGTTTAGCACGATATCTACTGGCGTGCCATCTGCGGTATATGGCATATCTACTGCTGGGACGATATTACTTACGATGCCTTTGTTTCCATGTCGCCCAGCCATTTTGTCGCCGACTTTTAGCTTGCGCTTAGTAGCGATGTAGATTTTTACTTGCTTCACAACGCCACTTGGCAATATATCATCTTTTTCTAGGATAGATAGCTTTTCTTCATGCTCTTCGCCAAGCGTCTTTTTTTGCTCTAGGAAGTTTGTTTTGATTTTTTCATATTTTCCTTGCACTGCTTTTGAGTAGCTTTTGATAAGCGTATTTAGCGCAAAGCGGCTGATTTTTGAAATCTCGCTTTTTGGGATTTTCGCGCCTTTTTTGTATTTTTTATCATTCACCACTGCATCTGCGCTAAGCTCTTCTTTGGATAGCATAAGCCCCACGCGCAAAAGCTCCTCTCTATTTAGCATTGTCAAGCGATCGTGATGCTCGATATCAAGGATAGATTTTTCTTGCTCGTATGCACTAATCGCGCGCGCGTCTTTCTCATGTCCTTTTTTGGTAAAGATTTTTACATCAATAACCGTTCCTTCTAGTGAAGGCGGGCAATAGAGGGATTTATTCACCACATGCCCGGCTTTTTCGCCAAATATCGCGCGCAGTAGTCTTTCTTCTGGGCTAGGTTTTACCTCGCCTTTTGGCGTGACTTTTCCTACTAGAATCATACCCGCTGTGGCATAGGTCCCGATTTTTACGATACCGCTTTCATCAAGGTGTGCTACATCATCTTCATGCACGCCGGGGATATCAGCGGTGATTTCTTCGGTGCCATGTTTTAATTCTCTTGCTTCGATTTCTTTCTCATAGATATGCACAGAAGTGAAGGCATCTTCTTTGATAAGTCGCTCGCTCACCACGATCGCATCCTCGAAGTTATAGCCATTCCAAGGCATAAACGCCACGCGAATATTTTTGCCAAGTGCGAGCTCGCCCATATCCATACTTGCGCCATCAACGATGATTTGCCCTGCTTCTACCACATCGCCTTGCTTTACGATAGGGCGTTGCGCGAAACTTGTGTTTTGGTTGGTGCGGAAATTTTTCTGCAATGAGTAGCCATCGATATACGCACCACTTTCATCTTCGCCTAGGATGTAGATATTTTTAGAATCCACTTTTTCGACTACGCCGCCTCTAGTGGCTTTTGTAGCACCCCAAGAATCGCGCGCGATGATTTGCTCGATACCAGTTCCTACGATTGGCGCATCTGGGTTTAGCAATGGCACCGCTTGGCGCTGCATGTTTGAGCCCATAAGTGCGCGGTTGGCATCATCATGCTCCAAAAATGGTATAAGAGAAGCCGCCACACCCACAAGCATGCGCGGGCTCAAGTCGATAAGCTCAACTTCTTCGGATTTTTTGAGCGTGATTTCACCGCCGCATCTTGTCTCGATTAGATTCTCGACTATTTTGTTGTTGGCATCAAGCTTGGTGCTAGCGGGCGCTATCACTTTGCCATCTTCTTGTGTGGCGGTGAGATACACTACTTCATCAGTCACTTTCCCATCAACCACTTTGCGATAAGGCGCCTCGATGAAGCCTAGATCATTTACTAGTGTAAATGTCGCTATGGTATTGATAAGCCCGATGTTTTGCCCTTCTGGCGTCTCGATAGGACAGATTCTGCCATAATGCGTAGGATGCACATCGCGCGCTTCAAATCCCACGCGCTCTTTGACTAGTCCGCCTTCACCTAGCGCAGATAGGCGGCGTTTGTGCGTGATCTCTGAAAGTGGGTTTGTCTGATCCATAAACTGCGAAAGCTGTCCGCCGGTGAAAAACTCCATGATAGTGCTTGTTATCATTTTGGCATTAATCAAATCATGCGGCATTATCGTATCAAGGTTGCTACTTATGGTGGTTAGCTTGTCTTTGATAGCCTTTTGCATTTTGACTAGCCCAGCGTGCAATTCATTTGCCAAAAGCTCGCCGATAGCGCGGATTCTGCGGTTTCCTAGATTGTCCCTATCATCGATTCTGCCATCGCCATTTTTGACTTTCATAAGATATCTTGTAGTCTCGATGATATCTTCATGTGTAAGCACGGTGACATAATTTGGCACATGCAAGCCTAGCTTATGATTCATTTTCATACGCCCCACGCGTGTTAGGTCATAGGATTCTGCATCAAAGAAGAGTCTTTTTACAAATTGCTTCGCCACTTCTTTGGTGACTGGCTCGCCCGGGCGCATTACTTTGTAGATTCTAATAGCCGCCAAGTCATTTTCATCATCGATTTTTTCTGTCTGCTTGAGTAGTTTCAAGGATTCTGTCTCGGCGATAAATGAATTGATGATAGAAGTATCTAGTCCGCTTGCTAGGTCATTTACCACGACTATTTCTTTGATTTTTAGCTCGCTTAGCTTTTTGAGTTTGGATTCATCAAGCTGCGTTAGCGTATCAAAGATGACTTCGCCGCTTTTTTTGTCGATGATAGGATCAAACAAATATCGGCTAGCAAGCATATCCGCAGGATATTCCACCCACTCAAGTCCGCCTTCTTTGAGTTCTTTGGCTTTTTTGGAGCTTAGGCGTTTGCCAGATGCGACTATGAGCTCGCCACTAGCATTTTTGATATCAAAATCCACCCTGCCCTCAAACATCGCTGGGTCAAATTCTACGAGGAATTTGTCTTTCTCGATTTTGATTTTCAAAGGCGGGTAGAACATTTTCAAAATATCCATTTTGCTATAGCCCAAAGCGCGGAAGAATATCGTCGCGGGCACTTTTCTGCGTTTGTTTATACGCACATATAGCGTGTCTTTGGAATCATACTCAAAATACAGCCATGAGCCACGATCGGGGATAATCTGCCCCATATATGTGAGTTTGTTTGCTGTGGTAGCGGACTCATCTTGCTTGAAAATGACGCCCGGGCTTCTATGCAGCTGATTTACCACCACGCGCTCTACGCCATTGATGATAAAGCTTGTGCGATCTGTCATCAGTGGAATCTCGCGGATAAAAATGCTTTGTTCTTTTATGTCTTTTGGTGTGAGTTTATCGCCTTTTTCGTCTTTTTCCCATTGGATAAGTTGGACTTTGATTTTTAGCGGTATCGCATAGGTGATGCCACGCTCCATAGCCTCTCTGATAGTGTATTTTGGCTTGCCATACTCGCAGCCTGCATACTCTAGCGTGATGCGGTTTTGCACATCTTGGATAGGGAAAATGGATTTAAAAACTTTTTCTATCCCGCTTTCTTTGCCATCCTTTGCATACAAAAAAGAATCATAGCTGTCTCGTTGCAAGAGAAGAAGGTTTGGGACTTCTAAACCTTGTTGCTGTGAAAAATCTATACGAAGTCTATTTTTGATTTCTTTTTTTGACATTTGTGAATCCTTAAGAAAAAGAAGATAGTTGAGCTTAAACACCCATGAGATTCCAGAATCTAACGCAATATTCTACAATCTCATAGGGTCTATAATCTCACAAAGTGCTATAAATGCGAATAGCCCAAATATAGAAAAGCTATATTTGGGCGACTACAAAAGGGCTTTTGATAAGCAAGGCTATTTTACTTCTACCTTCGCTCCAGCCTCTTCTAGTTTTTTCTTGAATGCAGCGGCATCATCTTTATTGACACCTTCTTTTAGTGTGTGTGGTGTTTTTTCTGTGGCGTCTTTAGCTTCTTTTAGCCCTAGACCAGTGATTTCTCTCACAGCTTTGATAACATTGATTTTGTTTGCACCAGCATCCACAAGCACAACGCTAAATTCTGTTTTTTCTTCACCGCCAGCTGCTGCGCCACCAGCTGCTGCGCCTGCTACTACGGTAGGTGCAGCGCTTACGCCAAATTTTTCTTCAAAAGCTTTTACTAGCTCTGAAAGCTCAAGGACAGAAAGTCCGCCAATGTATTCTAGAACTTCTTCTTTTGTGATAGCCATTTTATGCTCCTTAATTTTTACTATGCGTTTTACGCGGCTTACGCGTTTTCTTCTTTTTGCTTTCTTAGATTGTCAAGCCCGGTGACAAAGTATCGCGCCGGTGCTGTCCAAACAGACAAAAGCATGCCAATAAGCTCATCTTTGCTTGGTAGCTTAGATACAGAGATGATATGATCTTTCTCTACCTTTTGCCCTTCAAAGATTCCGTTTTTGATGATGAATTTATCTGCATTAGATTCTGCGAATTTAGCAGCGACTTTTGCTAGAGAAATTTGATCATCGCCCCAAATAAAGATATTAGTATCTTTGATATCCAAATCTGGCAGACCAGAATCTTTAATCGCTATGCGCGCCAAAGTATTTTTGATGACTTGCACTTTTACATTGACTGCTCTTGCGCTATGGCGCAGCTCTTCTAAGGAGCGAACACTAATGCCTTTATAATCGCAAACCAACAACGCTTGAGCGTCTTTGAATTCTTTGGTAAGATTGCCGATCAATTCTTGTTTTTGGCTCTTAGTCATTTTTCCTCCTTTCAGACTCGACCTATACAAGCAATATTAAGCTTAACGCGCTTGTAGTCACTAGTCTAAGATAAATGAATGATTCTAATATCGCGCTGCTTGCGCTTCTATGCGACACTTTTAGGCAGTGCTTGCAAGGCTTTTTGGCCTTATCAAAGCTCGCTTAGGCTTTTGTGTGATTATTTCACATCCATAAGAATCTGCGTGTCTAGCTTCACTGAAGGCGACATAGTCAAAGAAAGTGCGCCACCTCGTATAAATTTACCCTTCGCGCTAGATGGTTTTAGGCGATTTATGGTTTTTACTAGCTCTAGCATATTGTCTTTGATTTTGTCTTCTGTGAAGCTTGCTTTGCCGATAGGCGCGTGGATATTGCCTTTTTTATCCACTCTAAAATTCACTTGCCCGCTTTTTGCATTGCTTACAGCTTTGCTTACTTCCATAGTGACAGTGCCTGTTTTTGGGTTTGGCATAAGTCCTTTTGGTCCTAGGATTCTACCCACTTTACCCACAAGCGCCATCATATCAGGCGTGGCGATAAGCATATCAAAGTTGATATTGCCATTTTTGATCTCTTCTGCTAGATCTTCATCGCCCACGATATCAGCGCCCGCTTGCTTTGCCTCATCAGCTTTAGCGCCTTTGGCAAATACAGCTACACGCACCTTTTTACCAGTGCCATGAGGCAAAACAACCGCGCCTCTTATCATCTGATCGGCATGGCGAGGATCTACACCAAGTCGCAATGCAAGCTCCACTGTCTCATCAAACTTAGCAGAAGCTAGAGATTTCACCGCATTTACGCCAGATTCTATATCATAGAGCTTTGCGCTATCTATTTTTTGAAGTAAATTTTGCGTTCTTTTTGCTGTCTTATTTTTCATGACCTCAATCCTTTTATCAATCTACAATCTCTATGCCCATGCTGCGAGCACTTCCAGCGACGATTTTTTTCGCTGCTTCGATGTCATTGGCATTCAAATCTTCCATTTTGGTATTTGCGATATCTTCTACTTGTTTGGAAGTCAGCTTGCCAATCTTATTTTTAAGCGGATTGTCAGAGCCTTTTGTTATGCCTGCGGTCTTTTTTATCAGATCTGTCACAGGGGGCTTTTTTGTCACAAAAGTGAAGCTTTTGTCTTGATAAACAGTGATAATCACAGGGATATTAAAATCTCCCATATCTTTTGTTTTTTCATTAAAAGCTTTGCAGAATTCCATGATATTTACACCGCGTTGCCCTAGTGCTGGACCTACAGGCGGAGAAGGGTTTGCTTTGCCTGCTGGAATCTGAAGTTTCAACTCACCTGCTACTTTCTTAGCCATATCTCACCTCTTGTTAAATTATTTTTTCTACCAAATGATCATCAATATCCACAGGCGTATTTCTGCCAAAAATAGAAACATTGACTTTCAATTTTTTGTGATCGACATCATATCCCTCTACCGTCGCGGTAAAATTCGCAAATGGACCATCATTGATACGCACCACTTCGCCAGCATCAAAGTAGATTTTGGGCTTAGGCGCAGCGCGATTTTTGATTTTTTCCAAAATATGCGTGATATCCGCTTCGCTCAAAGGAGTGGGCTTTTTGCTTTCGCCCACAAAGCCACTCACTTTAGGTAGAGACTGAATAGTGTGCCAAAGTGAAGTATCTAAATCCACATTGATAAAAACATATCCGGGATATAAGCTCCTCTCACTTATTTTCTTTGCTCCATTCTTCATCTCATACACATCTTCTGTAGGGACGATAATCTCTTTGACTCTGTCTTGAATCTTATATTCATGGACTAGATTCTCGATAGCCTTTTTTACAGACTGCTCGCTTCCAGAATATGTTTGTATAGCATACCAACTTAGCGACATACAAACCTCCTAATTTATAAAATACTAGACACAGAAGCAAACAAAATAAGATCGACTAGCCCCAAAAATAAAGCGATAACAAAGACAACGACTACGACAGAAATAAGCGCATTCCGAATCTGCTCTTTGGTAGGAAAAACTACTTTGAAAAGCTCTTCTTTCGCTGTTTTGCAATAAGCAATCATCTTTTTCATAAATATCTCTCACTCTATTATACTAATGGCAGGTCAGGAGGGACTCGAACCCCCAACAACCGGTTTTGGAGACCGACGCTCTACCATTGGAGCTACTGACCTGTAAGCTAGAGAAAACCTCTAGCTTTTTAGCTTAACTTCTTTGTGTATGGTGTGTTTGTTAAGCCGAGGGCAGAACTTTTTGAGCTCCAGTTTTTCTGTATTTGTTTTAGCGTTTTTCGTCGTGCTATAGTTAATGTCCCCAGATTCTGAACATTTCAAGCCGATTTTGATTACATTACCTTTTGCCATTGGTATTTACCCTACTCAATGATTTTGGTAACGACACCAGCGCCTACTGTTCTACCACCTTCGCGGATCGCAAATTTTGTCCCAAGCTCAAGCGCGATAGGATTGATAAGCTCAACCGTGATTTTGACATTATCACCCGGCATAACCATTTGCACGCCATCAGGTAGCTTGATAGAGCCAGTCACATCGGTAGTGCGCACATAGAATTGTGGGCGATATCCATCTACGAAAGGAGTGTGGCGTCCGCCTTCATCTTTTGAAAGAACATAGATTTCGCCTTCAAATTTCTTATGAGGAGTGATAGAGCCCGGCTTACAAAGAACCATACCTCTTTCTACTTCTTCTTTCTTTGTTCCGCGTAGCAAAATACCAACATTATCGCCAGCCTCGCCTTTGTCTAGCTCTTTTCTAAACATTTCAACGCCAGTAACGGTTGTTTTTTGTGTGTCGCGGATACCTACGATTTCTACTTCATCGCCTACTTTTACCACACCGCGCTCGATTCTACCAGTCACAACTGTTCCGCGTCCTGCGATAGAGAATACATCTTCTACAGGCATAAGGAAAGTTTTTTCTGTGTCGCGCTCTGGTGTTGGGATATAAGCATCTACTTCATCCATAAGCTTAAGGACTTTTTCGCCCCATTCACCTACGCTGCCAGCTTTTGCTTCTTCTAGTGCTTTTAGCGCAGAACCAGCTACGATTGGTGTATCATCACCCGGGAATTCATACGCGCTAAGAAGCTCGCGAACTTCCATTTCTACAAGATCTAGCAACTCTTGATCATCGACCATATCTTGTTTGTTTAGGAATACCACGATATAAGGAACACCTACTTGGCGTGAAAGCAAGATGTGCTCGCGAGTCTGTGGCATAGGGCCATCCGCTGCAGAAACAACTAGAATCGCACCATCCATTTGCGCCGCACCTGTAATCATATTTTTTACATAGTCGGCGTGCCCGGGGCAATCCACATGCGCATAGTGGCGTTTTTCTGTTTCATACTCGATATGCGAAGTAGCGATAGTGATACCTCTTTCGCGTTCTTCTGGCGCGTTATCGATTTTGTCATAGTCTTTCATTTCTGCAAGACCTTTTGTCGCCAAAACCGCAGAAATAGCGGCACTCAAAGTTGTTTTACCATGATCGACATGCCCGATTGTTCCGATATTGACATGGGGCTTGTTCTTGACAAATTTTTCCTTTGCCATAAAAATCTCCTAAAATTGAATTTGAAAAGCTCTATTCTAGCCCAAACTTCTTTATGAAAAGATAAAGGTTACAACAAAGCTAAAGCAGAAAAACTGGAGCCCATAAGCGGGATTGAACCGCCGACCTCTTCCTTACCAAGGAAGTGCTCTGCCACTGAGCTATATGGGCGCGACTGATACTATTGAGAGTGACTATGAAAGATCACTTCAGTTCCCAGTATGGAGCGGGAAACGGGGCTCGAACCCGCGACCCTCAGCTTGGAAGGCTGATGCTCTAGCCAACTGAGCTATTCCCGCAAATTGCTCTATGCCTATAAGACAGCTTATGAGCTTCTTAATGGTGGTGAGTCGTGGATTCGAACCACGGAAGGCGAAAGCCAGCAGATTTACAGTCTGCCCTCGTTGGCCACTTGAGTAACTCACCATAGCAAAAGACTGGTCAAACACTGAATCAGAAAATCTGGTAAAGGGTTTGAATAATGGAGCTGGTTAAGGGACTTGAACCCCCGACCCTCTGCTTACAAGGCAGATGCTCTACCAACTGAGCTAAACCAGCACGATAAATAAAGGGCTGATTATACAAAAATAAAAATCCCTTGTCAAGAAAAAATACACACAAATCACACCGCCCGCACCAAAATGCCAAAATTACACACTGCCAATCATTGCCAATCGCGCACCACCGCCAGCCACATCGCCACCAATCATGCGCCGCCAATCATCTATCGCCAATGACAATGCAAATGTGTGAAATCGATATTGCAGCCTTTAGATTCTGCTATGTTTTGGCTATGCGCCCGCTTATACTAGAATCTATACCAGAATCTTTATACTAGAATCCAGCAAAGCCAAAAGCCAAAATCTAGATTCTGCGCCAAACCTAAAATAAAAAACACAAAATCTAAATACAAAGAAGCAGAATCCAAAATGGGAGCAAAATGAAAGCAGAATCGAAGCAGAATCGAAGCAGAATCAAAAGCCAAAGCAAAATCCAAAAACCACATAACTAAATCAAAGCCACATAGCCCAAAAAAGCAGAATCCAAAAAACAAAATCTAAATAACAGAATCTAAATAACGCCACATGGCTAGCAATCAACGCAGCGCGTCTGATATAAGCGCACCAGACATCAAAACTAAAGTGTCAAAAACCAAAGCATTAAAATTAAAGTATCAAAATCAAGGCGCAAAAATTAAGTCGCCAAAATCAAAACATCAAAAACCAAAGCGCCAGAATCAAAACATCAGAATCAAAACTGCGCGCTTAGATTCTGGCAATCTTGCAGATTTATTTTTCTGTTTTTTGGACTAGTGCTTGGCGGCCTGCTTGGCGGCCTAGTTTTGCGCCTCTTGCGACGCGCATTTGCAAACTCGCCCGCCAAACCAAAATCTAAAACACAAACGCATAGCCCAAAGTCATGATGAGCTGTCTGGAGCGGTATTCCATATCGCCGGCATTTGTTTTGGTGGCAGCTGCGATGGTTGGAATCCTGAAGTTTAGGGATGCGCGATGATGTTTGGCAAATCCAAATTCCAAGCCCACATTTACCGGTAGCACGAAGCCCGAGCCCATGTTGATGCTGGTTGTGGTGTTGTCAGCTGTGCTAGCGTTGGTATATGAGCCATATCCCAAGCCAATGCCAGCATACACGCCGCTAGAGAAATTATCAAGCGTGACAAAATCATACACCGCTTCCACATTGACAGCGACTTGATGTAATGAGTTGGTGGTGGTGCTTTTTGTTTCTGTCGTGGTGTTTGCGCCGCCGCCACTTCCGCCTCCGCCACCAGAGCCCGGCTCTATCGTGGTGCCTATTACGGTGCTCGCGCCATAATGATAGCTACCATAGGCTCTAAGTCCTATGTATTTGTTGAAAAAGTAGCCATACCCAGCTTTGAGTCCAAATGCAGCAAATGGAAATGTCGTGTCTTTGCTGGTGGTGGTTGTTTGGTTGGTGGTGGCATCTATGGTGGCTGTCTGGGCGAATTGCATATTGTAGCCAGCTTCTACCCCCACAAAAGCACCGCTTTTGCTTACTGTAGGCGTGGCTTCATCAGCGATTGCTAGGCTAGCTAGGCTAGTAGAGAGGCAAATGAGGCTTAAGATTTTGGATGCGTTTTTCATAGAATCTCCTAAGGGTGGTATCGCTAGCTATTTATGCGCTATCGCGCACAAATATAAAAGCGGGGGATTCTATGATGTCTAAGTAAATTTATACTAAAACGCAAGGCGTTCTACTAGACTCGTTGTTTGGCGTGCTTGGCGATAGTTGTTGCTGGTGTGGCATTGACGATTTTTATGTTTTTGGCTGCTGTGGTTGGCGTTTTTGTGACGATTTATGCTATCGCTGTGCCAGAGCAGGTGGGCATCGTGTTTAGCGTCATCGCGTGGATTTGGGGTATCAGCTCGCTTATTTTGTTTATAGTGGCTATTGTCAAGCACGCGCACAGAGATGATATCATTATGATACTATCTGTGGGATATTTTATCGTGGGGATTTTGGGATTTGTCGCGCTGTATTTTATGAAGCATGGATTCACGCTCACCCAAACAGCAGCGCAAGCGGTATAGCCTCGCGCAAATGCTTTGGCTTGCGGGCTTGGACTAGGCTGCTTGGGCTGTTGAGACTACTTGGGCTGCTTGGTTTAGATTCTAGGCACGGATGCTAGCTTGGATTCTGGCTTGGGCGCTTAGATTTGGATTCTAGCTTTGTTGCTTAGGCGTAGATTCTCGCTTTCTGTGCCTGCTAGGATCTGGCGAGCGCGGATTTAGCGCGCCTTATGACTACACCATCCAAAATCCTTGCACCACCCAAACGCCTACACTACCAAAATGCTTGCGCTACCCAAACGCCCGCACTACCCGCGCGCCTACTCTGCCCATTTCTGCACATTTTCCATATCAGCATAGCTCGTCATATCCACGCTCAAAGGCGTTATCGAGACAAAGCCATTCATCACCGCGTTAAAATCGCTCATCCGCTCGCTGCGCTCCTCCCATTCTATCGGATGCGTGCCGAGCCAATAATACTCCAAGCCCCGCGGATTGCGCGCTTTCATCGCATCATTGCCATATAGTCGCACGGCAAGCTCGGTGATTTTGTAGCCTTTGGATTCTTGCGCAATGGGGATATTGACATTTAAAAATCGCCGCTTTGGCAGCGGATTGTGCGCCAAAAGCTTTTGCGCTAGCTCGTGTATGCAGCGCTGCGCTAGGCTAAAATCACAGCCCTTCAAATCGCCCTCTTTACGCACTAGCTGGGATATCGCGATGCTTGGGATGCCATGTATCGCGCCCTCCATCGCGCCCGCGACCGTGCCAGAGTAGGTGACATCCTCGCCCATATTGCAGCCGATATTGATGCCAGAGACGATGAGGTCGGGGCGGATTCTAGGGCTGTAGAGCGAGTTTAGCGCGAGATACACGCAGTCTGTGGGCGTGCCATCATCGAGTTTGTAAAAATCCTCGCCCACACTCACAAGCGAAAGCGGCTTGGTGATGCTTAGCCCATGCCCGCAGGCAGACTTCTCTCTAGCGGGTGCGACCACTAGGACTTTGCCTAGCGGGCTTAGCGCCTCTTTTAGCGCCAAAAGCCCTTTTGACTCGAATCCATCATCATTTGTTAGCAGAATCTGCTTCATATTTTTCCTTTGTTTTGGTGTGGTTTTGCGCGGTGTTTTGGCGTTTGGCGCTGGTTTAATGCGCCGAGTTTGCGATGATTCCGCGTTGATTCTTGCTGATTTAGCGCTGATTCTGCGCGCATCGCCAAGTCGCCACATCGCGCTATTTTATCTCTTTAAAAAAGCTAGCCAAAAGCCACTCTAGATTTTTAGCCACAGATTCTGGGAATCTAGCTAGCGTGCCTTGCAGCGCTGCGGATTCTCGCGCTAGCAAATCCTGTGCTTTGGTAAGTCCTAGCAGATTTACATAGCTATTTTTATGCGCGTCGTTTCTCGTGGGCTTGCCCGCCTCGCCCTCCTCCTGCACCGCGTCAATCACATCATCGCGTATCTGAAAAAACAGCCCAAGCCGCAAGCCAAAGGATTCTAGCTCGGTGATAAACTCGCTTGATGCACCAGCGATGAGCGCGCCCATTTTTAGGCTCGCGGCGATGAGTTTTGCGGTTTTGTTGGCATGGATGATCTCTAGTTTGTCGATACTAAGCACTTGATCCTCAAAATGACAATCAAGCGCCTGCCCGATAATCATCCCGCCAACCCCGCCAGCACTCGCTAGCTCGCGCACAAGCGCCACTTTCACGCTATCATCGAGCCTAGATTCTGCTAGCAGATAAAACGCATAAGTATTCAGCGCATCGCCTGCCAGCACCGCGCTCGTCTCGCCATAAGTCACATGCAGCGTGGGGTGCGCGCGGCGAAGCGAGGCATCATCCATGCAGGGCAAATCATCGTGGATAAGCGAGTAAGTATGCAGGCACTCAAGCGCGAGTGCTGGATAAAACGCGTTTGGCGTCATCATCGGGCTAAGCCCATCGACGAGCGCTAGCAGGAGGTTTGGGCGGAAGCGTTTGCCGCCATTTAGCAGCATCTCCCAAAATGCTTTGGCAAAATGCGGATGAAAATCATCGCTAGAGATGGCTGGCTGGTGGGTTTGCAGGAATGACTCGAAGTCTGTGAGTGTTTTTTGATACCTATTATCCATCGTTTTCCTTTATCGGCTTGTCTCTTTGGCTCTTTTTGTGGATTGCTGAAGAAACTTCGCCTTCGGCTTGTTTTCTACGCAAAGGGCTTGGTCATTACCGCTCTAGGTAACTCCCTGCGCCCTTTGCTTGAAAACAAGCTTTGCGAGTTTCTTTAGTAAAGCCGCAAAAATAGCTCAAAGATACTTCGCCTTGGCTTATTGTTTATTGTTTTAACTTTTCATCAGAATCCAAATCATCATCGCATTTGCTTTTAACAACAAAAAAGGATTCTAGATTCTGCCTTATTTTAGCCTTGAGCGGACAAAAATCTCCACGCCCTCATGCAGCAGCAAAAGCTCCACTTTCCCGCGCACGCCCGCTTGTGAGAAAAGCTGGCGAAAATGCCAGAATCCATCATTGCTTCTTACAGGTGTCTTGTCTATCCAGATAAACTTATCGCCCACGCTAAGCTGCGAAAGCTCGTAAGGCAGGGGCTTTTGGATGCCTTTTATCACGAGATTTTTATCTAGCACCACGCCATAGCGCTCAAAAAAGCTATCGCTCAAAAGCCCCCCGCCATAGCGCCTATCGATTTGTGTTTGCAGCTCCAGAATCTTATTGCCGCGCATTATCGCGACTTTGGCGGTTTTGCCGGGTGTGAGATTTGCGACTTTCCATTCAAAATCTGCCATAGAGTTTATCGGCTCTTGGTTGATACGCAAAATCCTATCTTTTGGCAAAAACACATTTTTGGGAAAAAATAAATCCACTTGCTCGACGATGACGCCGCGAGGCACACTATTTGCGCTATTTGTATTTGCGCCTGCTTGTGTGTTTTCGCTCACGCGCACGCCTATATCGCCATAGATTCCGCCTTTCGCGCTCAAAAATCTATCGATGAGAATCTTTGGCACAAAATACTGCCCATGCGCGCTAAACCCATAAATCTGATAGCAAATCGTGCTAATCACTGCGCCTTCCGGCAGCGGCGCGCTAAACTTGCCAAGGTCAAACACACCGCGCTCAAAGTTTAGCACTTTGCCCGGCACCGCCTTTTGTGCGTTGATAGCGGCTAGGGGGAGCGTGTGGGCGTAGGAGTCAAGTGGCTTTAGGCGGTAGCTCATGGGCGTTTTGCCTTCAAACAAATATAGGCCAATGAAGGAGTCTTTTTTGATGATTTTGGAGGATTTTAGCGGGGTGGTGGAAAACGCCACGAGGTGGGGCTTGCCGCCGTATTCTATCCCATACACGCGCACAGAATCTATGGTGGCGGTGGCTTGCTTGTAATACGCTTGGCACGCGGAGTAGCTCATCTTGCTAGTGTCTGCGAGTGCTGCGTGAAAGCAGGCGATGAGTAAAAAAATGTGCTTGAAAATGCTTGAAATAGGCTTCATAAAAACGCTTTGTGTTTGGTGTATTTGGGCTGCAATGGGCGTATTATATCAGATAATGCGCGCTTTTTGGTGTGGTTTTTGAGAAGGATTTGAAGGCGGATTTTGGGCGATTTAAAAGCTAGCTAGAGACTAAAAATTTTTTGGCAGCTTGGATTTGGAGCATTTGGATTCTGGTGTGCTCTTTTTCTTTTTCGAGCAGCTCTAGCACTTGCGCGATGAGCTCGCGCGCTTGCAGCATCTCTTCTAGTGTGTCAAAGGTGGGGGGCATGGATTCTATGAGCGCGTAGGCTTTGGCGCTGTCTTTTTGTATCAAAGCGATTTTCATAGAATCTAACCACATGCAAACCCTTAAGCAGAATCTAAATAAGCAAAAATATCAAAAAGCCTCGCGCAAAGTTTTCACAAAGCCACCGCACCAAAAATCAAGAGTTAAAAGCCAAAATCCAGCCAACGCAAAACACCACAAAAAACAAAACAAAATCTATAAAATAAAATCTCAAATCCGCGCCCAAAATAAAATCTAAAAAGCGCAAAGAACATAAAAATGTAAAAACATAAAAAGCGCGAAAAAATCTAAAAAATGCCAAAGATACCAAAAGCGCAAAAGATATTAAAAAGCGCCAAAAACGCAAATATCAAAAAACACGCAAAAATAAAAATAAAAATCTAAAAAACTAAGCCACCAAAGCAGAACCTAAAAAGCAGAATCTAGATTCTATAGCTCGCCTTGATGTATCTCTCTCCACGCCTCTAGCAAGCCTTTTGCGACATTGATGACGATATCTACTTTTTCGGTGCTATTTTCTAGGTTTGCTTGAGTGAGTAGCTTTATCTGATAGGTATAAAGCCCGGTAAGATAAGTCGCCACATCCCCGCCGCGCTCATAGTCAAGCACATTTAAAAGCTCGGTAAAAATATCTGTCACGCGATTGATATAATATATTTTTTTCTCGATATCGCCAGATTCCATGTAGTGCTTCGCCTGCCCGCAAAAGCGCAAAATGCCCTCATAAAGCATCTCAATAAGCTTGGCTGGTGATTCTACAGATATTTCGTTTTGCTGATAAATGCTGTAAGCATTGCTTCTCATAGGATGTCCTTTGTGGAGTTTGTGGTGTTTGGGCTTTTGCTAGGGCTCATGCTATTTTTTCGCCACTGACTGATCGATCATCATCTGCACAGAGCCAAACGCATTTTTTGTCCTTGCTATTTGGCTGTCATAGGCGGCAAATCGATTAGCCATCGTCTCATAGCGCGTATCAAGCAGCTCGCTAGTGGATTTTTTGTCCTTTTGCAAGCTTTTGGCATCGCGCTCTAGTGATGAGCCATAAGTCTCAAGCCTTGAATTACTACCATCGGCTAAACCCGCCAAAAATTTATCGATTTTTGTAAAAACTCCATCGATATGCACTTCTTTTCCAGAAGGCTCTTTTTTATCCCTGCCAAAGAAAAATTCCTCTGTGCCTTTTGGATCGGCATTTATCGCGCTCGCTAGCTTTGACTCATCCAAAAACATCGTGCTTTTATCATTTATCGTGATGCCATAATTCATAAGGCTTTGCACCTTAGAATCTGCGTATTCAGAGTGGCTTATAAGCGAGTTTAGCGATGAGCGGATGGTGCGTATGTCACTTACGCCATTAAACACGCCAGCGATTTTAGAATCCTCATCATAGCGCGTGGTTTCATTAAGCTTAGGAATCAGCTCATTATACGCTTTGACAAACTCTTTCACCTGCTCGATGATCGCTTCATCATCGCGTCTTATGCTTATTATCGCTGGTTTGCCGGGCTCTGTGGTTGATTGCAAAGTCATCGACACGCCGCCTACGATGTCGTTTATCTCGTTGCTTGGACGCGAGATGAGCGCGCCATTATAAGAGATCATCGCATCTTTGCCTTGCTGGATATTTTTGATTTTAAAAAGGCTATCTTGCAGTTTCGCATAGCCTTGTATCGTGCCAGCGCGCAGTCCCATATCCTCTATGGCTTGTTTTCCTGCGGCATCGCTTGCTTGGATTTTTATCTCGCCTAGCTCGGATGTGAGGATGAGTTTGCCAGAGCCATCGGTGCTTGCGTGCATTCCAGCGATGTTTTCGATAGCTTGTGCGATGATTTGCGCGTTTTGCTCGCTGGTGTTTTTGTCTTTTGTCATTTTGGCAAGATCTAGCGGCACGCTTCCTATCATCACGGTGCCGCTTAGTTTGCCAGCTTTTACCATTTTGCCAGATTCTATGAGTGGCTCTTGCTTGGCTTGGGCGGTGCGGAATCCTAGCGAGTTTGCCTTAGCACCCTCGATGCTTATGTCATTGCCGCGCAAATCATTGATGACTAAGCCCTTGCCTTCTTTGTCAAGTCCTATGTTTATCTCCGAATCTAGCAAATCTTTCAAATCGCTATTTTTCTCAATCGCCTCTCTTATCGCTTCTTTCAAAGCAAGCGCGGTATCAGATGAGCCATCGGTTTTTAGCAAAACTTCGATGGTTTGTTCATTGCCATTTTTGTCAATGATTTTTAGGTTCAAATCGCCGCTGCCTATATCCACCGCGCCATTTGGCACAGCGTCATTTTTTAGCGTCGTGCCAAAGTAGATTCTGCTAGCATCGCCCATGCCTTTGGAGTTTAGCATAAGCTGATATGGCTTGGAGCCGCCGGTTTTCATGATAAGCCCTGTCACTTCGCCATTGGTTTCATCAGTGATTAGCTGCGCGACATCGCCTAGCGTCATGCCAGCTTTTATGTTTAGGCTGTAGTTTTTGCCCTGCGTGTAGAAGTTTAGCTTCACATCATTTTCGCTAAAAACACTCTCGCGGCTCTCAAACTTCCCGCCCATCTCATTGATATCGCCTTGCGCTAGCTGATGCACATCCACTTTGATATCTTGCATAGGCACGCCGCTTGCGACACTCGCTTTTATCGCATCGCTATTTACATGTGTAGAGCGCCCAAGATAGCTAGAATAATCCGATAAAATCTTGCTTGGCACGCGCATGCCTGTGACTAGCGTTTTGATTTCAGCAAGCGCAGTTTGCTTCTCGATATTTTGCTCCATTTTGCGCTCTATGGGTTTTATCATAGATCGCTCATCCGCATCGCGTAGCTTATCTATGACATCATAGCTCAAAACACCGCTCCCCACGCCTAGAGAGTTGATTTTGCCTATTGCCATGTTTTCTCCTTTGTGGCTAGCCTTTTGTGGCTGCCAAACTTAAAGCTTAAAATGTAGCAAAACAAGATTTTGCTGCTTGGTGGCATTTCCTGTGAGTCTGCTTGCGATTTTGCCTGCTGATTTGCCAATGACCTTACCTTGACTTTGCCCGCGCAAAAAAGCGCAAAAAGCAGAATCTAAATCTTGTGCGCTTTTGGATTCTGGCTTTTAAGGGCTTGCGGATGGCGCTAGATTCTGCTAGTTTCGCTCGATTTGCCAGATTCTAGCGCGCAAAAAATGCAGAATCTAGCCCACAAGCAGAATCTAAACTTGCAGGAATCTAGCTTGCAGAAATCCAACTGCCTTGCAGAATCTATTTTGCAAAATCCAAATCGCGCAAGCGATAGATTCTAAAGCCTAGAATCCAAATCTGGATTCTAGCCCTTTTTGTCAAATATTAGCCCTACAGCCTCATGCATTTTTTTGGCAAGATCTATGGCTTCTTTGCTAGGGATCTCGCGGATGACTCTGCCGCCATTTTTTGGATCTTTCACCGTGACGACTAGTCCTGCGATATCATCGTTGTAGCTGAAGTTTATATCAGCGCCGATATGCTCCATTTTCTTGTTTATCTCTTTGCTGATATTAACCAAATCAGCGCTATTGTGCGCCTGCGCTTCTTGCGCGGCATTATTTGCATTCACACTTGCTGCCCTTATATTCGATGCTTGCGTGGCGTTTGCGCTGTCGCTATATGCTTTTCCAGCATTATTTACCATGCTATATAAGGTATTCTTGATCGAAGAAACTTGGCTTGTATTTACCTCTGCCATAATGACCTCCTTGTTATTCTAGCGGGGTGTATCTTCAAATCGACTATTTATAAAATTTTTTAAATAATTTATCATTTGCTTTTTGAGATCACTTCTAGCGGGTCGATATGCTTGTCTTTTTGCGTGATTTCTAGCCCTAGTCTTTGTGATACGCGCCCGATGGTGTAGCCTTTTTTGACGATGAAGCCGGGTTTGACGGTGGGCGCGATTTTATCTAGCTGGGAGTAGATGCTATACATTTCATTGCTATGCTCTACGATGACTACCTTTTTTAGTATGGGTGCTTCTTTGGCATATACGACTTTGCCATCAAAGATATTATAGACTACGGCGTTTGGCGTTTTGGAGATGAGCGTGACGGATTCGTTAAACACTTTTAGATTATACACAGGGTCGTAGTAGGGACCGAAATTTTGCTCGATAGTGTAATAATCTAGCGGTGCTATGGTCTTTGCGCCGGTGTATTTGACTACTGCGACATTTTTGTAGCTATTTGCCACTTGCACGATGTTTGCCGCCTCGCTACTAGGACTTTGGCTAGAGCTTTGGCTCGCGTCTTTACTAGAATCTTTGCCCGCATCTTTTGTTTGCTCGCCTTGTTTGGCGGCATTTGCTGCTGCCAGGCGCTCTCTTTCTTCTTTTTCTTTTTGGGCTTTTTGCGCGGCGATGAGGGCTTGTTTTTGCTGCTCGATTTCTTTTTGTTTGTTTGCTTTGATGATGTTTAGATCTTGGAGGATAGTATCAAGCCCTTCGCGCTCCTTGCTTATTTGCAATAGCTTTTGATTGTAGTCATTTAGCTCGGCTTGGAGTTTTTCATTGAGGCTGTTTTGCTCGATTATCATTTTTTGGAGCTGGTCTTTTTTGTTTTGCTGGGTGCCTATTAGCACAGTGATTTCATTGATATTATTGGTGATGAGTCCTATTTGTTCGGCTGTTTTGTTTTGTTTTTCGCTAAGGGCTAGAATCTTTTTTTGGCTTTGCTTGGTGAGGATTCCAAACACATCTTCCAAAATCACATCATCAGGCGAGACGACACTTTGCTTATCTAGCACCAAAGTAAAAGCAATGTCGCTAATGATGATATTTGCGATATATGCTTGTATCGCGCTCTTTTCCTCTTCTAGCGATTTTAGCTGCTTGCGTAGATTCTCTAGGCGTTTTTCTTGGCTTTGGCTTTGGCTTTGATTCTGGTTTATGCTGCGTTGCAAAAAGTTAATCTGCTCTTTTAGGCTATTTATCTGCTTTTTGCGGTTGTTTATGGTGTTGCCTAGAGTGCTTAGGCGCGAGGATATTTTTTGTTCTTCTTTGGCTTTTTCTTGTAGTTTTTGTTTGTTGGCATTGATATCTTTGTCTATATCTTCGAGATTTTTGCCAGCAGCTAGGAGTGCTATAGGCAGCGCAAAAAAGAGCATCCAAACAACGCGCATTTTACACCCGCGCATTTTACACCCTTCTTTGCAGTGCGATAGCAACCAGCACACAAAGCATACAAACGCCAATCGACGCGCACAAAAGCAGCGCAAAATCTAGCATAAAAGCAAAAATCTCTCGCCCCACCTCAAGTGCCTCCATCACCTCATCAGCCGCGCCTGTGGTGGCAAAATACAAAAACCCGCCACACACGATAAGCGTCGCCAAAATCGCATCATTTAGCGCGCCTTTAAACAAAAAACGGTTTTTCATCCACATGCCAGCGCCCATATACTCCATAATCTGCATGCGCTTGCTATGCTCAAAATGCCAAATCCTTATCTGGTCTATCATCAAAAGTATGCTAAGCACGCCCAAAATGACAGAAAACACCTGCACGCTAAACTTAATCAAGAAAAGCAGGCGATAGGCTTGATTGTGTGTTTTGGCAAAAGATTCTACTTTGATGATGCCCGGAATCTTACTAAGCGTGGCGTTTATTTTGTTGAGATGCTTTTGGTCGGGGAAAGAATCTAGCTTTATCGTATAATAAAGCGCTAGCTCTTTTTTGATATTTTCATAATCTTCATTACTCATATTTTGACGGATTTTATCAAGTATGAAGCTAGGGTCTATCTCCTCGATAGAGGCGATTTCTGGGATATTTTGCGTCACTAGATCAAATGAAAGCTTTTGCTTGCTCGCCACGATTATGGAATAATTTTGCAATAGCTTATCTTCTTTGCTAATGATAGCGCGATTTACCAATAGCAAGCACTCAAGGCTAAACAAAAGCGCCACCAAAGGCAGGATAAAAAGAAAATGTTGCTTAATGCTGTTCATAAATCGTGTTCCTTTCCCTATCAATAAATAAATGCCGATATGAGATATTAGTCCGCATAGGCACGCGGTGCGTCACTACCACGATAGTCATATCTAGCTGTTCATTCGCACTTTTCAAAAGACTCCAAATCATATCACTTGAGAAATCATCCAAATTACCTGTGGGCTCATCGGCTAGGATGAGTGCTGGACGATGCGCGATAGCGCGCGCCATCGCCACGCGCTGCTGCTCACCACCGCTTAGCTCTAGTGGATGTTTGTTTGCTTTGTGTAAAAGTCCGATGTGTGAAAGTAGCTTTTCGACTTGCGCGGCTATCGCGTCTTTTTTGTAGCCATTTATTTGCATGGGAAGTGCGATATTTTGCTCTACATTCCACTCTTCTATGAGCTTATAGTCTTGAAACACGATGCCTATGCGCGTGCGTAGGCGGTTTATATGGCGCGCGTTGTGCTTGCTTAGGCTGATATCACACACGCTTAGATTCCCACTCATCGGAGTCAATGCCCCATAAAGCGAGCTAAGCAGCGTGCTTTTGCCACTCCCGCTAGGTCCTGAGACAAACACAAAATCTTTGTGCTTTATCTCAAAAGTGGCATTCACGATGACTGGCTCTTCGCGCTGATAGCCCAAAACCAAATTGTTCGCTTTGATGATACTCATATTTGCTCCAAAAGTTTGATTAATGCGCTATGCGCTTTTTGATTGGCAAGCGTGGGAAGCGGGGCTTGCGGCAAGTAGAATCCAAAATAGCTTTTTTGGCGGCTTTTTTGGCTTTTGTCGCTTTCATCGCTTTCATCGCTTTCGCAGAATCCAAATCCGCGAGATTTAGATTCTGGTTGCTTGGATTCTAGTTGTCTAGATTCTGCCTGTTTGGATTGCTTTTGCGCTATTTTTTCTTGCTCCGCGTTGTTTGGCGCCGTCTTGTCTTGCGCTACTTCTTGAGTAGATTCTCGCATAGATTCTAGCACCACCACGCGATTGCAAGGGCAGATGAAATCCCCCATGCTGACAAGCAGCATAACCACGCGCGCCTCGCTATCTTGATACACATCATAAATATGCAAAAATCCATCATCAAAAAGCTGCTTTTGGCAAAGCTTTTGGATGATTTCTGGCTCGCCATTTTTTGTGCCATTTTTTGACTCATTTTGCCCGCTCTGACAAAAGGCATTTACAAAAAGTGATTGTATCAATTTTTCATCAAATTTAAACTCATATTTTATCGCTTGTTTGGCGCGACTTATTTGCGCGCTCATTTGCGTGTCTATTTGCGCGCCCATTTGCGCGCTTTCTTGCATATTTGTTTGTGTGTTTGTGTGGCGCGGTGGATTCTGCGTATTATCGTCTATAGGCGCTTTTGTGGCGCTTTTTGCAAGCTTTTTTATATGGATGTCAAAAATATCTTTGCTCTGCCTGCGCCAGCGCGCCTCGTATTTGCTGATGACGCTTTTATCGATATTTTTGGCATGCGTTACTTTTATAAGCGTATTTTGGGGCGTGCTTTGAAACGCGCTAGAATCGGCGCTTGTGGCTTTATCTGCGCTAGAATCCAAGCTAGATTTTATATTGGATTTTGCGTTAGATTCCAAACTAGATTTTATGTTAGATTCTGCCTTTTGCGCGATTTGTAACACATCATCAAAATATTTCTCATCATCGGTGCGAAACTCCACTTCGCCATTTTGTTTTAGCGCATTTATCGCGTGCGTCAAAAATCTAGCGCTAAACACGCGCTTGCTTGGCGAGTCATTCCAAGGCACAGGGAAGTGGATATAGATGCGCTCCAAACTCCCACGCGGCAGGATTTCTACCAGCACGCGCGCATCCATGCAAAGCACAAAAAGATTTTTTAGCCCCAAAAGCTCGATTTGCCTTAGCACTTGCTCGATGGAGGGCGTGTGAATCTCAAGCCCTATGATTATGGATTCTGGGCGCGATTGCGCTAGGGCTAAAATATGCCTGCCACTGCCAAAGCCGATTTCTAAATGCACGCTAGAATCTATTTTTTGAGAAATTTGGCTTTTGGATTCTGCGCTAGAATCTGCATTTTGCAAATCTCTAGATTCTGCCTTGTTTTGCACGCTAGAATCTAGTTTTTGAAATTTTTGGCTTTTGGATTCTGCCCTTTGTAAATCATTGCTTTTAGATTCTGCTTGATTTTCTGTGCGAGAATCCACTTTATTTTGCGCGCTAGAATCTACATTTTCTAGCACCTGCATGAGTGCGCTAAAATCCAGCAAAAAAGGGCTTTTCACATCTTGTTTGATACTATTTTGCGCTAGATTATCAGTTATCACTTCATAGTTTTTGCTAAGTTTTCTTAATATATCTTTCAAAATCCCTATGGGCGTGGGGCGCGCGATTTTCAGCCCGCGCACTAGCACATCATTTTTGCGTTGTATTTCTTGGATGAGGCAGATTTTAGCGGTGTTTTCTTGTATGTAGGGGATGCTGATTAATGAAAGGCTTGGCGTTTTGAGGCTTTGTAACTTAAGCGCGCGCGAGTGCAATATGCTAGATTCTGCCAAGCTAGAATCCAAATTTGCGCCAGAATCGGGGGTCTCGTCATTGCGAGCGAAAGCGTAGCTTGAGCGCGGCAATCCATTAGCGGGCTGGATTATCGCAGAATCCGCGTTTTTTGAGGATTTAGATTCTGCATCTTGCGCGGATTCTATGGATTCCTGAAAAAGCTCGCGCCGCTCGTTTTTTATAGAATCTATGGATTCTGCAAAAGCTATGGATTGCTTCGTCGGCTCCGCCTCCTCGCAATGACGAAATAGAGATTCTGCACGCTCGCCAGAATCTAAACTTGCGCCAAAATCCAAACTTGCGCCAGATTTTGCTTCTGCGTAAGAATCCGCCAAAGTAGAGTCAAAGCCAGCGCGAAAATCTAAACTCGCACTAGATTCCGCACCAAAATCCAAACTTGCACGAGAATCCGCGCCAAAATCCCAGCCAGCGCTAAAATCCGCGCCCCCCATCTCCACCACTTTTTTCGCTATAAAATGCGGCATTATTTTATCAGTAGCTCCACTTCTTGGCTAGGTAGCGACTCATTGCCATTGGCATCGACAGAGACGACTTTGTAGATATAGCGCTTGCCTTGCTGCATCTCTTTATCGACAAATCTCGTTTTTATCGTGTTGGTGAAGCGCAGAGGATTGGAGCTGCGCCCTTCATAGCGATACACCGCATAGCCCTTCACGCGCGCATTGTTTATCACGCCCCATTCGATTATGGCTTGGTTGTTTTGTATGACGCCTTTTGTGATTTGTGGTGTGGGCGGTGGGGGGAGCGTCGCGCCTTGTGTCGCGCCATTTGGCAGATCACCTGCTACACCGCTTTCATCGATAGCGCGCACTTTGTAGAAATACACCGCGTTATCTTTGCCAACTTTATGCATATAGTAGTTTTTATTCACCTGCACGAGCGGTTTATATGCGCCTTGCACGGATTCTGATATATATATCTCATATTTTGTAGCGCCCGGCACTGCAGGCCATGAGAGCTGTATGTCTTTGGCGAGATCTTGGCTGGCTTTTAGGTTTGTGATGGGTTTTGGCTTCTCGCGCGTGCTACCTTGTATCTCTTCGCTTGGCAGGGATTTTATGCCGTTGAAATCTTGGGCGATGATGCGATAGGTGTATTCTCTAGCATCATCCAAATCATCATCAAAATACTCCACCAGCAAGCGATTTTTCACCGTGGCGATGTTTAAAAATTTGCCCGCGTCATTTTTGCGCTGGATGATGTAGCGCGTGATGCTAGGGTTTGGATGCGGGCTCCAGATGAGCTTTATCGCTTTGGCATAATCGCTTGAGGCAAACGCTTTTTCGATAGGATCGATGAAAGAGGTTTTTATGGTGATTTTGGCAGGGCTTTGTGAGATAGCGTTGTCACTGCCAAGGGTTGCGATTTGGAAGGTGTATGTGGTCTGTGGGAGCAGAGAATCCACCACAAAATGCGTGGCATAAGGCGATTTTATCGTGGCGATTTTTTTGTTGTTTCCGCTGCTATTTGCTTGATAGATGACAAAGCCTTTTATCGCGTTTGGATTCTCGATTTTATCCCATTCAAAAGCTATCGAGCTGACATCTGCGATATATCGCACCTGCCCTATGGCAGGGAGGTTTGGGTCTATTTTGTCTTTGTCACTCATAAGCCCTAGACTAGCACCCTTGCCACCACAGCCAGCCAGACTAGCAATCAGTGCCAAACTCGCTAAAAGCTTGCAAAATGCGCTCCGTGCGTATCGCCTCATCAAATTCCTTTGCTCCAAAAATTTCATTCGCGTATTGTAGCATATCCTCTGGCACCTTCGCGCAAAATGAAAGCGACTTTTGCGTGAGTGGATGCGTGAGATAGAGCATGTAGGCGTGCAGCATTATGCGCGGTTTGTGCGGTAGTTTGGCGGGTTTTTTGTATCCATAGAGCTCATCGCCGATGATGTGGCGCTGGATAGATTCTAGGTGCGCGCGGATTTGGTGCGTGCGCCCGGTGAAAAGCTTCACTGCCACAAGCGCGGCATTTGGCATGTTTATAAGCGGCACAAAGGCACTTTTTGAAAATCTGGCATTGGCAAAGCTTTGGCGCATATTATCGATATTTGCCATTTTTAGGCGGTTTTTGGGGTGGCGCGCGAGGTGGCAAGAGATGATTTTAGGCTCTTTTAGCGGCGCATCAATGAGCGCTAGATAATACCGCCCCATGCTTTTCTCGCGCAACTGATCGCTTAAATGCGCGTGCGTGGCGTTGTCTTTGGCGATAGCTATCGCGCCGCTTGTTTCTTTATCCAGCCGATGCACGATGCCAAAGCGCTCCTGCCCGCCAAGTGTGGAGAGCGAGAATCCTTGTGCTTTCAGCCAATCCACGAGCGTTGGCTCGCGCACACTAGGCGCGCTATGCACCACCAAAAACGCGGGCTTGTTTAGCACCAAAATCGAAGCGTCTTGATAGATTATCTCGATTTGTGATGAAGGGGTTTGGGTGGTGGATTCTGGGGTGGTGCTAGATTCTTGTGCGATGTTTTCGGTAGCGTTTGGCGCGCTAGCGTTTAGGCTGGCGCTTGTGGTGGATTCTAGAGCGGTGGCGGAGTTTGGCTTGATGTTAGATTCTGGCGTAAAATTTGGCGCGCTAGATTCTAGCGCGAGGGTTTTTGGCTTGACGCTAGATTCTGGTGCATTTTGGCTTATTTGCGCGATATTTGGCATTTGGCTAGATTTTGGCAATGCGATGAAAATATGCGTATCATTAGCGATTTTCACTCCGCATTTGGTGCAAAACGCATCATTTACCAGCACGCCGATATTTTTGATAAGCCCTTGAATCTGCGACCTTGAAACATCCAGCGCGCTAGCCAAGCACTCATCAAGTCGCACACTAGAATCTAAATGCAGCGTTTTATGCGCGGATTTAGATACTGCTTTAGAATCTGCTTCAAATGTCGTTTTGGATTCTGCTTTAGATTCTGCGCCACTTTGTGCTTGACTCCGCGCTTGCGATGCCAAATCTTTGATGATAGACTCCATATCGCTAGTTTTTGTCAAAGCACCAAAATCCGCATAAAATATCTCTATATCAATTTGCATATTTTCCCATTTTCTGATTTGTGAAGCAAACGCGTATTGTAGCATAAGCGCCAAGTCAAACGCTATTATTGCGTCATATTTTCTGCTATAATCGCGAGTTTAATCAACCAATCAAAAAAGGCATGATTTGAAAAATAGGGATTTTGATATTATAGTTATCGGTGGCGGGCATGCGGGGCTTGAGGCAGCGCATATCGCCGCTAGCATGGGCGCTAGGGTGCATCTGCTAACCACGCTTGTCGAAAACATCGCGCTTGCTAGCTGCAACCCGGCTATCGGTGGGCTTGGCAAGGGGCATCTGACAAAAGAGATAGACGCGCTTGGCGGTGTGATGGGTATCATCACGGATAATTGCGGGATACAATATCGCACGCTAAACGCCTCCAAAGGACCTGCGGTGCGGGGCACACGCGCGCAAATCGATATGGATAAATACAGAATCTATGCGCGAAATCTAGCGCTTAATACACCAAATCTAAGCGTGTCGCAAGAAATGGCGCAAGAGATTTTGCTGGAATCTGGCGAGGCGGAATCTAGCGAGGTAGATTCTGCGCGCGCGGATTCTAGCGCGGGCTTTGGGGGCGTGGATTCTGGAGAAGCAGAATCTAGCAAAGCAGAATCTAAGAAAATGGAATCTAAAAAGGCGGATTCTGGCGATTTGGATTCTGGCACAGAACCCACAAGCGCAGAATCCGCCAGCGCCACCAGCCACCCGCGCATTTGCGGCGTGCGCACCAACATCGGCAAAACCTACACCGCGCACAAAATCATCATAACCACTGGCACATTTTTGCGCGGGCTCGCGCATATCGGGGAAAACAAAATCCCAAACGGGCGCTTTGGCGAGAGCGCGAGTGTGACGCTAAGCGAGAATCTAGCCGCGCTTGGCTTGCGTATGGGGCGGCTAAAAACGGGGACTTGCCCTAGAGTCGATGGGCGCAGTATCGATTTTTCGCGGCTTGAGCGGCATGAGGGCGATGAGAATCCGCCGCATTTTAGCTACCACACTAGAGATTTTCATCCTACGCAGCTGCCTTGCTTTGTGACTTATACCAATGAGCGCACGCACACGCTTATCCGCGATAACTTTCACCGCGCGCCGCTTTTCACCGGGCAGATAGAGGGTGTGGGACCGCGCTACTGCCCTAGCATCGAGGATAAAATCAACCGCTTTGCTGACAAAGAAAGACACCAGCTATTCCTAGAGCCACAGACGCAGGATGCCAGCGAATACTACATAAATGGGCTTTCGACCTCGCTCCCTTTTGATGTGCAAGAGCGCGTCATCGCGTCTATCGAGGGGCTAGAAAACGCGCGCATTACGCGATATGGCTATGCGATAGAGTATGACTATGTCGATCCTACCGAGCTTTTGCATACTTTGGAGTGCAAAAAAATAGCGGGGCTTTATTTGGCTGGGCAGATAAATGGCACGACAGGCTATGAAGAAGCCGGCGCACTGGGGCTTATGGCGGGTATCAATGCCACGCTAGCGCTGCAAAAAATAATGCCCGCTAGATTCTCCTATGCGCTAGAATCCTTCGTGCTTAGGCGCGATGAGGGCTATATCGGCGTGATGATAGATGATCTCGTGACAAAAGGCACCAAAGAGCCTTATCGGGTTTTCACCTCGCGCGCGGAGTATCGGCTGCTTTTGCGCGAGGATAATGCGCTTTTGCGCTTGTGCGAGTATGCGCGGGCATTTGGCACGATAGATGAGGATGCGTATCACCAAATCACGCGCGATAAAGAGGACATAAAAATCGCGCTAGAATTCTTAGAATCTTGCGCGCTCACGCCTTCTAAGGCGACGAATGCGTTTTTGCGCGGGATAAATCAAGCAGAGATAAATGACAAAACAAATGCTATGCTCATCATCGGGCGTGATGGGTTTGGCGCGGCAAATGGTGGCTTGAGTGGCGCGGCTGGTGATGGTGCGGGCGATGTGGCTGGTGGCGCGGGCGATAATGCAGCGGGCGATAAGGTTAGCGATTTGTCGAGCGATTTTGCGGCGTTTGAGAAGTTTGCTAGAGATGAGTTGAGACTAGAAAATGTCCCAGCCTTTGGCGCGATGAGTGCGCGCGCACTAGAGCAGATAAAGATCGAATGCAAATACCACAGCTACATACAAAAACAGCAGGATTCTATCGCCAATATGCGCTCGATGCTATCTGTGGAGATTCCGGAGGATTTCGTGTATAGCGGGATTTCTGGGCTCTCACTTGAGGTGATAGAAAAGCTAAGCAACATGCGCCCGCGCACGCTTTTTGACGCGAGCAAAATAAGCGGGATCACGCCAGCAAGCCTTGATGTGCTGCATCTCTATATACATCTACGCACAAAAGCGGGCGGAAAAGGTGGCGCAAATGTGGATTCTGGTGCAAAGGTAGATTCTGGCACAAATGCGGATTCTAGCGCAAAAATAAAGGCAAAAAATGGATAAAACACAAGAATCTAGAAAACAGCAATGCGTGGAGTTTTTGCAAGAGCTTTTGCGATACAAAACTATCACGCCAGATGAATGCGGAATCTATGAGGTGATAAAATCGCGACTCGCGCGCGCTGGGTTTGCGTTTCTCCACATAGATGAGGGCGGGGTGAAAAATCTTTTTGTCTATCGTTTGGCGGACGCAAATTTGACAAAAAAAGATTTGGCAAAAAAAGATAATTTGGATTCTGGTGTGGATTCTAGCACGCGCGCAGAATCTAGCGCGCAAATACTAGAATCCAGCGCAAACAGCACGCATTTTTGCTTCATGGGGCATGTGGATGTCGTGCCGGTAGGGGAGGGCTGGAGCGCGGATGCCTTTGGCGCGGAGGTGAAAGATGGCTTTGTGTATGGGCGCGGCGCGCAGGATATGAAAGGCGGCGTGGCGGCTTTTGTATGTGCGATGTGTGATTTTATCGAGGATTTTGAAGCTGGCAGGCTAGAATCTAGTCTAGATTCTAGCGATTTAGATTCTGGCGCGCAAACTCCCTGCCTGCCTAGTCTTTCTATCTTGCTTACAAGCGATGAGGAGGGTGAGGGGACTTATGGCACGCGATATGTGCTAGAAGAGCTAAAGGCGCGCGGGCTACTGCCAAATAGCGCGATAGTCGCCGAGCCTACTTGTGTAGAAAAGCTTGGCGATACGATAAAAATCGGGCGGCGCGGCTCGATAAATGGTGTGCTAAAAATCATCGGCAAGCAAGGGCATGTCGCCTACCCAGAAAAGTGCATAAACCCGCTAGAAGCACTCGGCGCGCATTTGCGCGACATTGCCGGCGCGAAGCTAGATAGTGGCAGTGAGTATTTCAAGCCCTCACAAATCATCATCACCGACATCCGCGGCGGCTTAGAGGCGGTAAATGTGACGCCTAGCGAAGTAAAAATCATGTTTAACATCCGCAATTCCCCGCTAACAAGCCTGCAAAGCGTAGAATCCTACCTACAAAACATCATAGCAAAAATCAAGCAAAACGCGCCAGCAGCGCAATGCGAGCTAACGCTAAAACAAAGCGCAAAGCCTTTCATCACCAAAGCGGATTCTGTGCTAGTAAGCATGCTAGAAAAAAGCATAGAATCTATATGCGGCGTGCGCGCGGAGCGAAGCACTAGCGGGGGGACGAGCGATGCGAGATTTTGCGCGGAGTATGGCATCGATGCGGTGGAGTTTGGCGTGTGTAATGACAGAATCCACGCAGTCGATGAGCGCGTGAAAATCGATGAAATAGCGGGGCTTTATAGCGTGTTTTATGCGTTTTTGGCAAAAGTGGCTGGGGCGTGATAGCCAAGCGATTGGCTAAGCGCTTACTAAGGTAATTTGGCTAGGCGGCGGCTTGGCGTAGCTAGCGCAGTAAATTTGAAAAACAAAATCGCGGAATCCAAAATCTGCGCGCGGCTTTGGCTTGCGAGCTTGCTAGCTTTGGATTCTGCTAGTTTAGATTCTGGCGGCTTTGCAGATTCTCGCATTTTTGTTTTACCAGAATCTAAAAATATGCAAAGATTGATACTATAACGCTAAAGTTTTATGATACAATATCGCTAAATATTTATAAAATACAAGGAGCGCAATATGAGTAAAAGCCTCTATCAAACCCTAGAAATAAGCGAAAACGCCAGCCAAGATGACATCAAAAAAGCCTATCGCAAGCTGGCGCGCAAATACCACCCCGACATCAACAAAGAAAAAGAAGCCGAGGAAAAATTCAAAGAAATAAACGCCGCGTATGAGATTTTGAGCGATGAGAAAAAGCGCGCGCAATACGATCAGTTTGGCGATAGTATGTTTGGCGGGCAAAATTTCAGCGATTTCGCGAGAGCGCAAGGCGGGGCTGGCGGGATAAATCTCGATGATATTTTGAGTCAGATTTTTGGCGGAGGATTTGGCGGCGCTAGAGGCGGAGGCTTTGGCGGATTTGGAGGCGGAGGTGGCGGCTTTGGAGGCTCTAGTTTTGGCGGATTTGGCGGCTTTGGCGGAGGATTTGAAGAAGATCTAGACATCGAGGCAAATCTCACCATCCCCTTTGAGCTAGCTGTGCTTGGTGGCAAACACAAAATCACGATAAATAGAGAGCAAATCGACTTCAAAATCCCAGAGGGCATAAGTGAGGGCAAAAAAGTGCGCGTCAAAGGCAAGGGCAAGGCATCAAGGGCTGGCGGTGCGCGCGGTGATCTGCTGCTAAAAATCCACATCGAGCCGAGCGAAAAATACGAGCGCGATGGCGATGATTTGATCGCTAGCTTTGATGTGCCGCTTGGCGTGGCGCTTTTTGGCGGGAAAGTCAGCGTGCAGACTTTGCGCAAAAAAGTGTCGCTAAAAATCCCGCCCAACACCAAAAACACGCAACGCTTCCGTCTCAAAGAACTAGGCGTAAAAAACCTAAAAAATGGCAGCATGGGTGATCTATACTTGCGCGCAAACATCATAAACCCGCCGCTTGAAAGCCTATCAAGCGAGCTGCAAGAGATGCTAAAAAAAGAGCTTTTGGGCAATGAGAAGTAGATTTGGCGTGTGGCGCGAAAAGGTGTCAGACGGGCGATAATAAGGAGAAAGGCAGTGCAAAACTGCCAAAAGCGCTAAATAGGCGATAAAAGGAGAATAAATGTATAGCTATGATGAGCCGGTGTATCTTATAAGCGTAGTAGCCAAAATCCTAGAAATCCACCCCCAAACCCTGCGCCAATACGAAAAAGAAGGGCTCATAGAGCCCGGCAGGACGGAGGGCAAAATGCGCCTCTACTCACAGCACGACATTGACAAAATAAAGGCGATTTTGCGCCTCACGCGCGATTTGGGCGTGAATCGCGCGGGCGTGGATATCATACTGCGGCTAAAAGAGCGCCTCGATGAGCTAGACCAGATAAACGAAGACCTGCGAGCCAGCGCATCCAAATCAAACAGCGTCGCCATCAAACAAAGCTCATATGAGATGATAATTTTTAAGGGAAAGTGATTGCGCTATGTGTTGGCCAGAGATTAGTGCGTATATTTACGAACATGCGAGTAGACTTGCATCACGTTAGTGATTATTTTAGGCAACTAAGCAAAATAGATAGAATCTAAAACGCTAAAATAAAAATATAAAATTTATATACTAAAAAAATTCAAGCAGCACAAATGTAGATTCTAGCACAGGATCCAAAATAATAGGTGCAAAAGTGCAACAAGCCAAAACGTAAAAGATAGGCTATTTATTACTACAAAACTTTACGAGGAAGCAATCTTATTTCAAACATAAAAACTTTTAGCTTGCAGAGCAGTCTTTGATACAATATCAAATGATACACATATATTGCAATTGTCCATTTTAGCCAACAAGGGTAAAAACTAGATTCTGGCATTTTATTTATTAAGCTGCTTCATCTAGCTAAATTTTTACCAAACTTCAAACCACCACAATAACGGCATATTCTAGCAATTTGCTAGTCTAATTTAAGATTTTTGTGTCATTACAAAAAACCTTAAACCTTTATAAATTAAATAATCTCCTTGATTAACAATCTCCTAGTCTTAATTGTTTATGCTATGCCATATTTGTAGTAAGCGGCGCAGGCGCCCTCGCTGCTTACCATGCAGCTTCCTAGCGGGTGCTCTGGCGTGCAGGATTTGCCAAACACTTTGCAATCAAGCGGCTTTGCCACGCCGCGCAGTATGTCGCCGCAGCGGCAGGCTTTGTTGTCTTTTATCGGCTCGGTGCTAAGGATGCTGGCAAACACCTTTTCTGCATCATACGCGCTATATGCGTCTTTTAGCTTTAGCGCAGAATGTGGTATCTCCCCAAGCCCGCGCCACTCAAAAGATGCGCGCGACTCGAAATACTCCTGCATGAGACTCTGCGCCTTTAGATTCCCTTCCCAATCCACCGCGCGCGCATACTGCACCTCTAGGCGCGGCTCGCCACTCACCGCCTGCCTTGCTATCATCAAAATACTTTGCATCATATCCACCGGCTCAAACCCCGACACAACGATTGGCAGGCGGTATTTTTCAAGCAGTGGTTGGTAGATTTTCGCGCCCGCTATGACGCTCACATGAGAGGGCGCGATGAGCGCGTTTATCGCGCAGTTAGTGTCAGAGAGTATCGCTTCAAGCGGTGGCGGGACTAGCACATGGTTTATGTGAAACAAAAGATTTGTCACACCAGAATCTATCGCGCGCGCGAGCAGTGCGGCACTCATGGGTGTCGTCGTCTCAAATCCGATGGCAAAATACACGACCTTTTTTTGCGGATTTTGCCTAGCGATGTCTAGGGCTTGCATCGGCGAATACACAAATCGCACATCCGCCCCCTTTGAGCGCGCATCTTGCAGGCTTCCAAAGCTGCCGGGCACTTTTAGCATATCGCCAAGCGTGATGAGTATCACATCTTTTTGCATGGCGATTTCATAGGCTTGATTTATGCGATTTTTTGGCATGATGCACACGGGGCAGCCCGGACCATGGATACACTCGATGTTTGGCGGCAGGAGGTGGGTGAGCCCATAGCGCATGAGCGTGTGCGTGTGCCCGCCGCAAACTTCCATCATTTTGATAGGCGTCTCTAGCTTTTGTGCTGTGATTTCTATCTGCTTGGCAAGTGCCAATATCGCGTCTTTGTCGCGGAATCCTTCTAGCAGCAGCCTCGTGTCTAGCGTGGGGACAGGCGTTTTGTGGGCTTTGGATGCTTTTGCGGGCGCGCTTTTTGTGGTGGAGTTTGCGCGGGCGGATTCTGCTAGATTTTTGGATTCTGCGGATTGTGTGGATTCTGCAACGCAGCTAGATTTTGTGGGCGTAGAATCTAAAGTAGATTCTGCTAGGCTTTTGGATTTTACAATGCTAGATTTTGCGCGCGCAGAATCCAACCCAGAATCTAGTCCAGAGTCCCCATTGCCGCGCGCCTCTAGCACATCGCGTGTATCGCGTGTATTGTTTTGCACGCTGCTCTTGCCTATTTAAATTCTTGCGGAAGCGTTTCAAACGACTCCTCCACCACGCTAAAAGGCGGCTTCTCGCCCTCGTATTTTTCTATCTGCTCTTGAGTGAGTGGCGTCCAAGTGAGCGTTTGCCCCATGATTCCGGCTTTGTCGATGCTCGCGCGCAAAATCAGCTTGCCATCTTTTTCTTTGGTGATTTTTAGGTTATAGGTTTTGCCATTGTCATAGTTATACACCTCGCCACCTTTGAACTCACCCTTGCCAGCCTCTTTTAGCCCATAGACAAACACGCTTCCTTTATCCACGCGCTCGCGCAGTGCGGGGTTTGGATTGATGCTATCTTTTTTAGGTCCGCTGCCATCGACATTGGCAAAGCCATAGGCATAATACTTCCCGCCACGCTCGAAAAACTCCACCACACTTTGGCGCCCGCTATCGCCCACATGGGTTAGATAATACCCCTTCAGCTCATCCGCACCAAGCGCTACAAAAGCGCCAAATAGCGCGCCAAACGCCGCCACACTCGCAAACTTACTCGCAATTCCACTTGCCATTTTTACCTTCATTTATACTCCTCATCGATGTATTCATCTTCCATATCAGCGATTATCTGCTCATAGAGCTTTATGGATTCTAGCGCGGATTCTGTGTCGATTTTACTCATCACATATCCGATATGTAGCAGCACATACTCGCCCACCTCCACCTCATCTTGCATGAGATCAAGGCTCGCTTGGCGCGACACGCCCATCGTCTCTATAGTCGCGGTGTTGGTAGCCTTGTCGATAGCAATCACCTTTGATGGAATAGCCAAGCACATACTCTCTCCTTATAGCCTTATCGCGATTCGCTCAAAAAGAATGCCTAGAATGATAGCCTGCACTCCTAGAATCTACAATAAATTCTTTGAACTTTTCGATGCTTTTTGCATCTTTTGTGCTGGTTAGGAATATAGGCACTTTTGATTTTAGTGTGTCAAGGTCGGCGCGCACGCGCTCTATGGAGAATCCAAACACCTCGCACAAATCCGCTTTGGAGATGACAACCGCATCCGCGCAAAGAAACATACTAGGATATTTCAGCACCTTGTCATCGCCCTCCGGCGTGGATAGCAGCACGATATTTAGATGCGCACCTAGGTCATAGCTAGCCGGGCAGACTAGATTCCCGACATTCTCGATAAAAAGATACTCCGCATCCGCCAGCGCACCGCGCGTCTTTAGCGCCTCATACGCGCGCTCTATCATAGCAGCCTCTAGGTGGCATGCCTCGCCGGTTAGAATCTGATGCGCTTTTATGCCTTTTTGCTCGAGCCTATCTGCATCACGATTTGTCTGCAAATCCCCTTCGATCACGCAGAATCTAAAATCTTTCATCCCAGCAAGATTCTCCAAAAGCGTGGTTTTGCCGCTGCCCGGGCTTGACATGAGATTTATCGTATAGAGTTTGTCGTGAGCGTATTTTTCTCGCAATTCATTGGCTTTTTTGTCGTTTTGACTTAGGATTTTTTCTACAATTTGGATGGATTTTTGACTCAAATTGGGGTTGTTTGGCATGGATGCTCCTAAAATATTTTTTGCATTTTAGCATTTTGTTCTTATGTTTGGCAGTTTTTATTTTATATAAAAATCCTTGCGGATTTTTCTTTGGATTTGCTTCGAGTTTTTGTCTCTTAACAATGACAGCAAAAGACAAGCATAGTAAAACTTCTTTGGCAATAATAGGCTGCTGTGCTTAATCCTGCCATTTTTGTTTGTAGAAATCAATTGCCTTTTTATACATCTCTATCGCTTTTTTTATCGAGGATTCTAGCGTGTAGTTTTGCGCGGAGGCGGCGTATTGCGCGCCCATTTTTAGCCGCTCTTCTTCATGCTCTATCCAATAGCTTATTTTCTCGCTCAAATCATTCGCATCGCCAGCTTTAAAAAGAGAGCGATTATCCAGCGCAAACTGCCCTGTGGCAGAAATCTTGGAATCTGAAATAATAGGCACAATCCCACATCCAACCGCTTCAAGACACGCTATCGCCTCGCCCTCGACATCCGCGGCATGTATGTATAAATGCGTGCCATGCAGCACTTTCACAAGCTCCTCTGGCGCCACAAAGCCAAAATCCACTTCATTTGGCAAAATCTTTGCAAGCTTTTTAAGCTTAGATTCTATGGGTCCGATGCCTTTGAGATGCAGTTTTATGCGATTTTTGTAAGGGTTTTGGGCGATGGCTTTGATGATCAAATCTTGACGCTTTTCTTTGGAATAGCGCCCAACCATAGTGATATGATAAAATCCATCGCCAGCATCGCTTGAAGCGCTTGAAATATCAGAAGCGCGCGAGGTGCTAGAATCCGGCAAAACACTAGAATCCATAATAGGCGCCGCCAGCGGCGTCTCTCTTGGCGCAAATTTTGGATCAAATCCATTGGAGATGACAAACTTTTCGCCACCATACCCCGCGCGCTCTATCTCTTCTTTGATAAGCTTTGAAGGGCAGTGGATATGCGAGATATGCCGATAAAATCGATATTTAAACAGCCAAAAGATAAATTTATTTAGCAGTGCGACTTTTTGCAATCCGATGTTATAAGTCACATGCTCTGGCTGGAGGTGAAATGCCGCGATATAGGGGATTTTCATCCGTTTGGCTACCTTTGTCGCGACTATTTCTAGTTTGAAAGGCAAAAACAAATGCACCACATCCGCCCCTTCAAATGCCCTCTCTAGCACCTTTTCATCCGGCGCGCCAAACATCATATGCTGCGCGTGGGAAATCTCTGTGACAAGCGGGATGTAGCGCTCTTTGATGCGATACATATGCTCGCCATTGATATAAGGCGCCACCACGCGCACCTCATGCCCCCTAGCACGCAGCGCATCGCAAAATCGCGCCGCTGTCATCGAAGTGCCATTGCTTTTATCCGCGAAGCTATCCACCACCAGCACGATTTTCACTACACGCCCTTTTGGTCATCTTTGAGCTTGAGTTTGAAAAGCTTTTTGTCAAAGATTACGATATAAAACAAGCCTTCAAAGATTTTGATATTTAGCACAAATCCCTCTACTTTCACCTCGCATTTACGCATATCGCCTAGCACGGTTTTGGCTCTAAACTCCACGATTTGGTTTGTCTCTACGGGTGCTAGAAACTTCACATCAGAGCCGATGATGATAGAGTGCTTTTTGTTTATCGCGCAAAGTGCCGCAAAGCCCGCCGATGCTTGCAAAAATCCGGTGTGCGTGATGCCAGATTCTACCTCCATGTCTTCTTTGGTGGTGAGTGTGACTTGCGCGACATCCGCCCCTAGCGATGTGACTTGCCCGCAAAAATGCGGATTTATCGATGCGCCAACTACGCGATCATCTGGGAGATACGCGACTTGCAATTCTTCTTCATCCATGTTTTACTCCTTATTTTTTTATGGCTTTGACATAGGCCCTCTTGGGCGCTGGGTAGCCTTCTATGGTTTTGCGCTCATCAAGCGGGTCTAGGAAAGATTCTAGGCTCATAGAGTCAATCCACGCGCTTTTGCGCTGCTCTTGCGTAGTCGTAGGCATCACGCAAAGCAGCTCCACATCCACAAATCCGCATCGCTCAAGCCAGCCAAAAAGCGCTTTTATCGTGGGGATAAAATATACATTGCTCATTTTAGCATAACTTTTTGGCACGCTTAGCACGATATCTAGCTCTGATAATGCGCTAGATTCTGGCTTGCTAAGCGCCTTTGGAAGCAAATCTTGAGGCTCAAAAATAAGCGTATCAATAAACGCCACACCGCCGCGCTCAAGGCTTTTGGCAAGGGATTTTAGCGTGGAGAAAACATCGCTTCGATGATACAAAACGCCTAGGCAAAACACCACATCAAAGCGTCTTTTTGCCTGCGCGGTGTAGTCTGGCAAATCCTGCACGCCAAGCAGCTCATAAGAAATGGGCGCATCTATGAAGTGGCGCAGGAAGCAAAACTGGCAAAAAAATAGCGCGCTTGGGTCAAAGCCAATGATTTGCGCTGGGGCTTGCGCGCCCGTGGCGTGTGGCGCGGCGTGGCTGGCAAAGGCGCTAGAATCTAAAAAAGTCGGCGCGCTTGCAGAATCTAAAGCGAGATTGCTAGCAGAATCCAAAGCAGAATCTTTAATAGAATCCACCATAGAATCCATAGCAAACATATAAAAGCCATTGTTGCAGCCCACATCCGCGATATGCGCGCCGCTTAGATTTGCGTGTGGCGCTAGCAAATCCCATTTGGCAAAACTTTGCCATTCGCTATCGATATAAAGCCTCCCGCGCGCGCTTTGTAAAAAAAATGGCCCCTTACGCCAAGATTTCAGCATAAAAGCTAGCAGCGCGATGATATCAAACGCGCAAACTTTGCCAGAATCGCCAAAATTGCTAGAATCTACAGAACCCAAAGGGCGCTGATACGCCACGCGCGCGCTTATCGCGCTGATGAGCGCCAGAATCTTATCTTTTAAAGATAGCTTGGAGATGGATTCTGGCAGCGCGGATTCTGGCAACGCGGATTCTGGATTAGATTCTGCATTTTTGGATTCTGCGCTAGAATCCACATTTTCGCGCCCCGCGCTAGAATCCATGCCAAAACTCGCTTGAGAATCCACGCCAGAATCCAGCCTTATATTTCTAGCGACATACTCCACCCACTCGCTAAGCCATGCGATTTTGCCAACCTCTAGCACGCGCTCTAGATTCTCATCATAAATATGCACGCCTTTGGCATACAGCACCTTCGCGCCGCCGCGCGGGATGATATCGCCTAGATTCTCGATGCAATGCCACAAAGGCGCAATATGTTTGGCGTTTAAAAGATGCGCGTTTGTTATATCCGCGCTCTTTATATCTGCGCCACTTGCCGCGTTCGCGCTCTTTGCCACATTTGCGCCACTTGCCACATTCGCACTATCTAGATTCTGCATTTGCGCCACTTATAAGATTTGCGCCTAGAAAAGTGCCGGGACATACTCTTGCGTGCTTTGCTTTAGCACAAACGCAAGCCCCTGCGTGCCTATCCCAAACACCAGCACGAAATTATAAGGCGTATTGCGAAGCAGCGCTGGCAGTTCATTGGAAGAGTCATAAGTCGTGGATTCTAGCGGATGGTGGTTTTGCTCCTCATAAAGCGCGTAGATGTCTTTGTCTTTTTCATCTAGCAGTGTTGGGAGAAACATCGCCACGCGCGCCCATTTCGCCTGCTCGTTCAAAAACGCTGCATAGCGCAAAAATATGTTTTTGTCATTTGTGGGGATTATCACGCGATTGCTGCTGCCAAAGGGCAGGATTTTGGCATCTTGTGTGAGCGAGATAGGCAAAAGCTGCGCGATTGGCTCAAAATAAGAGAAGCTAAAGTTAATGCCCTCACGCGCGCACATATCCACCACGCCAGCAAGCTCTGGCAAAAACACGCAAGGCAGCTGTATCTGGTAAGAATGCAGCTTGTAATAAAATTTGCTCTCAAACATCGGATGTGGCGTGATGACATCAAAAGGCATGGTTTGTGGCGCGACGCAGGGGGTGGATTCTAGTGCTAGGTCGAGAATCTGGGGCGATTTGGCGATGATGATTCGCGGGCGGGTGGATTCTAGGATGTCTAGCAAATCGATAGGATCATCATCAAAAAACAGCACGCTTTTATCGCGGATGATGGTTTTTGCGATCTCGTATTCTATGGCGTTTAGGGCTAGCATTTTGATGTTTTGGCTTAGGATTTCATAGCGCACGCAGCGGATTATCGCGTGATTTATGGATTCTACTTTTATCCAAGCGATTTCTTCATCGCTCATTTGCGTTTGGAAAAATTTATCAAACACGATGCCAAACGCGCCTTTTTGGATGGCAGAATCTATCTGCAAAGGATCGGCGGCGAAAAATAGCGAGCCTCTTTGCACGCATTCTAAGCGCGTGGTAAATCCCTCAAAACTGCCAATCGCGGGCGAATTTATCAGCTCTCCATTGATGATTTCAACCGCTTGATGAACCCTAATCGTCATACTTCGCACTAGCTAACTTTGCTCCCGTTTTTTCTCTTTTGGCTAAGCACCAGCAGTGATAAGCCATTTTCGTCTTTACTAGCAAGTATCATTCCATAGCTGTAATGCCCCATGATTTTGGCGGGTTTGAGGTTGGCGATGAGGCAGATTTGCATGCCTATAAGCTTTTCTGGCGCGTAAAACTCGGCGATGCCCGATAGCACCACGCGCGGAGCCGCCTCGCCGATATCTACTTCTAAGCGCAAAAGTCGGCTAGATTTTGGCAAAGGCTCTGCGCGCAAAATCTCGCCCACGCGGATGTCAAGCTTCGCAAAATCAGCTATGGAGACTTCGGCGATGCCTTCGGTGGCGGCGTTTGCTGTGGCGTGCGCGCTGGATTCTGCTTTTTTGGATTCTGCGCTAGAAGCTATTTTTTCAGAATCCACTTTTGCGCCACTTTGCGCACCTTGCGTATTTTGCGCGTTTTGCGTATAGCTTTCATCGATAAGCAGATTCTCGATTTTGGGAAAAAGGGGCGGGATTTTTTGCAATGTCACAGAATCTAGATTCTCCCCCTTTCGCACAAATTTTGCAAACGCATTAGCATCCGCCTCCACGCCAAACACGCTTAAAAGCTTGCAAGCAATGCGCGGCATTATTGGATAGAGGCAGATTCCAAAGCGCACAAGCGAGTTTGCTATGAGTGAGAGTAGCGCGTTTAGCTCCGCTATTTTACCCTCTTTTTGCAGATTCCACGGCTCGTATTTGGCGATGGATTGGTTGCATATCTGCAAAATGCGCCACAAATCCTCGATGTAGCCTTTGAGATTCATAGCCTTTATGTGCGCTGGCAGGGCGTCTAGGATGCGCGCTATCTCGCTTGCTTCTTTGGTGTAGATTTTGGCATGATCGCACGCATCTAGGCGCAGGGCGCTGTATTTTTCGCTCATCCCTAGCAGGCGGTTTAAAAGATTGCCTAGATCGTTTGCAAGCTCGGAGTTTATGCGCTCTACTAAGCCTTTTTGGCTAAAATCGCCATCTTGCCCAAAAGGCGCTTCTCTAAGCAGATAATACCGCAGATTCTCCACGCCATAGGCGTTTGCAAACTCTTTTGGATTGATGACATTACCTAGGCTTTTGCTCATTTTCGCGCCATCCCTCATCCACCAGCCATGCGCGTAGATATGCTTTGGCAGTGGGAGATTGAGGCTCATCAAAAACGCAGGCCAATACACCGCATGAAAGCGCAAAATATCCTTACCCACGATATGCGTGGCGTTTTGCCAATACTCTTTTTGTGCTTTTTGCGAGCGGGTGGATTTGGTGGATTTGGCGCTAGAATCCGCAGAGTTTGCGCTAGAATCCGCATTTTTGGATTCTGCGCTAGAATCTGTATTTTCATCTGCATAAAACCCAAGCGCGCTTAGATAGTTAAACAGCGCATCAAGCCACACATAAGCGATATGCTTTTTGGTAGGCGTTTTTGCGCCCGCATTTTTGCTATTTGCGCTAGATTCTACGCCCCCAGAATCTGCCCCGCCAAATTTAGTAGCCACGCTAGGCAGATTCACACCCCACTCAAAGCTCGTGCGCGATATGGAGAGATCTTGCAACCCGCCCTCTACAAAGCGTATCACTTCATTTTTGCGATAGTTTGGCAGTATCACATCATCGCTGCTTTTATACCACTCTAGCAGTTTGTCTTGATACCTGCTTAGCGCGAAAAAATAGCTTTCTTCTTTGATTTTGATAAGCGGTTTGTTGCCTGCGCAATCGGGGCAAATGCCATTTTCCACACCGGTAAAAAAGCTCTCGCAGCTCACGCAATAATCGCCCTCATACTCGCCCAAATACACATCGCCATTTTCACAAAGCTTCTCAAACACGCGCACCACAGCGTCTTTGTGATAGTCATAAGTCGTGCGTATGAAGTAGTCATAATCGATCTCTAGCTCATCCCAAAGCGCCCTAAACACCGCGCTTATCTCATCGGTGTAGGCTTGGGGGCTTTTGTTTCTGGCGCGCGCGGACTGCTCGATTTTCTGCCCGTGCTCATCTGTGCCTGTCAGCAAAAACACATCGCTACCAGCAAGCGTTTTGTATTTTTTGAGCGTGTCGGCGATGATAGTCGTGTAGGCATGCCCGATATGTGGCACATCATTGACATAATAAATAGGCGTGGAGATAAATTCTTTTTTTTGCTTCATTTGTTTTGTCCTTTTTGTGTTAGTTTGCGCGCTTACTTGTTTGCGCTGGTTTGATTCGCGCAATTATAAGGCTTCTATGCTTAAAGACACAAGGCTTAATATGCAAGTGGATTTTCTGCAAATCGCCCAAAACGCCGCCCAAGCGCGACAAAATCGCCCCAAAACGCCTCATATTAAAATAGAGTCTCATTATCCGCGCATTTTTTTGGCTACACATTAGAAAACCTGCGCTATAATCGCCCCGCAATTTAAGTTTATTTTAATCTAAAACTTTAAATCACACGATAATCAGCCATTTCATCGCCACTTTTTGCAATGTAAATTTATCATTTAGGAGAGAGAATGCAAAAGAGAATCTACCTCGATAATAACGCCACTACCATGGTCGATCCCAAGGTAAAAGAGGCGATGGATCCGTTTTTTTGCGAGCATTATGGGAATCCAAATAGCTTGCATAAATTTGGCACAGAGACGCACCCAGCCATAGCAGATGCGCTGGAGAAGCTCTATAATGGCATAAATGCGCGCGATGAGGATGATATTATCATCACATCTTGTGCGACAGAGTCCAATAACTGGGCGCTAAAAGGCGTGTATTTTGACCTCATCCACAATGGCGCCAAAAACCACATCATAACCACTGATGTCGAGCATCCAGCTGTGGGCGCGACTTGCGATTTTCTAGAGAGTCTAGGTGTGAATATCACGCGCCTAAAGGTCAATAAACATGGCAATATCTTTAAAGAGCAAGTAGAAGAGGCCATCACTGATAAAACCGCGCTTGTAAGCGTGATGTGGGCAAATAACGAAACCGGCGCGATTTTCCCTATCGAAGAAATCGGCGCTATTTGCAAGCAAAGAGGCGTGCTTTTCCACACAGACGCGGTGCAGGCTATCGGCAAAATCCCTGTGGATGTGGAAACAGCAAATGTCGATTTGCTAAGCTTTAGCGCGCATAAATTCCATGGGCCAAAAGGCATCGGCGCGCTTTATATAAGAAAAGGCGTCGAGCTCACACCTTTGCTTCATGGCGGCGAGCATATGCGCGGGCGACGAAGCGGCACGCTAAATGTCCCCTATATCGTGGGTATGGGCGAGGCGATGAAGCTGGCGGTGGATTATCTAGACTATGAAAATAGCTATGTCAAAGCCCTGCGTGACAAGCTAGAATTCGGACTGCTAGAGATAAAAGATGTATCCGTGATAGGCGATATCAAACACCGCGTGCCAAACACGATCCTCGTAAGCGTCAAAGGGATCGAGGGCGAAGCGATGCTATGGGATCTAAATAAAGCTGGTATCGCTTGCTCTACAGGAAGTGCGTGCGCTAGCGAGGATCTCGAGGCAAACCCCATCATGGTAGCGGTGGGTGCGGACAAAGAGCTAGCACATACCGCGATACGCATCTCGCTTGGGAGATTTAACACGCAAGAAGACATCGACTACACGCTAGAGGCGTTTAGAAAGGCAGTCGAGCGACTACGCAATATCTCTAGCTCGTATGATGCGTAAAAGCGCGCTTTAAGCATGCGCGAGAATCTGGAGCCGAGAATCTAAAACATTAGAATCTAGATTCTGCTAGATTCTTGTATATTTGGATTCTGGCGCGATTGACGCAAATAAGGTGCGACAAACACAAACAACGACAACAAAAAGGATAAAATAATGGCAAAAAACGAACTCATAGGAGGCGCCCTCTGGGACGCTTATAGCAAAAAAGTAGCAGATAGGATGGATAATCCCACGCATCTAGGCGTCATCACGCAAGCCCAAGCCGATGAAAAGGGCGCGAAGCTCATCGTAGCCGATTATGGCGCAGAATCTTGCGGCGATGCGGTGCGGCTGTATTGGCTGGTGGATGCAAATGACAAAATCATCGATGCGAAATTCAAAAGCTTTGGCTGTGGGACGGCTATCGCTAGTAGCGATATGATGGTAGAACTCTGCCTTGGCAAAACCGTGCAAGAAGCGGTAAAAATCACAAACCTTGATGTAGAGCACGCCCTGCGCGATGACCCAGACACCCCAGCGGTGCCGGGGCAAAAAATGCACTGCTCTGTCATGGCGTATGATGTCATCAAAAAAGCAGCCGGGATGTATCTAGGCAAAAGTGCTGAAGATTTTGAAGATGAAATCATCGTGTGCGAATGCGCGCGCGTGAGCCTCTCTACCATAAAAGAAGTGATAAAGCTAAATGACCTAAAAAGTGTCGAGGAAATCACACAATACACCAAAGCGGGCGCGTTTTGCAAAAGCTGCGTGAAGCCCGGCGGTCACGAGCAAAGAGAGTATTATCTAGTTGATATTTTGGCTGATGTGCGCGCAGAGATAGACGCGCAGAATCTAAAAAGCAAGCTAGAAAAGCAAAGCAGCGGGGAAGCGAGCTTTGCTGAAATGACGATGGTGCAAAAGGTAAAGCTTGTGGATAAAACTATCGATGAGACCGTGCGCCCGATGCTTATGATGGATGGCGGGGATATGGAGATTTTGGATATCAAGGACACAAGCGATGGCTTTATCGATATCTACATCCGCTATATGGGCGCGTGCGATGGATGCGCGAGTGCGAGCACTGGCACGCTTTTTGCCATAGAGCAAGTGCTGCAAGAAAGGCTAGATCCCAAAATCCGCGTGCTGCCTATTTAATTTGATTTGGCTTAGTTGGGTTTGCTTGGATTTGGCTTTAATTCTGGATTGGATTTGGCTTTGATTCTAGATTGGATTGGTTTTGGCTTGGCTCGGCTCGGCTTTAATTTAATTTTGCCTTGCTTTGATTCAATTTGATTTAGGGCGCCTTACTTTTATTTGCTTTGATTTAGGCTGCCTTGCTCTAGTTTAGTTTAACTTGGGTTGCTTTACTTTTGCGCGCGCTTTAAGCTTGGCTAGCTTTTGGGCTAGCCAAGCACTTTTGATCTTGCTTGCAATGTTGGTATTTACCTATTTGCGTTAATTTTGTGTGCATATTACCCCTTGCGCACCTTCCCCCTAATTGCGCATATATTTTTTGACATATTTCACAAATACAAATCTGCAAAGATTGCAAAATTCAAAGCTTTTGTTAAAAAATTATTTTAGGATAATCTCTTTTTGTGGGATTAGGGTGATTTTTTGTGCTTTGAGGAGCTCGGTTAGGGCGCGTTTGAGTGCCTTTTTGCTGATGCCAAAAAGCGCGTTTATGGATTCTGGGCTGGAGTCATAATGCACGCCAAGCCGCCCGCCATTTTCTCGCAAGCGCTCTAGAATCTTTTGCGCATCACTTTTGGCACTGCTAGCACTTCGCAATGTCAAATCTAGCCTGCCATCTTCGCGCACTTTTTGGATAAACGCGACGCCCTCTTTGCCTATCTCTAAGCCGAAGTGGCTTATATCTAGCGTGTTTTGCGCGCACTTGCTGTCGGTGGCGTATATCAAGCCATAATACCGCCCTTCCACCACGCAAGACACGCCAAGCGGGCTTACTTCATAGGGCAGGATTTTTACCTTTTTGCCCCGCTGTGCTTGCGCTTTGCCCTCATGCGCTATTTTGTAGGGCGCTAGTGCCTCTTTGATGCCGCGTTTGGCGATGAGGCGCCCGGATTTATCAAGGCTAATATATACCGCGATTTTGGGAGCAGAATCTACACTAGAATCTAGCGAGGCGGATTCTAGTGTAGTGGATTCTGGCGCATATTTCTGCGCGTTTTTGCTAGGCATAAAAATATCTTTGTCAATCCCAAGATCCAAAAACAAGCCATTGCTAGCTATGCTTACCACGCGCAAAAACGCCAGCTCGCCAAGCGTGGCAAAGGGCGTCTGCGTCGTAGCCACAGGGCGATCGAGCGAGTCGGTATAGACAAAAGCTGGCACGATGTCGCCCACTTGCATTTGTGGCGTGCAAAATTTCTGCGGCAGCAAAACTTCGGTGATTTGGTGGCTGGCGAAGTTTGGAATGGCGTTTTTTAAAAATACGCGGGATTCTGATGCGCGGGATTTGGCGGCGCGCGCGTTTGCGCTAGAATCTTTTTTGCCAGAATCCAAAACGCTAGCATCCAAAAAGTCTGCGTTTAAAATTTTAGATTCTGCGATATTTTGCGCTTTTGGCATTATGAGATACGCGCCATGGTCGCTAAATCTGGCGATTTCTAGCGCGCTTATTATGCCTATTGGTATGCCTTGCGCGCTATTATTTTGGCGAGGATTTTGCTTTGTGGGATTTGTATGTTTTGGCGATGTGGCGCGCGACTCGCTTGATTTATAAGGCATTTGTGATTTGTGAGATTGCGATTTATGTGGCGTGCGCGATTTGGATTCTGATGTATTTTTGCTAGATTTTGGCATCCTAGAATCTAAACTAGATTTTGCGCCTGCTCTAGAATCTACGCTCCTAGAATCCGCGCTTACCCTAGAATCCGCGCCCGCAGAATCTAAATCTCGCGCCGCGCCAGCCATTGACTTAGCCGCTTTGGCCGCTTTAGCCGCCGCATCCATATCAAACGCCCTTTTATGCACTTTGCCAGCATTGGTTTGCCCCGCGCCTGCTGGGTGCGATTTGTTTTGCCCCGTGTTTATCGGGCGGGCATTCATTTGGCGCGCGTTTGCTGGGCGCGTATTCCTTGCGCGCGGATTCATTGTTTGCGCCTTCTAGCCCAGCTGATTTAGCAGCGTTTTCACCATTTCAGAGATTCTGCGTCCATCGGCGACTTCGCTTAGCGCCTTGCTAGCGCCCATCACTTTGCCCATGTCTTTGGGGCTACTCGCGCCCACTTGCGCGATGATTTCTTTGAGTTTAGATTCTAGCTCGGCATCGCTTAGCTGCTGTGGCAGATAGCGCAAAATGACTTCCATCTCCTTGCTCTCGCGCTCAAAAAGATCCGCGCGCCCGGCTTCTTTGTAGGATTCTGCGGCGTCTTGGCGCTGTTTGTAGGCGGTTTTTAGGATTTTGATGACTTTGGCATCATCTAGCACCTCGCGCGTATCGACTTCGACTTGCTTTATCGCCGCATTTAGCATGCGTATCGTATCGCGCAGAAACTCATCTTTTGCCTTCATTGCTTCTTTTAGATCAGCGCTTAGGCGCGCTTTTATGCTTGATTCGCTCATTTTTTTCCTTTATTTGGTTATTTGTGAAGCGCGTATTATATCCAAATCACAAGGCAGAATCTAAATATTTCGCGCATTGGCAAATTTTTGACTTCTCAAACCCAGAATCTAAAAATCAGCAAACACAATATGTGTTTAAAAGTAACACACCAGCAAAATTTTTGCAAAAATTTGCAAACACATATTGTGTTTATACAAAAAATTGCTACAATGCCAGCATATTTTACAAGACTTAAGTGGGCGCGACGCCCAAATGCAAGCCAGATTCTAGCCTAGATTCTAGGGATTCTTAGGAATTCTTGGGAACTCTTCAGAATTCTTGGGACTCTAGGATTCTTTGCGATTCTGGCATCAACCAAAAAGGAGAATCCAAATGGGTAAAAATCAAAAACAAATCAGCTTTAATGCGTTTGAGATGAATTGTATATCGCATTTGAGCCCGGGGCTTTGGCGCTATCCGGGCGATGAGGCGCTCAAATACAAAGATATCGAGTATTGGCAAAATATCGCCAAAATCGCGGAGAAAGGGCTCTTTGATGCGGTGTTTATCGCGGATGTTTTGGGCGTGTATGATATCTATGGTGGCAATGACATAGGCGCGCTAAAAACAGCGCTCCAAGTGCCGGTAAATGACCCCACACAGCTCGCTGTCATCGGCGCTGCGGTGACGAAGCACATAGGCTTTGGCGTGACAGCGGGTGTGCCTTTTGAGCATCCTTTTCCTTTCGCGCGTCGGCTTAGCACGCTAGATCATCTCACCAAAGGGCGCGTGGGCTGGAATATCGTCACAGGCTACCTCCCAAGCGCCAACAAAAACATGGGCGCTAGCGAGCTGCCGCATGATGAGCGCTATGAGCTAGCGGATGAGTATATGGAGGTGATTTATAAGCTGCTGGAGGGTAGCTGGGAGGATGATGCGGTGATTTTGGATAGGAAAACGGGCGATTTTGCCAATCCTAGCAAAATCCACCACATAGGCCATCATGGCAAATATTTCGATGTGCCCGGAATCCATGTCTGCGAGCCAAGCCCCCAGCGCACGCCCGTGCTTTTCCAAGCGGGCAACTCGCCGCGCGGGCGTAAGTTTGCTGCGACGCATGCGGAGGCGATTTTCATCGCGCCACCCACCAAAGAATACGCCAAAGTCGCAGTAAAACAAGTGCGCGATGCGCTAGTGGCAGCCGGCAGAGATCCATATAGTGCCAAAATCTACTTGCTAGCCACGATAATCACTGATGAGACGCAGAATCTAGCGCAGGCGAAATACAATGATTTGCTAAAATATGCAAGCGTAGAGGGCTCTTTGGTGATAAATTCTGGCTGGCTGGGCGTGGATTTGAGCCGATATGAGCTAGATGACCCGCTAAGCAATATCAAATCAAACGCGATGGTCGCGCAAGTAGAAGCGCTAAGCAACTCCACCACCGATGATGGCAGAGTCTGGACACTGCGCGATCTTATAAAGCTAACAGGTGTTGGTTGCCAAGGACCAAAATTTGTCGGCAGTCCCGCGCAAGTAGCAGACACACTGCAAGAAGTCATCGCGTATTCTGATGCGGATGGGTTCAACCTAGCCTATGCCACGACACCGGGGACATTTAGCGATGTGGTGGAGTTTATCGTGCCAGAGCTGCAAAAGCGCGGCGTGTATAAGCAAAGCTACACGCAAGGCAGCCTGCGCCACAAGCTATTTGGCAAAGGCGATAGGCTAGGAAGCGAGCATATCGGCGCGCGCTATCGCGTAGGTGGCGCGAAATCCACGATAAACGATTTCGCCGGCACCGGCAGAATCAAAGGCAAAAAGGAGAATGAATATGTCATCTAACAAATCTCAACTCTACAACAATCTCAAAAAAGGGATCTATATCATACATGAAAATAGCGAGTGGATTCCGCCTTTCAAAGAGGCTTTTGCACGCGCTGGTATAAGTGGAATAGAATCTAGTGGCGCAGAATCTAATAACGCAGCCAATAAGGCAGAATCCAGCGAAGTAGCTTTTGGTGAAATCGACTTGACAAAAGGCAGCATCGATTTAGATTCTGCGCCGCCAGAGGGGGTGTTTTGGAGCAGACTTAGTGCTTCTAGCCACACGCGCGATCATGCCTTTTCCAAAGAATATGGGCGCGCGCTTCTCTCATGGCTAGAATCCTATGGGCGCTGCGTAATAAATGGCTCAAGCGTGCTAGAGCTAGAAGTAAGCAAAGTGCGCCAATATCTAGCGCTAAGTCGCGCGGGATTCCGCACGCCAAAGACGATAGCCGCTTTTGGCAAAGATGAGATAATAAGCGCCGCCAAAGAGATAGAATCCCGCTTTGGCACGCCTTTTATCACCAAACATAACCAAGGCGGCAAGGGCTTAGGCGTGAAGCGGTTTGAAAGTGTCAGCGAGCTAAAAGAGTATGTAGAATCTAGCGCGTTTGAAGAGCCAATTGATGGCATCACACTTTTGCAAGAATACATCCCTTCCAAAGAGCCTTTTATCACGCGCGCAGAGTTTATCGATGCGAAGTTTCACTACGCAGTGCGCGTGGATACGAGTGGCGGGGCGTTTGAGCTATGCCCGGCGGATGCGTGCGATATAGAGCGCGCGCAAAAGGTGGATTCTGGCGATTTGGATTCTAGCAAGCTAAATTCTAGCGCGCGACTGCCAGAGCTAGCCAGCGCGGCGTGTGAGGTAGGCAGCGGGGATAAATTCCGCGTGCGAGAAGAGATAACCAGCGACACGCCCCTCATAAGACAGCTAGAAACATTTTTCAAAGCGCAAAAAATACAAATCGCAGGCATCGAGTTTATAGAATCTAAAAGTGGTGAAATAGTCGTGTATGACATCAACACCAACACCAACTACAACGGCGCGCTAGAATCTAGCCTACGCCAAAAGGGCGCGCAATGCGCAGCAGATAGAGTGGTGGAGTTTTTGCGCGAGCAATACGCCAAAATCCGCTAAACGATAACACAAACCTAAAAAGGAGCAAAAATGAAATTTGGATATTGGAGTCCTGTATTTGGAAGCTGGCTAAGGAATGTCGATGATGACACGACAAAATGCTCATGGGAATACATCAAAGACCTAGCGATAAATGCCGAGAATCTAGGCTATGACTTGACTTTGGTCCCAGAGCTTTATCTAAATGACATCAAAGGGCACAAAGCCCCTGTGCTTGATGCGTGGGCTATCGCTAATGCGCTGGTGGCGGTAACTTCGCGCATAGAGATTCTAGCCGCGCTCCGCCCGCAATACCACCAAGTAGCGCTCACCGCCAAACAAATAACCACCATCGCAGAAATCGCCAATGGACGATTTAGCATAAATATGGTAAGCGCGTGGTGGGAAGAGGAAGCGCGCCAATATGGCATAAGCTTTGATGGGCACGATGATCGCTACACGCTCACGCGCGAATACACCGAAGTGCTGAAAGGTTTCTGGAGTCAAAGCCCTTTTAGCTATGATGGCAAATATTTTCACTTCGAAAACTCCTATAATGAGCCAAAACCTGCCAAACAGCCGCTAATCTATGCGGGCGGTGAAAGCGAGATAGGGCGCGCGGCGATAACGCAGTTTGCCGATAAATATCTGCTGCATGGTGGCACGCTAGAAGAGGCGCGCGAAAAGATAGATGATATGAAAGCGCGTCGAGAAAAGGCTGGATTAGCACCATTTGCGGGGTTTGGCATGGCGGTGTATATGATCGTGCGCGACACAGAGGAAGAGGCGCAGGCAGAGCTAAAGCGCATCACGACTATCAAAAACTACGATGACTATGCTAACTCATATGATGACTTTACTAGCAACTCAAACCTCAATGTCGAGGTAAGCAAAGAAGAGTATAGCGTCTCAAACCGCGGACTGCGCCCAAGGCTCATAGGCACGCCAGAGCAAGTGGCAAAGAAAATCAAAGAGTATGAAAAAGCAGGCGTGGGGCTACTCATCGTGCAATGCGCGAATATGAAAGAAGAGCTCGCACGCATCGCTAGGAATGTATTCCCGCTAGTAAAAAGCTAGTGAATGGCTAGCGAATGGCTGACAAATGACTGGTGGCAAAAAGCTAATGGCGAAAGAACTAATGGCAAAGAACCAATAGTAAAAATCTAATGGTAAAAAGCTAGGCGCACGCCTGTGCGCTTTGCACAGCACACTTGATGCGCGACTTTCTAAAACCTATTAGTTTTAATTGCCATATGCTAGGCTTGGACTAAAAACGATCCAAGTAAGATGCTTATAAATCTTCTGTTAAAATATCTAAGATATCTGCTTTTTGGCGTATTGGATGAGTCCGCCGCTTTGCAAAAGCTCGAGCATAAACGCAGGGATGGGCTTGAAGGCAAACTCGCTATTTTTGCTGCGGTTAAACACCTTGCCCTGCGCCAAATCCGCCTCCAAAATATCGCCCTCATCGATGCTTGCAATCACGCTGCTATCCTCGCATTCTAGGATCAAAAGCCCCATGTTAAAGGCATTGCGATAAAAGATCCTAGCAAAGCTTGGCGCTATCACGCAAGCAATGCCAGCCGCCTTTAGCGCCAAAGGCGCGTGCTCGCGGCTTGAGCCACAGCCGAAATTCTCGCCTGCGACGATGAAATCGCCCTTTTTGATGATACTAGCAAAATCCGGGCGCGCATCCTCCATGATGTGCTTGGCGAGCGCGTTTTCATCGCTGGTGTTTAGGTATCTCGCTGCGATTATCACATCTGTGTCGATATTATCAGCAAACTTCCACGCGCGCCCGCTAAGATTGGCGAGGCTGGCGATATTGACAACATTGTCGGTATTAGCGACGCTCGCGCTATTTGTGCTTTTAGATTCTTGCATTCTCTCTCCTTTATTTTCGCTCGCCTTTTTGCTTGCGACTTTTGCTTTTACTTCAGCGCAGATTCTAGCCCAAACGCCGCATCTAGCACGCTTTGCTCTTCAAACGCGCGTCCGATGAGCTGCATGCCGATAGGCAGATTCCCGCTTTTGCCTACTGGCAGGCAGATAGCTGGCAGTCCGGCTAGATTTACCCCGATAGTATAAATATCGCTTAGATACATCTCTAGCGGGCTTTGAGTCGCGCGGAATTTGGGCGCGGTGGTGGGCGCTATGGGTGAAAGTATCAAATCCACATCATCAAAAATCTCTTCATACTGCTTTTTTATCATCGCGCGCACTTTTTGCGCTTTGAGATAATACGCATCATAATACCCGCTACTTAGCACAAAGCTTCCTAGCAGAATCCGATTTTTCACCTCATCGCCAAAGCCTTGCGTGCGCGTTTTGAGATAGAGATCTTTTAGCGAGGTGGATTCTGCTCTGTTGCCATAGCGCACGCCATCAAAGCGCGCGAGGTTGCTGCTGGCTTCTGCGGTGCAGATGATGTAGTATGTCGAGATATGAAGGCTTGTGTCTATCATCTTTTTTGGCACGATTTTGTGTCCGCTAGATTCTAGGACTTTTATCGTGTTTTCATAGGTTTTGGCGATTTCTGGCGAGGCGTCTTTTAGCGCATCATTTAAAACGCCGATTTTAAAGCCTCTCTCTCTATCTAGCTTGGAAAAAGTCTGCAAAGGTGCTAATGGCGCGCAAGTAGAATCCATACTATCCGCGCCACTTATCGCATCTAGCAGTATCGCGCAGTCCTCGACATTTTGTGTGATTGGTCCTATTTGATCGAGGCTAGAGCTATATGCCACAAGCCCATAGCGGCTCACGCGCCCATAGGTGGGCTTGAGCCCCACGCAGCCACAATACCCAGCAGGCTGGCGGATAGATCCGCCTGTGTCGCTGCCAAGTGCAGCTATAGCTAGCCCGCCAGCCACTGCCGCAGCGCTCCCGCCACTGCTTCCGCCGGGCACATGCGCGCCATCGCAGGGGTTTTTTGTCCTGCCATAGCAGCTAGATTCTGTCGTGCTTCCCATGGCAAACTCATCCATATTCGCGCGCCCAAAAGCGCTCATGCCATTTTTGCGTAAATTTTGCACCGCAGTGGCGTCATAGGGGGCGATGTAGCCTTTTAGAATCTTGCTAGCGCAGGTGATTTCCCAGCCCTTTACATTTATATTGTCTTTTATAAGGATAGGCACACCATCAAAGCCATCATCAGAAAAGTCGATATATGCGTTTAGCTCGATGTTGTCTTTGGATTCTTGCACCTTTTTGGCGATAGCGGATTTTAGCGCCTTTTGCTCCTCTTTTGGTAGAAGCAATGCTTGCTTTAGGGTTGTCATCATCTATCCTTTGGCTTTGGATTCTGGTGTTTATATTTGGATTTATAAAGTGCGCGATTATAAGCCAAAATAGCTTAAAACTTTTATAGCGCAGAAGCGGTGCAGGTAGGGTGTGGGCAGATGGGCGAAGTGGTTAGGCGAGGTGGATAGGTGAGGGAGATAGGCGAGTTTGCCTAGCATTTAGCAAGCTTTTTGCCTAAACTTGCTACAATTCCAAAAGTGAATGCACTTTTGGTTTGAAAATGCTGCGCCCTAGGCTAACGACACATGCTACAAGCACTTCATGAGGAGAAAACATGCGAAATATCAAAAAAGCCCTAACTTTCGAGGATATCCTACTTGTCCCAGCATATTCTGAAGTCCTACCCAAAGAAGTAAATACCAGCTCCAAACTCACAAAAAACATCACGCTAAACATCCCCTTCGTCTCCGCGGCGATGGATACAGTGACAGAATACCGCACCGCAATCTCTATGGCGCGATATGGCGGCATAGGCATCATCCACAAAAATATGCCAACAGCTCACCAAGTCGAGCAAATCATTAAAGTAAAAAAAAGTGAAAGCGGCGTAATAAAAGATCCTATCTACATCCAAGCCAACCGCTCGCTAGCTGATGCCTGTGTCATCACAGATAACTACAAAATCTCTGGCGTGCCAGTGGTGGATGAAAATGGCGTTTTGATAGGGATTTTGACAAATCGCGATATGCGGTTTGAAAAAGATCTAAGCCGAAGTATCGGCGAAGTGATGACAAAAATGCCTCTAGTCACCGCGCGCGAAGGCGTGAGTCTCGAAGAAGCGCAGCAAATCATGCATAACCACCGCATCGAAAAGCTCCCCATTGTCGATAAAGACAATGTCCTAAAAGGGCTCATCACCATAAAAGACATACAAAAACGCATCGAATACCCAAACGCCAACAAAGACAAGCTAGGACGCCTGCGCGTGGGCGCTGCGATAGGTGCTGGGCAGATCGATCGCGCGGAGTCGCTTATCGAGGCGGGTGTGGATTGTCTGGTGCTGGATTCTGCGCATGGGCATTCCAAAAACATCATCTCCACGCTTGAAATCATCAAAAACCGCTTTGAAATCGATATCATCGTGGGAAATGTCGTCACCGCGCGCGCGACGCAAGATCTCATAAATGCTGGCGCTGATGCAGTAAAAGTAGGCATAGGACCGGGCAGTATCTGCACCACGCGCATCGTCGCGGGCGTGGGCATGCCTCAAGTGTCTGCTATCGAGGGCTGCGCTGAAGTCGGTAGCAAAATGGGCGTGCCAATCATCGCTGATGGCGGGATAAAATACTCCGGTGATGTCGCAAAAGCGCTAGCTGTAGGCGCTTCTAGCGTGATGATAGGCTCTCTGCTAGCAGGCACAGAGGAGAGCCCGGGCGATCTTGTGCTCTACCAAGGGCGACAATACAAAAGCTACCGCGGCATGGGAAGCATAGGCGCGATGACAAAAGGCAGCTCGGATAGGTATTTTCAAGAGGGCACCGCGCAGGATAAACTCGTGCCAGAAGGCATCGAAGGGCGCGTGCCATATCGCGGGAAAATCGGCGATGTGTTGCATCAGCTAGTCGGCGGGCTTAGGAGCTGTATGGGCTATCTTGGGACAAAAGATATCCAGAGTCTTTGGGAGCGCGCGGAGTTTGTCGAGATCACATCTGCGGGGCTTCGAGAATCTCATGTGCATGATGTGGATATCACCAAAGAAGCGCCAAATTACCATGGGTAGAATCTATCGCGTTTGGCTAGGCTATGAGTGGGCTTGACGCGGCTGTGCTTAGTGTCGGCAGTGGGTTTGGCGCTGGCAGTGAGGCTAGCGCGCGCAATTTTGATGTTTTTTTGTTTGGCGCGCGCTTGTTGTTTGATGTGCGTCTGTGCTTATAGCGCGGCGTTTTATGGTGTAAAGCTATGCTAAAGCATGCCATAGCCATCACCGGAGGCATCGCTTGTGGCAAAAGCAGCGTGTCAAATCTGCTGAAAAAAGCGGGCTTTGTCATCATCTGCGCGGATGAGATAGCGCATAATGTGCTAGAATCTAGCGCGCAAGAAATCATCGATGCTTTTGGTGAGCGCGTGCGGAATGTGGATTCTAGATTAGATTCTGGCGCAGAATCTGATTTTGCCACAAACTCCGCCCCAGAATCCGCCATAGAATCCGCCAGCAAAGCGCCACAAATAAATCGTAAAGCACTAGGCGAAATCGTCTTTGCCGATAGCCAAAAGCGCGCCCTCCTAGAATCCATAACCCACCCCAAAATCCACGCTGAAATCATGCGCCAAGCGAGAATCCAAGAGGGCTTTGGCAAATGGTATTTTTTGGATATTCCGCTATTTTTTGAAAGCGGCGGAAAGGCGCGCTACCCAGCATTTGGCGTGCTATGTGTCGCCTCTAGCGAGGCTTTGCAAATACAGCGCCTAAAACAGCGCAATGGCTTTGACACCGCGCAGGCAAAGGCAAGAATAGCCGCCCAAATCTCGCTAGATGAAAAAATAAAATCAAGCGACTGGGTGATAGAAAACAACTCTACCCAACAAAATTTAGAGCAAAAAGTCGCTAGCTTTATAAGCACCATAAAGCCAAACAATTGGGACACGGGTCTTTGAACGATTGGCATCTTGATTTCAGTCTTTTTTGTTAAACTATTAGTTATAACTGTGTAAAAAGGTAATACTATGTCTGCTTTATTAGATTTTACGGAGCCCAAATGTTGCTTCTCTATTTTGATATTTTTGTAATAAATTTTAATATGTAGGGGTGAGATTTTAGAGGCCTTGGAATCAAAATTGCTTATATCGCACTAGATAAAGCATGGAAAATCAAGGGGCTTGAAAGAGCGCTGGAGAAGGACTTCAAAAAGTTTTCGAAGAGCCTCCAGTAAGCCTTTGGCAAGCTTTTGGAGGGCTTCCAAAAAACCTTCCCAAAAGCTTTCAAAGAAGCCTAAAAACGCCTTGATGTCTTGCAGATTATCGATTTTGCAAATATCGATTTAAGGAGTGTGCGATGATCTCATTTGCTGTAGAATCCAAAGTTTATTCTCTCGCCTACAAAGCGCTTGATTACCGCTCTTTGAGGCAGGATCTTATCGCGGGAAATATCGCCAACCAAGACACGCCTTTTTACCGCCCGCGCGATATAGAATTCACCCAAGCATTGGCTATCGAGCAAGCAGAGATTCTGGATAATGTCAAGCCAAAAGTGCTGCCACTCGCGCAAACGCACTCCACGCATCTCAACCTAGAATCTAACCGCACCGCGCGCATCGTGCATAGGCCGGATATGTTTTTTCGCGATGGGCATTTGGCGAGGAATGATGGCAATAGCGTGGATTTGGATATCGAGACTACCGAGCTTGGGAAAAACTCTGTGGTGTATCAAGGGCTCACCACCGCGCTAAAAAAGCACAAAGGCATACTAAACTACGCTATCGAAGCGGGCAAAAATATCTAGGTGAGAATTTAGATTCTGGCGCAGAATCTAAACGCCAGAATCCAAGCGGTAGATTCTAAGTAGCAGAATCTAAAATCCAAGCACAAACCAAACAACAAAAATCCAAACAAAAGGAAACCAAATGAATTTTTTCAACTCTTTTGACATCAGCGGATACGGGCTTTCATCACAGCGTTTGAGAGCAAACCTCATCTCTGCCAACATCGCCAACGCCAACACCACGCGCACCGATGAGGGCGGGCCATATAGGAGGCAAATGGTGTCATTTAGAGCATTTGACTTCAACAAAATGCTAAATAACAAGCTAGCCAAAAACTCCAATGGCATCGGCTATGAAGACCCGCTCAATGAAGGCGACATCGGCAAAATCCCAAAGCCCGCTATCATGGGCGTGTATGTGGATAAAATCGTGCGCGATGATAGAGAGCCGCTGATGAAATACGAGCCCGGACACCCGGATGCAAACTCTGAAGGCTATGTCGCATATCCAAATGTCAATCCAGTCATTGAAATGGCGGATCTCATCGAGGCGACGAGGGCGTATCAGGCGAATGTAGCGGCGTTTCAAAGCGCTAAGACGATGGCTGGAAATGCGATTTTGATGATGCAAGCATAAAAAATCATCAATAAATACAAAAAACTAAAATACATATACAAAATATCGATATAATAGCAGGATAATATTTCTGCGGCAAAGACTTAGGGCAGAGCTTAGATTCTGCTTTAGCCCGCTCACTTAAAGGCTTTAAAGCGGCGTGAATTTAGGGCGCGACATTAGAATGACCGGAGAGATTAGGAGCAAAAATGGAAGAAATCAAAAAAGTAGGCTTAAGCCAAGCATTGCAAACCACTTCTGCCAAAGCACCAAATATAAATGGTGCAGGCAGTCAAAGCGGGCAAGATGGCGAGTTTAGCAAACTACTAAAAAAATCTATCAATGAACTAAACCAAGTGCAAGAGACTTCTGATAGAGCGCTGGCTGATATGGCAAGCGGACAGCTAAAAGATCTGCACCAAGCAGCGATTGCTATCGGCAAAGCAGAAACAAGCATGAAGCTTATGCTAGAAGTGCGCAACAAAGCCCTAAGCGCATACAAAGAAATCCTAAGAACGCAAATCTAGATTCTAGCCCATAAATAATGCAATTGGAAAAATCGCGCAGAATCCTTGCTATTTTTGCTATTTTGCTGCTGTTTTTTATCGTATTTTTGAGCGTCATTTATGTCAAAATCATCCTCCCGCGCAAAATGCCAACGCTCATCATCTCAAAAACCGATGTGGCGGTGCGCGGCAGCATCCTAACCAAAGACAACTATTCTCTAGCAAGAAGCAAAAAGCTCTATAAGCTAGGCTTCAATCCCCGCTCTATCGACCCACAAAAAAAAGACTTTTTCATCACGCTTCTAGAAATCTATAGCGGCATCCCAAAATCAACCATCAAAAACGCCCTCTCACAGCCAAAATACACCACTTTGTCATATTCGATAAGCCCAAATGTCGCCGCCAATCTCAAAGCACTAAACTCCAAACTCCTAGCCTATAATGTCTTCCAAGAATACGAGGATGAAAATGGCAAGCCAGTGCAGAAAATCGGGCTTAGCATCGAGGTTAGCGGTATGGATAGAGAGTATCCTTACAAAGATTTGCTAGAGCCAATTGTTGGCTATACCAAAAAAGAGCAAGCTGGCGAGCTTACTATCCCGACAGGAGCAAATGGCATCGAGGGCTATCGAGAGCAGGTTTTGAAACCTACGAGCGATGGCATCACGCGAGGCCGGCGCGATATAGGGTTTAACATCATTCAGGGCAAAAATTCTATCGTCCAAAAGCGCTATGATGGCTTTGATGTGCAGCTTGGCGTGCCTTTGAAATTGCAGCAAAAGGTGGAGGATATTTTGGATGATGCGATTAGGGAGTTTGACTCTGAAGAAGTCATAGCAGGCGTGCTAAACCCCAAAAATGGCCAAATCATCGCGCTTGCGACCTCCAATCGCTTCAATCCCAAATCCATAAAAAAGCAAGACTATCCCAACCTAAAAATCCGCGCTATAGAATCCTATGAGCCCGGAAGCACCATAAAACCGCTCGTGTATGCCCTGCTTTTGGAAAAAAAGCTTATAAATCCGCTAAGCCCTATCGATCTAAATGATGGCTATTATCGCGTGGGAAAATACATCATCCGCGATGATGTCATCATGCCAAAAAACCCCACGATAGAGGATGTGCTGCTAAAATCTAGCAATGTAGGCATGGTGAAGCTCTCCATGCTGCTTAGCGGGCAGGAGTTTTATGATGGGCTCAAAGGCTTTGGGCTGGCGCAATTTACAGGCATCGATCTGCCTTATGAAAAAAATGGCATCATCCCTTCTGTGCGCGAGTTTAGCCAAGAATCTAGCGCGGCGAAGGCGTCTGTGTCGTATGGCTATCGCGTGCGCGTGACTTTTATGCAGCTTTTGCGCGCGTATGGCGCGTTTGTCAATAGTGGCTATCTCATCACGCCACACATCACGCAAAGCTTCATCGCGCCCGATGGCTCGGTGCATGTCCCCAATCTCCAAGCGCCCAAATCCGCTATCTCTAGCGCCACCGCGCGAAAAATGGAAGAGCTGCTTATCAAAGTCGTAGAATCAGGCACTGGCAAAGCTGCCAAAGTAGAGGGGCTCATCGTGGGCGGCAAAACCGGCACCGCGCGCATCGCCGCATCATCGGGCGGGTATGGCGAGACTTATAATGGCTCGTTTTTTGGGTTTGCCAAAGATAGCGAAAATGTCTATATAATAGGCGTCGTCACTTTTGGCTCATCCGGGCAGCACTACTATGGCTCGCAGACTTCAGCGCCTGTGTTTAAAAAGATAGCCGAGCTGCTCGCTGCGCAAGGGTATCTAAAGCACGCTAGGCAGGCGCAGGCAGCGAAGTAGATTCTGGACTAGAATCTAGCGCGCTCGGGCTTACTAAAGGCGGATTTGCCGAAGTAGATTCTAGGTAGATTCTGCAAGCACGGATTCTGGGCTAGAATCTAGCGCGCTTTTGCCAAACCAGAATCCAAATCCAACCATTCACAAAGGAGCATCATGAAAACAGCATTTGCATCTTATGTCAAATCAGCCACACACGCGCCAAGCGCTTTAAAAAATATAGGCGTTTCAAAAGACACGCGTGCGCCAAAAAGCGCCTTGCAAAATGTCTTGCAAAGCACCTTGCAAAAAGCCTTTGCTACCCTGCTAGCCTTGCTATTTTGTGCCAATCTCGCCCATGCGCTTGAAAGCAAAAAAATCCTTGACACGCTAAAAAAGCAAAACTACGATGCCAAAATCATATCCACGCAAGATTCTGGTATCAAAGGGCTAAGCATCGCTATCATCGAGCAGGATAAGTATTGGATTCCGTTTTTGGTAAATGAAGGCGGGGATGTGCTTATCGGCTTGACGCCAGATACTATCATCGCGGATAATGCGGCGTTTCAAGCCAATCTCGCCGCCGCTATTAGCAAAGTCCAAGACTACAACAAGCAGCAGCTTGATGAAAAAGTCATAGAGATTTTCAAGCAAAACGCCAAAATCGTGCTAGAAATCGCTGGCAAAAACAGCCAAAAAACCACCTACATCGTGCTTGACACCAACTGCCCTTATTGCAAACAAGAAGTCGATAAAATCGATGAATACCTCAAAGAAGCCAACCTAAAAGTGCTAATCGTGGGCGCGCTAAGCCAAGACTCCGTGCAAAAAGCCGCCACATTTGCCGCGCATCTAGGCGAAGCCAAAACCAACGAGCAAAAAATCGCCTATCTCAAAAAGGCGTTTGAAAAAACCTACAAAAGCGATAATGGCGTGAATATCCAAAAAACTATGGAAATCTCCGCCGCGCTTGGCGGTGCTGGAATACGCGGCGTGCCTTATATCATCAAGCGCTAAGTGCGCTAAAACTGCGCTAGATTTGCGCGAGGCTGGCGAGGTTTTGTGAGATGCTGGATTCTGCGATATTCTGCAAGTTTTGCTAGATTTTTGCTAGATTTTGCGAGGCTTGCTAGATTCTGCCAGAACCTAGCCCGCGCAAAAACGCGCATAAATTAACAAACGCAAGCGCCAGAAAGCCCGCGCTAGCCACACCACACAAAGCAAAACTATGATATGGATAGACATCACCGACCCAAAATACGCGCTTTTTTTCCACGCCTTTTTGCCAAAGCTTTTGACGCTTGATAATGTGCTTATCACGACTCGAAAAAGCGAGGGCTATGAAGAATGTGCCAATATCTTAGAAATGCTACAAATAGATTCTGCAAAGCCCGCGCCAGAATCTAACGCGCGAGAATCTAATACTCCAGAATCTAGCACGCACAAACCAAATTCCAACACAGAATCCACAAGCGCCCCAAAATCCACAAGCCATGCAAACACCGCAAACACCACAAATCCCGCCACCCCCACCCACACCATCCAAATCCACTGCGTAGGCGGCTATGGCGGCGGCAGTTTCGAGGGTAAACTTCGCGCGAGGATGCAGCGCCAAGAGGCGTTTTTGACACTTTTTGCAAGCCTAAATATAAAGCCAAGAGTCTTTTTGACCGGCGCTAGCGTGGAGGGCGCGCAGTGCGCTTATGGGCTAGGCATCCCAGTTATTCATTTTTCTGACACGCCGCTCGCCGGGCATCGCTTCAGCGCGCGCGACATCACGCTGCTTTCGCGCCTCACGCTGCCGCTTTCATCGCTGGTGTTTCACCCCTTTGTCATCCCCAGCAGCGTTTATAGCGCGTTTGGGCTGGATATGCGCGATGTGTATGCGTATGATTTTATCGATATTGCGCTGTGGCTGGTGGATTCTGTGCCAAAATCCAAAGCGCAAAACGCGCTAGAATCCAGTGCGTCAAAACTAGATTCTGCGCGAGAATCTAAAGCGCAAACAAAACCGCCCAAATCACCCCAAAAACCCCTCATCATCGCGCGCGAGGAGGAATACAAAGCGCACTATGTCAAGCAAAAGCTTAGCCTTTGGTATGAGAGCGTGCATGCGCTAGCGCGGCGGGATGTGGCGCAGATCCTCATCATCCCGCGATATGAGCGCGAGTATCTGCATCGCGAGTTTGGCGCGTATGCGTGCGTGGAGATTTTGGAGGAGCCGCTGCCCCCGCTTGAGCTGTATGCGCGCGCGGATATGATGCTGGGCGGCGGGGGGACGATGAATCTTGAGGCGTGTTTTTTGGGGATTCCTACGATTTCTACGCGCTCGCTTTTGCTTTTTCATGATATGTTTTTGATAGAAAATGGCTTGATGACGCATGCCAAAACGCTTGATGAAGTGCTGCGCGCGTTTGAAAAATTTCGCACGAGCGGATTCTCGCGCCAAAATAAACAGAATCTCTTTGTAAAATCTAGCGTGCTAAATAGTGCAAATAGCGATAAAAGCGTGCTAGATGATGAAAAAAATAAAAATATAAAAAATGCACTAGAATCTATGAAAGATAAAATTGTAGAGATAATAAAAACGCGGTTTTATTGAGGGTTTTTATCTATTTAGATTCTATCGCTATTTTTGCACCTTGTATTATTTTATTTATATTACTTTGATTTTATAATCCTAAAATCTATCAAGTGCGGTTTTAGCTTCGTGTAGGCTTCATCGATATTAAAACCTGCCAAGCGCTGTTTTTAGTTTCGTGCAGGCTTCATCGATATGGGATTGCGTGATGATGAGCGGTGGGGCTAGGCGCAGGGTGTTGCCGCCGGCGGAGAGGATGATGAGCCCTGCTTCGCGCGCGTATTCTATGATTTGTTTTGGTGTGATATTTTTGGCTTTTTTATCCACTTGCACGCCTTGCAAAAGCCCTTTGCCACGCACTTCTAGCAAAAAATCATAGCGCGCGCAAATAGATTCCAGCTCTTTTTGAAGTAGCGCGCTCATTTTGGTGACATTATCGAGAATCTGCAATTCCTCAAAAAGATCAAACACCTTGCTAACCGCTGCGCACACGAAAGGATTGCCCCCATAGGTGCTGCCATGATCGCCGGGTGTGAGCGACGCGCTAGCTACGCGCTCACTTAGCACAAACGCACCCACCGGCACGCCACAGCCAAGCGCTTTGGCAGAGGTGATGACATCGGGCATCACGCCATAGTGCTGGTATGCAAACATCTTGCCGCTGCGCCCCATGCCACATTGTATCTCATCAAGGATAAGCAGCGCATCGTGTTTATCACAAAGCTTCCTCACACCGCGCAAAAACGCCTCGCTAGCGGGCGTCACGCCGCCTTCGCCTTGTATCGTCTCTAGCACGATAGCGCAAGTTTTTGGCGTGATGAGATTCTCCACACTTGCTAGATCATTAAACCTAGCAAAGCGCACGCCGGGGATTAGCGGTTTGAATGGCTTTTGATAAGCGTCATTGCCCGTGATTGATAGCGCGCCTAGCGTGCGCCCATGGAATGAGTCGCGCATAGCGATGATTTGGGGGTTTTTGATGCCTTTTTGGTAGGCGTATTTTTTGGCGACTTTTAGCGCGCCCTCCATCGCCTCCGCCCCGCTATTGGTGAAAAATACGCGATCCAGCCCGCATGCGTTTGTGAGCTTGCGCGCGGCTTGTATGGCGGGCTCATTGTAGTAGAGGTTTGAGATATGCAAAAGTTTGTCTATCTGCGCTTTTAGCGCGGCATTAAACGCGGCGTTGTTATAGCCCAGCCCATTTACCGCGATTCCCGCGCCAAAATCTAGATATTTCCGCCCTGCTGTGTCATAGAGATACGCGCCCTCGCCTCTGTCAAACACGACTTTTTGGCGAGAATACACGCCCAAAATTGCGCTATCATCGAGCGCCTCTTCTGGTGTAAGGTTTTGTGATATATTTTTGTTTGGCATATTTTTCATAATATCTCCTTTGTGATGTTTGCGTGGTTTTTATGTTTTTGCGGTTTTCGCGCCAGAATCTAAAAACTCGCCAGAATCTAAAACTAGATTCTAGAATCCAAAAGCCTAGATTCTGCTATAAAAATCAGCCTTTCCAAAAATCAGTCTTTCAAAATCGCTGTGCCGATACCCTTATCCGTAAAAAACTCTAGCAGCAGACAATGCTTAATCCGCCCATCGATGATATGCACGCGCGATACACCATTTTCCACAGCTTTTATGCAGTTTTGCAGCTTTGGCAGCATACCCCCGCCGATACTTCCGCTATTTAGCAGCGCTTTTGCTTCGCTTGTCGTGAGGATATTTATAAGGCTATTTTTATCATCAAAATCCCTATAAATCCCCTCAATATCGCTCAAAAACACAAGCTTTTCCGCGTGTAGCGCCTGCGCTAGCGCGTATGCGGCATCATCGGCGTTGATATTATAAGTCTGCGCGCTAGAATCCATGCCGATAGGACACACCACCGGGACAAAATCACTTTCAAGCAGACTTAGGATGAGCTTGGTATTCACGCTCACGATCTGCCCGACAAAGCCTAGATCTGCACCTTTTACTAGCTTTTTTTCAGCGATGAAAGTATTGCCATCTTTGCCGCTTATCCCCACAGCATGCACGCCAAAGCTAGACATATAGCCTACAAGCCCCTTGTTTATGGAGTTTAGCACCATTTGCGCTATCTCTAGCGTGTGCGCATCTGTCACGCGCAATCCATGCTCAAAATGGCTAGCCCCGCCGGTGAGATCCACCCATTTGCTTATCTCTTTGCCCCCGCCATGGATGATGATGGGCTTAAATCCGATGCTTTTTAGTAGCGCGATGTCTAGTATCACGCTTTTTTTCAGCGACTCATCTTCCATAGCGCTGCCACCGTATTTGATGACGATGAGTTTGCCGCTGAAGCGCTGGATATAGGGGAGCGCTTCGATTAGGGTTTGGGCTTTGTTTTGGAGGTCTTGCACATTCACAGCGATTCCTTAAAGGTTAGATTGAGATAAAATCAAATCGCGCCGCACAACTTGCGCGACAATACAAAGCGCGGATTATAGCAGAATCTTTGGGTTTTGTGTAAGGATTTGGGGCGCGCTTTGGTGATACTTTGGTGATACTTTGGTGATACTTAAGTGATGTCTTAGTGATGTTTGTTTGCGCTTTTATTGTGATTGGCGCGCGGTTTGGCTAAAATGTCGCATTTAGTTCTTTTTAAGCTTGGTGGATTAAAATTTGAAACTTGGTTGCAAAAATCTACGATAAGGCAGAATCTAGACATAATCCAAAGCAAAATCTAAAATGCGCGAGAATCTAGATTCTGCATTTTACGCGAGCGATGAAGCAAACATAAAGCGCGCCAAACGCCACCAAAGCCCAAACAAAAATAACAACACCACAACAAAAGAGACGCCATGCTTCCCATAGAAAAAATACAGCAAGCCCAAAGCATTTTATCATCTGTCATAGAGCGCATCCCGCTATCATTTGCGCCACGACTTAGCAAGCTTCTAAACGCCAACATCTACCTCAAAAAAGAAAATCTCCAGCGCACCGGCGCGTTTAAAATCCGCGGCGCGTTTTACAAAGTCGCACTCATGAGCGAGGAGGAGCGCGCGCGAGGCGTCATCGCTGCAAGCGCTGGGAATCACGCGCAGGGCGTGGCATATAGCGCAGCGCATTTTGGGATACCAGCAGTGATTGTCATGCCAGAATCTACGCCATTGCTAAAGGTGCTTTCCACCAAAGAGCTAGGCGCAGAAGTCGTGCTAAGTGGCGATAACTATGATGAAGCCTATGCCAAAGCGTGCGAGATAGCCAAAGAGCGCGGGCTTTGCTTTATCCATCCATTTGCCGATGAGGATGTGATGGCAGGGCAGGGAAGTGTGGCGCTTGAGATGATAGAGGAGCAAGAGCTTGATTTTGTGCTGGTGCCTATTGGCGGGGGCGGGCTTATGAGCGGTATAGCCTCTGCCTACAAAGCCCTAAGCCCAAAGACTAAAATCATCGGCGTCACTGCCAAAGGCGCGCCAGCGATGCGAGAGAGCTACTATAGCAAACAAATTCATAACGCCAAAAGCGTGCGGACAATCGCAGATGGCATAGCGGTGCGCGATGTGCATGCGCTAAACTTTAGCTATATCTGCGAGGGCGTGGATGCTATCATCGAGGTGGATGATGAGGAAATAGCTTCAGCGATACTTTATCTGCTAGAAAACCAAAAACTAGTCGTAGAAGGTGCGGGCGCTACGGGTGTGGCGGCACTTTTGCATAATAAGCTAGCATTGAAACCAAGTGATAGAGTAGGCGTCGTGCTAAGTGGCGGGAATATCGATGTGACGATGCTAAATCTCATCATCCAAAAAGGACTTATCAAATCGCATCGCAAAATGCAATTCCAAGTCGTGCTTATCGACAAGCCGGGCTCTTTGCAGCAGCTTACCAATACGCTTACAAAAGTGGGCGCAAATATCGTGCAAATCGATTATGATCGCACTTCTACAAAGCTTGATTATGGCGATGCGTATGTCACTATCGCGCTAGAGACCAAAGGCGAGCAGCATGAGAAGCAGATTCGCCAAGAGCTGAAGGCGCAAGGCTATGATTTTAAAGAAATCCTCTAATCTAGGGGCGTGGCTACATCTCGCTAAAATATATGCGATAATCTGGCTCGAAAAGCGCGCGCGCACCAAGCGCAAATATGACTTCACGGATTTGGGATTTTTGGCACTGCTCGCACTTAGCGTGTGTGCGCTGCTTTATATGATAAGCGAGCTATCCATAAGCCACAAAGAGCTAGATAAACTCTATAGTAGCGATTCGTGGCTTTTTGCGTGGCTTAGGCTTTGTGTCGAGGTGTTTGGCGCGAATGATTATGCTTTGCGCGGGAGTTTCGTGCTGCTGCATGCGCTAAATATGCTGCTAATGTATAGCATAGGCAGAATCTATCTAAGCAGGCCAAATGATAGCCTCTTTCTAGCGCTTATTTATGCGCTAATCCCGGGTGTAAATATCTCGGCACTTATGCTCTATGAGAGCGGATTTATTTTGTTTGTTTTGCTGCTTATTTGTTATATGCAGCTTAGGTTTAGATACATCCCTTATGTGATGATTTTTATCGCGGGGTGTTTTGATCTCGTGTTTTGCGTGCTGTTTGTCGCGCTTGGGATTTATGCGCTAATCCACCGCAAGACAAAAACGCTCATCGCTTCACTCATAGGCTTTGGCGTGAATATGTTTTTGTATTCTAGCTCTATTGGTGGCGTGCCGAGCGCGCATTTTCTCGATGTGCTGGGCTCTATGGCGATGCTTTTTTCGCCACTGCTTTTTTTGTATTATGTCTATACGCTTTATGCAGCACTCGCGCGGCGCAAAGAGGATTCTATGATGGTGCTTATAAGTGCAAGCGGGCTTGTGCTATGCCTGCTGCTGTCACTGCGCCAAGAGATAGATATCATAAGCTTTGCGCCATTGTGCGTGGTGGGGCTGCCGGTGCTGGTGTTTGGGTTTTTTAGCGATATGAGGGTGAGGCTGAAGGCTTATAGAGGGCGCTTTAAGCTGCGTATGTTTTTTGTGTTTAGCGTGCTTTGTTTGGAGACTTTTGGCATTTATGGCAACAAGATTAGCTATATCTTCAGCCCCAAGCCAAACTTCGCCTATCCCTACTACATCGCCAAAGATGTGGCAAATGAGCTAAAAGCGCGCGGTATAGATAGCCTAAAGGTGCAGGATTCTAGGCTATCGCTTAGGCTTGGGTTTTATGGCATAGGGGCGGGGAATAATATCTGCCTCTATAGCAATGTCCTTGATACCAGCGCAGATAAGGCAAATCGCCAGAATGCGACACATCAGAATCCGACACAAAACACACCTGTGCGCAAAAATGCTAGTAGCGAAAACATCGACATAGTCTATCTGGGCAGAATCGTGGCTAGCTTTAAGCTTGTGAGAAGCAATGCGTGCCGCATTTAGCGCACTAGAGCTTATCATTGCCATCGCTCTGCTAGGCATTCTAGCAGGCTTTGGACTATCCAAATCTTCGCCCTCGCTCCACCACGCAGCCCTAAGCACACTCTCACACATCAAATACGCCCAGCACCTAGCGCTAAATGACTCGCTCGTGTTTGACACACTGCGCCAGACGCGCTATCTCACCGCCATGCATCCATCCATCGATCCCCAAAAGCTGCTAGAGTCGCACAAAAACTTCTGGCAAATCCAATTCCACCAAACCGGAATCTACACGCTAAACAGCTATAGCATATTTTTCGACACGCCTAGATTCTCGCCCACCACCGACCGCGACAACCAGCCCCAGCCCGGCGACATCATCGCGCGCAATGGCGCAAATATGCGCTGCCTATCCGGATATAGCAATGTAAATATTTCTATCGAGTGCCGCAACAACGCCGAAGTCTCCGTGCGCTTGCATGAGCGCTTTGGCGTGGAATCTATCCGCATCGAGGGCGAGCCGCTATGCCAAGAAATGGGCACTTTTCGCATCGCGTTTGACGCGCTCGGCGCGCCTTATTGCACCAAATCCAAATCCGCGCACAAACTCATCGCCCCGCTAAAAATCATCCTCCAAAAAGGCGCACACCAAAAAGCAATCTGCGTGATGCCACAAAGCGGATATAGCTTTCTCTCAAAGGATGGGAGATGCTAGGGGATAAAGGGTGCGTAGTGCTGGCAAAGGATGGGCGAATGCTGGGGGCAGAATCTAAAAATGCTCGAGAATCTAAAACCGCGTCAGAATCTAAAGCGCGAGAATCCGCACCAAATGTGGATTCTGCTTTACCAAAAAATATTTGGCTAGATTCTGCTCCAAACGCCAGCCCACCAGAATCCAAAGTGAGAGAATCTAAAAATGCAGAATCCGCCCGCCCGCGCATCGCAGTATTGGCTGATTTTGACACCACCAAGCGCCCGCGCCCACACCACATCATAGCGCTGCTAAAAGACATCGCCGAAGTGTTTGTCATCGCGCGCGAGCAAAGCGATGAAAGCGGCGCGCACTGCTTTGCTTTCCCTGCCCCAGCCGAGAATGCTGCCACGCGCAGTGCTAAGCAAAAAGCGCGCATTACAGATCTTTGCCAAAAGGGCGATTTCGCCCCGCTCATCTACACGCCAAACCGCGCGATTATCAGCGATATTTTGCGCGCGCTGCCTAGGCTTGATTTGCTTATCGTTGAAGACATCGCGCTTCTGCCCTTTGCCTGCGATTATAAACGCGAGGTTTTGCAGGCGGATTCTATCACCAAAGAATCTGCGACTAAAAAAGCAGAATCTACGCAAACCACCACGCCAAAATCCACACAATCAAATGCACTAGAATCCACAAAGCCAGCAGAATCTACAAAATCACGCGCGCTAGATTCTGCGACGCAAAAACCCGCCATTTTAGATTCTACCACGCCAGAATCCGCCCTTTTAGATTCCGCCCTTTTGGATTCTGTCGCACTAGATTCCGCCACCCACCCAGCGCCCAAAATCATCTGCGATTTGCGCGAATTTTACCCGCTAGAATACGAGGATGAGGCGTGGCAAGCGGGGCTTGGGCGATTTTTCACGCATCTATGCGCGCGCTATCTCAAAGAAGCGGATTTGTGCCTTTGTGTCAGTGAGGCGATTTGCGCGCGCTATGTGCGCGACTTTGGCATCGCGCCTAGGCTTTATCTCTCGCTCCCGCCGCATTTGGATTCTCTGCATTACAAAAAGCTGCGAAACGCCGCGCAAAAGCGACAAATACGAGAATCCACCGCACGCCGCCACGCCAAATATAACATACGCCACCACGCGCCAAAAACCAAGCCAATAAAAGCGCGCATCCTCTATCATGGCTTCATCAGCCGCGATCGCGACTCGCTAAACCTCCTGCGCCTAGCGCGCCTGCTCGGCGATAAATACAAGCTGCACTGCATGGTGGTGTGTAATGATGCGCGATTTTTGCGCGATTTTTGCGCGCGCGCCAAGCGGCAGAGAAACATCCGCATCATCCCGCCTGTGCCGATGAGCGACATCATCGCGCAAAGTGTGGGCTATGACATCGGGATTCTGACACTCCAGCCAAACAGCTTCAACAACGCGCACGCCATGCCAAACAAGCTTTTTGAATACATCCAAAGCCGCCTTTGCGTGATCTCTACGCCTATCCCTTCTGTGCGCGCGTTTTTGCGCGATTTTGGCGCGGGCAGGGTGGCGAGCGATTTTAGCGCACAAAGCCTAGCACGCACCATCCGCGCTATCACATGCCAACGCAAATGCTACAACTCTGCGATAGATTCTGCGACAAACCCGACTGCGCGCCAAAGTAAATGCCACCAAAATACCCCGCGCCACAAACGCGTTTTTCGCAAAAGCAAAAGCCCTCTTGCCTACCGCCAAACTCTAGCGCAGCATTTTTGCAAAGCCCTAAGCCTAGAATCTAACCGCGCCAAACTCCACCAAATCCTACGCGAGCTAAATATCATCCCATAACCCGCAAAAACGAATCCACAACGAAAAATCCACCTCAATATTTTTGCACGATAAAACCACAAAAACCCGTCACCGCAAACCAACTTGCCCACGAAGCAAAATTTTGATTGCACCCTGCCTACCTTTCCGTCATTGCGAAGATTCATAGAATCCGAAGCAATCCATAAAATTAAGGAGAGGCTGAATTGATAGCAAAATCTAATTCCTGCTAAATTTTGCGCTTTTGGATTCTGGCTTTACTTTTGGGATTTTTGGCTTTTGTTGCCAAGATTTTGTATTTATACTTTGCATCTTAAATGGATTGCTTCGCTACGCTCGCAATGACAGCAAAAGCGGCATATTGTCAAAAAAGCCGGCGCTTTGCTTCGTCGCTGAGGCGAGGTTTTGATAAAAAAGCTAAACGCGGTGCATTGTATAGAGAATCTATTAAGACATAAAAACATAAAGCATAAAAATACAGAGCATAAAGCATGAGGCGCAAAAAACACAAAACACAAAGTATAAAAACATAGCATAAAAACACGAGGCGTGAGGTATAAAATACAAAAGTGTGAAGCGCACACTCGTGGTGTTGGATGCTTGATTTAGATTCTAGTCTTTTGTGAAAGCCAGAATCTAGATTTTATATTTATTTCATTTTATATCTATTTGCGTGCGTCGGATGCCAAATCTATCTACGCATGATTTTATCGCACGATTTGATCTACTATGGAGGCGTTTTTTATGTCTTTTAGATTCTCATCTTTTATCGCATCGATGATGTCTTGCTGGGTGTATTGGTGGTGATTGTAAGTGATTATTATCACTCTATCGCCCTCTTTCAGATACCCATGCTCGTATTTTGGCATATAGCGCGTGGCACCTATGGAAAATATCGCCTCGCTCGGATATTGCGCGATTTGCAGCATTTTTGCTAGATTTTCTAGCACGCCGATATCTTGCTGCGTGTTTAGCTTGCGCGCCATCCACTCGATAAGCTTTGTGTAAAAATAGCTATATCCCGTGAGCCTGCTCGCCTCGCCATACGCCTCTACCGCGCCCGCCTCTACCGCCCCATTTTGCACGATAAAAGACGCTAGCGTATAGTCATCACACACCCCACCACAATCAAAAGAATCAATAGGAATCCACCTATCGCCCATGCCTTTTGAGCCAGCAGAAAAATTCTTTTTCTGTGAAAGTTTGGTGGCGTTTTTGTCATTTCTTACAGAAGTGTCATTAAACGCGCAAAAAGCTTTTGGCAGCACTTTTTGCACCTGCTTTTGCCCGGCTACTTCATGATAGAGTAGCTCGCAATGCAGCGCTATCTCTGGCTCTGCTTGTATGGATAGGCTTTTGTCAGCTGGCAAAATGATAGCGCTATCATCAAAGCAAAATCGCCCCAAATGCCCGCTATGATTTGGCACAAAAAATGGAAAAAGCCCCTTTGGCGCGCACGCCTCATCGCCTTCAATATTGGCAAAATCGCAAGCCTCCCCCGCCTGCTCCAAGTGATTTGCAAAATTCCCCACAAGCCCAAAACCTATCATCTGCTCTAGCTTCATCATGGCGCACTCCTTAAGACACCCTAAATATATGGGGCGCATTATATAGCCAAAAAACAAGAAAAATGCTTTTTTGTCGTGAAAAAATAATGCATATTTGGCGCGTATCACTATTTTACACATTATGAGAGGTTGTTTGGCGCTGTTTGTGTAAAATAGTAAATTTGCGCGAGGTTTATTGAGGTTTATTTATGAGGCTTTTGGCGTGGGTTTTGCCACATATATTTGCTAGGCTTTTATCGCGCCTTTGTCGCGCCTTTTTCAGAATCTTTGCCAAAATATTGTAAAATCACAGAATCCAAACACCAAATACATCAAAAAAGGAAAAATTATGAAAGAACTTTTTGAAGGCGCGATAAAGTTTAGAGAAGAGGATTATAACGACCACAAAGAGCTGTATGAAAGCCTAAAAAAGCACCAAGACCCACACACGCTTTTCATCTCTTGCGTAGATTCTCGTGTCGTGCCAAACCTCATTACAAACACGCTTCCGGGCGATTTGTTTGTCGTGCGAAATGTCGGCAACATCGTCCCACCTTACAAAGATTCTCATCGCCCGCAGGATTTGCGCGAGGGCTTCCTAGCCACCACCGCCGCGATAGAATACGCCATCACGATTTTGGAGATAAAAAACATCATAATCTGCGGGCATAGCAACTGCGGGGCATGCTCGGCGATATACGAGCCGCCCGCCAAACTCGAGCAAACGCCCTATGTCAAAAACTGGCTAAGACTGCTAGACCCCGTCAAAGAAAAGGTGCTCGCGATAAATCCCAACTCCAAATCAAAGCGCATCTGGCTTACTGAACAGATAAACATCGAGCAGCAGCTGGAGAATCTCATGAGCTATCCTTTTGTCGAGGAGCGCTTCGATCGCGGTGAGCTGCGCGTTTTTGGCTGGTATTATATCATCGAGACGGGCGAGATACTAAACTACAATATGATAACGCGCGAGTTTAAGCCAATCTCCAATCCGCAGCACAAGGCAGAGGGCAAAGATTCTAGCTCGAGCAAAAAGGCAGAATCTAAGGGCGCGGAATCTAAAAAGGCGGATTCTGCCAAAAGTGCAGATTCTAGCAAAAGCGCAGATTCTAGCAAATCCACAAAAACCGACAAATCCGCCAAATAGCCGCGCGCCAATGCCAGATAATCGCATAATGCTTGATATAGATGGCTTAGAAAAACTGCTGGCAAAACGCGCGCAAGCATCGCAAAATGCGCGAGCATCGCAAAGCGCGCGGGGCGCGCTATCGCCACAAAATACGCAAAACGCGCAGGGTGCGCTATCGCCAAAAGAGCAAGAAAAGCTACAAAACATCATAGAATCCTTGCGCGCGCACAAGGCGCAAATAGATTCTGCGTATAAATACGCGGCGTGCGCGTATGCGGCGTATGCGGGCTTGGATGATTATATGAGCGGGCGATTTTCGCGATTTGGCACGATAGATAGCGTGCAAAAATCTGCAAACGCCACGCCAAACACCGCATTAGACGCTATATTAACCCCCGCGCAACTAGAATCATTTGAGCGCCTAACCCCCGCGCAAAAGGCGCTTTTCGCCGCACTCATACGCCGCCCAAATATGAAAGGCGATAAAATCATCATCGGCGGATTCTCCCCGCGCCTGTGGAGCGAGGCGCTGGCGGTGGCGCGCGATTTTGAGGTGGTGAAGCATATCAATGAGAGATGCGCAGAATCTCGGGGCGGCTTCAAAGCCACGCTTTTCAAAGATAATAGCCAAAGCGCGCCAAACGCGCAAAGCTATGTGCTAGCACTCGCTGGGACAGACGCACCAAGCCCCAATATTTTCAACGATGAAATCGACATCAAAGACTTGTGCGCAGATGTGAGCCTCGCTTTGAAACGCCTGCCGCACGCGCAGTTTGAATCGATGATAAATTTTTATTATCGGATAAAGAGCGAGATTTTCGCGGGTGTAAAAGTGGATTCTTGGGATTTGGATTCTGGCTCGACGCAAAAAGGCGAGAATCTAGGCATGCGGAATTTAGATTCTAGTGTGGCGCAAAAAGGTGAGAATCCAAGCGCGCAGGATTTAGATTCTGGCGCGCCGATAAACCCAGCTACCAGCCTAACCGCCATCAACTTAACCCCCATCAGCTTAACCATAGTGGGGCATTCTTTGGGCGGGTATTTAGCGCAGATTTTCGCGCTCGTTTTTGCTGAAGACATAAGCGGCGTTTATACCTACCAAGCCCCGGGCGCAGGCGATTTTTATCGCGAGTTTTTGGGCGTCAAAACTTGGCGCAGATATGCAAGCGGAGGCGCGATAGAGCGGCATTTATATCAAGCGTATGAGAATCTAAGTTTTGCGCGCAAACGAGCAGCGGAAGCAAAAGTGCGCGGCAAAGTTTTTCATCTAAACACCGCTAGCAGCGCGCATCATTGGCGTAATTCTTTTATTTTTGGCAATTTTATCGAGGAGTTTGGCAGGAAAATACAAGGGGCTAGATTCTACGCAAATGTCGGCTCTAGCGGCAATAGACATCACCCCTCATATCCGCTCCTAGCCTTGCAGCGGCTAGAAAACGCCCTGCGCGATTTGGAATCCAAAAATATTTTATAGATTCTCGCTAGCCTTGCGCTTGCAAAGGCCTTTTTCGCGCAATAGTCACAAAAATATGACTATATACACTTTTTGTGCCTACTTGATTTTTGGATATTTGCGTTATATAATCGCTATTTGTTTTTGGCGCGCGTTCTAATATTTAGACAAATGCCGCGCAAAAATATCAAAATAAAAAAGGATTTTTATGAGTTTATCAAGCTTTTTTTATCGTATTTTAAACCTAAAAAATGATGAGTTAAAACTACTTTTTGGCTCTTTTTTCTTTATGTTTGTGATATTTGCAAGCTATGCAATACTGCGTCCTATACGAGATGTAGCAGGCTTGTATAATGACAAAGAGATTTTGAAATGGCTTTTTTTGGCAACTTTTATCGTGGTGATTGTTTTTAGCATTTTATCGATGTGGCTTAGCGGATTTGTAGCGCGCAAAAAATACATAGATAGTATTTTTATTTTTTCTAGTGCTTGTTTGCTGGTATTTTTTCTAGCGCTTTGGTGGATTCCAAAAGAGAGTGCGTATAGGGAAAGTGCGCATTTTATATGGCTTATGCGCGTGTTTTATGTGTGGGTTAGCGTGTTTATTATGTTTGTGTTATCTAGTGCGTGGAGTTTGCTTGTGGATGTGTTTAGCAAAGAGCGCAGTCAGCGGCTTTTTGGCATCATCACAGCGGGCGTGAGTTTGGGCGGAATCGCTGGGTCAAATATCGTGCTATTTCTAAGCAAATTTTTGCAATTGCAAGATTTTATCCTCATATCTATGGCGCTGCTTTTTATCGCTATTTGGCTAAAGTCTTTTATCATAAATAGCGCTTATGAATTGCTAGAAAAAGAAACTCAAGCACAAGAGAAAATAAAAAATAAAAATATCACCAAAAATAGCACAAAAATAAATGATAGAGAAAATTTAGATTCTGCCACAGCATTAGAATCTAACGCGCAAAAAAATATACTAGATTCTAGCGCAGAATCCGCGCGCGCGTCAAACACGCCAAATGCACTAGAATCCAAAAACGCGCCAGAATCCACCCTAGCTCAAACACCAGCGCTCACCCCCACCGCCGCGCTAAAGGAGCGTTTCTCCAAGCCCGCCGGCTCCAAAAACCCATTTGCCGGCTTTTCTATCATCATCAAGTCGCGCTATCTACTGGCTTTCATGGCGTTTATCTTGCTGCTTTCTGCGGTCAGCACTTTTCTTTATATGGAGCAGACGCGCACGCTAAAGCTGCTTTTCCCAGAATCTATGGAGGACTATGATAAAGCGCGCACGCAGGCGCTCGCTGGCATTGATTTGATCGTGCAGAGTGCTAGCTTTGTCATCCAGATATTTTTGACTTCGCGCATCGTGCGTGCGGTGGGGCTTCCGTGGATGCTTTCAGTCGTTGGCATGGTGGTGGCGTGCGGCTTTGTGGTGCTGTATTTCACGCATCCTTTGCTAGCACCGCTTGCGATAGTGATGATTTTGCGCCGCGTGGGCGAATACGCCTTCATCAAGCCCGGGCGCGAGATGCTTTTCATCCCGCTAGATTCTGACTCCAAATACAAGGTGAAAAACTTCTTTGACACCGTCGTATATCGCGGCGGAGACTCGCTAAGCTCGCAAGCAGAAGACGCGATAGCCAAAGTGAGCGTGGGCGCAGCACTTTTGTCCGGCGCTTTTGTAAGCGTAGTTTGGGGCGCGCTAGGCTACTATCTAGGCAAAAAATACGACAAATAACGCGCAAAATGCAGAATCTAAACTTGATTATCAGCCAAGATTTTGTAAAATAGCGGCTTTATTTTATGGCAAAGGATTTTTATGGCAACATTTGCAGACAAGGCTTTTGCGGGCAAGGTATTTGAAGGCAAGATTCTGCTAAAAGGCAGCGAAAAAATCGCCATCATCGCCAGCAGATTCAACCACATCATCACCGACCGCCTCATCGAAGGCGCCAAAGACAGCTTCCTGCGACATGGCGGGAATGAGAAAAACCTAGATTTGATCCTAGCACCGGGTGCGTATGAAGTGCCATTTGTGCTGGATAAGATTCTGGCAAGTAAGCGCTATGATGGCGTCTGCACGCTTGGAGCGATCATCAGAGGCGGGACACCACATTTTGACTATGTGAGCGCGGAGGCGACCAAAGGCATTGCCAACACCACGCTAAAATACGGCGTGCCTGTGAGCTTTGGCGTGCTGACGACGGACAATATCGAGCAGGCTATCGAGCGCGCCGGCTCAAAAGCTGGCAACAAGGGCTCTGAAGCGATGAATAGCCTAATCGAGCTCATAAGCCTCTATAGCGAGCTGAAAGTTTAGGCAGAATCTAGATTCTTAATATCTCAAGATTCTAGGTAGTCAAGCGGGATTCTAGGCGCCTTAAGCATCTAGATTCTAGCTAGAATCCGCTAAAACAACCAGAATCCAAACCAAAAACACAAGGAAAAATATGGCGACAAGGACGCATGCGCGGGAAGCGGTGATGGGGCTTTTGTATGGCTATGCTATTGGAAATGATGCGATAGGGCTTAACGCGCAGGCGATTTTGGAGGAAAAAAAAATAAAAAACAAGCAGCAAGACTTCGCGTTAAAGCTGTTTGCCGGCGTGCAGGAGAATCTAGAGGCGCTTGATAAAATCATCGAGGAGAATCTCGATGACTGGGAGTTTAAAAAGCTTGGCAACACCGAAAAAAGCATACTTCGGCTTGGCGCATACGAGCTGCTCTACACCGACACCGATGCGCCCATCATCATCAATGAAGCTGTGGAGCTTGCCAAAAGCTATGGCGAAGACAACGCCCCCAAACTCATAAACGGCGTCCTTGATGCGATAAAAAAGGCAAAAAGCAAGACATGAAGGCCAATGTGTTTTGACATGTATTTAAACTTGTCTGGTTGTGATATTAATCGTTATTGTGAGTAATACCCTTACAATTAATCCATAAATTCTTCATTAAATTTTGATTAAGACAAAACTCCACGCTAGCAAGCACATAGCCCATTGCTCATGCTATATTTATATTCTTAAGCAATTGGTTGTTTTTTAACCATCTCTTGTCTTTAGGAATATCTGCACCAAATTTTTTATATCTACTATGAGTTTAACAAAGACTTTAGAAAACACGCAATCAAATAAATGTATATCTCCGACACTATTATCATAAAAAATTTTTTCAAATCTAAATGACTTTCGAGTGGGCAGATAGAATTCTTAAATATTGACAGCAATAGTAAAAATACAAATAATCTAAACATATTTTGTAAAAAAGAAATATGACGAATAAAAATTGGCTTAATCAGCTGATCAAAATTATCCTTTTGTCTTAGTTTATCTATAAAAATATTATTTTTGCTAAGAACTTGGATTGCAAATGGAACAATTGCAATAGTAAATCCAAATAATCCAGCGATCAATGTTGTTAGCAAAATATTCAATTCATTGTTTAGCAATATTGCCTTATAAATTGCATAAATCAGATCAACCTTAGCTGCTAAAAATGAAAACCAGTCTGGCTGCAAGTTCTCTCAAAATATCGCTAAAATTTTTATAGCCAATAAAAAATAAACTATTTGGTATCAACTCTACCTTAAAGATAGAAGCTTTTAAAATTTTCATATTTGACATCCTTTAATATTATTATTCCCTGCACATTGCATCGTAGCATATCAATTAAATATTGCAACCTTATATCTTATGCCTTGTTTTTGTCTTACAATATTATTGATGTATTCTGATAAATTGAGCGACACCCGAGTTGCAAAAAACAAAATATAGCCCAGCCAATTCTTGTTTATTGCTTCAATATTTTAAATACTTTTATTAACGATTGCATCTCGTATCTCTAAAACGTCTGCAAAAATCATGCCAACAATTTTAAATACTTTTAAACAAGATTGGCTACACGCGATTTATTGCAAAAATCTTGTCGCATAGTTTGTCAAGAAATAAATAACTTTGTCAAAAAATATATACTGCTTTTGCAAAATTCTATATATTTAAGGTATTGCAAATTTTTTCAACAAAACTTAAAGTAAGCCAAGATTATACAAAATTTCATATAAGCTAAATCTCCGCTACAAAATCACCTTCGCCATGTCTAGGATTCTATTAGAATACCCCCATTCATTGTCATACCACGACATCACTTTACACATATTTTGCAGGCAAAATGTCAAATCCCTAGCGATGATGCTACTTCGCGCATCGTTCAAAAAATCGCTACTCACGCCATACTCATCATCAATGCCTAGAATCCCTTTTAGCGCGCCTTTGGATTCTGCTTCAAACAGCTCATTTAGCGTGCGCGCATCCACACTTTTTTGCAAAAACGCATTTAAATCCACCATCGACACATCCGCCACCGGCACGCGCAGGCTGTGCCCATGTATTTTGCCTTTTAGTGAGGGGATGACTTTGTATAGCGATTTGGCAGCGCCTGTGGTGGTGGGGATGATGTTTATCCCAGCGGCGCGCGAGCGGCGTTTGTCGCTGCGGTGGGGGACATCAAGGAGACTTTGGTCGTTGGTGTAGCTGTGTATCGTGCTAAGCGTGGCTTCGCGTATCCCAAACTCGCGCTCTAGGATCATTGCGATGGGTGCTAGGCAGTTGGTGGTGCAAGAGGCGTTTGATATGATGCGCTCGCCGGCATAGGCGCAGTGATTTACCCCCAGCACGAAGGTGGGCGTGTCATCGGTGGCGGGGGCGGAGATGATGACGCGTGGCACGCCTTTTTGTATATGGTGGGCGACTTGCGCGCTTTGCAGGAAAATCCCGCTGGATTCTATCACGACATCCGCGCCAAGCGCTTTGAAATCAAGCTTGGTAGGATCGCTATGGGAGAAAAATGGTATAGATATGCGCGCGTTTTGAGTGGCTTGCTCTTGGCGCGTGGATTGCATAGCTTGCGTGTGTTGTGCGCGTTGCAAGTCTTGCGTATTTGGCGTATTTGGCGCGTGCTGTGCTGGCTGGCGCGGCGTGGTAGAATCTTGTGTGGTAGAATCTTGCGAGGTAGAATTTTGTGTGGTAGAATCTTGTGAAGCGCTAGATTCTAGCATGATGCGAGCAGAATCTAGATTTGCCCCAGAATCTCGCATTTTGCTAGAGCCTGCCAAACTAGATTTTTCCAAGCTAGATTCTTGCAAACTAGATTCTGCCAGCGCACCAAAATCCGCCCATTTGCCAGAATCCACTGATTTATAAGCATTCGCTTTGCCAAAATCCACCAGCGCGCTAAAATCCACCAGCGCATCATCTTGCAAAGATTCTAGCACCAAACACTCATTTTCTATCCGCGCCCTCCTGCCAAGCGCGCCATGCATGGAATCCTTTTGAAAAAGATACGCGAGATTCTCGTGATTTGCGATGTCATTGATGCCTACGATCTCCACATCGCCGCGCTGCAACGCCACGCGCGCGATGCAGCGCCCAAGCCTGCCAAACCCATTGATAGCGATTTTCAAAGCCTTCCCCTTCTAATCCGCCAGAGCTCGCAAATGCCCGCTGGCGCGATTTTGCAAAATCATAAACAAACTGATATTTTGGTGTTGTAAATTTGATATTGTATATTGTTTGTGTAATTTTCGCTGCACTTTGGGAAAAATTAATGCAACTCTTAACAAAAGGCAATAACTTTTGCCAAATGTTGGTTTTGCAAATCACGCGGTCGTGCGGTGCGCCATTTTGGAGTTTTTTATCGTTTTGTAGGCGTCTGAAATGCGTTTAAACCTATCTTGATACAGCTCGATAGTATGCGGGTCTTTGCCATGCGCGTTGTCAGGGTGAAATATTTTGGCAAGCTTCAAATACTGCTTTTTCACCGACTCCATATCATCGCCCACCTTCACATCAAGCTCGCTGTAGCATTTATGCAAAAGATACTCCTCGCGCGTGAGAAAAGAGTCGCTAGATTCTGGCTTCTCGTATTCAAACTCAAGCGCGACATTGTGGATGATGCGCGAGCCTATGAGGCTGATGATGCCCTCCCACATCGACTGGCTGTAGCCCGCGGAGTTGATGCAAAACTCATTATCCACTTCATACACGATTTTATCGCCAAAAAGCGAGTGGATGTAGCGACGCGCGACGCGGTCGTTTTCCTCGAGGCGCAGGATGACTTGCCCTAGGCTTGAGATGTGGATGTGGATTTTTACCTTTTTTAGCACATCGTTTGGATTGGCGATTTTTATGCGTATGGGGAGGTGGCTGCGCTCTAGGATCTTTTCTAGCTCGGTGGGCTCGGGCTCTGCCTCGATGCCTTCATCCGCATGAGTCGTGCCAGAATCCGCGCCAGATACACTGCTAGAGACGCTGCTAGATACGCTAGCCGCGCTCGCACCAGAATCTAGCGCGTGCTTGTTTTGCTTGATAGATTCTATGCTTTTGCTAGAGTGGCACGATGGTTTTTCTTTGTCATCTAGTTTGCTGGAGGGCTTGCTAGATTCTGGTGCGTTGGCGTCTTCTTGCAGCGTGGCGTGATACATCCAGTTGATGAGATAATCTTTTTTGAAGCGCTCGCCATCATCTAAAATAAGCAGCGAGCTGGAAAGATGATAGCGCTTGGAGAAGTGCTTGGAGGCATATTCTAGCACCTTGTCCAAAAGGCGCGTCCCCTTAAACAGCTCGATTTGCACATAACGATCGCAATAAGTTATATTCATCTCCGACTCTCAATAGCTTGATATGGCGCAGCGTTGGCTTGTTTTTGCATATATTTGGCGCGATTTTACCACAAATCCACAAAATCTTGGTGCAAATAGGCAATGCAAAAGGCAATTTGCTCCGCTACCCATAGTGCTAAGATAGCTTTTGCGCTGCTACTCATAGCGCTAAGATTGACTTTGTGGATAGTTTGGATGGCTTTTAGATAGCTTTTGTAGCAAAATCTGTTCCGCCAGCGGCTAGCAAATCGCCAAAATAGTGGGCGTTTGTCAAATTTTTGCTAAGCTCTTTCCAAACTTTTGCTAGAAGTTTGCCAAAGTGTTTGCCAACTAGAGTTTGCTAAGCTTTTGCCAGGCCTTCCCAATCTTTCTGCCTTCAGCTTTTTCATTATTGCAATCTTTTTCACCTTGCAATCTTGTTGCTTTCGATCTTTTTGCAGGGCTTCGCTGATTTTGTGGCGTGGCGCTTGGCGCGCTTTTGCTTTCTGCGCGCCTCAAATATAATGCATCAAACATAGCCAAATGCTACATTGACAAAATCGGACAAAAAGAGATTTTTTAATCAAAAATCAAATCTTCGCGCGAAGCGCGCACCTAGATTCTGCATAAATTTTGCATCGCGAAATCTATACAGAATCCAAATCTCGCACAGCGCAAAACCTTATTTTTCGTCATTGCGAGGATTCTGCGAATCCGAAGCAATCCAGAGAATCAAAAATTCGCAGGGATTTTTGCGTAAATCGAGATAAAAGGCGCGCGAGCGCCGAACCTAGATTCTGCATAGATTTTGCATCGCAGAATTTATGCAGAATCCAAAATTTGCCACGCAAATTTTCAACAAACAAATTTTCAATCGCATTAAATCTCCGCATAAGCATACATCTCATAATAAAACCAAAAATATTCGCGCAAGCATGCATTTTAATAAAATCACTAGAATCTAGATTTGCGCTTCGTGCAAGATTTTATCTAACTAAAAATCCTTACACTTTTTTGGCTTAAACTTTTTCGGATGTTGTCTTAGATTAGATTCTGTTTTGGATTCTACTTTGGATTTAGCTTAAAATTTTCTTTATTTTCCCCTTTCAATTTCGCATCAGATTCTGTGATTTTGCATCTATTCACACCAAAAATGTTTCATATCGTAATGACTGCTTAAATTTTCGCGCAGTTTTTGGCTCAATATATTGACCCCCCCCCCCCATTTTTGTTATCGTGGCACTTCAGATTTGGCTTGTTGTCGAGGTTTGGAGCGGATGCAAAACTGCGGTGCGTTTAGCGCGACGCAAAACATAACGCAAAAACGCAGAATCTAGATTTGCAAATCCAAAACTCGCAAAAAGCCAAAGCGATAAAAATAACACAAAGGACAAAAATGAAGGCAAAAAGAGTTTCTAATGTTTTCAAAGTTTTTGGAGCGGTGAGCTTGGCTGGACTGCTTAGCGTGGCAAGTTTGCAAGCGGATGAGGCGCAAAACACGAAAGATATGCAAGCCGAGATAGACGCGCTAGAAAAAGAAAATCAGCTGCTGGGGCTAAAGCAGAAAAATGAGAAGCTAAAAGCAGAGCAAAGCGAGCAAACACAAGCACAAGTGCAAAAAGTAGATTCTAGTGCAGAATCTAAATCTATCAGCGCCGCCAGCAAAGCAGACAAAGGCGGTGCATTTGGATTCTGCAAAGGACAGCATGCAAGCACAGGATGCTTTATTGGCGGTAGCGTTGGTTTGGCGTTTGGGGAAAATTGGATGCCAATACCTAGCACAGACATCCTAGAATCTAGCTTGGAGAAAAGCTTTGTTGCTGTGCCTGTGAATCTCGACTTTGGCTGGCAGTGGTATTACGCACAAAATGCTGGCTTTAGGTTTAAAGGCTATATAGGCTATAGCAATTATAACTCGAAAAAAATGGGGAATATTACAGATACAACATCGCTCCCAATGCAAACAGCGAATATAGATGTAAGCATCCACGCGCTGCAATATGGACTAGAAGCTAGCTATCTTTACGACTTCATCTACAAAGGCAATCACAACTTTGGCGCGCATGTAAGCACAGGGTTTGAAGGAAGCACATTTGTGGGGCAAGGAGCAGATGCAAATATGGCTGAAGGCTACACATTGACAACCAATTTTCCAAGCTATAGTAAATTCACTTGGACTACAGGAATTGGAATTCATTATTTCTACAAAGTGCATCATCAGGTTTTCATAAGCTATCTTTATAGAGGATATACCAACAGCAAAATGGTGTTTAACAAGGATGGTAATGGAGAGGGCGAACTCGGTTCAGATATATTCCAAATCTCCACCACACCACGCAGCACCATAATGCTGTCGTATGCGTATAAATTCTAGGCTGCTAGACTAGCTCGCTAAAATTCTAGTTTGCCAAAATTCTAGTTTGCCAAATGCTAATCGCTAGGCTAGCTCAACTATCTCAACTATCCCCACTTGGGGATTTGGATTCTGGGATTTTGGAATATGAAATATGAATTTTTGAAATCTGGAATTTCGGAATCGGGTATTTTGAAATCTTGGAATCTTAAAACTTAGAATCCACAATTCAGAATCTTAGATTTTGGATTCTGGAATCTGCAATTTGCAATTTTTGATTCTTGGATTTTGAGTTTTTGGAATTCTTAAGGTTGTAGATTCTGATTTTTTTGGGTTTTGCGGGTTTCAAAAATCTTGCCTAGTTTGAGATTTGGATTCTGCAATTCTGCGGTGCAAAATCTATGCAGAATCTAGGTGTGCGCTAAAGTGCGGAGATTTGATGCGATTGAAAATTTGCAAAGCAAATTTTGGATTCTAGTTTTGTCAAACTAGAATCTAGGTTTGGCGCTTACGCGCCTTCTATCTCAATTTATTTTACCCAAAAATCCTTGCGGATTTTTATGGATTGCCGCGCCGCACAAGTGCGGCTCGCAATGACGATTTCGCGTAGTTTGTCGGTTTTTATAGATTGCTTCGCTACGCTCGCAAAGCGTTAGCTTCTTTAGTAATGACGAATTGAGATTTTGCATTAATAGATTTTGGATTCTGGCAGATTTTATAAAACTACTTTTCCAAATCCGCCAGAATCCACGCCTGCGCCTCGTGCGAGTTTTGCAGAATCTAGGTTCGGCACTAGTGCGCCTTTTACCCCTCTAGACTTTTTATATAGTTTATTATTTTATCCGCTTGTGAGATTGCCACAGCGATAGAAGCGCCGGATTTAAACAATATATCCCCAGCCACAAACACGCCCGCCACGGAGCTTTGCAGATTCTCATCGACTTTTGGGATATTGTTTTCATCAAGCTCTAGCTGACATTTTTTGAGAAAATCCACCGGCGAAGACCCGCCGATAGCGTATATCGCGCGATCATACACCTCGCTAGTGCCATCGCTAAAATGCGCTTCCACCTTGCCATCTTTTTCGCTCAAGCTTTCTATATCGATGCCTAGCTTCATCTTTAGCGCGCCGCTCTCGCGTTTTTTGGCTAGCTCCTCGGCGTTGGTGTCGTTTATGCGCGAGAAGGTTTCGCGGCGATAGTTTAGCGTGGTGTCATGCGTGTCAGCCAGCTCGCATGCGTATTCTACCGCGGAGTTGCCCCCGCCTACGATGAGTAGCTTTTCGCCCGCTTGCACGCTAGAGGCGTTGTAATTCACTTGGCGCAGTATCGCTGGGGGGATTTTGTAGCTTGGCTTGTTTGGTTGTCCCATTTTGCCGATGGCAATTATTGCGTATTTTGCGCTATATGTTTTGTTGCCCCCAGCGCTTATTTCTAGGCTGCCATCAGGCTGCTTGCGGATGGATTCTACATCGCTTTCATAGATGACATTTATGCTGTTTTTTGCCAGCAGTTTATCAAACATCGCCAGCGCGCTCTCTTTCGTGCCATCTTGAAAATCCACGCTCCCAGTCAGCTCGACTTTTTGCCCCTTGTAGTCGCGATCTACGCGCTTGCCATCTTTGTAAAATTTTCGCAAAGTCGCATTATGCTCTTTGCCTTTTTCAAAAAGCACCACTTTATCAATGCCTTTTGCTTTCGCCTCTACCGCAGCGCCGATACCGCCGGGTCCTGCGCCTATGATTGCCAATGTATAATCTGCCATATTTTCTCCTTTTTTTGAGTTTTGCGAATTTTTCTGCGAGATTTGATACGCGAAGTTTAGATCCTCCACGCTATCAAACAGCGCTCCATGTGTGATTTTCTGCGCATCGTCAAACTGCCCGCTCCTAAGCCCCCACAAAAACACCACAAGCCCGATAAGCCCGATAGCGATAGATACGATTAGCATGATAGTGATGACGGCGGTATTCATACAATCTCCCAAAATGCCAAAAGTCGCTCTATGCTAAGCCCGCGCGCGCAAGATTCTAGCCCTAAGCGGCGGCGTATGTAGCGGCGGTGAAATCCCTCCACCATCACGCAGCCCGCCTTTCCGCGCCACTCACCAGAATCCAAATACAAAAGCATATCATCAAGCATAAACGCATCTAGCTCTAAATGACACGCACTCATATCCTGCAATGCGCCGCGCGCGCTTTGGTAGCTCATCGCGGTGATGACGCTTATACGCTTTGCGCTTTGGAATTCTAGCATATTTCTCGCTTCTTTGGCACTTTTAGCTTTTCTTTGTAGCACGCCGCCCACGCTTATCACGCTATCAGCCACCAAAACGCCAGAATCTAGCGCGGATTCTAGCCTATTTTCTGCGCGGAGGCGTTTGAGCGTGGCGTCCATTTTGCCTTGACATGCTTGGAAGACGAAGGATTTGGGCTCGCTAGTTTGCAAGCTATCTTCATCAAATCCACTCTCTAGCTGGATAAACTCTATACCATGCGCGCGCAAAATCTCCGCTCTCGTGGGGCTGGTGCTGGCTAGGATTAGCTGGCGGCTGGGTGTTTTGGATGTTTTGGATTCTAGAGATTTTTTGGATTCTGGCGCGTTTTTAGAGTCCAAAGATTTTTTAGATTCCAGAGGCGTTTTAGATTCTGCGATGCCAAAATCTAGCGCATTGCGATAGCTTTGCGTGTGCGCGATGCCCTTATACGCGATGTCAAATGCCACGCCATGATCGACAGAGACGCGATTTATCGGTAGATTTAGGTTGATGTTGATACTCTCATCAAAATACAGCGCTTTGAGCGGCGCTAAGCCGATGTCATGATAAGGCGCGACAAACACGCGAAACTTCGCGCGCATATGCGGTGCAAACGCGCTATCTGGCGCGACTATGCCAGCGTAAGCCTCTCTGCCTAGCGCTTCATTGGCGTTTCTTAGCGCTTTTTGTATCAGCTCATCTTCTTTGCCGCCTATCGCGCCATTATCGCCACAATGCGGGTTAAACCCAAGCACGAGCGCCTGTGTGAAAGAAAAAGCGCGCGCAAAGTTTATGAGAAAGCGCGTGTAAGATTCTACGCTAATGCAAGCACTAACACGCTCAAGCGCGATATGATCGCTAAAAAGCGCGACAAACATTTGCGCGCAGCCTAACATCATTATCGCCTCTTTGTCATAGCGCGCGCGCAGGGCTTCGGTATGCCCGGCAAATGCGACGCCCGCCTCTTTCCACGCGGCTTTGTGGATGGGGAGCGTGAGTAGCGCGCTGGCATGCGATTCTGCCAGCTCCACGCCTTTTATGAAGCTTGCAAAGCTGTAAGCCCCGCTTGCCTTATCGATGCTAGAATCTGCTTTGATACGCAGCTCTTTTTGCGCTGGCGGGGCGAAGTGGCGCTCTGGCAGAGAATCCAAAAGTTGCTTTATCTCATCAAAATCTATGTGGCTGGATTTTGGCAAATTAGATTCTGGCGAAGCGGATTCTGGTGAGGCGGATTCTGACACATCAGATTTTGGCGCGCCGGATTCTGACAAACTAGATTCTCGCGCACGCATTTTCAAAATCTCAAGCGCTTGATAAAGCACCCCCTTATGCGCGCAAAATATCGGCTCACACACACTAAGCGTATGCTTTAGCTCGCGCAAAATGATCTCTAGCCCCACGCCATTCAGATCGCCTATGCTAATCGCGATTTTTGGCTTCTTATCAGCATTTCCCATATTTGCAAGATTTTTCATAGATTTATCCCGCCAAGATCCCAAATCGGCAAAAATATCCCAAACGCCAGCCACGCCACGACAAGCGCGATAAGCATCGTAGAAAGCGGCTCGATAAACGCCAAAATCCTAGCGATTTTCTGCTCATAAAGCCCTTGATAATACTTCGTGCTAAGCTCTAGCATCTGCTCTAGTTGCCCGGATTTATCGGCAGTGGCTAGAAAATGTTTGATATTATTATCGATGAAATTGCAGCGCGCAAACGCCACGCCAAGATTCTGCCCGCGCGCCACAAGTTCGGCGGATTGCAAAATCTGCGCTTTGATGATGGGGCTTTGGATAGCGTGCGCGGCGAGGTGCAAAACCTGCTTGAAATCAAGGCGCGCGGTATAAAGATACCAAAAACTCAAAAAATACGCCCACAAATCCCTATACACCACAAGCGAGCCAAACAGCGGTGCGCGCAAAAACGCCGCTGCAAAACGCCTATATAGCGCATTTTCCCGCGCGACACAGCCCCACACAAACGCGCCAAAAAGCAGCGCGCCAAGCGCGATAAACGCCCCATAGCTATGAAGCGCGCTAGATACCGCCATGAGCGCTTGCGTGCTAAGCGGCAGCACCGCGCCAAACGACGCAAAAAGCTCGGCAAACTGCGGTATCACAAAATACGCGATAACCACAAACGCCACGCATATGCTAAGCAGCACAAATGAGGGGTAAAACAGCGCTTTTAAAAAATTGGCGTGATTGTTTGACAGATCTTTGAAATAGGCGGAGAGGATTTTTAGCATTTGTGGAAGCTGGCTTGACTCTACCCCAGCGCTTAGGAGTGCCACGCCCATGGGGCTAAAGATGCGCGAAAAGGGGGCGAGCGCTTCTTGAAACGATAAGCCAGCTTGGATGCAAAGCAGAATCTGCCTATACATATCGCGCAAAAATGCGCTCGGCGCGCTTTGTGCGAGGCTCTCTAGCGTGTCTTTGAGCGGCAGGGCAGAATCTAGCATGATGGCAAAAAGATGCAGGTTTTGCGAAAGCACAAGCGGGCTGGGCTTGCGCCCAAAGGGGTTAGCGAAGGAGCTGATGAAAGTGCTCGGGCGGAGGCTTAGGCGCGCGTTTGTGATGTGGAGGTTTGTAGCGAGCTGTTTGGCTTGCGCGCGCGAGGTGGCATGCAGAGTGATGTTTATAGGCTTTGCGTTTTGGATGCCACTCACTTCAAAACGCATGCTACTCCTTTTTTGGATTTGGTTTTATTTTTAATTTTGGATTCTGGGTTTTTGTTTGTTATTTTTTAGTTCTAGATTCTATTTTTTTGCACTTTTGGCTTTTTAGTAATCCGCCCTTCCTGTCATTGCGAGGAGCAAAGCGACGAAGCAATCCATTTTGGCAGCTCGAATTCATTTTGCGATTTTTATTTTTCTAGATTGCTTCGTCGCTTTGCGCGGATTCTAGATTTCGTCGCGATTTGCTAGCAGATTGTATCAGAATCTCGCGCGCTTTTGGTATAATCGCGCCAAATTTTGGTAAAATCAAGATAAAGTATCATAATCGAGTTGCAATATCGCTAGCTTGGAAATATCGCTAACAATAGCCACCAAGTCGCCAAAAGTCCGCGCCAAAGCCAGAATCTAAAACGCGTGGCAAACCAGAATCCAAAGCGCGCAATAAACTAGCCACATAAGGCGCGACAAAAGCAGAATCTTAAGCGCTGCAAAATCCAAACGCCGGCACTTAGATTCTAGGCATGTAGGTCGCCAAACCCCAAGCGCGCAGCAAGCAAACAAACGACGACAAGCAGGCAACGACAAGCAGCAAAACGCAGAATCCAACCCCACCACAAAGGCGATTTTATGTATCCGGCATTTTTCTATCTTGCGCTAAAAATTATCCACATTTTGAGTGCGTGCGTGGTGATAGGGTATTTGATGTATGATGTGTTTATTTTCGCGCGGCTTGGCAAAACGCGCAGCAAAGAGGCGTTCAAATCGCTAAAGCGCGAGATTTTGAAGCCATCTGCTTTATGCATGGGTGTGGGATTTTTGGTGCTTATAGGCTCTGGTGCGATGCTGGGGGCGCAGTATTTTGGCGGGGATTTGGGATTTTGGCAAAATGATTTTCAAAAGCTTTTGTGGCTGAAAATCGCGCTCGTGGCGAGTCTTTTTGTGCTTACGCCTTTTTCGCTGTATTTTATCATCATCCGCAAGACGCGCGATCCTTTTAGGGAGTATTATCATCATATTGCGCTTGTGATTTGCGTGTGCGTGGTGGTGGTGGCAAAGCTGATGCTGGGCTAGATTCTACTCTATTATGCTAGAGTGAAAAAGAATTTTAAAACAAATAAACTTAAGAAAATCTATAATAATAGAGTTTCTGTATGCCAAAAAATACCAGCAAAGATAAAAGCACAGATGAAATTTCCAAAAGCCAAATTGCGCATTTTCATCATCAAATCGCGCAAAATGTCGCCAGAATCCGCAAAGAAAAGGGGCTATCGCAGCTTGAGCTAAGCCTCGCTATCGGCTACAAATCTGTTTCTTTGGTGGCTGGCGCGGAGGCTGGGTATAAAAACATTCATTTTAACCTAGAGCATTTGTATAAAATCGCGCAGGTGCTTGAGGTGGATATAAAAGAGCTGTTTTGAAGCATTGAGGCTTGGTAAAATCAACAATGCGGATGATTTGGTGTTAAAATATAGTCAAATGCATTATTGTTAAATAGCTTATTGGTGTATTTTATAAGGGTGAAAAATATAGCAGTTTTATAATTTTAGATTTTGCAGGACAAGTTATAAGGCAACCAGCAAGCAAATGTTTATCGGCTAGAATCTAGATTCTAGCCAAGTATTTGTATCGACACCGGCGCCTTGCATTATGCAAAACGCCGCGTCAATGCGCCAAGAATACAAAGTGCGAGGCATGCCAAGCGCGAGGAACGCAATGCATGTGAAGCGCAAGACATGCAATGCGCAAAGAATGCATGCGCGCAAAGCGCGAGACATGCAAGGCGTAAAAATATAAGGCGCGCGGGGCGCATGAAACATTAAAGCGTAAAACATGAGGCGCGGAGGCGTGCGGTATTACATCATACCGCCCATGCCTCCCATACCGCCCATTCCACCCATATCAGGCATTGCTGGGGCTGGTTTGTCTTCTTTTACTTCATTGATAGTCGCTTCTGTGGTAAGCAGTAGGCTAGACACAGATACCGCGTTTTGTAGCGCCACTCTAGCTACTTTTAGCGGATCGATGATGCCCTTTTTAAACATATCTACAAACTCGCCGCTGCTCGCATCAAATCCAAAAGAATCTTTTTGCTTCTCTACTTCATTGACAACCACACCAGAATCAAAGCCCGCATTTGCCGCGATTTGCGCTAGAGGCGCTTTGATAGCGCGCTTGATGATGTCATATCCGATAAGCTCATCACCGCTAAGCTTTAGATTTACCTTTTGTGCTGCGCGGATAAGTGCTGCGCCGCCGCCGATTACGATGCCTTCTTCTACGGCTGCTTTTGTAGCGCTTAGCGCGTCATCTACGCGATCTTTTTTCTCTTTCATCTCTACTTCGCTAGCAGCGCCGACTTTTATCACCGCTACACCGCCAGAAAGCTTCGCCAAGCGCTCTTGCAATTTCTCTCTGTCATAGTCGCTGGTAGTTTCTGCGATTTGCGTTTTTATCTGCGCTACGCGTGCTTTGACATCAGCGCTTTTGCCTTTGCCATCGACGATTGTGGTATTGTCTTTGTCTATGACGATGCGTGCTGCTTGTCCGAGATCTTCGATATCAGCGTTTTCTAGCGTTTTGCCAAGCTCTTCGCTGATGACTTGCCCGCCTGTAAGGATAGCGATGTCTTTTAGCATTTCTTTGCGGCGATCGCCAAATCCAGGTGCTTTCACTGCTGCTACATTTAGCACGCCGCGAAGTTTATTTACCACAAGCGTAGTAAGCGCCTCGCCCTCGATGTCTTCTGCTACGATAAGTAGAGGCTTGCCGCTTTTCATAGTGGATTCTAGCAGAGGCAAAATATCTTTCATAGAAGAGATTTTTTTGTCAGTCAGCAAGATAAACGCATTTTCTAGCTGCGTAGTCATTTTGTCCGCGTTTGTCACAAAATATGGGCTCAAATAGCCGCGGTCAAACTGCATACCTTCAACCACACTTAGCTCATCATTGATGCCCTTTGCTTCTTCTACGGTGATGACGCCATCTTTGCCTACTTTTTCCATAGCTTCAGCGATGATTTTACCGATGCTTACATCAGAGTTTGCAGAGATAGTAGCGACTTGTGCGATTTCTGCGCCGCTTACTTTTTTGCTAGATTTTTTAAGCTCAGCAATGATCGCTTCTGCTGCTTTGTCCATGCCTCGTTTTACACTGATAGGATTCGCGCCAGCAGTGATGTTTCTTAGGCCTTCTTTATAGATGCTAGCTGCTAGCACGGTAGCTGTGGTTGTGCCATCGCCCGCCGCGTCTGCTGTCTTGCTAGCCACTTCTTTTACTAGCTGTGCGCCCATGTTTGCGATAGGATCTGCAAGCTCGATTTCTTTAGCCACGCTTACGCCATCTTTTGTGATGGTTGGTGCGCCATAGGATTTTTGGATAAGCACATTGCGCCCGCGTGGTCCCATAGTGACTTTTACCGCATCGCTTAGTTGCTTCACGCCTTCATAAAGTTTGTTTCTCGCATTATCACTAAATTTGATTTCTTTTGCCATGTTTTTCTCCTTGAGGTAGTTTTGGTGTTTGGCTGGCGGCTTAGCCTAGCACGCCTAGCACATCTTTGATTTCTAGGACAATGTATTCTTTGCTATCTAGCTTGATTTCGCTTCCAGCATATTTGCCAAATACGATTGTCTCGCCTTCTTTGAGTAGTTTGTCATCAGCGACTTTTTTGCTTATCGCGATTACTTTACCCATAAGCGGCTTTTCTTTGGCGTTGTCAGGGATGATTATCCCAGAGCTTGTTTTGCTTTCTTCTTCGAGTCGCTCTACAAGGACGCGCTCGCCAAGTGGCTTGAATTTCATTTGGTTCTCCTTTGGGATTAAATTAGCACTTAAAAAATTTAAGTGCCGAGATTTTAGGTAATTATGTTAAATAAGTCAATACTTTATAGTAAATATATAAAAAATATTTAGTCATATTGACTAAAGAATGATTATACAAAGCCCTTAAGAGTTTGGAAAAATTGGCGCATGGCTTTGTGGGATTTATGTTTTTCTAACCAAATACTAGGCATAATCGCAAGCTTTAAAAAACTAGAAAACTACGCAATATTATATTAAAGAAGGCTTATCGTGATCACCGCCTCATCTATCGAGAATCTAAAAACAAACATCGACATCATCGAAGTCATAGGCAGCTACATCGACCTAAAGCGCGTGGGGAGCAACTACGCCGCATGCTGCCCCTTCCACAATGAAAAAACGCCAAGCTTTATGGTATCGCCCAGCAAAGGGCTTTTCCACTGCTATGGCTGCGATATAGGCGGCGATGCGATAAAGTTTGTGATGGAGTATGAGAAAGCGGGCTTTGTCGAGGCGGTGGAGAAAATCGCTGATATGATGAATTTCCGCCTAGAATACGACAGCAAAACGCCCACCAAAAAATCTGACACGCTAGAGAAAATCGCCGCGTTTTACCATGAGCGATTATTAGATTCTAGGGAGAATCTAGCGTATTTGCATAAGCGCGGCATCGATGATGTGCTTATCGCGCGGTTTAATCTAGGATTTTGCCCCTCCACCCAGCAAAATCTCTCTTTTATCAATGGCAATGGGCTAGATTTTGATGAATTATTGCAAAATGGCATACTAGGCAAAAGCGCCAACCAGAATCCAAATAGCGGCTACTCCAACAGCTACAACGGCGGCTACAGCGCCAAAAACAGCGCCTCGCAAATGTATGCGCGTTTTAACGATCGGATCATCTTCCCCATATACTCGCCAAATGGCAAAATCGTAGGCTTTGGCGGGCGCACGCTAAAAGATGGGCTTGCCAAATACATAAACTCGCCCCAAACAAAGCTTTTTAATAAATCGCGCCTGCTTTATGGCTACCACATCGCCAAACAAGCGGTATTTCAAAAAAGCCAAATCATCATCACCGAAGGCTATATCGACACCATAATGCTCCACAAAATCGGCATGAATAATGTAGTCGCCACGCTTGGCACCGCGCTCACGACCGATCACATCCCGCTATTAAACAAAGGCGACCCAGAAATCATCATAAGCTATGATGGTGATAATGCTGGGATAAAAGCCGCCTTTCGCGCCAGCACCATACTAGCACCACTTAGCAAAAAAGGCGGCGTGGTGATTTTCCCAGATGGCGCAGACCCGGCAGATATGGTGCTAGCTGGCAAGCTAGATGAGGTGCGCTCGCTTTTTGCGCGCCCTATTCCTTTTATCGAGTTTTGCTTGCAGACTATCGCAAGTCATCATGACCTTAGCAATCCGCTTGCCAAAGAGGATGCGCTAAAAGAAGCGAGTGCGTTTTTGCGCACGCTTTCGCCGCTTATGCAAGAAGAATACGCCGCATTTACTGCAAATCTCTTGCAGATTCCGCTGCATCTCATCGGCACCAGCGCACCGCGAGCTAGAGGCGCACACAAAGCAGCGCAAAGCGTCTCTACACAAGCCCAAATCCCTCAAGCGCCCCTAGAATCTAGCGGCGATCGCCTAGAGCGCCTCATCCTGCGCTATATGCTAGAAAATGAGAATCTGCTAGAGCGCGCACTGGATTTTATCGATAGCAGAATCTTTATCGAGTATAAAGATGCCTTTGAAGCGCTATGTGCCAATAAGCTAGACCACCCAAAGCTAGTAGGCATAGCGCTTGACCCGCTGCCGCTGCGCCAAGATGGCTTTGAAGCGGAGTTGCGTATATTTATCTTGCGCTTTTTGGAGCTAGAGCTAAAGGCGCAAAGTGACATTGATAAAATCATCAAAATCCGCCAAAAAATCATCAAACTAAAAAAAGGAGAACTTCAGCCAATATGACAGCATTAGCCCTATTTAGCGGAGGCTGCGATAGCCTCATCTCTATGAAACTTCTTACCATGCAAAATATCCGCGTGATCGCGCTGCATTTCAACATCGGCTTTGGAGGGAATAAAGACAAGCTAGAATACTTCCAAAACGCCGCCAAACAAGTGGGCGCGGAGCTTATGATTTGTGATATCAGAGAGCAGTTTTTTGACAATGTGCTTTTTGCGCCAAAATATGGCTATGGCAAATATTTCAACCCCTGCATCGACTGCCATGCCAATATGTTTGCCAACGCGTTTTATAAGCTATTAGAGCTTGACGCGGATTTTGTCATAAGCGGCGAGGTGCTAGGACAGCGCCCCAAATCCCAGCGCAAAGAAGCGCTCGATCAAGTGCGCAAGCTAGTGCGCGAGGTGGGCGCGGATAAGCGGTTTGAAGCGATACTAGATCCAAGTGGTAGCGATCCTAGCAAGCCTCGCTATCTTGATGAGCTGCTTTTGCGCCCAATGAGTGCGAAGCTGCTAGAAGAGAGTTTCCCTGAAAAAATGGGCTGGGTGGATAGAGAGGGCTTGCTAGATGTCAATGGCAGGGCGCGCCACAGACAGCTTGAGATGGTGAAAAAATGGGGCTGGAAGTATTATGAGAATCCGGGTGGGGGGTGTTTGCTAACAGATATAAATGTCGCAAACAAGCTAAAAGATCTAAGCGCGCATAGAAAAATGGTGCTAGAAGATACGACGCTTGTAAAAATAGGCAGATATATGGTGCTGCCAAATGGCGCGCGCTGTGTTATCGGGCGTAACCAAGAAGAAAACGACAAGCTAAAAGCGCCAAATCCGCAAATGGAAATCATAGAGCTGCTAGAGGACATAGGACCCATAGGCGTGGTGGAAAAAGATGCCAGCCAAGCAGATAAGATTCTAGCTGCGCGCATAACGCTAGGATATGGAAAAGCAGGGCATGATAAAGTAGGGCATGAAAAGGCGGGCGCGGTAAATATGGCGGCTGCGGGTGCAAATGTGGCGACTACCACAAACCCAAGCGCGCACAAAGTGCAAGTGGGCGCAGAGGTGCTAGAAGTATCGCCTTTGCCAAGAGAGCAAGCGAGAGAATATCTGCTTTTCAAAGATTAGAATCTAGTTAATACCCATTTTGCTCACTGCAAGAAACGCAAAACGCTAATTTATTGTCGCAAGTGAGTCTATGCGCGAAGTCATCCAAAATATATTGCGTCAAATCATTGATATTTTTGAATTTTGGCATTTTAACACCAGCGCTATTTTTTGCTTATATAAAATATCGTCGATTTTAAGAATACCAAACGCGATAATATTTTTAGCTTGATTCTTATTTATATCCGATCGGCGAAGGCCTTTATCACGCTAGCGACATATGCCACATCATCCACGCTTAGATGCTCGCCGATTGGCAGGCTTATGATGTTGCGCGCGCGGCGCGAGGCGTTTGGCGTGGGGAGGATTCTGGCATGTGGCTTAAGTGCTTCTATCTCGCTTAGCGCGTGTGGATAATGCACGCCACACTCCACCCCATTTTCTTGCAAAAATGCCAGCATCTCATCGCGCTTGCCCGCCGCTTTGCCGCAGCACTCTATGACAAACAAATGCCACACGCTAGAGACAAACACATCTGGCAGCTTGATAAAATCCACATCTTGCAAATGGTTTAGATACTCCTTCGCACAGCGCGCTCGGTAGGCGTTGTGCTGCTCTAGCGATGCTAGCTTGATACTCAAAATCGCCGCTTGTATAGAATCTAGCCTTGAGTTGCGCCCAAGCATTATATGGCGGTTTTTCACCCAGTAGTTGTTGTCAAACTCTTGTCCGTGGTTGCTAAACTCGCGCGCTTTTTTCACCAATGCCAAATCCTTTGACACCACCGCGCCACCATCGCCATACGCGCCTAGATTCTTGCAAGGATAGAAGCTAAAGCATGCGACATCGCCGACACTCCCAGCAGCCCTGCCGCTAGAATCCACGCCGCCATGCGATTGCGCGCAGTCTTCGATGAGTTTTAGGCCATGCTTCTTAGCAAATGCTTCAAACGCGCTAAGCTCTGCTATCCTGCCATACAGATGCACCGCCAAAATCGCTGAAGTCTTATCGCTTAGCATTTTTTCATCGGGCAAAAAGCTGCCATCCTCTTGGCAGTCTGCGATGACTGGCACTAGATTTGCGTTTATCACAGATTCTGCGCAGGCGAAGTAGGTGTTTGCTGGGATTATCACTTCGCTTTTTGGCGGGAGTCCCAGCACGCTAAGTGCGATTTCTAGCGCGTCAGTGCCATTTCCTACGCCCACACAATGGTTGTTTTGATACATCTCTTTTAGTCGCAGCTCTAGCGCTTCTTGGAGGTTTTGTTTGGGCTCTTCACTCGTGCGCGCAAACAAAAAATCACTAAAATCCTGCTCAAACTGCTTCACCGCGCTCCCTAGCACAAACTCCGCACTCTGGCACACATCTTGCACGCCTTGCAAGACTTCTTTTTGTATGTCGCTAAACTGCGCTTTGAGATCAAGAAAAGCCACCTTTTGCCGGTCTTCTCGCATGCTTTGCTCCTTTGTAGAATCTAAAAATTAGCGTGGTGAAATAAATTAGTGTGGCATATCATAGAGCATCGTCTGGAATCTATTGGCGATGCTTTGTGCGCGATCTAGCAGCATCTGTGCTGGGGCTGGCTCGAAAATCTTCGCGCAAGATTCTGAAAAAAGATTTAGCCAGATAGAGAAAAACTCGCGCGGAAAAGGCGGCAGGTCAAAATGCGCTTTTAGCGGCGCACCATGATAGCTAGAATCTCCTAGAAACATCCCCGCCCAAAAAGAGGCTATCTTTTTCTTATGCGCGCTCCAGCTTTCTTCATCCGTGCCTATCGCGCCATTAAATATCGGCCCTAGATTCTCATCTTTTCTCACCTTACCATAAAACAAATCCATAAGCTTATCTAGCCCTTCATAAGTTATGCTATCAAACTTTTTGCCTGTGCTTTGGGCGCTTTGCCCGCTTTGTTCGTTTTCAAGATTTTGCATTTTCCATCCTTAAGTGATAAAATTCTCGCCTAAACGCCTCAAAGCGCCCAGCGATGATAGCCTCGCGCGCTAAACGCAAAAGCGTGAGATAATACCACAGATTGTGTAATGTTGCCAAACGAAAATACGCGATTTCGCCCGCGCGGAATAAATGATACAAATACGCGCGAGAATAGCGCGTGCAAGTGTAGCAGCCACATGCAGAATCTAGCGGATTCTCATCATCTTTGTAGCGCGCGTTTTTGATATTTAGCTTGCCAAATGTCGTAAAAAGCGTGCCATTTCTCGCGTTGCGACTAGGCATCACGCAATCAAACATATCTATCCCTCTAGCAACGCCTTCGATGAGATTCTCCGGCGTGCCTACGCCCATAAGATAGCGCGGCTTGGATTCTGGCAGAAGTGGCGCGCTAAACTCGATAGTATCATACATCGCTTGCGTCTCTTCACCCACTGCAAGCCCGCCTAACGCATATCCATCAAACTCAAGCGCTACGAGTTCATTGGCACTTCTTAGGCGGTGTTCGTTGCTTGTGCCGCCTTGCACGATGCCAAAGATATGATTGGTAAGCGCTTTGCCTTGTGCTTTTTGCGCGCGATGATACTCTATGCTTTGGCGCGCCCAAATAGTGGTCGTCTCGATGCTTTTATCTAGCCTTTCTTTGCTGGCTGGCAGTGCGATAAGATCATCCAAAATCATCATGATATCGCTATTTAGCGCGTATTGTATATCTAGCACGGATTCTGGGGTGAAGAGGTGTTTGCTGCCATCGATATGCGAGGTGAAAAACACGCCTTCATCTACCTTTTTGGCATTGCTACTTAGGCTAAATGCTTGGAATCCGCCGCTATCGCTTAAAAAGCTACCATCAAAACCGCTAAATCCATGCACGCCGCCAAATTTTTGCAAAATCTCAACGCCCGGGCGCAAGTATGTGTGATAGGTGTTTGCGAGGATTATTTTTGCGCCTAGATGTTCTTTGATGTCGGTGGCGTCTAGGGATTTGACGCAAGCCTGCGTGCCAACAGGCATAAAAACGGGAGTCTGTATAGTAGAATGTGCCAAAGACAGCGTGCCAGCGCGCGCTGCGCCATCGGTGTGTGAGAGCTTAAACATCGCTAGAATCTATCCTGTAAATCAAAATAAAGCCAGAATCTAAAAATCACAAAACTAAAAAATCACGAACCCAAAAAAAATTAAAAGTCTAGAATCCAAAGATTGAACGCCAAAAAATATTTGCTAGCCGCGCCAAACTCACTAAATCTAACGCATAAGCGCGGCTATCGCAAGCCGCTTCAAGCCGCCAAGCGACTTTAGGCTACTTCAAGCCATTTTTAAGCCACTTCAACGCGCTTTTGAGCTAGCCCGCTATTGCAATAGTCTAAGGACATTTTGCTGCACTGCGTTTGCTTGCGCCATAGCGAAGCTTCCGCTTTGTGCGAGGATGTTGAACTTAGAGAAATTCGCAGATTCTGACGCGAAATCCACATCGCGGATTTGAGATTCTGCGGATTTTACATTTACTTGGGTTACAGAGACATTATTCACAGTGGCGACTAGCTGGATTTGCACCGAGCCTATGTCTGCGCGCACCTTATCAAGCTGCGTGCGAGCAGAATCCGCCATATCCATGACAAGCATCGCACCCTTTAGGCTGGTAACCCCAGCGCCGATACCCTTCCAGTTCAAATCCGCTTGGGCGACATTGGCATTCGCGCCATACGCACTTGCGACATTGGCGTCAAACACACCGCGCAATTCGCGGAGGTTTGCGGTGTATTCAGCGATACCTTGTGATGAGTGGAATCCGATGTGAGAGAAATTCACACCGCTCACCAAAATATCGCGCGCATCGGTTCTGATAAGCGTCAAACGCCCAACTATTGCGTGATTGTATCCAGAGATGCCGTTGAAATCCCCGCCGCCAAACACCGTGGCAGCCTCGCCGCCAGCGTGGATTTGGATAGCTCTACCATCTGGCGAGCTTAGGTTTAGCCTGCCGGTAATATCTAGGTAGGCATATACGCCGGTGCGCTCTTTGACGCTGTTTATCGCGTTTATGAGGCGTCCATCAGAGTCGTTTTTGCGGACATCATTTACGGTTCCGATTGTTGTGCCATTGATGACTAGCTCGCGCACCGTCCCAGACATCACAGGGAGTGAGCTAGTCGCCATTACATTATATGAAGAGCGGATTCCAAGCGTGTCGGAGAATTTGTTGATAACCTCGCTTAGCGCGCCTAGCCCAGTGCCTGCAGAAGTCGAGATTTTCGCCGCTTCTAGTTGGAAGCTGTTTAGCCCATCGACTTGGCGGAAGTTTAGCGATACTTCTGAAAGGTTGCTTCCACCGCCGCTTGCTAGCATGCCAGCTGCAGAGAATGATGATGACTCCATGCGCACATGCCCTATTTTGTTGGAGTTGGTAGGTCCGATAGAGGCTTTTACGGTGGTGTTGGAGTAGGCACCGATTTGGAATTCTTTGTTAGAAAATGAGCCAGAGAGCATATTTTGCCCATTGAAGCTGGTGGTATTAGCGATATTATCAAGCTCTTCTAGCAAGCGCTGGATGTCAGCTTGAAGCGCGCGTCTAGATTCTAGTGTCTGCCCATCTTGCGCGGCTTGGATGGCTTTTGTCTTGATGGTATCAAGGATTTTTATCTGCTCATCCATAGCCTTATCCGCGACTTGTATCATACCAATCGCATCATTGGCATTCCTAATAGCTTGCCCCAAACTCTCGCTCTGGCTTCGCAAACTATCTGCGATAGCCATACCAGAGGCATCATCTGCCGCTTTGTTGATCCTAAGACCAGAGCTAAGCTTTTCTAGTGAGGAGGCTATCGATCGGTTGGTTTGCACTCCTGTGGTGTGCGCTGTCAGTGCAGCGATATTGGTGTTTATCCTAAAGCTCATTTGCATCCTTTGCAATGTGATTTCGCAAAGGGAAGCAATAGCTGTTCCAAAAAATTTTAAATAAACGAATTTTTGTCGATACTCGGCGACGGAAATTTATTTAAAGCGGATGTGGGGAAATATAAAAATCGCAGCAAAGTGGAATGTGGCGCAGAATCTAGCACGAAATCTAGCGCAGCACTGGGGCTTTTGGTTTTGATGGTGGCTGCATTGTATTGTGGGTAAATAAAGAAGTATTAGGAATGCGGCAGGCAGATTAATTTGACAATGTAGATTCTGGTGATTATGGTTTTTATATGTTGGAACAAAGTTGGTTAAACAACGAGTTGCGCGACCAGATTTATCAAGGCAAATTTGCTGGTGTTATGTCTAAGCTAGCGTGATTGGTGGTGGAGGATTTCTTGGGTGAGGGTGTGGGGGGGTTTGGTGGCGTCTATGGTGAGATGTGCGCTTTTTTCATAGAGCGCGCGCCTTGAGTCAAAAAGCCTGCGCGCATTATCCATATCGCCAAAAAGCGGACGCATAGCGATTTGCTCGCTATCTAGCCTAGCACATATCGCATCAAACTCCGCGCGCAGATACACGACTAGCCCCATTTCTTTGACGCTGTGAAATATTGGCATGCCCCCGCCTGTGGCGATGATAGCGCCGCGCACGCTGCTACTCACCCACGCGATAAACTCCGCCTCGCGCGCGCGAAACGCCGCTTCGCCAAAGCTTGCGAAATATTCTTTCACACTCTGCCCCACGCGCTGCTGTATGAGCGCATCAGAATCTAACATAAAGCGGCTAGATTCTAGCGCTAGGGCTTGTGCTAGCGTGCTTTTGCCGCTTCCCATAAAGCCGATTAGCACGATATTATCCGCAGGCGTGGCAAATGCGCGCGCGCTAGAATCTTTGGGGTGGCTTATTTGTGGCATATCACAAGGCGCAGATAAAGGTGGCATCGCCTAGACTACTGCACCGAGATGATGTAATAATCGCCATCTTTGCTGATATCATAGCGATATTGCCCATCAAGCGTGATGACAAAGCGGTAAAAATCTTTGTGCATGCCGACTGATACTTTGGAGAAATATTTCACGCCTAGCTGCACCGCGCCGCTTGGATGCTCTACCTTTTTTTCCAAATCTATCACGATGCGATAGGGTGCTGGCAGGACAAATGAGCGCACGATAGGCGCGCTTGTGTAGAGGTAAAATTTATTACCCTGCGTGAAAAACTCAAAAGGTTTAATCGTAAAATACTGCACATCCTCGCTGATAATCGCACTCTTTTGTGTCAGCAAAAGCGGGTAGTGCCAATCGATGCTTTCATCTATGGGGATGGTTTTGGTTTCAGTCGAGCCATCGATGTTTTGGTAGGTGATGGTGATTTCTTTTAGGATTCTGGCGGTGCTTGGGAGCTTGAAATCAAGGTCTTTGAAATATTCTTTGCCATTGCGCGAGGTGAAGCTATCTTCTTGGGGCTGGATGACTGGCTCAAATGGATTCTCCCTCGCCTCAAGCCTTGCACCGAAAAATAGCGCAAAAAGCGCGAGTATAAAGACAAGCGGCGTAAGGAGTGTAAAAAATCTAAGCGCAAAAAATCTGGCAGAAAGCCTAGAAAGTCTAGCAGAATCTAGCGCGCTAGAAAAACTTAGAGCTTTAGATTCTGGCGCTTTGGATTCTAGCGCTTTAGATTCTGGTTTGCCAAAAATCCTAGAATCTAGCGCGCTGAAAAAATCGCAAAAATTGCTAGATATTGCCACTATTTTGGATTCTGATTTAGATTCTAGTTTGGATTTGGCCACAGAATCCAAGTCGCTAAAATCTACGCCAGAATCTAACCCCCTAAAATCCACACCAAAATCCAGCCCCTTAGAATCTAAAGTGCTAGATTCTGCCTCGCGCGTTAATATATCCCACCACATTCTTAGCATTTTCATGGCTCCAGTCCTCTTAGCTCAAAGAGATCTTTTTGCAAGCGCGCATTTTGGCTTTGCAGCTCGCTTACTTGCGCGGTGAGTTCATCACGCAGGGAGATATTGCTTAGCAGCACTTCTAGCGAGTTTTCGCCAAATAGCAAAAACCCGATATAAACGCCGCACACCACCACGCCAAAAAAGCCATAGATAAATAGCCTTTTGGTATAGATGGCATACCAGAGATTCGGTATGCTTAGCGTCCCCCAAAGTCGTCTCATCGCCCTTGCCTTATTTTTTGAATAGCTCTTTTCCTAGATAATGCGCGTTGGCAATGTCTTTTTCTATCTCTAGCAAGCGGTTGTATTTACTCATGCGCTCACTTCTTGCCGTCGAGCCGGTTTTGATCTCACCTGTGTTTAGCGCTATCGCAAAATCCGCTATAAAGCTATCTTCGCTTTCCCCGCTTCGATGGCTCATGATGCAGCGATACGCGTTTCTTTGCGCTAGGCGCACGGTTTGCATTGTCTCGCTTACAGAGCCTATTTGGTTTGGCTTGATAAGGATTGCATTAGCGATGTTTTGCTCGATGCCATGCGCTAGGATTTCGTGATTTGTCACAAACAAATCATCGCCCACTAGCTGCACTTTTTGCCCTAGCTTTTCTGTCAGTAGCTTCCACCCAGCCCAGTCATCCTCGCTCAAACCATCCTCGATAGACACGATAGGATATTTCGCGCAAAGCTGTTCATAATACTCCACCATGCCAGCAGAATCTAGCTTCCTGCCCTCGCCCTCAAGGTTGTAAATCCCGCTTTCATCGACAAGCTCGCTACTTGCCACATCAAGCGCGATAGCGATATGCTCGCCGGGCTTATAGCCCGCTGTCTCGATAGCTTTTAGGATTATTTCGATTGGCTCGGCGTTTGTTTTTAGGTTTGGCGCGAAGCCGCCCTCATCACCGATGCTAGTGATATGTCCGCTATCTTTCAAAATCTTTTTGAGATGCTGATACACCTCCGCACTCGCGCGCAGCGCCTCGCCAAAGCTATCAAATCCTAGCGGCATAATCATATATTCTTGAAAATCCACCGTGTTATCCGCGTGGCTGCCGCCATTTATGATATTTAGCATAGGCACGGGAAGCGTGATAGCATTCGCCCCGCCAAGATAGCGATACAAAGGCAGGTTTAGACTGCTCGCCGCCGCGCGCGCTACTGCCATAGATACGCCAAGCACGGCGTTTGCGCCAAGATTGCCATAATTGTGCGTGCTATCTAGGCTTTTTAGCATAGAATCTACTAGCCCTTGGTCATAAGGACTTACGCCGATAAGCGCATCAGAGATTATCGTATCGACATTTTCGCAAGCTTTTAGCACGCCTTTGCCAAGGTAGCGCTTCTTGTCGCCATCGCGCAGCTCTAGCGCCTCTCTTTTGCCTGTGCTTGCGCCACTTGGGACGATAGCGGATTCTAGTGTGCCATCACTTAGCACGACACTTGCTCTAACCGTTGGATTCCCGCGAGAATCCAGCACTTCTTGCGCATAGACATTATCGATATAAACCATACATGCTCCTTTTGTGGTGTTTGGATTTTTTAGATTCTGGTGCTTTGGGCGCTTTTAAGCTAGATTTGGATTCTAGTTTGGCTTAGATTCTAGTTTGGCCTAGATTCTGGCGCATCTGGCGTTTTTAGCCGGTTTGGATTCTAGCTAGATTTAGAATCTTGATTCTAGCATTTTCGCGCGCCGCGCGCTTCATCAAGCGATATTTGAAGCAACACTTAGCGACACTTGGCGATATTGCGCCTACGCCTGCTCTTCGCCTTCGGGCTCATCTGGCAAAGGCAGTATCTCTTCGCTCGTGCCGATTTGCTCTTTTATCTTAGCCGTGATTTCATCGGCAAGCGCCTTGTTTTCTTTCAAAAACGCCTTAGCATTCTCGCGCCCTTGCCCTAGCTTTTTGTCCTTGTAGCTAAGCCACGCGCCACTTTTATCGACGATATCTAGCTTGATACCATAGTCGATTATCTCGCCCTCGCGGCTTATCCCCTCGCCAAACATAATATCAAACTCCGCCTCTCTAAAAGGTGGCGCGACTTTGTTTTTCACCACTTTGGCTTTCACGCGATTGCCGATGTGCTGCTCGTTTTGCTTGAGTGAAGCGATGCGGCGGATGTCGATACGCACGCTCGCATAAAATTTCAGCGCATTCCCGCCTGTCGTCGTCTCTGGGCTTCCATAGCCCATCATGCCGATTTTCATGCGGATTTGGTTGATGAAAATGAGCGTGGTGTTCATTTTATGCAAAGCGCCGGTGATTTTGCGTAGCGCGTGGCTCATAAGCCTAGCCTGCAAGCCCACATGCTGATCGCCCATATCGCCATCGATTTCTGCTTTTGGCGTGAGTGCTGCCACAGAATCTATAACCACCAAATCCACCGCGCCACTGCGCGTAAGCGTCTCTAGGATTTCTAGCGCTTGCTCGCCATTATCAGGCTGTGAGACAAGTAGATTCTCCGTATCCACGCCCAAGCGTTTGGCATAATACACATCAAGCGCGTGCTCCGCATCGATAAACGCGGCTATCCCGCCATTTTTTTGGCATTCTGCGACGATTTGCAGTGAAAGCGTCGTTTTACCGCTAGATTCTGGTCCATATATCTCGATGATGCGCCCTTTTGGCACACCACCGATGCCTAGCGCCATATCAAGCCCCAGCGAGCCTGTCGCGATAGAATCTATTTTTTCGACTTGCTTATCGCCCAAGCGCACGAGCGCGCCCTTGCCAAACGCCTTATCGACTTGCTTTAGGGCTAGCTCGATTGCTTTTTTCTTATTCTCATCTATCGCCATGCGTGTCCTTTGGTTTGTGGTTTGGTGCTAGATTTTGGATTCTGCTCTAGCTCGCGCTTAGATTCTTGCAAAACTAGATTCTATAAAACTAGATTCTGCAATTAAATTCTTGCAAATTTAGATTCTCTGCTAAAAGCGTGGATTATAGCTAATTTTTATCAATGCTTGCTTAAACGCTAAAGCCACTTGATTATCGCATCTGAAACATCGCTTGTAGGCAGCACTTTTGTATGCACCAGCGGCTTTTTGAAAAGCTCTTTTATATGTGAGCCGATTGTAGTGCCATGTGAGAGCATTTTTTCTATCGCATCATAATCGCTTAGCTTCTCATCAAATATAGATTCTACCACGCTTGGCGCGAATTTACTCCACTCCGCAGTCGAGCAAATAAGCGCTTTGTGGTTGGCGCAAAGCTCAAGATACGCGCCATAGCCAAGGGCAGTGTGTGGATCTAGGATGTAGCCTTTTTCATAGGCTTGCTTGATGATTTGTCGTGTGCGCTTATCATCGCCCCACCACGCGCCAAAATGCTCGTGCAAGCAGGCGATTTCATCTGGGCGCAGGGTGTAGCATTTTTCGGATTCTAGGAGGTTTAGCAGGCGTTTTGTCTCTTCATCGCCAAAAAGCGCGAACAAAATGCGCTCGACATTGGAGCTTTTTAGTATATCCATCGCGGGCGAAATGGTTTTGGCAAGTTTTTTGTCTGCGATGTCATAGATTCCGGTTAGGATAAGTTCGCTTAGGATGTTGTTTGCATTGCTAGCGATGATGATTTGCTCTATCGGAAGCCCCATCATTTTGGCAAAAAACACGCCCAAAGCATTGCCAAAATTCCCGCTTGGCACGATTACATAGATTTTCTCGCCATAGATGATATGTTTGCTTTTTACCATGCTAAGATAGCCCCAGATGTAGTAGATTATCTGAAATGCAATGCGCCCGAAATTCACCGAGTTTGCCGCGGAGAGCGCATAGCCTTTGGATTCTAGCGCGGATTTGAAATGCGCGTTTTTTAGCAGATCTTTTAGTAGGCTTTGTGCGTCATCAAAATTGCCTTCAATCCCTATGACATTGATATTTTTGGCATCATTGGTAGTCATCTGCAATGCTTGCACATCGCTAGTCCCGCCGCGTGGATAGAGGCAGACGACTTTGATATTTGGCTTGTTTGCAAAGCTCTCCAGCGTGGCTGGTCCCGTGTCGCCGCTTGTGGCGGTGAGGATGAGGTAGTTTTGCTCTCTTTTCTTAGCAAGCGCGCTAAACACCTCGCCAAAAGGGCAAAGCGCCATATCTTTAAACGCTCTTGTGGGACCATGATAAAGCTCTAGGAAAAAGGCATTATCTAGCTTGGTGATGGGCGCTGGATTCTCCGGGGTGTCAAAGCGCGCATAGCTTTGCAAAGCAGCGTGCAAAATATCAGGCGCTATGTCAATGCCTAGCACACCAAAGACATCCTCGCAAAGTGCCGCATAGCTATCATCCAAAAACACCTCAAAATCTATATGAGGAAGTGAGGGCAGCGTGTAGAGCCCGCCATTTGCGGCGTTTGGCGAGAGGATGGCGCTGGCAAAATCCACGCTTGGCGCTTTGGAATCGCGCGTAGAGATAAGTGTTTTCATGGGTTATCCTTAAAATGTATGATAAATAAAAGCGGTATTTTAGCAAATATTATGCTTTTTTCTGTATAGTGGCGTGAAATAAGAGCAAAAAGCACAAAAGCAAAGCATCAAAGGAGCGCACAATGCAAGCAACACAAGCACAAACAACGCGCACAGAGCGCGCACCAGCGCGAGCGAAAGATTTGCAAACAAAAGATTATAGTAAATATAGCGCAAAAAGATTGCAAAGCATGCTAAATACAAAGCAAGCAAAAGTAGAAAAACTACAAGCAGAAATCAAAATCCTAAAGCTAGAGCAAAATCTAGTAAAAAACGCACTCACAAAAAGAAAAACGCCTAGCAAAGAGCTATTGCAAGCTATCAAAGAAGTGGAAAATGGGGAAGTTAGCACTTATGAAAGTATTGAAGCGATGATGTCGGATATACGATGACAAACATCAAGCCCTCCACATACCAAATAAAGCTCGCTGCCACCTGCAAAAAATCGCTAAAAAAGCTTTCGGACAGCGACAAAGAAGCCTTCAAAATCGTGGTAGAAAAACTGATAAATGATGAAGTGCTGGACGCAAAGTATAACGACCATAGGCTTATAGGGAATCTAAAAGATTTTAGAGAGTGTCATATTAAGCCTGACTTGCTTTTGATATACCAAAAAAGGGCTGATGAGCTGGTTTTGTATTGCTTGGATGTGGGCTCGCATAGCAAGCTTTTTGGGCGGTGAGTTGGGATGTTGATGATTTTTGGGCGAATTTTGCACAAATCGAATGCTTCATTCGAATCAAATACCTTCGCGCAAATTAAAGATTTCATGCAAATCAAAACTTTACGCAAATCAAATAAAGGAGTAAAATGGAGTTTCAATATAAGCTAAGTATGTTTGGGTTTCCGGCACTTTGTGAGGATATCGATGAGGTTTTTGCGCGGATGCGACAGATCCCCATCGAGCGCGCGCAGGCGGAGACGCTGGAGCAATGCTACCTCATCGATCTAAAAGAGGGCAAAACATATCCTATCGCTATCAATGAAAAAGGGTTTTTTATCGAGGGGTTTGAGGGGGATTGAGCCGGCTACGCTTTTGAAACGCTGGGGCTTGGCTGGAGTCTTTAGCTAGGGTTTTAGCTAGATTCTGGGGTAGAATCCTTGAGTGAGAGTTTTTGAAAAAGTTTTCTAGCAGAATCTTTTGGCAAAAGCTTTTGGCTTGCGCCTTGCGATTTTTGCTAGGGCGGATTTTGCATTTTATATTTCTGCGTTTTATATTTTAAGTTTGGCGTGCATAATCGTGCTTTCAAACAAAACTAGCTACAATGCCAGAATCTAATCGCGCGCAAATATTTTGTGTGGCGCGCGCAAATTGCAAATCTAGATTCTAGCGCGTTTAGATTCTGACGCAAAAAGCACAAAACCCAAAGGCATAACCCATGGAAGAACTCCTCCTTAGCGCATTTTATAGCGGCGTGGGCGCAGCACCTCTGCTTGTCGCACTCGTGGCTGGCGTGCTGTCGTTTTTGTCGCCTTGCGTGCTGCCGCTAGTCCCCGCGTATATGTCCTATATCTCTGGCGTCTCGCTCCAAGAGCTTAGATACGCGCATTCTAAGCGCGGCTTGCGCCTTGCGATTTTTGCTAGGGCTTGTGGCTTTGTGCTAGGCTTTGGGCTGGTGTTTGTGGGGCTTGGGCTCGCACTTAGTCGGGCGATTTTTTGGCTAGATTCTGCGGTGGTAAATCTCATCGCTGGACTTGTTGTGCTATGCTTTGGCGTGCATTTTCTAGGCATTTATCGTATCAAGCTGCTGTATAAAACCAAACGCTTTGACATCGTGCTTAGAAGCAGGATTTTTCGGATTCTCGCGCCCTTTTTGCTAGGGGTTAGCTTCGCGCTAGGCTGGACGCCCTGCACGGGTCCTATATTTGGCGCGATTGCGCTTATGGCTGGCACTTCTAGCTATGGTGTGATGCTTTTGGTGCTGTATGCCTGCGGGCTTGCGGTGCCATTTTTGCTGCTAGCACTTGTGCTTGAGCGCGGGTTTGAGTTCCTCGATGGGCTCAAAAAATACATGCGCGCGATAGAAATCATCGCTGGGATTTTGCTCATCATCGTGGGGATTCTCATCATGAGCGGGAATCTAAGCGCGATAAGCGCGTGGGCTATGGGACAATAACACAAAAGGAGGCAAGATGCTACTAAAAAATGGCGTGATATGCGACTATAGCCAAGAGCGCAAAGCAGATGTGCGTATAGAAGAAGGCAAAATAGCCCAAATAGGCGAGAATCTAGCGCCAAAGCAAAATGAGCGCGTCATCGAGTGCGCGCACAAAGTCATCATGCCTGCCATGATAGACATCGCCTACCCCAAAAACAAATCCCTCTCGCGCAAAAACCTAGAATCCCTCACGCAAAAAGCGCTAAATGGCGGCATCGGCAGCGTGCTACTGCGCGCAGACACCACCCCAAGAATCGACACAGAATCCATAATCGAGCTGATTTTGTCGCTAGATTCTGCGCTTAGCGTGCATTTTTTGCCTTCCCTTGCGCCTTACAAAGACGGGCGGATGTGCGAGATAGCATCGCTTGTGTCATCGGGCGCTAGAGCCATCTGCCTAGAATCCGCAAACGGCGCGCAAGGCTACGCGCTCTACAAAATCGCACAATACGCACAAATGCTAGAAATCCCGATATTTGCGAGTGCGCAGGATTCTAGCCTGAGTGAAGGCGCGATAAATGAGGGCGCGGTATCGACGAGACTAGGACTGCCGGGCATCCCTACTATCGCGCAGAGCATGGAGGTGGCTAGGCTTTGTGAGATGGCGCGATTTAGCAAGACAAAATGGGTGTTTGATGTCATAAGCGAGGTAGAATCTTTGCGAATCATCGAGTTTTTTAAAAGCACTGGCGCGCAGATTTTGGCGCAGACTTCGATACATCATCTGATACTTAGCGATGAGGATTGCGCGGGCTTTGATACGAGGTTTAAGCTACTCCCGCCGCTAAAAGACAGCGCCACGCGCGCATTTTTACGCGATGCGCTCACCTCGCAAATCGATATGCTGACATGCCTGCAAAGCGATAGTTTCAACTCGCAAAAAGACCAAGTGTTTGAAAGCGCTAGCTTTGGAATCGATGCGTTTGAGATATATTTTGCTCTAGGTGTGGAGTATCTCGTGAAGCCCGGCATCATCAGCCTTTCGCGCTTCAGCGAGCTGACTGCCAAAAACCAAGCGCGCGCGCTAAACCTAGCCAAAGGCGGCATAGAATGCGGCAGCGACGCGGATGTCATCATCGCCGATCTAGATTCTAGCATCTGCGTGCAAGATGCGTTTAGCCCATATCATGGGCGCAAGCTCGCTGGCAAAGTCGAGCAGGTAATCATCGGCGGGGAAATGCGGCTTGGCAAGTGAGGTTGTTTGAGTTATTTTGGCTGGCGAGATTATTAAGGATCGCGAGGGAATGGAGCGATGGAGCAATCTATTTAAGAAAAAAGAGGTGTGGGCTCTTGATTTATGCAGAATCTAAATTTTGCAGTTTTTTGGGTATTACAAAGTGGATTGCTTCGCCGATAAATCGGCTCGCAATGACAAAAAACGCAAATAGTGGCAAAATCGTCATTGCGAGGAGCGAAGCGACGAAGCAATCTATAAAAAGATTCTAGTTTTAAAAAACTAGAATCCAAAATTTGCCCGCAAATTTTCAGTTAAATCAAATTTTCGCGGCAAGCGCATATCCTAGATTCTACATCACATAATCTATGCAAAATTCAAATCTTAAATTAAGCAAACCCGACAAACCCAAAATGCGACTAAGACAGACATTTTTTAGATTCTAGCCTTTTAGTCGCTAGCCTTTCGCCTTTATCCTTGCTGCTAGTCGCCATCTTCTTGCAGGGGGACAGGGGGCTTAAATTGCTAAAGAAGCTAACGCTTTGGCAAGACCGCCCCCTAGTCCCCCTGCACCCCCTTACCCCTGTCAGCCTTTCAAGGTGCCGCGCTAAAGCACGAAGATTTGATTTGACTGAAAAATCCTAGCGGATTTTGATTCTTTAGCAATGACGACTTTACAAATTTAGGCAAATTTAGTTGGCGCAGTTGGTGTTGGTATTGACACAATGGGCGCAAATATGCGCAAATGCGCGGGTTTAGACTAGCATCTTGCTTATCATCTCATTGAATGCTTGCGTTTTTAGCTTGTGCTGGGATAGCGTTTTTTCTAACGTTTCTATTGTCTTTGGCGATACATATTCTAGTAAATCGATAATATTTTTGTATTTGTTATAGCTATAATCCTGCGCATAAAGTTTTTTGATAATCTTCTCGCTTTTGGACTCATCGACAAAAAGCTCCTGTTCGCACACCCCAAGCGCCTCCGCGATAAAAGGCAGCATATCGGCTTTTATATCGATATTGCCATTTAGGTAGGCGTAGATGCTGGATTCTGTGGGGACTTCGCCGGTTTTGTGCGCGCGCATATCTAGCGCGATGAGCCGCCTTGCCAGCTCTTTTTTGGTGATATTTTTGTGCTTTAATATTTCGTTTATCCGCTCGACTACTTTCATAAAACGCATTATAGAGTGTTATATTATAGATAAAGTATAATTTAAGTATCGATTAAGTGTAGGACTATTGGCTAGAATTCCTTTGTTTTTTAAATTCCAAAACACAAAGGACAAAACATGGTTGTTTACACATGCAAACATTGTGGCTCTCAAAGTTCTAATGCAAGCTTTGCAAGAAATTCTTGCTCAAAAAGCCCAACCAAAAGCCACGAGCTTATGAATGCAACAGAAAAGCTTTCAAAATATATTTGCAAATATTGCGGAAGCTCTAGTTCTAGCGCGAGTTTTGCGAGAAATTCTTGTTCTAAAAGTCCGACTAAAAGCCACGAGCTGCTTGGCTAAAATCGCAGGACAATCCCTGCGAGATTCTGTTATTTGTAATTTCTGCAATTGCAAATAAGAAAATCTCAAACAAGGATAAAACTATGCAAACCCTCGGCAAATACACCAGCTATTATTTGCTCGACAAATATTATTCAAGCGATAGTTTCACCAATGGCAGGAAGTTTAAAAGCTTTTTTGACAACTTTGCAAAGAAGCTTTTTGAGATAAATCTCAAAATCCAAAAAGGCATCGGCGATTTTCCGCTGGTGTATAATGAGCGCATGGGTTACGCTGGCATCGCGGGTGCGCTGTTTTCGCTCACGCCTTATGTGGAGAGCGAGGTGCCGTTTTCTTGCGCGGATTCTAAAAAGCGCATAACAAACGCGCAGGGCAAAGAGCAAAACACGCGCAGTGTGGATTTCTGGTGTCAGCTAGATAAGGGAGATCCTTTGCAGATATGGATAGAGCATAAACTCCTTTGGCTAAATGCGAGCAAAAGGGCAAATGGCGAGTTTGATACTGCGTGTTTTGACATCATCAAAAACGCGCGCAAACAGATAAAAGATATCAAAAATCTCAAATGCGAGGGCTTGAAAGTAGCGACTTTTTGCGATAATCGTGTATGCAAACAAAGAGCGCATGAAAGAGGGCGATGAGCTAGAATCTATCCCGCGATATATTGAAAAGACGCTGGCTAGCTACTGCGATGGGCGTAGCTACATGGGCGTGCTTTGCGCGGTGCTGGATCTGCGCGCGAGTATCGGCACGGAGCTGGAGGATACTTATCATCCTTACTACACAGATGGTGCGCCTGCTTATATGCCTTTTGTGATGCTTGGCGCGCTGGTGTTAGAGTAGGATTCTTAGGCAGTTAAAATTAGCAAGGCAAAACGCGCTCAAACGCAAAACATACCCAAATGATAAAGCAAACACAACCAAAGCTCTTTAGCAATTTGCAGAATCTGCTAAACCATAAAATAACACAAGGGCTTATTTTTGCTGTGGTGGTGCTAAATGCGCTGGTGCTTGGCGCACAAACCTTTCCTAGTTTGGAATCTAGCGCGCTTTTGCAGGCTTTGGATTCTGCGTGTTTGTATTTCTTTGTCATTGAGTTGGCACTCAAACTTTTTGCGTTTAGAGGCGCATTTTTTCGCTCAAAATTTAATATTTTTGATCTTATCGTGGTGCTTGTTTCAATTTTGCCATTAGTTGGAAATATATCAGTTTTGCGCTTTTTGCGCGTGGTGAGAATCCTGCGCCTTTTTTCGACATTTTCGCAGATTCAATTCGTGCTTTCCGTCATCGCGCGCTCTTTGCCTAGTGTGGCGAGCATTGGGGCGATTTTGCTTTTGCTTTATTATGTGTATGGCGTGCTGTGTGTCAATCTCTTTGGGAAGGACTTCCCCGCGTATTTTGGCACGCTTGGCAAAAGCTTTTTTACGCTGTTTCAGATTATGACGCTGGAGAGCTGGAGCGAAGGTGTGGTGCGCCCGATTTTGGAGGTGTATCCTTATGCGTGGATTGTGTTTGTGAGCTATATTTTGAGCGCGAGTTTTATTGCCCTAAATATGATTGTAGGCATCATCGTAGATAGTATCAATGAGATAAAACAAAAAGAACAAGGCAAAAAAAAATAGATTCTGCCCCCTGCGCGCTAGAATCTAGCTAGAATCCAAAATATACAAAACATCCAAAACATGCAGAATTTACCCCAAAATCATCGCGCCTATGACGCCGGCGATGAGTAAAGGGACATTAAACGCCAAAAATGTAGGCACGCAGGTGTCCCATATATGATCATGCTCGCCATCAGCGTTTAGCCCAGAAGTGGGCCCCATAGTGCTATCAGATGCGGGCGAGCCGGCATCTCCGAGTGCTGCTGCGATGCCTACTAGCAATATGCTGGATTCTACGCCAAAGCCAAGCTCCATACAAAGCGGACAATAAAAAGTCGCGATAATAGATATCGTGCCAAACGATGAGCCAATCCCCATCGTGATAAGCAGCCCAAGCACTAGCATAAGCACCGCGCCGCCGAGCTTCCCGCCTACCACCAAAGAGCAGATTCTGATGAGCTCATCCACCGCGCCGCTAGATTTTAGCACCTCGCCAAACCCCGCCGCCAGCAGCATCACAAACGCGATAAATCCCATAAGCTTGATGCCATCATCCACGATATTATCCATATCCCTCCACAATATCCCCCGCCCCAAAAGCATGATGACAATCCCAGCAAACGCGCCAAGTGGCATGGAGCTTGTGTAAATCTGTATGCCAAACGCCACAAACGCACCAACGATAATGCTAATATCGCTAAATCCTATTTTGGTATGCTTGATACGATTTTCTTGCATCTCTATAGCCCGCTCGCGATACTCCCTAGGGCGCGCACAAAACGCCACCACCGCGATGATAAGCCCCAAAAGCATCGCCACCCCGCCTATCCAAAGCACGCCGCTTGTGTCATCTAGCGTGATGGAGAATCCATTTTTATTCATCTCTTTGATAATGGTTTGGTGGAAAAACAACCCATAGCCCACCGGCAGCGTGATATAGGGCGCTTTCAGCCCAAAGGTAAGCGCGCAGGCAATCGCGCGCCTATCTAGCTTCATCATATTCATAATCCCAAGAAGTGGCGGGATGAGGATAGGGATGAAGGCGATATGCACGGGGATGAGGTTTTGCGAAAGGCAGGCAAACGCAGCGATAATCAAGCAAAAAAGCACGCTACTGCCAAAAAGCCTATGGCTAAGGATATGCGTGAGCTTGTGTATGGCTAGGGCTATGATGTTGCTTTTGGCAATCGCGGCGGCTAGGAATCCCAGCAAAATGTAGCTAAGCGCGATTTCTAGGTTTGAAGACATGCCTTTGATAAGCGTGTTTAGCGTGTCATCCACGCTCGCACCACTTATCACGCCAGCGATGAGCGCGGAGGCGAAAAGCGCTATCAGCACATTGCAGCGCACGAGGCAGAGCGCGCACATGACAAGCACGCCGATAAATGCTGGGTTGGTAAAAAGCGCGCTTAGTGTAGGCAAGATGATTCCTTAAGGTTTAGATATTTTGCAAAAGTTTTTACAAATGGCTTGGTTTGGTTTTGGTTTGGCTTTTTTCGTTTTTGGGCTTTTGCGCGGGTGCGTGGATTTGGGGCAAGATCTAAATCGCTCGCGGCTTTAGCACCAGAATCTAAATGCGGATTCTCGCGCAAATTCCTAGAATGCGGATTCTAGCTTTTAGATTCTAGGCGGATTTAGATTCTGCTTTTGCCCTCATAAATCACATAAGAAGCGCACCAAAACGCATCATCGGCAAAATCGCTTCAAAATATCGCCATACGCATCGATGCGCCTATCGCGCAAAAAGGGCCATATACGCCGCACCTCTTCCGTGCGCGCGAGATTTATCTCGCACACGAGATTTTGCTCTGTCATATCAGAATCCGCCAGCACCTCACCCTGCGCGCCACACACAAAGCTATGCCCCCAAAACTCTATCCCCTCGCCCACGCCACTAGAATCCGCCTCAAAGCCCACGCGATTTATCGCCACCACTGGCAAGCCATTTGCCACCGCATGCGCGCGCTGTATCGTGCGCCACGCATCTAGCTGCCTTGCCTTTTCAGCATCGCTATCGCTAGGCGTGAAGCCAATCGCAGTAGGATAGATAAGGATCTCCGCGCCCTTTAGCGCCATGATCCGCGCTGCTTCTGGATACCACTGATCCCAGCACACCAACACGCCAAGCCGCCCCACACTCGTATCGATAGGCTCAAACCCCAAATCCCCCGGCGTGAAATAAAACTTCTCATAAAAGCTAGGATCATCGGGGATATGCATTTTGCGATATTTGCCAGCGATACTACCATCTTTCTCAAACACCACGGCGGTATTGTGATACAGCCCCTTCGCACGCCGCTCAAACAGCGAGCTAACAATCACCGCGCCAAGCTCGCTAGCAAGGCTAGAGAAAAACGCGACATCCTCTTCAAATGTATCTCCATAATCAAAATGCGCGACATCCTCGCTTTGGCAAAAATACTCTCTAGAATGCAGCTCTTGCAGCGCGATAAGTGCTGGGCTATACGCTTTGCGCCCCTCGCGCGCGGATTTGGCGATATACTCTAGCGTGGCTTCGCGCGAGCCTTTGTAGCTATGCTGGATGGCAAGTAGCTTCATCATTACTCCTCGTATTCGGATTCTGGGCTGTAGTAGTCATCATCGTCGTATTGCGTGTAGTCGCCATCATCAAAGTCATCCTCATCCTCGTCAAAATCATCCCAATCATCGCCAGAATCCATATCATCCTCATCATCCATCATTTTGGGTGAAAAGGGCGCGGTGGCTGGAAATAGCGCAGTGGGTGCGCGTGATGTGAGTGCTGAAGTGGGCGCGCTTAGAAGTCGCGCTATCATAGATTCTGGCGCCTTGATATCGCCAAAGCTTGCAGAATCTACCAAATCGCCAACGCCCACAAAATCCGCCTTGTTTCTTGCTACAAATGCCAACATAATTGCCTCCTTGATAAAGTTTAATCTAAAACTTAGCCCAAAAGCTTAATCCAAAATCCGCGCTTAGATTCTGCGCTAGAATCTATCCGCAAAGCAGAATCTAAACTTTTGCCAATCGCGCCAACACGCGCGCCAAAATCCAAAGCAAAAGTAGATTTTGCACTAGAATCCACGCGCGCACTAGAATCCAAAGCACCGCGACCCGCCAATCCGCCCCTAGTGAATAATATCACAAATCACCTCGCTTGCGATTTGCAGCCCAAAGCTAGCTGTCACCGCGCTAAAGCTGCCAAGCCCCTTGCATCTAGGCGGCTCGGGGCTAAACACCACTTTGTAGCCGGTTTTTAGATTCTGCTTTTTTAGTGCGTCGCGCAGTTTTCTAGCAAATTTATCGCCATAGCTTCGCCAGATATTATCCACGCGGATTTCTAGGGGGTTTAGCTTTTTGGCACTGCCTGTGGAGCAGATAAACCTGCCATAGCGCATGCCCGCGCACTCGCGCGCCAGCAGGACTTTGGCAGGGATGTCATCTATCGCATCGATGACATAATCAAAGCTAGCGATGTCAAAGCTAGCGATGCTCTCCTCGCTCACAGCCGCGCACACGCCGCGCACGCCCGGATACAGCTCCTCTAGCACTTTTACTTTTTGCTCGCCCACGCGGTGTGAGCCTATCTGGCGGTTTTGGTTGGTGGCATCAAAGATGTCTTTATCCACGATGACTATCTCGCCTAGTCCCGTGCGATAGAGGCTATCTAGCGCAAATCCGCCGACTCCGCCCACGCCAAAAATGATGGCGCGCTTTTGGCGGATTTTGTCAAAATCGCTATCAAACAGCAGCCTGCTACGCGCAAAGCGATCGCTATTGCCGGTGCTTTGGCTTGCGCTTGTGGCGTTGGCGATATTTGCGCTGTTTGCGCTGTTTGCATTAATGGCGGATTCTGCGTTTGTATTTATCATCGCGTCTTTATCTTGCATTTATTGCCTCTATCTTTTGGATGCGTGGATTCTATAAATATCCGCGCTATTGTAGCATAAAGCAAGGGATTGCGCGAAAAAGAAATTGTGAAAAAGGGAGGGCGAAAAAGAAAAAATGGCAAGGGAGAAAAAATTGTGAGAAAGAAAAGAGGTAGCGAGAAAGAAAAAAGTGGTAAGAAATAATTGCGCGCAAAAGATTTGCTTAGATTCTAGTTTTATGGTGCGATTTGTTGCGCGTTTTTTACAAACTCTTTGCTAAAGCGTTCGCTGCTTTCATAAAGCAGGTGGATTCCATCAGTGGTTTCATACTCACTATGCTTTGGCATTGGCAAAAATGGATAAGAAAAGGTTTGCTTCAAAAGGGTATTTTCCTCGATAAATCGAGGCTGTTTTGCCAAAAGCGGGTCGATTGGCATGGTGAAAAAGATGATTTTCACACCCTTATTTTCAAAATATTGCAGTTGTTTTTGGAGAGAATCTAGGCGGTTTTGGTAGTTTGGCAAGCTAGCCAAAGGCTGCTGATAGCGCTTCAAAAAGCCCTCCATACTTAGGTTATAGATTTTTTCATCGCGCTTTATCGCACGCTTTTCCTCATCGCTTTTCCCGCCAAAACGCTTTATAAAGCTTGCAAAAACATTCAGCGGCTGGTATTTTTCTTGCAATGCGGGCAGGTAATAACGCGCCTTAAAAAGCAGTGGATCAAACAAAATCCCAAGCATCGCAGAATCCGCATCACGCTCAAAAAGCACATTTGTCTCAATGTAGAGAATCTGGGGGATTTTGTTTGAGCGCTTAATGATTTCTAAGCCACTTTGCACGCTTCCGCCAGCAAAAGCGAGATTGTAAATCCCAGCAGATTCTAGCAAATCCTTATCAAGGCGCGCTGCCAAAGATGAGCCTAACACCGCGCCTTTTGGCGTATGCGAGGAATAGATATATTCTTGCGCGAAAACCAGATTTGACTGCCATTGATTCTGATAGGCAGTGATTTTTGGCTTAAAAACAAAAAGTGCTAGTTATACAATATGAAAAGCACTAAAAACGCACCAAAGATTCTCAAAATGCCACTAAAATTGGAAATAAATAAACGCACCGCTACTCCCACTATTTGTAAAGATAAAAAATAAAAGCACGCCAAAAAGCGCGGATTCTGTGATTTGTCTGCATTTGCAAGTGCTTTGCTGGCTTTTGCCTTTGTGCTCCATCCGCAAGCACACCACATAGCGCGCATAATAGACAAAAATCGGCGCGCTATAACATAAAATCATAAGCAACAACGCATTGCCACGCTGTCCGCTCGGCTCACAAAATATCTCGCTCACATACAGCACCACATCGCTAAAATCGCGCAGCTTAAAAAGAATCCACCCAAACGACACCACGCCAAAGACAAACGCCACGCGCACGCAATAAACAAGCGCGCTTTGTGCCAGTAGATTTGAGAATCTGGGCAGGCGCGTCATAAAAGCTGGCTTTAGATTCTCTTTCAAAAATCGCTCAATCGCCAAAAATAGCCCATGATACACGCCCCACACCATATAAGAAATATACGCGCCATGCCACAGCCCGCCAAGCGCCATAACAATAAAAAGATTGCAATAAGTGCGGAATTTGCCCTTTCTGCTCCCGCCTAGCGGGATATAGAGGTATTGCTTCAGCCAAGTAGAAAGCGAGATATGCCACCTGCGCCAAAACTCCGCGAATGATGCGGAAATATAGGGGAAATTGAAGTTTTGCGGGAGGTTGTAGCCAAAGAGTTTCGCCACGCCGATAGCTATCAAACTATAACCCGCAAAGTCCGCAAAAATCTGCACGCTGTAGCCAAAAAGAAGCGCTAGAAGTGTCAAGGCATCATAGGCTTGAAAATAAGGCGGATGCATCCAAAAGGTTTGGTCTTTTAAATTATCCGCGATTACCATTTTGAGAAAATAGCCAAGAATGAGGATTTTGGTGCTTGCGTAAAAGTCGATGGTTTTTAGGTATTTGGTGGCGATTTGTGGATAAAACTCATGCGCCTTGACGATAGGTCCTGCCACAAGCTGTGGGAAAAAGCCGATGAAAAAGAGAGTGTTGCGATAGTGTTTGAAAAATCCGCGCTCGCAGATGTGGCGATTTTGGCTATTTGCTATGGAGTCTTGATGCGCTAAAGCAGAAGTGCCGGAAGTATCAAGTAGGGTTATTAC
>NZ_MLQN01000003.1 GCF_001854545.1 Helicobacter sp. CLO-3
TCCACCTTTGGGTTTTGGGGTTTGTGGTTTGTGGTTTAGTGTGGTTTTTTTGCCTTTTGTTTTTGGTGCTTTTGTATTTTTTGCTTTTTTGGTGTGAGGGGTGATGCAAGCAAATAGTTTGGAGGGGGCTAAGCGATATTATGCTGGCCTAAACAAAAGCTAAGCGCAATATATTGCTATTTTCCCTAGTTTTATTTTTGTAAATTAGATTCTGCGTTTTGAGAATAGAAAATTGCAAAATAAAAGATTGCAAAAAGCCTAAGCAAAGCACTTGGAGAATCTAAAGCAACCAAGTAGATAAACAACTCGGAGGGTTGATTGTTGGTTTGGCATTCAGCGGGTATTTGTTTGGTTTTTAGTTTAGTTTGGCTTTTAGCATAAGCGAGGCTATATGGATATAATATTTATGTTGGTGTTTAAGCTCCTATATTTTTTTGTTTTATTTCCTAAACCCAGGCTTTATTTTAAGATTTTTTCTCTCTTTGCAAAATATTTTAACCATCTCTAAAAACAATTTTTAAGCTTTTGTAAACCAGAATGTAAATTCAAAGAGGCAGTAATATGAAGTTAAAAAATTAAAGACTCTAAATACGAAGATTGCTAAAGTATGACCAATGAAGTTATTATGAAAATTAGATTCTGCTTCAGACTCACATCTTTGGCAGAATCTAAATAAAGCCAGCAAGTGTCGGCTAGATGCTCTTATAGCTTTCTAGCCGAGTGTTTTAGCTAGATTTGGCTATTTGAGCTTTTGCTAGGCTTATTTTTTTAGTGTGGGGATGTATTTGGATAGCGCGTCGATCTCTTCGTCGCTAAGCGCTGCAGCTTGCCCCCACATAGTTGCGCCCAAACCGAAGTGGTTTAGCGTTTTTGCTTTGTAGCCTAGCAAATCTTTTTTGATCTCCTCTGGCGTCATGCTGTTGGTGACTTTGCTTTTGCCAAGGGCGTTTTTTTCCATGTTTGCGCCATGGCATGATTGGCACTTTGTCTTGATGATGTCAGCTGGAGCAGCCGCATTTAGCGCAGCGACGCAACCAAATATACCTAATGCAACGAGTATCTTCTTCATCTTCATCTCCTTTTGCGATGTGCAAAGGTAATTTTACAACTAAAAGATAAATGAGAATCTTTGCGCGGCGATTTTTTCTCAAAAATGTGTAATTTTGATAGCAGAGGGGTGGATTGGTGGTGGATTGATGGCTGGGGTTTGGCATCTGGCGCGGTTTTAGTATCTGACGCGGTTTTGGCAGCTGGCGCAGTTTTTACATCTAAGATGAGGCGGCGTGCGGAATCCAGAATCTAGATTTTTAGATTCTAGAATCGCCACAGAATAAGTATGGCGCAAATTTGATAGATTCTGGTGTTTTTGTGGTAGAATTTGCGCTTTAATATCCAGCAAGTAGTGGAATATAAGAATATTTTAAGGTTTTTCCATGATGTCGCATAGCCCGTTTTTTTCTATCGTTATTCCAACTTATAATGTCGAACAATATATCACAAGATGTCTAGAATCTTGCATTAACCAAACTTTTAGTGATATTGAGATTCTTATCGTGGATGATTGCGGAAGTGATGATTCTTTGCAAATCGCGCAGGGTTTTGCGGACAAAGATTCTAGAATCCGCATTATTCATAATCCTCGCAATTTGGGGCTATTTGGCGCGCGACTAAGTGGCGAGAGAGAAGCAAAGGGAGAATATATCCTGCCGCTAGATTCTGATGATTATCTTGAGCTAAATACTTGTGAATTGCTTCATAGAAAAATTATTTCACGCAATTTGGAATATACGCCTGATATTATCCATTTTAAGGCGCATTATTTGGGGGACAAAAACGCTGGCTTTGTGGAAAACTGCAAGCACAAGCTCCGCTATCTCCTCCCCACGCGATTTTCGCGCGCACCGCTTCAAAATGAGCAGATTGCGTATAATTTTTTCCTTAAAAGCAAGCAGTTTCCAAAATTCACCCTTTGGGATAAATGCTACAAAGCAAGCCTGCTAAAGCAAAGCGCGCTATATCTTAAGGGTATCACGCGTCCGCTGACGATGGCAGAAGACATGCTGAAGTTTTTTGTCATCGCAAGCCTTGCAAAAAGCTATACGAGCATTAACAATAAGCTATATGTCTATTGCCTAAATCATAGCTCCATTACGCAGAGGGCGGATTCTGCGGATAGAAAAATCAATGATATGCTATTTATTATGGAGAATTTAGACAGGCTAAGCACAGTGCTAAGTGGCGGCAACTCATATATGCCGCAAATTTCAACAAGAATGCGCTACAATCTAGCCTCTCTTGTTTTGCTAGAATTGCGCTTTAAAAATTCGCCAATAATATTTGCCGATAGCGGCAAAAGCGCAACGATACAATGTCAGCAACAAGCACTAATCCTGCCACCATTGCCAAAAAATGGATTTTTTATACGCACGCTAAAGCGTATAGCCACCGCGCTTAATGGCGCTGGTAGCACCTATTTGGCTTCTTGTGTATTTTCCCTAATGTATTGGAATCGCATTTTGACTTATATTCGTATTTTTGGTTATATTGTGAGCTTTGGTCGGGTTAGGCTTTAGCTATCGCATAAAGGCGCTCTTCTAGCTTTTGCTGCTTTTATAGATAGTGCAGCCAAAGATTTTTATTATATTATATTCTTTAAATAATCGGATTCTGAAATATTTTTTTGCATACAGATGCCATTTTTGTGCTACTATGATAGCCGCCTTGCATTTTTGGATAAAATCAAAATCACCAAAGTCGCCATTATAGCGATTTATCATAGCCTTATCTAGCGTGCCTTTTTGCGCACAATTAATTAAATCTTGAAGCAATATGACAGGGCTTACAAAATAAATCTGTCCTTCATAAATCCCTCGTGATAGGTTTCTCATCTCTTGCTTTGCTCTCGAAATACTCAATTCATACAATATCGCTAAATCATTTTTGCTAGCCAAGGTAAGCACATCGTTTAAGCCTCTTATCTGATCAACCCAAGATTTTTTATCCCATGAAATGTATCCGATTTTGTGGCCTATTCTATAGCGATAAGTAACCTCTGGAACTGCATAAAATCTCTGTGCTTTTATCATGGCTTGCACAAAAAACGGCGGATCTTCATATTTTGTATATGGAGGTTGAAAAATATTGTTTGCAAGCAAAAAATCTAGCCTATAAATAAACCTAGTCCAGCCAAAATCAAATTGATAGTCTTTGTATTCTACAAAATCTTCTTTTTCAAAGGTGTAGCCAAAAAGATGTGGCGGAAAATCTACAACAATTTTGCCTTGCATATATTCACTAAAGCATCCGCCGCAGATGAGCGCATCATTTTTTTGCGCTTTGGTGCAAAGCAACTCGATAGTATTTGCATCAGGATAAAAATCATCAGGGTCCATAAAGCACACATACTCGCCTTGCGCTACTTTTATCCCCATATTTCTAGCACTCGCCACCCCTTTATTTTCTTGCCCCATGTATTTTATCCTAGAATCTAGCGCGGCGTATTCTTGCGCTATTTTGCCGCTATTGTCGCTGCTGCCATCATTTATAAGGATTATTTCTAGATTTTTATAGGTTTGGTTAATGATAGAATCCAAGCATTCGCGCAAATATAGCTCGACATTGTATATGGGGACTATTATAGATACAAAAGGGGCAGAATCCAAATCGCAACCTTTGGCTTAAATATTTTGCAAATAAGATTGCTATCATATCACAAAAATGTGGATTCTGGTGGCATTAACTCCAATGTTTTTTTGGTCTGTACTGCTGGTGATATTGGCTTAGCTTCTTCCCATTTGTTGGGGCAATAGTCACATGCTTTATAAAAATCTTGTGCATAAAATCGCAATATGTCGTTTTTAAAATTGGGTGAATATGCGCGCACAAAATCACCTTCGAATTCTTTTGCACCTTTTAGCTTGACAAGCGCGGAAGCTATGGGACATATAGATATTATCGCTTCAGAATCTTTCTCTTTATCCTGGCATAGCAGGCTGACGCAGGGCATCTTGCATGCCAAATAATTTCGTCGTATTTCTTCAGTGGGTCTATTGCGCTTGTAGATTCCGCCTATTTCTCTCCACACATCGGCTGACTTTAACACAATATGGTTTATGTCAAAATTCACTAGTGATTTCATTATTGCTTGTTGTTTTAATATGCTTTTTAGAGCAGGATTTGAGCTATAGTCAGATATCGCTACGCGTATTTTTGGCGACCGAAGTGCTACAAGTAGCTTGTCGCCAAAAGGAATGGTAGCATTTGTTATAAGCTCTATGAATTTTATTTTTGACTGTTTTGAGAGATAGCCCATAAGTTCTGGCAGCTCTTTAAACAGCAATGGCTCGCCTCCCAAAACGGTGAAAAGCGATATGGAATCTATATTCTGCAATAGCTTATCTACATTTGATTTTATATTATCAATATTTGTTGTGAATTGTTGATTGCTTGAAAAATACTGCATCAAGTTGGAGCATGACTCGCATCTCAGCGTGCATTTGGTGGTTAATATTACCTCTATTTTTGGAATATCAACAAAGCCTAGCAATACGCGAAGCCGAAAAAAGCTGCTACCAAACTTTTTGAAAAATTTACGCTTGATTTTTGTCTTTATGCCCCCCCCCCCCCCTATTAGACAGCAAATCTATGACATATAGTCTAGAATCCTTGTTGCGATGTATATATACCTCTTTAAATAGTCTATTTTTTAACAATGCCAATCTCAATTGCATCTCCTTATATTTGATATTTGGGTATAAGCAATAAATATGCCCAAATGACATTATGACAGATCTTTTTGCGCAGAGGCCGGGATAATAGCTAGCGCAATACCAAAAATCATAAATAGCATAATCTGCCCCGCCCTATTTGGCAATGCGTCAAATAGATTTGAAACTATAAGCCCCACAAGTAGAAGCGTTAAGCTTATCGAAAAAATTTGCGCCAAGATATTAAAACTGTTCTTTGGGCGCAGGTTGTGTTTTTTGTATAATGTTCTCATTTGCATAAATATCCAAGCATGCAACCAAATCATAAAAATAACACCAAAGACACCTAACTGAAACCAAATATATAAAACCCCATTGTGATTCGTCCAATAATATGGCAGTATAGAACCATCTCGTTGTATTTGTATGGGGTAGGGCATATTTTGTGGAGATTTGGCAAAAATTTGTGCTATATTTTTACCAAATAATATTAATCCAAAACCATTTGGCCTAAATGGATTATCAAGAATAGCAAGGATGGCGGATTTTGTCATGGAGATTCTGCTTAGAGATGAGTGTTCTAGCTCTATATGACTATCTTTTGGTAATGATTGGGGCATACATATTCTATTTGATACACACAAGCTGTCAAACTTTCCCATAGCAGCCGGTGGCATACTCCATATTTTTGCGACATTATCAAGTATTTTTTGCAGATTGTAGCGGTCGCTAAAAGATGCGCTTATATAGTAAAGTGATACAAAGAATGCAAAAATCACTATGCCAACTAGGCTAATAATTTTATATTTATGCTTATAGCTAAAAATAAAAAATGGCATAGCGCACACAACAATGGTGGCGATATATAAAAATCTTGTGCCTGCAAATGTACATGCAATCAAGTTTATAATAACCAATATAGCAAATAATGCTTTATATTTTGTGGCAATAAGCCCCCCTATGCTTATACTTAAAGGAATTAATAAAAAAAAGGCATAACCCGTTTGAGCTTCGCTGAAAAATATAGGCATAGCCCTATAAAAACCTAGCGAATGCGTATTATCAGTATCAGAAAATTTCATATGCCGCTCTGTCATAAAATCAAAAAAATCAATAATTGTAAATAGTGGTTGTAACATGCAAATCGCAACAAAAACATATAAAAATATTATTTTTGCTCTTACATTTATGCTAGCAAAATAAAAATATATAGTAATAAGAAAAATGCTTGGCTCCAATAGAAAACGCCTCAAATATACTGCACTTAGTTTTTTATCTACAGTAAATATAAGCGATATAAATGCAAGGACAATGATTGCAAAGAGGCACATAAAAAATATTTTAGATTCTGTAAATTTGTTTTTTGTAGATATCAAAAAACTATGTATTTTCATTTTTAGCGGTTGTTTTTGTTTTATAAATATATATGTCTGGCATAATGCAAAAATAATAAGCGCTACATATAGCGCATTTATAGCTATTTTAAATAATGGATTTGGTTTTATTGTGGGTTCGCCCGTGTTAAGCAAGGCAAGGCCTACTAAAAACAAAGCGCCAGCAATGCTATAGCCAATACTGCGTATTTTATGCATGGTATTTGGGCTGTCTTTATCTCCACCAAGCGCTTTACGCATCTCTGCCTTGCTCCAGCTCTATCCATTTTTGCGCGATTCGCACGGCATTTGTCGCGGCACCCACGCGGATTTGATCCGCCACACACCAAAGATGCAAAATCTTTTTGTCAAAATTATCCTCGCGGATTCTGCCCACATAGGTATGATCGGTGTCTGTGGCGATGGAGGGCATAGGGTAGATGTGGCTTTTTGGCTCATCAAGCAGCACGATGTTTGGCGCTTTTTCCAGCACTTCGCGCGCTTTTTTGGCACTCATCTCTTTACTAAATCGTATCGTGATGCTTTCACTATGACTCCTAAGCACTGGCACACGCACGCAAGTAGCACTCACCGGGAAGTTCGCGTGCATGATTTTATGCGTCTCATTTATCATTTTCATCTCTTCTTTGGTGTAGTCATTGTCGATGAAAATATCGATATGCGGGATCACATTGAGCGCCAAACGATGCGCGAAGACTTCGGGCTTGCAGTCCTCCAGCTCAAATGCAAAAAACTTTTGCATCTGCATCACAAGCTCTTCCATACCGCGCTTGCCCGCACCGCTGGCGGCTTGGTAGGTGCTGACATCCACGCGCTCTATCGCGCATACTTCATGCAAGGGTGCGAGCACTTGCACCATTTGGATGGTCGAGCAGTTGGGATTGGCGATGATGTTGCGCGCGCGCCAGGCGGCTATGTCTTGCGGATTGACTTCGGGGACGACTAGCGGGATGTCTTTGTCCATGCGAAAATGACTGGTGTTGTCTATCACGAGCGCGCCGACTTTTGCAGCGCTTGGCGCAAACTCCTTGCTGACACTCCCGCCAGCGGAGAAAAACGCTATCTCAATGCCTTGCTCGCCAAAGACTTCATGTGTCGTCTCAAGCACTGGAATCTGCTTGCCAAACGCCTCTATCTCCGTGCCAGCCGACCTTGCAGAGGCGAGTGCCACGATGCGCTCCACTGGGAAATCCACCTCTTCTAGCACTTTGATGATCTCTTCGCCCACCGCTCCGCTAGCACCCACGATGCCTATGACAAATTTTTTCATTATCGCCTCCTTTTTGGATTTTGGATTTTGGATTCTAGAATCTGCTCTGCGCTTTGGCTTTTAGATTCTAGTTTTGGATTCTAGATTCTAGTTTTTAGATTCTGGGCTGGTTTGCGCTCTTGATTTTTCTAGTTACGCTCTTTAGTTTGCTTCCTAGTTTCGCTCTTTATAGTCTTGGTAGCCAAACTCTTTTAGCATCACAAATCGCCCATTTTCCACCACGCCAAGAGAGGGCAGCGGGACGCCATTAAAAGTGGTGTTTTTCACGATAGTGTAGTGCAGCATATCCTCAAACACCACTCTATCGCCCACATTTAGCGGCGTATCAAAGCTAAAATCCCCGATGATATCGCCTGCTAGGCATGTGGGGCCACCTAGGCGATAGTGGTATTTGCCGCAGGTTTTGGGTGGATTCTGGTTTGGATTCTCGTGCGCGCTTTGGCTTGCCTTTATGTCAGATATATCAGAATCTGGCTCGCGCGGATCGCCTTTGTCCGCTTCGGTTATCTCTATTTTGCCATCGCTTGCCTCATCGCTTATTTGTCGCGATACTTTAAACACACTCGGGCGATAGGGCATCTCTAGGCAGTCAGGCATATGCGCGCTAGCACTCACATCAAGGATAGCGATTTGCCCATCATTTTCCACGATATCCACCACTTCGCCGACTAAGAATCCACACTGCCAGCCCACCGCCTCGCCCGGCTCCAAAAACACCTCGATATCATGATGCTTGGCTTTAAACTCTCGTATGAGCGAAACAAGCAGCCCTCTATCATAATCCGCGCGCGTGATGTGATGCCCCCCGCCGAAGTTTATGCACTGCATCTGCGGGATATACGCGCCAAAGTGCTTTTCGACATGCGCTAAGGTGCGCTGCAGCGCGGCAGAATCCTGCTCACAATGCGTGTGAAAATGCAAGCCGCTGATGCCTTCCAGCCCATAAGATTCTACGCCCTTTTGAAACTCGCTAGGTATGATGCCAAGCCTGCTTTTTGGCGCGCATGGATTGTATATCGCGGGGCTTACTTCGCTATAGAGTGGATTTACCCGAAGCCCCACAGATATGGGCGATAGCCCGAGCGTTTCTAGTTGCTTGTTTTTAGAATCTATCGCGCTTTTGTAGCGCTGCCATTGCGCGAATGAGTTGAAAATGATGTGCGTGGCGATTGGCAAAAGCGCGTTTATCTCGCTAGGCTTATAGGCCGGCGAAAACACGCACACTTCCTTGCCACTCTCCCTCCCGCCTATCTCTTCAAACCCAAGCCTTGCTTCATGGATCCCGCTAGCAGTGCTTCCGCTCAAAATCTTGCCAACCTCTTGGAATCTACGCCAAAACGCATAGCCTTTGAGCGCTAGCAGGACTTTGGCGCCGGATTTTTCTTGTATGTCAGAGAGTGTGGCGAGGTTAGATTCTAGCTTGTCTTTTTCTAGCACATAGCTGGGTGAGGGGATAGAGAAAAATTTTATATTATTATAAGATTGCATATGCGCTATTCCCGATTATGCTAGTTGCGCTGGTTGGCATTGCTTTGGCTACTTTAGCATAAAGTTTTTGATGACGCGCTCCACATCCAGCGGATTTGACTTGGAAATAAAATCATTTGCCTTAAGCGACATCGCCATATCTTCGTTGCTGCTGCCACTCATCGATGAATTTACGACGATTGGGATGTGAGCGGTGTTTGCATGCGCTTTTACTTGCTTGATGACTTCAAAGCCGCTCGCCTCTGGCATTTCTAGGTCAGTGATGATAAGCCCGATTCTGCTTATATCTGTCGTTGGCGCGAAAAGATAGTCCATAAGCTTTTTGCCATTCAAAAAGTCATGATGCACCACACCTATGCGATCAAGGATGAGGCGCATAGTTTTTAGCACGCTTGGGCTGTCATCTGCGAGCAAGATTTCTTTATCTGTCTTGATTTTGGAGACTTTTTGCAGATCTTCTTCTTTTTCTTTCTCAATCCATGGGAACACATCCACAAGCATCTTTTCGATATCCACCACCTGCACCAATCGCCCATCAAAATACCTTGTGCGGCTCACTAGCTTGCTTGTTGGGTTATTGCCTACAGCGCCGGTGCTTTGCTCTATCTCTGTCCATTTTTTGCTTAGGATTCTATCTGCTTCATACACGCGCACGCCGATAGTCCAGCGCGAAAACTCACAAATCATCACAATATCTTCATTGCCATCTTGCTGGATTTTGTAAGGGCGGAGATCTTTTGTTTTGTTGGCACTATCATAGTAAAACCATTTTCGCATATCAATAAGCGGAATGGTAAGCTCGCGAATCGTGATAAGCCCCTCTACGAGCGAACTTGGCTCATGGCTTACGATAGTGATAACCCCGCGATATTTCACCACCTCGCGAATCTTAAAAACATTCACCGCGTAGAGATCTTTGCCCTTTTCTATGCGAAAGCATAGCAATTGTAGCTCGTTGTTTTTATGCAGGTTGGTGACTTGATCTACTTGTGATAGATTTGACATGTAAAATCCTTTAGTCAAAGTTAGTCAAAGTGCGATATGCTAAACCCTATTTATAATCCGTTATGATAGCATAAAAAGAGCGCGTTTAAATTAAAATTGCTTTAAAAACACTTTTAGATTCTTAGCGGCTTGGCGGATTCTATTTTCATTCTCGATAAGTACGATTCTCACATAGCCTTCGCCATGGTGTCCAAAGCCAACTCCGGGGCTCACAGCGATTTTTGCCTCTTGCAAAAGGCGCTTTGAAAACTCCATGCTTCCTAAACTCCTCGCACATTCTGGAATCTGCGCCCAGATAAACATACTCGCCTGCGGTTTTGCCATCTCCCAGCCCGCGGATTTAAAAGATTCTATCAAAACCTCCATGCGCTTTTGGTATTTTGCGCGGATTTCATCCACGCATTTTTGCTCGCCATTGAGCGCGATTGTCGCGGCGATTTGCATTGGCGTGTAGATTCCATAATCAAGCCAGCTTTTTATTTTTTGCAATGCCTCTACCATCTTTGCATTTCCCACCACAAAGCCCACGCGCCAGCCCGCCATATTGTAGGTTTTACTCAAAGTGTAGCACTCCACCGCCACATCTTGCGCGCCCTCCACTTGCAAAATGCTAGGCGCTTTATACTCGCTAAAGCAAAGCTTGGCATACGCAATATCGCTAATAATATAAAAACGCTCTTTTTTTGCCAACGCCACGAGGCGCTCATAAAAGCTAAGATAGGCGATTGTCGTGGTTGGATTATGTGGGAATCCTACGACGACAAATTTTGGCTTTGGCGCGGATTCCTGCAAAGAGGCAAGGAGTTTTTCAAAATAATCCTCCTCATCAAGCTCCATTTTTTCATTCCATTTGATAGGGAAGCTGATGACATTTGCGCCATTTAAGATAAAGGCGTAAGAGTGTATCGGATAGGCTGGCTCGGCTACGATGGCGGTGTCACCCGGATTTGTGATAGCCTGTATCAAATGCGCGTAGCCCTCTTTGCTCCCCATAGTGACGCAAGCTTGCGTGTTTGGCTCAAGCTTCACGCCATATTCGCGCATATACCAATCACATATCGCAACTCTAAGCTTATAGATTCCCTTGCTTACGGAATAGCCGTGATTTTTTGGCTTATTTGCTGCCTCGCACATTTTGTCAATTATATGCTGTGGTGTCGCGCCATCAGGATTCCCCATGGAAAAGTCGATCACATCTTCGCCATTTTGGCGCATGGCAAGCTTTATCTCATTAATCGCGGCAAAGACATATTTTGGCAGTCGCCTTATTTTTTCAAATTGTATTTCATCAAACATCGCTTCTCCTTAAAGTATCCTCACAAGCTAACATTCTTGACAAGCCAAAGCATTCTCGTAAGCCAAAGTATCTCGACAAGCCTTGCAAAAGATGCAAGTTTAGCGTATTTTACAAAAAGATTTATAGAGATTTTGCCAAGTTTGTAAAAGTTTGCATCAAAAGCGCACAAAATCGCAGAATCCAAAAAACACCAGAATCTAAATTATGCACTAGAATCTAAATGACAATAAGATGATTTAGCTTAAAGTTTTGGTAGAATCTGCGACTCGATTTGGCTTGGCAGAATCTAAACTTTTGGCAGAATCTAAAAACTTAATATTTCGGAGGTCATAAGTGCAAAAATTTCTGCAATGGTATAAAAAAAGCACAAAAAACAAGGTTATCATCTTTGGTATTGTCTTTGTTCTTTCTTTATTTTATTCATTTTTGCATAGACCTTTGGGGCTAATAATGTGGTATAATATCAGCTTTATACGAAGAAAAAGAGCGAATAGGAACATTAAAAAATTACATGGTTAATGAAGAAAAGTTTTTAGAATCCTATAAACAATATAATATTACAGATAAATTTTATAAAAACCAAAAAGAGCTTTTTAGATATATTGATGATTTTGAAATAGACTTGCTTGCGAGCTCTTTTGTGGGATTGAGCGAATGGTATCTGCAATCTTTTTTGTCAAAAAGTAAAAATTATATCTTTTATTTTGGTCTCTATATAACCTACCAGAAATACTATGACAACACCTATACCCCTGAAAATACCGCTATGTTTATGGAGTTTTTGAACAAAAATGAAAAAATATCTTTTTTTATTGATAAATTAGAACTTAATGATGAGGAATTTGCGCGTTATGCGATTCAACAAAATATACTTAAAATAGTATTTATATTTCCATATATATCTTTTCTCTCACAAGAGCAAGTTTGTGCTTTGCCAGATAGAGAAAAAATTTTAGAGAATTTGGAGCAATCTAATGCTGTATTACAAAAAGAACTAAAAAATGGCAATATGATATATGAAGAAATGAAACAAAAATCAGAAGGACTTGAAAGTAATATTCAAGGAATATTTGATATGTATAATAAAACTAAGGACAAACTCAATGAATGCAAATGAAAATACAAGATAAAAAGCGATATGCGAGCCAAAAAGCTTAGGCCAAAAGCTTATCTAATGCTTTTATGCATTTATTCTTTGTTTTTGTATTCCTTGTTTTTATCTTTCGCTTTTATCTTTTACTTCTATACATTTTGCTACAATCCGCTTGCAAAATACACACCAAAACCACGAGAAAACAATGAAAAACAACGATTCTAGCGCGCAGATTCTAAACATCGAGCGCGGGCTGATTGCGGCGATTTTGTTTGATGAGGAGATTTTTTCAGAGGTGAATGATTCTTTGGCGATAGAGGATTTTCTCTATCCCTCACATCAAAAAATCTATGATGTATGCTGCGAGCTAAAAGCGCAAAACACGCCTATAAACGCCGATTTTGTGCGCGCGCGATTGCAAGAGAAAAAAGCGATTCCAGATGAGGATTTCGCGCAGATTCTAGCGACAAGCCCCATCGCCAACATAGAAGCCTACATCAAAGAGATAAAAAACGCCTCTATCAAGCGCAACCTCGCCAAACTCGCGATGAATATCGCAACACTTACCAATGACACAAGCCTGCAAAGCGAAGACATCCTCGATAATATCGAGAAAGAAGTCTATGCGCTCTCATCCAAAGGCGCGCAGGTGGATTTCAAGCATAGCAAGCAAGTCGTGCTAGAGATGCTAGAATCTATAAAAGAGCTAAAAGAGCGCGGGAATAATATCCTTGTGGGGCTGGATACTGGATTTATGCGGCTAAACCGCTATACGACGGGATTTAACGCGGGCGAGCTTATAGTCATCGGCGCGCGCCCTTCTATGGGAAAAACCGCGCTTTTTTTGAATATGATACAGCACACCATAAACCGCAATGAAGGCGTGGCGGTGTTTAGCCTAGAGATGCCAGCTACGCATCTTATGCAGCGTATGCTTTCATCGCTTACTTCGATCCCGCTGCATGATTTGCGCGTGGGGAGGCTTGATGATGTGTCGCTAGAAAAGCTCACCATAGCTATGGATAAAATGGCAAAAAGACCGCTTTATATCGATGAAAGCAGCTCGCTAACTATCGCGCAGCTGCGCTCCAAACTCCGTAAGCTAAAAACCAAAGAGCCAAATCTAAAAATGGCAGTCATCGACTATCTGCAACTAATGCGCGGAAGCGGGCTAAGGCGCGGCGATGGCGCTAGGCAAGAAGAGATTAGTGAGATTTCACGCGGGCTAAAAACACTAGCGCGCGATTTGGAAATCCCAATCATCGCGCTTTCACAGCTAAACCGCGTAGTCGAGACGCGCGAGGATAAGCGCCCGATGCTCTCCGACCTAAGAGAATCTGGCGCGATAGAGCAGGATGCGGATGTGATTTTGTTTTTGTATCGCGATGATGTGTATGCGAGGCGCGCGGATAGAGAAAAGATAGCCAAGGCAAAGCGCGAGGGCAAAGATGATGAGGTGAAAAAGCTAGAAGAAGCCTTTCTAGCGCGCGAGCGCGAGCACACTATCGAGCCTGCAGAAATCATCATCGCCAAAAACCGCAATGGCGAAACGGGCACGGTGGATATCCAGTTTAACAAGCCTTTTATACGATTTGAAGATAAAGAAAAGCCACAGGAGCTAAACTATGCGCCAACAGACACGAGGATAGAATCCGATAATAGCGATGTGATAGAGACTATCCAGATATAGCGCAAAATGAAACGAGGGGTGCAAAAAGCAGAATCTAGGGGCAAGAAAGCCAAAAATGTGGAATCCAAAGGGGTGGGTTTGGTGAAAATAGATTCTGGGGGTTTTGGTGCGGTAGATTCTGGTTTTTGCGCGGATTCTCGCGCGGCGGATTCTGCGGGCGTAGATTTTGGGGCGAATTTTGTGGATTCTGCGGGCGTGGATTCTGGAGTAGATTCTCGCGCGGATTCTGGCAATGTAAAATCTAAAAAGCTAGAATCTAAAGAATCTCAAAAGCCAAAAACCAAAAAGCTAGATTCTGGTTTTCGCAAAGCAATTTTTGCCAAGATAAAATTACTACAATCGCTACAAGCAAAAATCCCAGAATCCAAAATCCCAGAATCTAAAATCCTAGAATCTAATTTTGCCAAAATCAAATCCGCGCTCGCCACCCCCAATCCACATTCAAATCCAAAGCTGCCAAACTCAAATCCATAAAATCCAAACTCGCCAAATTTACCAAACTCAAATCCGCCAATTCCAAATCCGCCAAAACCAAGCGCTCGCCCTATGACATCGCACTTTTTGAAGGCAAAGAATGGCTGTTTGTGATAGGGATTTTGGCGCTTGTATTTTTGGCGCAAGTCGGGCTAGAGTATCGCAAATGGCGCGCACTGCCCTTCGAGACACCCGGCGAAATCACAGCGCAAATCCTAAACCAATACCAAAAAACAAAAGATAATAAAACCTACTGGGTGATGAAGCTAAAATCAGAAGGGCATACATTCTACACTACTTCGAGAGAGGATATCAAGCCTTTGCAAGGGCGGTATGTGCGCGTGTATGGCAAGACGAATTGTAGCTTTGTCGAGTATTTTAGAAGCTGCTTTTTTATAAACTTCACCTTCTCGCTCCTCCCGCATCAAGAATCCACCAAGCCCATAAAAGACTACATCGCAAGCCAGCATGAAAATCAAGAAAACGCAAGCTTATTTAACACGCTATTTTTCGCCGACACGCTTAGCAAAAAATGGCGCGGTGTTAGCAATCTGCTGGGGCTTGCGCATATTTTGGCGATAAGCGGGTTTCATCTGGGGATTTTGAGCGCGTTTTTGTTTGCGATTTTGGTGCTTCCTTATCGCTTTTTGCAGCGGCGATTTTTTACTTATCGCAATGAAGTGTATGATATCGGCGCGATTATTTTGGTGGTGCTGTTTGGGTATTTGGTGGTGCTTGATTTTGTGCCTTCATTTTTGCGCGCGTATGCGATGGCGGTGTTTGGCTTTTTGCTGTATTTTTCTGGCTTGCAGATTCTAAATTTTAAGCTCCTAGCACTCGTGGGGCTTAGCTGCATCGCGCTATTTCCAAGTGTGGCGTTTAATATCGGCTTCATTCTCTCCATGGCTGGCGTGTTTTATATATTTTTGTTTGTGCGATATTTTCCCAAATGCCATGCGCTGTGGTATTTCACGAGTTTTAATATCGCGGTGTTTTTTAGTATCACGCCGATTGTGCATTATTTTTTCCCATATTTTTCGCCCTATCAGCTGGTGTCTATCCTAGTAAGTATCGCGTTTGTGGTGTATTTTCCGCTGATGATAGTGCTGCATATTTTTGGGCTTGGCGGGGTGCTTGATAAGTGGCTAGATATGGTGCTAGCGCTTGAAATCCCAAGCATTGATTATTATCTGCCATGGTATTTGGCGCTCATTTATGCAGGGCTTGGCATGGCGGCGATGTTTTCTCGCGCGGCGTATGTGGTGATGCTTATTTGTGCGCTTGCGTTTTATGCGTATTTGTGCGCGCTGTTTTGGGGACTTGTGGGGATTGCTTAAATGGCGTCTGGATGGATTTGGATTCTAGTTTAGATTCTAGTTTGGATTCTGGCGCAGAATCTAGTTTTGGAATCTGCTTTAGATTCCAGCGCTTTTGGAATATCTTTTGCTTTTCTAGGGCATAAAACTTAGCAAACTTTTGGAGAATCTTGTGCGATTTTTTATCTATATCTGCGGTGTGATTTTTGCTGTATTCTTTGCCGGAGCGTCGCTCGCGGGCTGTGCTAGCAATATGGTAGAGATGAAATACAGCTCTAGCATCAAGCAAAACTACCAACTAAACATAAACTCCCCCATAATCATCGCTTACAACAAAGGCGATTTGCTCGCGGCTTCATACATCCCCTATGTCATCGAGCTGCTCGGCAGGCGCGGGTTTAACTCACTCTACACACAAGACCAGCTCCCCATCCAAAAAGCGCGCAACATCATCTACATAAGCCTCGTCAAAACGATAAAAACCACGCCGATTTCTAGCGTGCAATATGTGCCTACAAAAATGCTCGATAAATCATCTTGCATCAATTATGATGGCATGTATTACTGCCGCGAGGAGACTTACCCTATCATCACAGGCTACTCCACGATGCTAAATCTATCCTCGGGGTATCATTTCATCATGGATTGGTATGATGTGCATATGCGAAAGCGGATACTCTACATCGATGGCAGCGTGGATGATGGACCATGCCTTGGTGAAGGTGTGTATCAAGACCTCATCTATCAGACGATTTCACGCATCGATTTTATGCGCCCAGAATCCTATAGCTACTCTTCACTCATCGCGCGCCAAAGCTTTGGCTGCATGTTTCAAACCTCCAAAGTCCTAGGCGTCAAGCGGTAGGATTATTTTTGTTTTATTTTAGCAATATGAAGATGCAAACAATTTAGTCAAAATATCATAAAAATTGCCAAAATATACTAAATAATATCTCGGCTTAGGTATCTATCTAGCCCATCGGGGAGGATGGTAAGGATGTTTGCGTTTTGCACCTTTTGTGCCAGCTTCATGCAGGCAGAAAAGCTAGCGCCCGCTGAGATTCCAGCTAGCACGCCTTCACTCTTGGCAAGCATCCTCATGCCCTCATACGCCTCTTCATCGTTGATTTTATACACCTCATCTATCAAAGACATATCCATAGTTTTGGGGATGAAGTCGTTGCCGATACCCTCGATATGTGATTTTTGCGTGTTTGGATTCTCGCAGCCGCCGATTATCGAGCTTAGCGGATCACAAAGCACAGCTTTGGTGCTAGATGAGCGCTCTTTGAGATAGCGCGCCACGCCGCTGAAGCTCCCTCCGCTCCCCGCCCCGCACACAAAATAATCGATATGTAAGCCATTGCTAGCCATATCGCTATAAATTTCTCTCGCGGTGCTTTCATAGTGCGCGCGCGGATTGTCCGGGTTTTCAAACTGCGAGAAGCTTATCGCATTTGGCATGCTAGCTAGAATCTCTTGCGCCTTTTTTATCGCGCCCTGCATGCCTTCATCCTTTGGCGTGAGGCAGATCTCAGCACCTAGTGCTTTGATGAGTGCCTGCTTTTCTTTGGAAAAATATTCTGGTATCACTAGCAGCGCCTTGCAGCCTACTTCTATCGCGCCAAGTGCGATGCCAAGCCCTGTGTTGCCAGCAGTAGCCTCTACTATGATAGAGTCAGAATCTATCTGCCCGCGCTCTTTCATGCGAGAGAGTATATAGAATCCGATGCGGTCTTTGATGCTGCCAGCAGGGTTGCAAAACTCGCATTTGACAAAAATGCGGTTGTTGTTTGGGATGCGGATTTTGTGTAGCTCAAGTAGCGGCGTGTCGCCGATGAGCTCTGAAATACTATGATATAGCATATTTTATCGCCCAAACTTGTCTATCGAGGATTTGTCTATCGCGGATTTATCTATCACAGATTTGTCGATAGCGCGCGAGACATCCGCGATAAGATCGCTCACAGATTCTATGCCTACAGATAGCCTTATGAGATTGTCGCTGATACCCATTTGCGCGCGGATGTCTTTGGGGATGGAGGCGTGCGTCATGCTCGCTGGATGGCATAGCAGGGATTCTGCGCCGCCTAGGCTTTCAGCTAGCACAATGATCTCTGTCGAGGCGAAAAACTTCTTATAGTCATAGCCCTCTTTTAGCTCAAAGCTTATCATCCCCCCGCCCCTGCTTGCTTGCGAGGCGTGTATCTCATATCCTTCAAAGCCCTTTAACCCCGGATAATACACCCTCTCCACCGCGCTATGAGCGCTCAAAAACTCCGCTAATGCTAGCGCGTTTTCACAATGCCTTTGCATCCTAAGCCCAAGCGTCTTTATCCCGCGTATCAGCAAAAAGCTATCAAATGGCGCTAGCACGCCGCCGATGCTGTTTTGCAAAAAGCCTATTTTGCTAGCTAGCTCCTCATCATCCACCACCGCAAGCCCCGCTACTAGATCGCTATGCCCGCCTAGATATTTGGTCGCAGAATGCAGCACGATATCCGCGCCTAGCTCTAGCGGGCGCTGGAGATAGGGCGTCATGAAGGTATTATCTACGATTGTCAAAATTTTTTGCTTTCTAGATTCTGATTTTGTCTTAGCGATTTTCACCACCTCGCGCAGAGGCGTCACACTCATCAAAGGATTTGCCGGCGTTTCTAGCAGCAAAGCTTTGACATCGCTAGTTATCGCTTGCTCTAGCGCGCTTAGATCGCGCATATCGATGATTTTATAAGTGATGCCAAAGTTTGCAAACACCTTATCCAGAATCCTAAAAGTCCCGCCATACACATTATGCGAGATAATCACACAATCCCCGCTTTTAAAAAGGCTCAAAATCGTGCCAATCGCCGCCATCCCAGAAGCAAAGGCAAAGCCATATTTCCCGCCCTCAAGCTCGGCTATCAAGCTTTCTATGCCATCGCGCGTGGGGTTTTTGGTGCGCGAGTATTCATAGCCTAGATTCTGCCCCAATGCTGGCTGCGCAAATGTCGAGGTCTGATATATAGGCGTATTTACCGCGCCTGTGCGTGCATCTGTGGTGCTGCCGCCATGTATCAAAAGCGTGTCAAAAGCTATATTTTGCGTGTTTTTCATACTAGAATCCTTGTCGATGATATGCTATAAAAGCGCGCATTATAGCGAATTTGCATTGCGTTATTGTTAATATATGGCGGATTTGTGCGCTTTGTGCTAAAATGCCAAAAATCTATGTCAAAGGTCAAACATGCTTCGTTTCGCTCCATCGCCCACCGGTGATATGCATATCGGGAATCTACGCGCTGCTATTTTTAACTACATCCTTGCCAAACAGCGCGGCGAGCGCTTTTTGATACGCATCGAAGATACGGATATGGAGCGCAATATTGAGGGCAAAGACAAAGAGATTTTGCAGATTCTTACACTTTTTGGGCTTTTGTGGGATGAGCTGGTGTATCAAAGTGGCAATTTCGAGCGACATCGCGCCTTTGCTAGCAAGCTACTGGATGAAGGCAAGGCGTTTTATTGCTACTGCTCCAAAGAATTCCTAGAATCCAAAAAACAAGAGGCGATAGCCCAAAAGCGCGCTTTTCGCTATGATGACTCCTGGGCGGATTCTGGCAAAGCGGATTCTCGCGTGCGCCCGGTGGTGCGACTCAAAGGCAGCACAGAATCCATCGCGTATGATGATATGATAAAGGGGCATTTGGAGTTTGCGCCAAATGAGCTTGATAGCTTTGTGATTTTGCGCGAGGATGGTGTGCCGACTTATAATTTCGCGTGCGCGTGCGATGATATGATATATGACATCAGCGCGATCGTGCGCGGCGAGGATCACACGAGCAACACGCCAAAGCAGATTCTCGTGCATAAAGCGCTTGGCTATGCGCGCGAGATAGAATACGCGCATTTGCCTATCATTTTGGGCGAAAGCGGCAAAAAGATGAGTAAAAGAGATAGCGCATCAAGCGTGGCGTGGCTGCTTGAAGAGGGGTTTTTGCCAAGTGCGATTTGCAACTATCTCATCGCTATGGGAAACAGCACACCACAAGAGATTTTCACGCTAAATGAGGCGATAGAGTGGTTTGATATCAAAAAGCTTGCCAAATCGCCGGTGAGATTTGACATCGCGCGGCTGCGCTTTATAAATCACGCGCATTTGCAGAGGCTAGAAGATGGCGCGCTGGCGTATCTGCTAGAATCGGTGCTTGATAAAGAGGTGCTGGAGGCTATTGGTTTGGATTCTGGTGTGGACTCTAGTGCGGCTGGTGGTTTGGGCGGTGTGGATTCTAGTGTTTTAGATTCTGGCGCGACTGGCGGCATTAGTGATGCGGTAAAAAATCTAGGCGCGCTTGGCAGAATCTACCTCGAAGAAGCAAGCACACTCAATGAATTGCGCGCCAAAATCACACCGATTTTTATGCCAAAAGACATACGCGCGCAATATGAAGGCGAGGATTTTTCAAACGAATGCGAGAAACTTTTACAAAGCCTAGCGCCAAACTTTGCGAACCCGCCAGCGACTTATGATGAGTTTAAAAAGGTAGCGATGGAGGCTAGCGGGCTAAAGGGCAAGGCGTTTTTCAAGCCTTTACGGATATTGCTAAGTGGCGCGAGTCATGGTCCTGATATCGCGCTTCTTTATCCGCTTTTGCGCGAGAATCTAGCAAATATCATGCGCGTGAAAAGTTAGAATGGGGCTAGATTCTAGATTTTTGGATTCTGCGCCAGCGCATCGTTTAGAATCTAAAACCGCAAGCCAAAAACTAAAAGCCAAAAAGGAGAATCTATGAGTATCATAATAAACGCCCTCGCGCAGACTTTGCACATGCTGATTTGGGCGTATATGTGGATTATCATCATCGCGGTGTTTTTGAGCTGGGTGCGCCCAGATCCTAGCAATCCTATCGTGCAGGTGATTTATCGCCTAAGCTATCCGCTGCTAGATTTTGTGCGCAGGAAGCTGCCATTTTTGGTGATAAATGGCATTGATCTTTCCCCGCTTGTGGTGGTGATTTTGCTGCAAGTGATAGATCAAGTGCTTATGCAAGTGCTGCTACAGCTAGCTAGATAATGGAGGAGTAAATAATGCCTAGCAAATTTTTGCAAATCTTGCCTTTTTCACTCGTCCTAGCTTTTGTCGCTTTTAGCGCATTTGCCACAAGCGCGCACGCTACGCCACTTCTTAGCCTAAAAGAGCTGCAAAGCAAGCCAAAAGGCGTGGAAAGGGATTTTTATATCTGGGAGTTTATAAGCGACAAAGATACGAACCTACAAGAATCCATCCAAGCCTACAAACTCGTAAATACCGAAATCCCAAAGCTAAAAAAGGCGCTGCAAGAAAAGGGCTTTCACGAAGAGATGCCAAAAAGCGTAGCATGCGTGCAGCTGCCTATAAATGAGCTTAAAAAAAAGGATGCCGAGTGCATCGCCTATGGCTTAAAGCTTGCCAATGTGCCTACGATGAACGCTAGCGATATAGAGTTTTTCAGCAAAAAACTAGCTAGCAACAAAAATATTACAACCCAGATAAAAATCCTGCGCGCGCCAAATATCGCCCAAGCGATGTTTGATTCTGATGCGGTGATGTTTGCTAGCATTTTCAACGCCCTGACTTATACCCAAAAGCTAAAAATATTTGAAAGTGGCATCAAGCCAAGCAATATAAAAAAGCTAGCGCATGAGAACAAATACGCCTTCAATCGCGTGCTACAAAGCATCATCTTAGATGCTAATTTCGCGCATTTTAAAAAGGCGATTTCCCAAGCAGATATCAGCATCTCTGATACCAACACCTTCTTTTTGCTAGGTATCAATGAAGTGCTAAATGGCAGCAAACGCGACGCACTAAAATACTTCGCACGCTCACGCGAGGCAGCACTTGATCCGTTTTTCCGCGATAGAGCGATATTTTGGCAATATCTTTTGAGTGACAATGAGCTTTATTTGCATGATTTGCAGACAAGCAATTTTGTGGATATTTTCTCTATTTTTGCCAACCAAAAGCTAAAAACAACGCCCAATTATCAGATAATCTCTAGCTTTGAAAACATCACCAAAAAAGCGCCAATCATCGATATAAAAGACCCATTTGCATGGCAAATCATACGCCAAAAAGTCACCGCCATAAAAGACGAAGAAAAATACGAAGCCGCCACCAAAACATTTTACACCACCGATACGATCCCGCATCTTGCGTATTTTAGCAACCGCCTCACCAAATACAGCATGAACTACTACATCATGCCCTATGTCGAGCTGGTAAAATGGCGCGATGATAGCAAAAAGGCTATGAGCCTAGCTATCGCCAAGCAAGAGAGCAATTTTTTGCCAGCACTTGTTTCACGCTCCTATGCGCTTGGGATGATGCAAATCATGCCTTTTAATGTCGAGCCATTTGCCAAAAAGCTAGGCATGCAGAATGTGTCGCTTGATAGTATGTTTGACCCAGCGTTTGCGTATCGCTTCGGCTCGATGTATTTGGATGAGCTTGATGCAGAGTTTAAACACCCGCTTTTTGTCGCGTATGCGTATAATGGCGGTCCGGGATTTTTGCGCCGACTGCTCGTCAAAAAGAAGCTTTTCCTAAAATCGCGCAAATATGAGCCATGGATTTCTCTAGAGCTGATGCCTAGCGAGGAACCGCGATTTTATGGGATGAAAGTGATTGCAAACTATGTCATCTACCAGCAGCTTTTAGGCAAAGAAATACCCATCGAAGAGCTGCTAAAAAAGACACTTCGATACTAGGCAACCAGCTATCTGGCAGATCGCGTTTAGTGAGTCGTATTTAGCAAAGCCGCGCTTGGTAAGCAACATTCCGTCATTGCAAGCATAGCGAAGCAATCCAAAGAAAAAATCCGCAAGGATTTTTATATAAATCGAGATAGAAGGCGCGCTAGCGCCAAACCTAGATTCTACCCAGATTTCACAATGCAGAATCTAGGCAGAATCCAAATCCCAAACTAAGCAAAACTTACAAAACCAATAAACCAAAAGCGGCTAAGGTAGTCAGTTTTTAGATTTTAACGCTTTTTTGTGGATTGCTTCGGATTTTTCAAATCCTTGCAAAATGCTAGCTTATTTGGCAATAAATGTGTGGCGTTAGCGTATCACTTCAAACCACACGCTGTCGCTGCTGCCATCTTGTTTTATCACATAGAGCGTGTTTTTGCCGACTTTTGGCGCTAGGCGTATGCGCCCGAGCGCGTTTGCGCCGACAAACTCGCCATTTAAGAAAAAATACGCCTTCTCTTTGGCATCAATAAGCGCTACTAATTCTATGGCACTGCTTTGTGTGCTGTTGCGCGGTTTGGCGCGCGATGCTGGCGTAGAATCTGCAGAATCTACAGAATCCAAAGCAGAATCCCTCTGCAAATCCACTCTAGAATCTACCCTAGAATCCATTCGCAAATCCGCCCCCAAATTCACTTCAGAATCCGCGCTAGATTCTGCATTTTTAGATTCCGCGCTTCTAGATTCTGCCCTATTTACACCAGAATCCACCTTTTGCACCCGCGCAGAATCTATCTTTTGCATTTGCATAGCTTCCGCTCCTTGTGCCCGCAAATCCGCCCTCGTAAAATCCGCCCTTGCTTGCATATTTTCCAGCCTAAGCCCTTGCGTGGGATACACGATGATGGGCTTGTTTGCGCTAGATTCTTGCGCGGTGCGAAGCGGTTTGGCAAAAGCTGGCATATACGCCACTCGCGCACTAGAATCCAGCGTGCGATAGCCATTTTCATCGATATGCACCGCGCGCATTTGCGACGCCCTGCTCCATTTCCCCACCTCCGCCCACGCGTCAAACTCGCGCGCATCCTGCGAAAGCAGCCCAAAAATATCAAACATAAATCGCCCCGCAATCTCCCTGCCTGTGATTTTCGTGCTAGAGCGCGCGTCAAAATTCCCGCCCCACACGCCAATCACCCATTTATCGCTCGCGCCAATCGCCCAGCTATCGTGGTTGCCAAAGCTAGTGCCGCTTTTCCACGCAATTTTATCGGCTAGCTTTGCGCTTTGCAGATCAAATGACAAATCCAGCAAGCTTTGCAGCGTGATATAGGCGGCTTCTTTGGATATGGGCGTGGCGGAGGTGGGATTTTGTGCGCTTTGGTGGTGGATGTAGGCATCTAGCAAATCGATATGGCGCGCTTTAGAATTCAAACCTGCAGAATCCACTTTTGCAAAATCCGCTCTACTAGATTCTGCTATTTTAGATTCTCGCACGCGTGTGTTTGTTGCACTAGAATCTACCCTGCCGGAATCCACCTCACCAAAACCCACTTCACCCCTCTCAATCGTATTTGTGCCTAGCTTTATCTCATCAAACACCCCGCCGCGCCTTAGCCCTAGATAAAGCTTGCTAAGCTGAAAAAGGCTAAGCTCCTTGGTGCCAAGGATGAGTGAGAGCCCATATTTGGAAAAATCGCGCTCATAAAAGCCCGCATTTGCGCGCAAAAAATAAAAAAACTCCTCCAGCCCAAAATCCTGCAAAAGCGCGACAAAAGGCGCATTTAGCGAGGCTCTAAGCGCATTTAGCGCAGACACTTTGCCATAAAAATTTAGCGAGGCGTTTTGCGGGTTGAAATTGCCATAAAACTGATTGACATCAGGCAGCTTGGTTTGCGGGATGATGAGCCCAGCATCAAGGGAGAGCGCGTATAAAAACGGCTTTAGCGTCGAGCCGACACTGCGACTTGCCTGCACGCCATCGATTTGCCCAAGCCCCTTGATATCATAAAAATCCTGCGAGCCCACATAGCCCGCCACCTCACCATCGCGAGAATCTAGCACGATGAGCGCGAGATTTGATGCGCCTTTGTCCTTCACCACGCTTGCATATTCTTTGGCGCGCCGCTCTAGCAGGCTTTGCAGCGATTTGTCAATATGCGTATAAAACACCTTCTGCCCCGCGTATCGCTGCGCTAGAAACATCGTGTAATGCGGCGCTATTGAGTTTTGGCGCTCGAGCTTTGGCAGCGGCTCTAGCAGGGCTAGCTTATAGTCTTGCGCGCTTATGAGATTTTGCTTCAATGCGCGCTCTAGCAAGAGATTGCGCTTGTTTGCTAGTTTGTCTGGCGCGGTGAAAATCAGATTTGGCGCGTTTGGCATCACGGCTAGGAGCGCCATCTCTGCGGGGCTTAGCGCGCCTAGGGGCTTGCGGAAATAAAGCAGCGCCGCACTTTTGATACCTACGATATTGCTCCCATAAGACGCATTATCGACATAGATTCTCAAAATCTCATCCTTGCTATGCCTCATCTCTAGCCTTAGGGCTTGAAGTGACTCTTTGATTTTGGTGGGAATCGTGCGCTTGGCGCGCTCGCCGAGCTTGATGGCCTGCATGCTAATCGTGCTTGCGCCATAGCGCTTGCTATGCGCGATATTGGTGCCTATCGTGCGCGCTATCGCCAGCACATCCACGCCATGATGCGAATAAAATCGCTTATCCTCATACAGCACGATAAAATCGCGCAAAAGCGGCGGAATCTCCTCTTTTTCTGCATCGATGCTTACTTTGAAATTGTCGCGCTCATTGACAAAAAAGCTCAAAAGCTCGCCGTGTTTGTCAAAGCTGATGAGTGAAGGTGGCTCATAATCCAGAGAATCCACATCGCTAAATATCCAAAAAAAGCCAAAAAGCGCGATGAGGGCGGTAAAAATAGCGAGCGTGAGGCGCTTATTTTTGGGCCTAAGGGGTGTGAATCTGGTGCGAAGGCGGGCGTGGTTTGAGGTAGATGGTGCTGAACTTGTCGTGAAAGCACGCGTTTTTTTGGGAGCAAATCGCGCAAATCTAGTGCGAAACGCGCTTTTTGGGATAGCTAGTGTGAATCTAGCGCGAAGGCGGGCGATTTTTTGGATAAATGATGCAAATCTATCACAAAAGCGCGCGAAAAAATTAGCAAAATATAATCGCAATGACGCGACTACCAAGCGCGGATTTTTGGGCTTTGCTTTTTTCATTTATTTAGATTCTACCTTTTTGGTGTTACAACTTTTGGCTTCTGGATTTTATTCTATCTAGCTTTTGTCTTTTTGTGTTGCAACTTTTTTGATTCTAGATTCTGCCTTGTTGCGATTTTTGGATTCTAGATTTTAGCAGAATCTAAATTTATAGGCTATATATCATGCAGGCAATGCAAAATCGTCATTACTTAAAAAGCTGACGCTTTGCCTCGTCGCTTCGCTCCTTGCAATGACGAGAATCTACTTGGGATTTATTTGAGGATTGCCTAAAATCTAGAATTCGCCTAAAATCTACCAAAAATCCGCCAAAAATCTACTTGGAGAATTTGCTTGGAGAATCTACTTAGAAAAACTGCTTGTATCGTATCGGCTAGGGGCTAGTTTTAAGAGTGTGTTATAAAGAGTATTATTAAGTTAAATACGCTAGAATCTACATTTTATACGCGCAAAAACGCAAGCCGCATAAACTGCGCGCAAGCATAAAACGCGAAATACGCGCAAGCGCAAGCATAAAACGCGCGTGCAAACAATGCAAAACGCACACAAACGCAAACACGCGCGCAAAACGCGCAAGTCGCACTTAGAGCCTCGAAGTCATTCACTTGAAGGTTTTTTGCCTACAGCCTTTTTACTTGAAGTCCTTGTCGCTTGAAAACTTTTAAGCGTTTGGCAAACTATTTAGGAGCAATCATGCAAAACACACAAAATCCGCAAAATCCACTACAAAACCCACAGCAAAACCAAAATTCATCAAACGATAAATCCCCAGCAAATCCCAAATCCTTTCTTAAATCCTCCATCAAATCCCCCAAATCCCTTTTGGCAAAAGCGCCCAAAAAGGCTGTGGCTATCGCCGTTTTTGGTGTGCTGGTGATTGCTGGTATTATATTTTTGCTCGCTGGCGGGGTGAGCCAGCAAGAGCGCACCAACGCGATTTCTATAAGCTTTGGCTATCCGACATTTACCAAAAATAGCGAGAAAAACACCACGCAAATAAGCCTCCCCATCCAAGCCACGCAAAACATCCCGCAAGACATCCTAGAATCTATCACCACCATAAATGGCGCGCCGCTTGCGACTTCTCGCGCGACATATAGCGTGATAAATGGATTCTCGTGGAATCTAACATGGGAAGCGAGCGCAAAAGCGAACGCGGGCGCGGGCGCGGGCGCAAAAAATGCAGAATCTAGTGCGGGCGCTCAAAGCGCAGAATCCAGCACAAACGCGCAAGGCACACCAAACGCAGAATCTAGCGCCAAATCAAGCTTCACCATAGCACTAGATTCTAGAGCAATAAAGCTAGAAAACGCCAAAGGTAGCGAGATTTTCACGCACGCCATCGAGCTAGATTCTAGCGAGTCACAAACTGCAAAAGTGCTTGGCATGCAAGCTTATAGCAAGCAAAAAACGCTAGAAGTGTATCTAAGCAAAGATCTAAGCCTAGAGCCAAACCGCCTAAAAAACCTCATAAGCATAAAAAACAACAATAACGCAAACATGGATTTCAAAGCCCTAAGTCAAGGAAGCAAGATAATAATCACTAGCGAATTTGCGCCAAATAGAGGGTATAGCATAGATTTGGGTGCGCCGATAAACCACAGCCAGCGCGTGGATTTCCCTAGCCTCACACCAAGCCTTGAGTTTGCCTCTCAAGGAAGTATCCTCTCAAGTGATGCGGATCTAAAAATCGGACTCCTAACGACAAGCATCAAAAAAAGCACCCTAACCGCCTACAAAATCCATGACAACAGCATCGCTGAAATCTTGCGCTACAGCAATAGCAATGTCGCAGCAAGAAATCGCGGCGATGAGATATATCGCGGTGAGATAGAGTTTGACACAAGCGCGGATACGACACAAACGATACTTGATCTAAGCATGCTTACCAAAGATGGCAGCGGCAAGCTAGAGCGCGGCGTATATCTGCTACACATCGCCACTGATAGAAAAGACACGATAGACTATGATAAACGAGAATCCAGATACGAAGATGATGATTATGGCGAGGTTTATGGCTTGGGGCGCGATAAGCTTATCATCATCTCTGACATCGCGCTAGTAGCGCACAAAGACAAAGATAAAATCATCGCTTATGCGCTAGATTCTGCCACTAGCACGCCTTTGGCAAACGCCAAAATCTCGCTCATCTCTGATAGCAGCCAAGTGATAGATTCTGCTTTGAGTGATAAAAATGGGCGCGTGGAGCTAAATGCTATCAAATCCACCGCCAAAGATAGCCCCTCAAACATCAACAAAGAAAACCAAACAATGACGCCTTTTTATATAGAAGCAAGGCTTGGTGATGATAGGAATTATCTAAGCCTTCGCGATTTGCAAAATTATCTGCTTGATGGGCTGGATTTAAGCGGTGCGCAAAAAGGCTATCGCAAAGTTTTCACCTACACTGATAGAGGCATCGCAGAGCCGGGCGAGAGCCTCCAGCTAAACGCACTCATCCGCGATAAAAAAATCCAAGATATGCCTATAAAGCTCTCCATCATCAACCCAAAAGGAAGCAAAATCATCAAAGATGCGGTGATAAATCCGGTGGGCTATGGGCTTTATAGCTATGTGTTTAGGACGGATTCTAGCGCGCTTACAGGCAAGTATCGCGCGGTGTTTAATATCGGCGGCGAGGAGTTTTATAATGATTTTCAGATAGAATACATCATCCCAAACAAAATCCGCCTCGAGCTAGACGCGCCAAAAATCGCTGATAGCGCGAAAAAATCCCTAGAGCTAAAGCTATCTAGCAGCTATCTCACGGGCGCGAAAGCTTCTGGGCTAAAATACAGCATAAATACGCAAATCTCGCCACTGCGCTATAAATCAAAGTCATATAGTGATTTTGTCTTCTATGATGGCGCGGACTTTTTGCATGAGATAAATAATAGCGGCAAGCTCGATGAAAGCGGCAATGCAAAAGCGACCATAGACATAGCAAAAGCAGAATCTAGCCTGCAAAGCAGCCGCCAGCTAGATTCCAAACGCGCAAAACACCTAAAAATCACCTACAACGCGCAAGTATTTGAAAGCACCGGGCATCCTGTGGGCAACACCGCTAGCACGCAGTATTTTGGCGCAAATAGCATCATCGGCGTAAAACCCATAAATCGCTATATCGACCTAAGCCAGCCTTTCAACCTCCCCATAATCGTGCTAAATCCGAAAAATGACAAACCCATCGCCAACGCCTCGCTAAACTACAAAATCTATCGCAACAATCGCTACTGGTGGTTTGACTATGACGCGCAGCAAAACTTCGATGCCAAAATAAAAAGCGATATAAACACCACGCTAATCAAAGAAGGCGTGATAGAAAGCGGCACCGAGCCTGTGATGCTAAATGAGAATCTAGCGGGGCTGGTGCAAGACTATGACTCGGTGTTTATCGAGCTAGATGATGGCAAAAGCGCGCCGCGCGTGGTGTGGATAGTGGCTGATATGTATGGCAAAGCCGCCACCAAAGCAAACCCCAAAAAGCTCCCCATAGAGCTAGACAAGCCCTCTTATAATGTCGGCGAAAATGCTAGCATAAGCTTTGATTCTAGCGGGTATTCGCGCGCGATTGTCGCGATAAACTATGGCGATGAGCTAAGCAAAGTAGATACTATCCCAATCACAAGTGCCAAAACCACCTACCAAATCCCAATCATCGCAGAATACGCGCCAAATATCTATGCGAGCGTGACGCTTATAAAAGCTGACATCACGCCAGAATCTAGCGGGGCAGCAGAATCTAATGCAATAGATTCTAGCGCGCCAAAAGCAAGCACCGCCACAAATATCATAAAACGAAGCTTTGGCATAGTCAACATCCCGGTGGTAGATTCTAGCCTAAACCTCGCCCCCACGCTTGAAGTAGCGCAATCCATCAAGCCAAACTCCACGCTAAACATCCGCATAGCAAACCCCGCCAAACGCCAAATGGCTTACACGCTAGCGATTGTGGATCGTGGCATACTAGATATCATCAATTTCCGCACGCCAGACCCGATAAAAGGGCTTTATAGCAAGATTAGCCTAGATACGCGGTATTTTGACAACTATGACAGCTTCCTTACCAAAGTGCTAGGCGTGGTAAATCAAAGCGTGCTAATCGGCGGTGATGATAGCGATGATAGCAGCGAGGCGCAAAGCAAGCTAGGCAAAGAGCGCAGGGAGAATCTAGTCTATTTCACAAGCGGGCTGACTGATGAAAAAGGCGAGGCAAATATTCAATACCAGCTGCCAAACTATGTAGGAAGCGCGCGCGTGATGCTTATCACAAGCGATGAGGCAAGTGTAGGCAACGCGCAAAAAGATGTCTCAATCGCCCAAAGCGCAAACCTCTACTCAAACCTGCCAGAAGAGATAAAAATAGATGATGAAATCATCGTGCCTATCGAAGTAGTCGCACAAGATGGCGCGACGATAGAAAAGGCAGATTTTGCCTTTGAAAGCGATATGAATGTGAAAAAGCTGCATGCTAATATGAATGCCAAAAAAACGCGACTCATGCAATACATATCCGTGCGTCCAAAAGCGCTTGGCGAAGCAAATCTCACGATAAAGCTAAATGCTACGACAAATATCAAAGGCGGCGCTGGCGCGGATTCTAGCGCGGATTCTGGTGGCCTAGATTCTGCGGATTCTGCGGATTCTGGTGCAAATGCAGAATCTAGCGCGGGCGCAAATTCTAGCGCGGATTCTCGCACCAGCGCAAACGCGCGCGCCAAATCCGAGCAAATCTCACAGCACAACACCTACAAAGTCCGCGTAAGCACGCCCATAGCACCGCAATCTTTTGAAGAGCTTTTCACGCTAGAATCCGGCAAATCGCGCACTTTAGGCACAGAGAAAACCGGTAAAAAATTTGTCGAAGGCTCGCTAGCCCAAAGCATCACTATTTCGCCATCTGCTATTTTTGCCTATCAAGACAAAGTAGAATACCTGCTGCACTACATCTATGGCTGTATAGAGCAAAGCGTATCCGCGACCATGCCTTTGATGCTAGGCTTTGAAGGCACGCGCGATGAGGGCGAAGAGGCGCGCAAACAAAAGGTGCAAAAATCAATCAACCGCATCCTAAAATTCCAGCACGGAAACGGCGGGTTTGGCTATTGGATAGATTCTGATTATGTGAGCCGCTATGGCAGCGACTATGCCGCGCTTTTCTTGCTGCTAGCCAAATCCAAAGGCTATGAAGTGCCGGATTCTGCGCTCAAAAACTGGGCGCGCTATGCCAAAAATAGCCTGCGAGATGGGCATGTGTCGATGCGAGCGTATCCACTATTTTTGCTAGCACTTTATGGCACGCCTGATGTGAGTGCGATGAATGCGATGTATTCTGAAGCGTTTTCTGCGCTTTCACTGCGCGAGAAGCTGACCCTTGCCGCTGCTTACAAGCTAAGCGGACTAGAATCCATAGCCAAAGAAATCCGCGCCAAACTCCCCAAAAATATGCTTGATGCCTCGCTGTATCGCAAAGAAAATGACGAATACGCATGGTATTACTACTATGGAAGCGCTACTACCAACCAAGCGATGAGTGCCTACATGCTATCCATAATCGATGGCAGCGCGCCTGCTGATATGATAGCCAATCTTGCAAGGGCGATGCAGGATTCTAGCTGGATGGGCACGCAAGATATCGCCACATCTTTGCTTGCTCTAAGCACGCTAGATAGCGGGAATGAGCGCAAAAAAGAAGTGCGATTTAGCCTAAATGGCAAAGACTACACCATAGACAAACCCACGCGCATCGCCCTAAACCCAAGCAGCAAAAACACACTAAATGCCAAAGACAAAATATATGCCTCACTCGTAAGCAGCGGCGTGCTAGATGAAGACCCGCTAAAAATGCCAGAACTCTCATCCAACCTAAAAATAAATCGCGAGTTTTTCCGCATAGTAAATGGCGAGCGCGTCTCTATCGACCCGGCGATGCTAAAGAAAAATGATGAGTTTTACATCGCGCTAAGCCTCTCAAACACAGGCGCACGCTCTATCAAAAACCTAGCCCTCACGCAAATCATCCCTTCTGGCTGGGAGATACAAAACACACGCATCACGCGCCAAAGCGATGATGATGAGGATAGCGAGCAGAATCTGGGGCGCAAATTTATGAATAACTCAAGTGCGAGTTATATGGATATTTTGCCAGATAGGGTGATGTTTTTCTTTGATGAGGGCATCGATAGCAGCTATGATGGCGAGATAAGATCTTATAACACGCGCCAAGTCTTTATCAAATGCACCGCCACTATCGCTGGCAAATATATCCTAAGTGGCGCGTTTGCAGAGGCGATGTATGATGGCAGCTTCCAAGCCCGCACGAGTGCTAAAAGCGTGCAGGTGGAGTAAATCTGCACTACGGGCGCAAATCGCGGCTAAAAAAGCACACAGTTAAAAATACACACATGGAAATTGCGGTTAAAAGTAGGTAAAAAACGCATGGCTAAAAAGTGCAGCTAAAATCAACATATAGAATCTAGTTTTGGCGTTTTTGCATAATTTAGATTTTGAGCGATTTTAAGATTCTGCCTAGTTTAAATTCTGCGCCGCCATTGCAAAGGGATCGTGCCAGTATTTATTCAAATCCCACTACTGCGCTTTTATAAAATATCTACATAATTATGTTCTACCATCTTTCATTACATTATGTTACACAAGCAAGGCGGTGGGCGATTTTTGTGCGGCTTATTGAGCGCTTTTAAGCTACTTTGCATAATATAAAGCAACACGCAAAAAGGAGAATCCATGAGCTTCATAGAAAATATCAAAGCCCAAGCAAAAGCTAGCAAAAAGACTATCGTCTTGCCAGAGACTAGCGACATACGCACGCTAGAGGCGGCACACATCGTGCTGCAAGAAGGCTTTGCCGACATCGTGCTAGTAGGCGAAGAGGCTAGCATCGCTGCTAAAATCGCAGAATCTAAAAAGCCCCTCGACATAAGCAAGGCGCGCATCATCAGCCAAAATGATGGCGCGTTATTAGAGGAGTTTGTCGCGCTTTTGGTAAAACTCCGCGGGCATAAGGGCATGGACGAGGCAAAAGCGCGCGAACTTTTAGTGAATGATGCGCTGTATTTTGGCGTGGCGCTGGTGAAAAGCGGCAGGGCAGATGGCATGGTGGTGGGCGCGATAAACGCCACGCCTGATGTGCTGCGCGCGGCGTTGCAGATAATTGGCACAGCGCCTGATAGCAAGCTTGTGTCGTCGTTTTTTGCGATGGTGGTGCCTGATTGTGCGTATGGGTTTAATGGGACTTTTTTGTTTTCGGATTGTGGGCTGTGCCAGAATCCGGATTCTAGCGAGTTAGCGCAAATCGCGCTCGCCTCTGCCAAAAGCTTCCGTGCGCTGACTAAGCAAGAGCCGCTTGTGGCGATGCTAAGCCATTCTACCTATGGAAGCGCGAAGCATGCGGATGTGGATAAGGTGGTGGAGGCTACCAAAATCGCGCGCCAAGCAGCGCCCGCGCTCGCGCTTGATGGCGAGCTGCAGCTGGATGCGGCTATCGTGCCAAGTGTCGGAGAATCCAAAGCCAAAGGCTCAAGCGTGGCGGGCAGGGCAAATGTGCTTATTTTCCCGGATCTTGACGCGGGCAATATCGGATACAAGCTCGTCCAGCGCCTAGCAAAAGCGGAGGCCTATGGACCTATCACGCAAGGCATGGCAAGCCCGGTAAATGACCTCTCGCGCGGCTGCAGCGCCCAAGACATCGTAGGCGTGGTAGCTATCACCGCACTCCAAGCCACGCAAGAGTAGAATCTAGAATCTAAAAATAACAAGCTAAACGCGAGGCTTTGCTGGCATACTTTTTGCAATGCCAAAAGCCCTAGGCGCTAAAAAGTTGTTAAAAAATGCAAAGTTTGCCACTATAAAATCCTGCAAAAGTTAAAAACTCTTGCTAGATTACCGCGCTCGCTTCACTCGCTCGCAATGATACTCTCCTTATTTTTTTATTTTTGACAATTGCAAGCCTGAAACCAAATTTTAAAAAATGCAAAATAAACAAGTAAAAATAATGTAAAATAGCGAGCCAAAAACAATATGGATAAGCAAAATAAAATCTCAAGAGGCCAATTAAACAACAAAACACGACGCGACAACGCAACCAAAGGAGCAAAAATGGATTTATTAGACAAAGTCCTGCAAGGCAGGGAGTTTAGCGCGCAAGAGCTTACAAAGCTTTATGATTATGAGCTTTTCACGCTAGGCAATGCTGCCAATGAAATACGCGCCAAAAAGTATGACAAAAAAGTGTTTTTCAATATGAATCGGCATATAAATCCTACTAATATCTGCGCGGATGTGTGTAAGTTTTGCGCGTTTTCTGCGAGTCGCAAAAACCCAAATCCTTATGAAATGACGATAGATGAGATTATCGCGCAGGCTTTAGCATCCTACAAACGAGGCGCAAAAGAGGTGCATATCGTATCTGCGCATAGCCCAAACTACTCGTATGATTGGTATATGACTTGTTTTAAAGAAGTCAAAAAGGCGATTCCTGAAATCCACCTAAAAGCAATGACAGCAGCGGAGGTGGATTATCTAGATAGAAAGTTTGGCGTGGGGTATCAAAAAGTGCTAGAAGATATGGCGCGCGCTGGGGTGGATTCTATGCCCGGCGGGGGGGCGGAGATATTTGATGAAAAGGTGCGTAGGCGCATCTGCTCTGGCAAAGTCAGCTCGACGCGCTGGCTTGAGATTCACGCGCATTGGCATAGCATCGGCAAAATGAGTAATGCAACTATGCTTTTTGGACATCTAGAATCTAGGGAAAATAGGCTAGATCACATGCTGCGCCTAGCGCATACGCAGTGTGATACTAGCATCGTAGAATCCAAAAATGGCGGGTTTAATGCCTTTATCCCTTTGCTTTATCAGCGAGAAAATAACTTTCTAAGTGTGGGCGAGCCACCAAGCGGGCAAGAAGTGCTAAAAACCATCGCAATAGCGCGCATTGTGCTAAGAAATATCCCGCATATCAAGGCGTATTGGGCGACTTTGGGCGCAAATCTAGCGCTTGTAGCGCAAGAGTTTGGCGCGGATGATATGGATGGCACGATAGAAAATGAAAGCATCCAATCCGCCGCCGGCGCGAAATCCAAAAAAGGCATGACGCAAGAGCTTATGATCTCACAAATCAAAGATGCGGGATTTACACCTATAGAGCGCGATAGCCTATATAATGAGCTAAGGGTTTGCTAACAAATGGCAGATGAGCAAGAAAAGACGCAAGCCCCCTCCGCGCACAAGCTAGAAAAGGCAAAGCAAGAGGGAAATGTCGCCAAAAGCCCGGAGGTTAGCGGCGTCATTATTATGTTTGTAGGGCTTGCGATGATATTTTTTCTCTTTCCTTATTGGCTGGAGAAAATCCGCGGAATCTACCTCTACATCATCGCCTTCCCCAAAGAAGACTTGAAGCCAAATGATGTGGTGGATATCATCTGGACGCTTGTAGGCGTGGCTGGGATGATGCTACTGCCGATATTTTTGCTGCTGCTTATTGCTGGTGTGGCGGGAAATGTGATGCAGTTTGGTTTTTTGCTGACGATTAAAGCGATAAAGCCAAAGTTTAGCAAGATAAATCCCATAAGCGGGATAAAAAATGTATTTTCGCTAAAAAAGCTTATGGATGGCGGGATGATAACGCTAAAGGTGCTTGTAGCGCTCATTGTCGGCGGCTCGGTGTTTTTTTTGTTTTTGCATGATATTGCGGGCGTGGCGCATCTGGAGCTTATGAACCAAATCCTTTGGTGGCGCAATAAATGCTTGATTCTCATCGGCACGATGCTTGGCGTGTTTGCGGTGATGGCGTTTGCGGATTTTATGCTGAAGCGCTATCAATATCTAAAGACATTGCGTATGAGTAAGCAAGAAGTCAAAGATGAGTTTATCCAGCATGAGGGGAATCCAGAGATAAAAGCGCGCATCCGCCAAATCATGCGTAAAAACGCGATGAATCGCATGATGAGTGCCGTGCCAGAGGCAAAAGTAGTCGTCACAAATCCCACGCATTATGCGGTGGCTATCGCTTTTGAGCCTGCCAAGGATAACGCGCCGCGCGTGGTGGCAAAAGGGATAGACCATCTAGCTATCAAAATAAAAGACATCGCTAGACAAAATGAAATCGAAATCATCGAGAATCCAAAGCTAGCGCGAAGCCTCTACAAAGATGCGCAACTCGAGCAAGAAATACCGCGCGCGTTTTTTGGCGCTATTATAAGCGTGCTGCATGAGGTCAATCGCCTGCGCTATCTCAAAGGCAAAAAGCCATTTGAATGGGTGTAGAATCTGGGGCGGAAGTGGATTCTATTGCGCTTCGCCAGCTTGGATTCTGCCGCGATTTAGATTCTGCTATGGAGCGCGCGGGTTTTGCCAGAATCTAGATTCTGCAAAAGTTTAGATTCTGCGCCACTCTAGATTCTGCACTGCGCTAAATTCTAGCCAAGTCCTTAGAATCCACAAAGCTAGCAGTTTCAAAGCAGAATCTTAAGATTATTGCGCTAGACTTGCAGGCTTAAAAGCTAAGCATTAGCTAGCGCCCGCGCCAGCCTTCAAACAGCGCGCCAAATAAACAAGAATCAAAGGCAAATCATGGAGATATTAGACAATCTGCAAAAGTCCTTGCTAGAAAAAATCGCATCTAGCAAAACGCTAGAGATACTAGAATCTATCCGCATAGAAGCGCTAGGCAAAAAGGGCGAGATAACCGCGCGTTTCGCCTCACTGCGCGAGCTTGCGGGCGAGGAGAAAAAGACACTTGCTAGCAAGCTAAACACCCTGCGCGCAGCGGTAGAATCCGCCCTAGAATCCAAAAAAGCCACACTCACACAAGAGCGCCTAAAAGAAAATCTAGAAAAGCAAAAAATCGATGTGAGTTTGTTTAACCTCGCGCACAAGCGCAGCATCGGGCATCCGATAAACTACACCAAAGATAAGATTATCCAATATTTTGCGAGCATGGATTATGAGATTTGCGAGGGTCCTTTGGTGGAGGATGATTTTCACAATTTTGCCGCGCTAAACCTGCCAGAATACCACCCCGCGCGCGATATGCAAGATACATTTTATTTCAATGATGGCAAGCTTTTGCGCACGCACACTTCGCCTGTGCAAATCCGCACGATGCTTTCACAAAAGCCGCCTATCAAGATGATAGCGCCCGGTGCGACTTTTCGCAGGGATTATGATCTCACGCATTCTCCGATGTTTCATCAGATAGAGGGGCTTGTGGTAGATGATGCTGGCAAAGTAAGCTTTGCTAATCTCAAATATATATTAGAAGATTTTTTGGCATATATGTTTGGCGATGTGAAAGTGCGCTTTAGAAGCTCGTTTTTCCCTTTTACAGAGCCTAGCGCGGAGGTGGATATATCTTGTATTTTTTGCAAAGGCAGCGGGTGTCGCGTATGCTCGCACACTGGCTGGCTAGAGGTGCTAGGCTGTGGCATGGTGGATGATCGCGTGTTTAGCGCGGTGGGATATGAGAATGTCAGCGGATATGCCTTTGGCATGGGGATAGAGCGGCTTTGTATGCTAAGCCTTGGTATTGGCGATTTGCGAAGCTTTTTTGAGACAGATTTGCGATTATTGGAGCAGTTTTAATGGTTATTTCAACTTCATTATTGTCGTATTTTATCGACATTTCAAACATAGATATAAACGATCTTTGTCAGACGCTAAATGACATCGGCATCGAAGTAGAAGGCGTGCAAAAGGTGGATATCCCTTCACAAGTCGTGGTAGGCAAAGTCATATCCAAATCGCCCCATCCAAATGCTGATAAACTCAATGTCTGCCAAGTGGATGTAGGCACGCAGACGCTTCAAATCGTGTGTGGCGCGAAAAATGTAGAAAAAGATCAGTTTGTCGCGCTTGCAATGGAAGGCGCGGTGCTGCCGATAAATCAAGCGAGTCAGAAGGATTCCAAAGCAGAATCTAGCGCAAAAAGCGAGAACGAAAAAGGCGCTAAAGAAAAAGAATCTAATAAAGCAGATTCTAGCCAAACAGAATCTAATAAAGCGGATTCTGCGCCAAAGTCGCTTATCATCAAGCGCGCCACGCTTAGAGGGATTGAAAGCTGTGGGATGATATGCTCTGCCACTGAACTTGGATTGCAAAAGATAAATGAAGGCATCATGGTGCTAGATTCTAGTATCGGCGAGCTAGTCATCGGCAAGCCACTCAATGAGTATCCGATATTTTCTGACTATCTTATCGAGATTTCTATCACGCCAAACCGCGGCGACTGCCTAAGCGTGCTAGGCATAGCAAGAGAGCTAGCCTGCGCGTATAGCCTAAGCGTGCGCTTGCCAAAAGAGGAGGAGTATGGCCTAGTCTTTGGCGTGGGGCGCGCGCTAAATCTTATCGTAGAAGGCTATATAGATTCTCTGCTTTTATACAAAGCTATCGAGATAAAATCCGCCCAAAGCATGCTAGCACACCAAATAATCCTAGCCTACAATGGCTTGCTAAAACAAGGCGCGCTGCAAAATTACAAAGCATTTGTCACGCTTATGAGTGGTGTGCTGTTTAACCTCTACCCGCTGCCAAAAGTGCATGAAGAATCGCTGCCAAAAAGCCAATTTACTGGCGAGACGATAATCAACCAATCGCCAATCACCCTGCGCGTCAAAAAAGACAGCAACAGCCTAGAATCTATCTATGACAATCAAGGCAACAAACTCGCCACCATCGGCGTAAAAAGCGAGATAGATGAGGCGCAGATTAGCGATTTTCCTTTGCTTATCATTATCGAAGCAAACTACACCAACCCAGAATCCATATCAAAAGTCCTCTTTGCCAACAAACTCCCACAAGACAAAGAAATCACCTACCGCTCGATGCGCGGCAGCAATCCAGAGCTGCTTTTGGGGATGAATCTTTTGTGCTCCATACTAAATGCTTTCACCCAATGCTCTATCTACTCTGGGCATCAAGAAGTCGAGATGCGTAACGAAGGCAAGCGCGAGTATGTCAATATGACTTTTGGCTTCATCTCTGAAGTGCTAGGCAAACGCGTGGAGAAAGAGGATGTCGCTAGCGTGTTAAAGCGGCTAAACTTCAAAATAGACGCCGATGGCGATGGCGTATTTTTCCGCATCACGCCGCCTATTTATCGGCATGATATACACACCGCGCAAGATGTGGCAGAGGAGTTTTTGAGAATCTATAGAATCAAAAATATCCCTTCTATTCCCTATTCTGGCGCGCAAAAACGCGGGATAAATGAAGTATTTTTGCGCTATCAAAATGAGCGCGATATCGCCTTGCGCGCGATAAGTGCGGGATTTTATGAGACGATACATTATGTGTTTTGCGAGCGCAAAAAGCTTGAATTATGGGGATTTGACACGCTAGAATCTAGCCTCGAGCTTACAAACCCCATCACTAGCGAGCTAGACACGCTTCGCACTTCGCTTTTGCCTTCCCTCTTAGATTCTGTCGCGCGCAATCATCGCTTGGGATACAAAAACATCAAAGCCTTTGAGCTAGGCATCGTGTATGATGCCAAAAGGGCAGAATCCAAACAACTTGCCCTTGTCGCAAGCGGTTTGGCTACCAAAGAAGCATACCCATATCCTAAGGGACAAAAGCGTGATTTTTACTCATTTAGTGAGGAAGTTTCGCGCATTATAGGCGAGTTTGAGCTGGTGGCGTATGAGAATCCACCGCATTACGCCCACCCCTATCAAAGTGCCAAAATCATAGAATCCACCACGCAAAAGCCTCTGGGAATGATTGCTATGCTAAATCCGGCGTTTGCTAGCAAGCTTGATTTGGCGGATTCTTGTGAGGTGTTTTTCGCAGTGATTGAAAAGATACCAGATAGGACGCCTAGCCAAGCCAAGCCTTATGCGCGCTTGCATGCAAATGAGCGCGATTTGAGCGTGCTTATTGATGAAAATATCGCATTTAGCGCGATAAAAAAGAAAATCCTAGAATCTAATATCGCGCATCTCCACGCGCTTTATCCGCTAGATATTTACAAAGAAAAGTCAAGCGATAAGCAGATATCCCTAACCATCCGCGCGGTGTTTATGCCAAGTGGCGCGAGTCTCACAGAAGAGCAGCTGGCACAAAGCATGGCAGGCATCCTAGCCGCGCTAGAATCTAGCTTCCAAGCCAAGCTAAAGGCGTAAAATGCTAAGTGTCGCTCGCCTAGATTCTGGCTTTTCTTTGGAGGTGGATTCTATCGCGCCGGATAAATCGATCTCGCATCGTTGCGCGATTTTTAGCCTGCTTAGCGATAAACCAAGCATCATTAGAAACTACCTAAAAGGCGAGGATACACTGCATTCGCTTGCTATCGCGCAGCATTTGGGGCTGAAAGTCGAGAATCTAGATTCTAACACCATGCGCTTCACACCGCCAAAGCACATTGCCGAGCCTAATTGCGTGCTTGATTGTGGCAATGCGGGCACGGGCATGCGGCTGTATGCTGGGCTGCTTAGCGGGGTTAGCGGGTTTTTTGTGTTAAGTGGCGATGAGTATCTTTGCGCGCGCCCGATGAATCGCATCATAAAACCACTTAGCGCGATAGGTGCAGAGATCCACGCGCGCGCCAATGGACTCGCACCGCTAGGCATCATAGGCAGGCAGCTAAAGGGCTTTGACTACACAAGCCCCATCGCTAGCGCGCAGGTAAAATCCGCGATGATCCTAGCTGCGCTTCATGCGAGCGAGCCAAGCGTATATAGAGAAAATGAGCTAAGTCGCGATCATACCGAGCGGATGCTTCGCGGGATGGGGGCGAGGCTCCAAGTGGATTTTGGTGTTTTAGATTCTGGGGTGGATTCTCGCGTTTTAGATTCTGGCGCAGAATCTAGCAAAAAATCTGGCGTTTTGGATTCTGGGGCGAATTTTGGCAAAATAGATTCTCGCGCAAACAAAATAGATTCTAGCGCCCCAAACTCCGCCGCTTTGCAAATCCGCATAAACCCGCTAGAATCCAAACTCGACCCGCTAGATTTTAGCATACCAGCTGATCCATCTAGCGCGTTTTATTTCGCGCTCGCCGCTGCTATCATCCCAGAGAGCGAAGTTTTGCTAAAAGGCGTGCTGCTAAACCCCACGCGCATCGAGGCATTCAAAGTGCTAAAAGACATGGGCGCAAAAGTAGAAATCCACACCAAACAAAGCGCGTATGAAGAGATAGGCGATATTTATGTGGCGCATGACAAACTGCGCGCGGTGGTGGTCGAGGAGCGCATATCTTGGCTCATCGATGAGCTGCCCGCACTTGGCATCGCCTTTGCCTGCGCGGAGGGGATAAGCGAGGTGAAAAACGCCAAAGAATTGCGCGTCAAAGAGACAGACAGGATCAGCGCGCTGCTAGAGAATCTAAGGGTGCTTGGCATAGAATGCGAGGAAAAAGAGGATGGCTACACGATAAAAGGCGGGGAATTTTCTAGCGGCGTGGTGAAGTCATTTGGCGATCATCGCATGGCGATGAGTTTTGCTATCGCTGGACTCAAATGTGGCGTAAAAATCGAGGATGAGCAATGCATCGCGGTGTCGTTTCCAAACTTTATCGAGATTTTGGGCGAGATTGCTAAAGTCGGCGTGGATTTTAAGCCGCTAGATGCTTAGTATAAAGCAGAATCCACCGCCAAATTTAGCCCAGAATCTAGCCCCAAACAAAGGAAAAAAATGCAAGTCAAGCTAGCCAAAAAGCATGGATTCTGCTTTGGCGTGAAGCGCGCTATCAAGATAGCCGAGCGCAACAAAGACGCGCACACGCTAGGGCCGCTCATCCACAACTACCAAGAGATAAACCGCCTCAAAGAAAATTACAATGTCGGGCTCAAAGAAAACCGCGATGATTTGGGCGATTTGCAAGAAGGCGCGACGCTCATCATCCGCACGCATGGCATCCCAAAACAAGACCTAGCAGAGATAAAAGCAAAGCATTTTAACATCGTCGATGCGACTTGCCCCTTTGTCACCAAACCCCAGCAAATCGTGGAATCTATGAGTAATGAGGGGTATGAAATAGTGATTTTTGGCGATGCGACGCACCCAGAGATACAAGGCGTGCGTAGCTATGCCAAAGAGGGTGCTAGCGTGATAGTCATCTCTAGCCTCGAAGAGCTAAAAGCGCAAAAAATCGCGCGCAAAGTAGCGCTCATCTCACAAACCACCAAGCAGATAGAAAAATTTAACCAAATTGCTTGCTATCTTATCGAAAACGCGCAGGAAGTGCGGATTTTCAACACCATCTGCAACGCTACTTTTGACAATCAAAACGCCACGCGGGAGCTAAGCGGCGAGGTGGATGTGATGATAATCGTGGGCGGCAAGACCTCCTCAAACACCAAGCAGCTCTATATGATAGCCAAAGAAAAATGCCATGATAGCTATCTGGTCGAAAATGAGGATGAGATACAAAAAGAATGGTTTGAAGGCAAAAAGCTGTGTGGCGTGAGTGCGGGCGCTTCTACGCCGGATTGGATAGTGCAAAAAGTGCGCGCCTACATCGAAGCGGTGTGAATAAACAATAATATTTTGCTTGATGTTTTTAATAACAGAAAATTTTATATCATTTTTGTGTTGCTTTTCTTAATGATAATCCCATTACGCCTTCATCTCGATGAAATTTTCTTTCTCCAAATCAAGCTTTTGGAATAGCAAATCATCATTGCTTGGGGCTGCGTTGGTGGTGGTTAGCAGTTTGTCACCATAAAACACCGAGTTTGCGCCGGCAAAAAAGCAAAGCGCTTGCAGCTCCTCGCTCATCGCCTTGCGCCCAGCAGAGAGCCGCACATAAGAGGTTGGCATAAGGATTCTAGCAAGTGCTATGATACGCACGAAGTCAAACTTATCTACATCAGGCGTGTTGGCAAGCGGGGTGCCGGGGATTTTCACGAGCTGGTTTATAGGCACGGATTCTGGCGGGATAGGCAGGTTTGCTAGCATCACTAGCATTTTGATGCGATCATCATTGCTCTCTCCCATGCCTAGAATGCCCCCAGCGCAGATTTTTAGCCCCGCATCGCGGACATTTGAAAGCGTATCGAGTCTATCTTCAAAGGTGCGCGTGGAGATGACTTGGGAGTAGTATTCTTTGGAAGTGTCGATGTTGTGGTTATAAAAATCAAGCCCCGCATCTTTTAGCTTGCCTACTTGCTCGCTTGAGAGTAGCCCTAGCGTGACGCATGTTTCAAGCCCTAGATTTTTCACTTCTTTTATGATTTCACATATTTTTTCTAGATCTTTTTCGCTCGGACTTCTGCCAGATGCACCCATGCAAAAGCGCGATGAGCCGGCGTCTTTGGCGCGTTTGGCAAGTGTTAGAATCTCATTTTTATCTAGCATTTTTTCGACATTTACGCCGGTGTCATAGTGCGATGACTGCGCGCAGTAGCTGCAGTTTTCCGAGCAAGCGCCGGTTTTTACGCTAAGAAGCGTGCTTGTTTGGATGGTGTTTGGCGAGAAATTTGCCTTATGCACGCTGTGCGCTTGGTATAAAAGCTCCATAAAAGGCTGGCTAAAAATCTCTTTGGCTTTTTCAAAAGTATAAGACATGCTCGCTCCTTGCGGTGTCTGCGCGCTAGTTGCTCGCGTGGATTTGCTTGAAATATTTTGCGCGCTAAAATAAGCGTGGCATTATATCTTAAATACCTTAAGTTTGCGTGCTAGATTCTGCTGCAAAAGTTTGCGCCAGAATCTAAAATGCCAAAAATTTAAACGCCAGAATCTAGCCAGCAGAATCCAAACGCCAGAATCTCGATTGCAAAAATCTTGATTGCAAGAATCTAGCGCGCCACGCAAAGACTGCGCAAAACTAGCATTTAGATTCTACACTTTGCGCGCGCAAAGCAAACTTTTAAGCATTTATAAGCGTTTTTTAAAGTATAATGAAAAATATTTTGGGGTGAAAAGGGGGTTTGCAATGTTTATTCCTGAATGGGATGACAAATATAGCGTGCATAACAATCACATCGACAAGCAACACCAAAAGCTTTTTGACATCGCTAAAAGGGCGGCTATCCTTATCCATAAACAAGTGGATTCTAGCGAGATAAAGACGATTTTGATGGAGCTTTTTGATTATATGAAGTTTCACTTCCGCGATGAAGAGGCGTATATGGAGCAGATCCGCTACCCACATCTTGCCGATCACCGCGAAATCCACAAAGAAATGATCGAGCGCGTCACTGATCTCATCCAAAACATCAAATACGACTTCAAACAAAAGCTAGCGATAATCACGCGCGACTGGCTCGTAGAGCATATCATGAAAGAGGATATGAAAATCGAGCAATGGTATGAAGAATACAAAAACTCCCAAACGCTTGATGGCGGCAGCGAGGATGGCAGCACAAAAGAGGAGATAAATATCGAGATAGGGCATTTTTATAGATGCGAATGTCGAGAATCTTTCCGCGTGCTAGAAACGGTGCATAAAAAGATTCTCGGCGGGCAGAGCTATCACTGCAAAAAATGCAATGCAAAGATTGAGTTTGTAGAAGATGCGCCAGTGAGACAGGGGAAATAAAGGCTGACCGAATGGGGCGGGAGTAATGATATAAGCAGGATTTGGCGGGCTTGTTTTGATAATTTTGGTGCGAATTTGATTTGGGATATTTTGATTTTGATATTTTTGCAATATTTTTGCGTTTTGGGCGCGGTGTGATTAACTTTTTGCGTTTAAAATTCTGCTTTTGTTTTGGCTGTTGGCGTGCGTTTTGAGATTTTGCGCGCGTTTAAAAATTTATGCGCGCGTTGAGATTTTCGCAAAATGACGCAAAATAGCAGAATCTAGCGCCAAACTTTGTAAGTCGCAAATCATCCAAAGCAATTCATCTTAAATTTTAGGAGTGCATCATGCGCGTTTTTGGAAGTATTATTTGGGTTTTGTTTAGTTGCATTATGATTGTGGGCGGTATCGCTGGGTGCTTTACGCCGCTAGAGACGCTCGCTAGCGTGGCGTTTTTGCTGCCGATTTTTCTTATTATTAGCGGCGTGGTGGATTTGGTGTATTATTTTCGTATCAAAAAGGCTAGCAAAGAGCTTTTTGCGGATTCTGTTACAAGTCATGGCGGCGCGCAGGTGCTACTGCTAGATGGGATTTTCAACCTTATTTTTGCGGTGATTTTCATGGCTGTTGGGATAGAATTCACCTCGCTTACTATCGTGTTTTTGGTGGCGTTTGTGGCGATGTTTCGCGGGATTTTGGCGCTTATTTATGCCTTTGATATACGCAAGGTCGGCATCAAATCTTGGTGGTGGATTCTGCTTCTTGGCATTGTAAATATCGCGGCTTCAATGATTTTTGTCATTTTCCCGCAAGTGGGCGGCATCACGATTGGTATCATGATTTCTGTGCTTATTGCGCTTTTTGGCATGGCTTCTTTGCTGGGATTTTGGGGCGTCAGCCGACTTTTTGGCGCAAGATAATTGCCAAAAGCTAGAATCTAAAAGTGTCGGATTCTAAAAAATCCTAGAATCTAAAGCGCGCGAGAATCTAGAATCTAAAACTTCGCGCTAGATTTTAAGCCCGCGCCAAATACACAAAACACGCCAAAATGGAGCAAAAATGCTAGAGAACAGACTTGATGACAGACTTATCGTGTGTTCGAGCCAGCGGGCTATCTCTAGCTTTTACAAAAGCCAAGAGGTTAGATTTGAGGAAGAAGGGCTTATGCCAAAGGCGATGAGCATTGGCGAGTTTTTCTCATCAGCCTTCATCATCCCGCGCAAATCCATAGCGCCCGCCAGAATCCAGCGCATCATCCTCTATGCGATACTCCAAGACATCCTAAAAAGCAGCGCCAAAAGTATCACAAGCCTGCTTACATTTGAAAAAAGCTTTTTGGGATATTTGCAAGGCAGCGATTTTTTGCTCGGATTTTTTCGCGAGATCGCCAGCCACAAGGTGGAGTTTGCGCAGATTCCATTGCGAGATATTTATGCGGATTATGCCGAGCATTTGGAGATTTTGAGCGAGATTTATACGAGATTTTGCGCGAAACTGCGCGATCATGGCTTCGCGCTGCCTTATGAAAAAGCACAGCCGATTGCGGAATTTTTGCAGAGTTTTAGCGCGGTGGAGGTGTATCTAGATGGCTTTTTGAATCCAAAGGAGCAAGAGCTTATCGTGCTTGCAAGCGCGCTTGTGCCACTGCGGATACATCTGCAGACGGATGCTTATAACTATAGGCATTTTCTATGGCTAAATGAGAAAATAGAGCCAAACGCGTCGTATGTGATAGGCGTAAATGGGGCGGATTCTAGTTTGGATTCTGTGGATTCTAGTTTAGATTCTGCGAAATTGGTAGAATCTAAAGGACTTGCAGAATCCACCGCGCCAAGCGCGCGCGCAAGCCACACTCCAAGCTTTGCAAGCGACATCATTTTGGCGACTCCAGCGCGCACGCTCGCACCCATTAGCGCGCTTTATTTTGACATCCGCATAGCACAATGCAGCTTCGTGCTAGAAAAGGTGCGCGAGCTGCTAGAATCCGGCGTGCGCGGCGATAGGATCGCTATCATCGTGCCAGATGAAGGATTTGGCGAGTATCTAGCCCTCCTTGATAGCGCGCACAACCTAAACTACGCCATGGGAAAAAGCCTAGCGCTCTCACCCAAACACAGCGCGTTTTTGCAAAAGCTAGAAAGCGCGCTTTTGGCTATCGGCGCTGCTAGCGATGATAAAAGCGCGCTGACGCTTAAACTTCTAGAATCTATTTTTATCCACATTTTTGCCAAAGCCAGCCAAAGCGCGCCAGCAAGCACAAATGCAGAATCCGCGCTAGAATCTGAAAATTTGGATTCTGCCTCATTAGAATCCACACCACTAAAACACACCGCGCCAAAATCAAGCGCGCCAGAATCCACGCAAAAATCCAGCGCAGAATCCGCGCTAGATTCTACCTCGCAAAAACCCACTCCAGAATCAAGCGCGCCAGAATCTAAAAAACCAGAATCCCCCCAGCCCCCCTTGCCACCAGACATTTTGCCCTTTATAGATTCTCTGCCGCTTTGTCCTTTTGGCATGCGATTACGCACGCAGATTTTAGATTTTCTCTTTGAGCTAGGTATGGTTAGTGGCGAGTTGCGCGCGCTTTCTTGGGAGAATCTTATCTCGCTTATCATCGCCTTTGCTAATGATTTGCATATCGATGATGTGGGCGGCGGGCAGGTGCGCGTGATGGGGATTCTCGAGACGCGCGGGCTTGAGTGCGATTATGCTTTTGTCGTGGATTTCAACGAGGACTTCATCCCGCGCATCAAAGATAGCGATATGTTCCTAAACAGCGCGATCCGCCAAAGCCTCAATATGCCTACGCTAAAAGACCGCCAAGATTTGCAAAAACATTATTATCACCAGCTTTTTTGCAACACGCACAAGCAGATTTTCCTCACCTTCGTGCAAAATGATGAGATGGGCGCTGCTGGCATGCTCGATGAGCTGCAAGCAGAGCAGAATCTAAAAATCAGTAATGGCGACAAGCAATACGCGCTATTTGCCAAAGGCGCGGTGAAGCCTTATGTGGAGGAAGACATCCGCGGCAGGATCGCACAGCACACATTTTCGGCTACGAGTATGAATGCGTTTATCGAGTGCAAGCGTAGATTTTACTATCGGTATGTGCTTTTTCTGCAAGAGCCGCCAAGCGATGCGCCTGCCAAAGATATGGGAAATATGGTGCATGAGGCGCTCGAGCGTGCGTATAGCGCGCATATGGGCGAGGTGGTCGATGAGGCGCTGCTGCGTGATATCAGGGCGGATTTTGCGCGCATGCTAGAATCTAGTATCGCAGAAAACAGCGCACCGCTAGGACATACCAGCATGCTAAAATGCAAAATGCTGCTTGCTAATATGAAAGGCTTTTGGAAAAGCGAGAGGGCGCGCGCAAAAGATTCTGGCGTGATGCGGCTCATCGCTTTTGAGCGCGCGTTTGAATCCAGCATAAAGCATGGGGGTGCAGCGCATCTACTGCAAGGCAAAATCGATAGGATTGATAAAATCGCGCCAAATACTTATGTGATAATCGACTATAAATACGCCTCCAAGCCACAAAATGCAGATAAGCACATAAGGCAGCTGGCGTTTTATAAACTGCTGCTAGAATCTAGCGAAAATGTGAGCTTGCAAAATGGCGGTGCGGCGCTGTTTTTGGATTCTGGCGGTATTTTGCAGGGCGGCTCTAAGGCTAGCGATTTTCAGACAAGCGATTTGCGCTCAAACGATTTTCACTCAAGTGATTTTCTGGCAAGTGCTTTTCATCAAAGCGCTTTTGTGACAGGCGTGTATTATCTACGCGACAAATCACCGCTATTTATCCCAGCAGATGAGAAAATGGCGCAAGCTAGAGAGGAGATTTTAGGCGCGCTAGATGAGGCTAGCCATGAGATAAACTTCGCCAAAACCGAAAAATACGAAAACTGCCGCTACTGCCCCTACACCACAATGTGCGACCGCGCATAACATAAAAAATAAACGATTCTTGAAATACTGTAAGCTAGCCATTGTGATGATTTATGTATAAAATAGTATCATGTAGTTTATTGGGTAAGCCACCCTATAATTTACAAAAATTTCAACCAATAGTATATGCACAAACTAAATAAAACGCGTAATGATTGATTCTTGGCTGCTTGCAAATTTTAATGCTCGCCAGAATCTACCCGATGACTTCGATTTGCGTGACGATTCTGATACCTAGTCGCGCGCAGACTTGGCTGACTTTGGCGGATAGGTTTAGCGCTAGCTTGTCCTTTTTGTTGATAAAAGCAAAGATTTTTAGCACCAAAAATGCGTTGTATTCTTCTTTGATGATTTGTAGTGTTTTGTGCTTTTTGTCGATGCGCGATATGAAGCGCTCGCATTCTTTGCGGAAGGATTCTGGTGTGATGTTTTTGGAGTGTATTTTGTAAAATCCGGGCGGTGCGCTTGGCGCGGTGTATTTAGTGTTTGCGATGTTTGCAGCGTCTGCGGTGCTTGCAGAATCTACAGAATCTACATCGGCAGAATCTGCATCAACAGAATCCTCATCAGCAAAATCAAAGCCAGCAGTTTTGGATTCTGCGCTAGCATTGCTCGCATTTTGCAGCAGCCTTTGCACATGCGCGTTTTGGTAGTCTTCTAGCTCCTCGCGCCAATTCTGATAGCTCGCCACAAGCGGCGCGGCGTGGTTTATCTTGCACTCATTTGGGCGCATACCAAGCACCTCATATATCTCAAGCGGTGCAAAATCATCCATATAAATTTCTAAGCTCACAGCACAATATGAGCGCTTTTGCATAGATTCTCCTTAAGTTTGCTTTGGGCTTTTGGGCTATTTTTTAGCCATTTTTGGCGCTTATTTTTTGTCGCTAAACCAGCCTTTGATTTTCTCAAACGCCTCTTTAAACACATTTTCATAAGGCTTGCTATGTATGCCAAAGCTAGAATCTAGCTTCTCTAGCAGCTCTTTTTGCTCGCTATTTAGGCTGCTTGGGTAGGTTATCTCGATTTGCGCGATAAGCCTGCCTTTGCGCGCAGTATTGACATCTGCCACGCCTTCATTAGCGAAGACAAACTGCTCTTTGTCTTTGGAGTTTGGCGGGAGATTTAGCTCTAGTTTATCGCCCTTTAGTGAGGGGATTTCGATTTTTGCACCTAGCAGAATCTGCGTGAAAAACACCGGGACGCGCATATAAACATCATTTCCATCGCGTATAAAATGTGGGTCATCCTCGACATAAAGTGCTAGATACAAATCGCCCCGCCTGCCATTTTTGCCCTCATTCCCGCGGTTTGCAGCGCGCAGACGCATATCATTATCCACACCCGCTGGCACATCCACTTCAAATTTTTCCTCTTTATTTACAAAGCCATTGCCCTTGCAGGTTTTGCAAGGATTGGTGATGATTTTGCCTTCCCCCCTGCATTTTGGACAAGTCTGCCCAAACGCCATAAATCCTTGCTGGACAAACACCTGCCCGCGCCCTTGACAATCAGGACATGTGCTAGATTTGCCATCCGCGCAGCCACTGCCTCCACAATCGCTACAAGGCGCTTTATACACGCTTTTTATGGATTTTTTGCAGCCAAACACCGCTTCTTTGAAGCTAAGCTCTAAGTGCATCAAAAAGTCTAGCTCGTATTTTTCGCTATCGCCCCTAGCCCTGCTCCTGCCCCCGCCAAAGCCAAACTGCTCAAAAATCGAGCCCAAGTCGCCAAAAAGATCGCTAAAATCGCGCCCGCTAAAGCCCACGCCCTGCTGTTTTAGCCCCTCTTTGCCATAGCGGTCGTATATCGCGCGCTTGCTATCATCGCTCAAAATCTCATACGCCTCATTTATCTGCTTGAAACGCTCCTCGGCTTGCGTGTCGCCGGGATTGCGGTCGGGGTGGTATTTTAGCGCCATTTTGCGATAGGCTTTTTTGATGATTTCTTTATCGCCAGTTTTTTCAATCTCTAGTATTTCATAATAATCAAAACTTTCCATGTTCCGCTTTTCCTTTTTGTTTGCTTTCTTCTCTGCTTGCTCTAATTTTGCTAATGCTACTCGTCAAATTTTGGTTTGCCAAATTTTGACTTAAGGCTTGCCTAAAACAATATTTTTATCCCAAGATTTGCGCCATACGCATACGCATCGCTGGTATATATGCCATATCCGCCAAGAAGTGCGTCTATATTTTTTTTGGCGCGAAACTCTAGCCCAAAAGAAAGCACGCCTTGACTTCGATATTTGCTATCTGGCAGTGCGAAAACCACGCTGTTATCGGCATTTATCGCCATCATGCGCGAGAAAATATCCGCGCCTATGATGCCTATATCTTGGCGAAAAACAGGCGTGATATAAAGCAGGACATGCGCGCCCATAAACTGCTGGTATTTCACGCCTAGCTCGATGTTTGAGCGCAAAATGTAGGTGGGGAGATCGAGGCTATTTTTTTCTATGTTAAAAAGCGTGTGGAGGTGGAAGCGCGCGAGTGGCTCTATGAAGCTGCCAGCGCTATTTAGCGCGAAGACATAGCCATACGCGATTTCTGCATTTGTAGTGCTTGAGATAAGCCATGACTTGCTAGATTCTAGGGCAGAATCTAGCCTGCTGATACGCATCGCATTGAAACTCTGCGCGGCAAAAAGCGATATATGATGCGCTTCCAAAAACATATCGCTATAGAGCCCAAGCTGCGCTGTGTGCGAGAGTGTGGGCTTTTCTAGCTGATTTATGCTATTTGTCGTATTTTGCGCGGCAAGTGTGGCGCCTACGACATCGCCGCTACTGCCAAGATATGCCACCATCATGCCAAGCGGATAGCGATCGATGATGCCATCATAAGTGAAAACGCCCCCGCCATAATAGCTACTAGCATCAAAGATTTTCGCGCCCCCGCCTATAGCTTGCACGCGGATATTGTTTGGCTTGTCAAAGCGCGTGTTGTAGCGGTGCATATAGATAGAATATGGCTCAATCTGACTAGAATCTATTATCGCGTTTTGTGGCGTTTGGCTGGTGCTTGGTGCTGGGGTGTTTAGGCTTTGGATGCCCTGCGCGCCTAGCGCGTTTTGGATGCCTTGAGCGTTTTTGCTAGTAGAAAAAGCAGAGGGCGCGCTAGAATCTAGCGATTTGGATTCTGCTTGTTTTTGCGTGGATTGCGCGGGTGTGGATTCTGCTTGTGCGGGTGCAGGCGCTGCTTGCAGAATCTGCGCGCCAAAAAGCGCGAGCACACAAGCGCACAAAATCCGCATCATCTGCGAAAAATGCCTAAAAAAGCCACATGAAAAATACTTCATAAATATCCTTAAGCAAAGTTTATAGATTCTAGTTTGTGACGCGCGCGGCGCGCATATCGCGATATTTGACACAATAAAAGCGCGATTATAAAAAAAATGTATTTTAAAAGGGCTTAAGTCTGCTAAAATTCCCTCCGTCAAACTATTGTGTAAAACATTGTGTAAAAACATTATGCAAAGCATGGCGCGCATAATGGTGCAAAGCATAAACACACAAACCCAAAAGGAAAACTCCAAAAGGAAACCCATGAAAACCACAAGCATCAAAAATTTTAGCCTATGGTGCGATTTTATCGAGCGCGGATTTTTGCAAAACGAGTTTGAGACGCTGATAAAAGATGCGCGATTTGTCGGTGCTACGAGCAATCCTAGCATTTTTGCCAATGCGATTTTGCACTCAAGCGCTTACAAAGACCAAATCGCGCAATGCAAATCCCAGAATCTAGCGCCAAAAGGCATCTATGAAGCACTAGCGATAGAAGATATCAAGTTTGCCGCGCAGATGCTTCAAGGGCTGTATGAAGCGGATAAAGACTATGGATACATAAGCATTGAGATAGACCCCACGCTTTGTGATGATGCAAAGGCGAGTATCGATGAAGGCAAGCGGCTTTTTGAGACGATAGAGCATGAAAATGTGATGATAAAAGTGCCCGCTACAAAGGCTGGCTATGAGGTGATGGGCGCGCTTTTTGCAGAGGGTATCAATGTTAATGCGACGCTGATTTTCTCCCAAGACCAAGCCAGAGAATGCGCCAAAATTTTTGATAAAAACGCCAAAACAAACGCGCGTGCTGTGATTAGCGTGTTTGTCTCGCGCTTTGATTCTGCGATTAGCGATATCGCGATGCCGCCAAGGCTAGGCGTGCTAAATGCGATGGCTTGCTATGACATCATAGAATCTTTTAAAAATCCAAATATCCGCACGCTTTTTGCCTCCACTGGTGCGAAGCTCGCAGGGCTTACGCCAGATTTTTACATCACTAATCTCATCGCACCTCATAGCGTAAATACCGCGCCGCTGGCGACTATCGATGCGTTTTTGCACTCATCAAGAGAGCGCGCGATAGAGTGGATGAGCGCCAAAGATGCGCTAAATGAGATAGGCAAAATGAATGTAGGCGGGCAGACACTGGAGGGTTTGCAAAAAAGGCTTTTTGATGATGGCGTGGTGGCTTTCAAAAATGCCTTTGGCGAGCTGCTAAAAGCCCTCGCAGTGGTGTAGGCAATACTCTATTAAATTTTACCTCTTAAATTTCACCTCGGCAATTTTTACCTAAAATTTTTATAGTGTTTTTGATTTTTGGTAGATTTAAAATTGCTGCCAAAATCCAAATTTTAAACAAAGTGCCATTGTCAGATCTTAAATTTTATACCCTTAAAATACCATAAAATAATAGATGACATTATGTATTTGTATAATATTTTGCAAGCATTTTTATGCAAAATACTGTTGAACTAAATATGTGATTTGCATCACTCAAACCCATAGGAGAACCCAAAAAACTACTCAAGCACGCTTAGATACTCCCTCACTTTTTGCAGTGCTTTGTGGCGGTGGGATAGTGCGTTTTTGACTTCTGGGGCGACTTCGGCGAGCGTTTGCGTGAAGCCTTCAGGGATAAACATACTATCATAGCCAAAGCCGTTTTTGCCGCGCTCTTCAGCTATCACCTCGCCATCGCACTCGCCTATCGCGCTAAACTCTATCCGCTCGCCATGCGCGCCCTCCCCTACAAGCGCTATGCAAGCGACAAATTTCGCCTTTGAGCGCTCGATTTGCTTTGCTTTTAGCTCGCTTATGAGTTTGTTGCGATTGGCGCTATCGCTGGCGTTGTGCGAGGTGGGGCTTGCGTATCGCGCGCTTTTCACACCCGGCGCGCCATCTAGCGCATCGACGCAGATTCCGCTATCATCGGCTAGGATGAAGATGTTTTTGGAGTCTTTTGGCAGGGTGTTAAATATCGTTTTTGCCTTGATGAGCGCGTTTTCTTCAAATGTCTCGCCGCTCTCTTTTGGCTCTATGTGGATGTTTGCCTCTTTTTGGCTTATCACTTCGCCCATATCGCTTAGCATGCTTTGAAATTCTCGTATTTTGCCTTGATTGCTGCTAGCTATGATAAACTTAAACATTTTTTCTCCTTTGAGATTTAAGCTGCATTTAGTCAGAATCTGGATTCTAGCCAAACTAGATTCCAGTCATTTTGGATTCTAGCTAATTTGGATTCTGCCAAACTAGATTCTACCCAATTTAAATTCTAGCCAATTTAGATTCTAGCCGCCCAAAATCCGCCAGTCCAGAATCCACAAAATCCCACAAACTGACAATCTTTTGTATTATCGCACAATTATTGCATTTTTGAGAAAATTATTAGCTATAATGCCAATTATATAATATTAAACAAGGTTTATGCAAATGTTGAAAGCAAGTATTCCTCTCACTCTGGTGGTTTGTCTTAGGTTTTTGGGACTTTTTATCGTGCTTCCTGTGATTTCGCTAGAGGCGCAAAAGTTTGGCGGAGAAGTCGGTGTCAGCGCGTTTTTGCTAGGGCTTGCTGTGGGTGGTGCGTATCTTACGCAAATCATTTTTCAAACGCCCTTTGGCGTGCTAAGCGATAGATTTGATCGCAAAAAAATCGTGATTTTTGGCTTGCTGATTTTTATGGCGGGCTCTATCGTGTGCGCGCTGTCTGATAGCATTTATATGCTAATCATCGGGCGGTTTATACAGGGCGCTGGCGCTGTGGGCGGCGTGGTGAGCGCGCAGATTTCAGATCTTGTGAGAGAAGAGCATCGCACAAGCGCTATGGCTATCATGGGCGGGGGGATTTTCGCTAGCTTTACGCTTGGGATGCTTTTGGGACCTATCGTTGGCGCGTATCTTGGCGTGGATTGGCTATTTTTCATCACCGCGGGGCTTAGTCTTGTGGCGATTTTGCTCTTGCAGTTTTTTGTCCCGCCCACGCCTAAAATCGAGTATTCTTTCAAGCAAGATTTGCGCTGGAGCTCCGTGCTAGGCGATAAAAACTTGGCTATTATGAATCTAAGCTCGTTTTTGGAAAAGGCGTTTATGATGATTGTTTTTGTCATCGTGCCGCTGGTGTTTGTGGATAAAATGGGGTTTGGTGAAAGCGATTTATGGAAAATCTATGTGCCCGGCGCGATTTTAGGCATATTTGCGCTAGCGCCCGCTAGCATTTTGGCAGAAAAGCACGCCAAAGCAAAGCTCGTGATGAGCTATGGCATCGTGTTTTTCTTGCTGTCATTTGTGGTGCTAGCGCTTGGCGCAGAATCCAGCAAGATGTGGGTGTTTGTCATCGGCGTGGTGCTGTTTTTCATCGGATTTGCCACGCTTGAGCCTATCATGCAGTCCCTCACTAGCAAATACGCCAAAGCACCGCAGCGAGGCAGCGCGCTTGGGATTTTTACCACTTTTGCATACATTGGCAACTTCGCAGGCGCGATGGTAGGCGGGCTGGCTTACAAGCATCTAGGCATGATAGGCACAGCGATCACTGCTGGAGTCATCTGCCTAGCGTGGCTTGCAAGCCTAGCGCTCATCAAAAACCCAGCCAAACAAAAAAACCTATATCTCCCCATAAGCGACTATGATACAAAAATGATAGACGCACTGCAAAATAGCTCTGGCGTAATAGAATGCTATATCAACACGACAGAAGGCGTCATCGTGCTAAAATATGACAGCGCCATCCTAGACACCGCCGCCGCGCAAGCCATAGCAGATAAATACGCAAAATAACGCTGGCATTTAGGCAAAATCTGGATTCTAGCCGCTTTAGATTCTGGCGCATATCTGCGCACTTTTGGCTATACTTGCGCGTAAAGATTATTTCACGATAAGGATTCCAAAATGACTCATTTGCCAAACTCCGCCAAAATGACTCTGTCAAACTCGGCTGCTAAAATAGCGCTACCAAACTCCGCCACCGCTCTATCAAGCAAGCAAAAAGCACAAAAAAGCGCGCGCCAAATCGCGCTAATCGCGTGCTTGATAGCAATCGCCCTGCTTTTTAGCGCGTGCATCAAAGACACTAGCACCGCCAAAGATATCGCCACCAAAACGCTGCTCCCAGAAGCCAAAATCGCTGGCATCAAGCTAGAATCCATAAGCCTTGAAGGCATCGATTTTGCTGTGCAGCTAAGCGTGAAAAACCCCTACAACACGCCCCTATCGCTAGATGGCGTCCTCATCTCGCTTAGCGTGCAAAATAGCGAAGTGGCATCAAGTGCTATCGCGCAAACCTTCACGCTAAAAGCATCCTCCAGCACGACTATCGCACCAAAAATCAGCATCAAACCTAGCGCGCTATGGGCTAGCATCAAGGATTACAATTCGCTAAAATCCCTACCTATCGCTATCCGAGCGCGCTTCAAAATCCCGCTACCCAAAATCCAAAGTCTTGATTTGAGCCAAACCAAAATGCAGGATTTCTTCTCGTTTGATGAGAGTTTTTCGTATGATTTGCCGACTTTCAAGCCCAAATTTAGCGTCGATACAATCGATAGCGAGTCGCTGAAATTTAGCCTCAAAAACGAGAGTGGCGCCGCGTTTGCGCTAGAGGATGTGGGCTACAATCTAAACATAAATGGCAAAAATCTCAAAGGCTCTGCCAAAGTGCGCCAAACAAGCAGCGATAGCGTACAAATCGCGCTGCCGCTAAAAAGCCTTAGCGAAAATGTCCTAGGCTTCTTGCTCCCAAGCGGCGGCAATGCCAAAAACGACATATCCTTGCAAAGCTCAATCAAGCTAGGCGACATCGCATATCCGGTGCCTTTGAAGCTGGACTTTGAATTCTAGAAAGGGGAATACATGTCATCACTTTTAAGGCTTGTGGGAAAAGGGATTTTGGCGCTTTCGCCCATTATCATTTTGATTTGGATTCTGAAATTTGCCTATGATATTTTGGCGCGCATTATCGGCGTGATTTTTAACACCACTGCTAATAATCTTTTTGCCACGCTTGCGATTTTGCTGATTTTGCTGCTGATTTTGGCGTATGCTGGGCATCTGCTCGAGACCAAAAAAGACTTCATACTGCTTAAAATCTCGGAGTTTTTCATAAACAAGATTCCGGTGGTTGATTCGTTATACAATGTCATCAAAGATATGGTAAAAATGTTTTCTGGCAGCAGCGACACGCAATATCTTGGCGTGGGCTATTTGCAGCTTGGCGAGCACAAGGTGGTGGGATTTATCACCAAAGAGGAGGATGAGCATTTGTGGGTGTTTGTCCCGACAACGCCAAATCCTACCTCTGGCTTTCTTTTCCGCGTGGAAAAAGAAAAAATCGAGCGCACTGATATAAGCGTGGCCGATGGGCTGAAAAAAGTCGTCTCGCTTGGGATAAAATAAGCCAAAAAGTCGCGAGATATAAATAAATATGCTAGAATCTAGATTTTGGATTCTGGGGCTTAAAAAGGCTGGAATAAAAAAGCGAGAATAAAAAGTCAGAATCACAAGCTAGAATCCGGATTTTTAGAATCTAAAAAGCTAGAAACCAAAAACTAGATTCTGGGATTTGAGGCTTAAAAAGTCAGATTCTAGAATCTAAAAGCCAGAATCTAGAATCTAAAAGCCAAGGCAAGCAAAAACTACAAAAGCATCAAACTAGGCGGAAAAATGTCAAATCTACAAGAATGCAAAACAAAGTCCCAAAAATGCAAAATCGCAAGTGCCTTTGCCAACTTCAGCGAGCTTGTGATGCTAGGACACACTATTTTTAGCGCATCCTTCATACTTATTGCTATGTGTGTCGCATCTATCGAGGTAAATGCCAGCGTTTGGGCGGGCTGGCGCGTGTTTTTTTTGTGCGTTATAGCACTTATTAGCGCGCGCAATTTTGCCATGGGATTTAACCGCCTATGCGACAAAGACATCGACAGCCGTAATGATCGCACCAAGCGCCGCCCAAGCGTGGATGGCAGAATCTCTGTCAGAGCGATGATAATCTTTTGCGTGGTAAATGCAGCGATTTTTATCATTACGGGGTATTTTATCAACACCCTAGCATTTGCGCTAAGCGTGCCATTTTTGGTGATTCTTGGCGGATATAGCCTCATGAAGCGCGTAAGCTCGCTAGCCCACATCGTGCTAGGCATTTCTCTTGGACTCGCACCCATCGCTGGGGTCATTGCGATAGAGGGCGCTATCACGCTATGGTGCGTGCTTCTCGCACTTGGCGTGGTGTTTTGGGTGGCGGGATTTGATATACTTTATTCATTGCAGGATTTGCAGGTGGATAAAAGAGAGGGGCTGTTTTCTGTGCCTTCGCGCTTTGGCGTCATCGGCGCGCTTCGCATATCGCGTGTGTTTCATGTGCTAGCGGTTGGATTCTGGTGCGCGTTTGCCTATGTGGCGGACATCGGCGCGGCTGGCTGGGTGGGGATAGCGCTTAGTGCGGGTATGCTTATCTATGAGCAGTATTTGGTGCATAGGGATTTTGCCAATATCCCAAGGGCATTTTTCACGACAAATGGCTATCTTGGCTTTGTGCTGCTGGCGTGCATCGTGATAGATGGGCTTATGCGGACGATTTAAATTTGGTGGCAAAAATGAGCGATATGCAATATTTTATCAACACGACAAAAGAGCTTGGCATACAAACGCGCATGATAGAGTGCCTCATACAAGCGGAGTTTAGCGAAACATCAAGCGCCTCGCTAGAATCTAAACTAGAATCCGCGCAAAATTTTACATCAGAATCTAAACTAGAATCCAATTTGGATTCTGCGCCAGAATCCAAGCAAGATTTTACATCAGAATCCAGCCCAGCCAGCGACGCAAACACCGCCAACACGACAAGCGACGCTAGCACCACCACCACCGCCACCAAATTTTTACACGAATACGAAATGCTAGGCCTCATCGGCGATGACGCCATAAGCCAAGCGCTGCAATTTAGCACCAAAGAAAAAAACCCTTCGATAGCTTTGATACTAGAGATTTTGACGCAGCTTTATCAAAAGCTAGCGCGCATAGAGCAACACCTCCTAAAAGAGCAGCAGAGTTTGCCTCCACTAGAAAATAGTGGCTCGATACGCGCGCTCGGGCATGGCGTGATATGCTTTGATAATAAATATTTCACGACAAATAAGCTATACTATGTGCGCTTTTGCCTGCCAAATGCATCCCAGCGCACCATGAGCGTGTTTGCCAAAGCGGTGGCGCCAGAGATTTTGCATATCACGCGCATGCATTCCCATGATAGCGATGCGCTAGATAGCTACATCGTATCCAAAGAGATGGAGCAACTTCGACAAAAAAGGATTAGAAATGATTGATGAAGAGCTATTTATCGTATGTATGGGCGGTATGGGGTTTGTTATCGTATGCATCCTAGCCTATATCATCATCAAAGACAAAGACACTTACAAGCGCGTATCGCGTTTTGAAACAGCGATAGAAGCTATCACCAAAGAAATCTATAAAATCCAAAAAACCCAACAACAAATCCAAACCGACCAAGCGAGCATTGGGTTTATGGGCGACAAAGATGGCGCAAAATACGATGCCAATAATGACAAAATCCAAGCACTCAACAAAAAAGTCATCGAGCTTGACAAGGATATCGATTTGCTAAAAAATCACTATGATGAAAAAATCATAAGCCTTGAGAATAGGATGCGCGAGTATGGGCATTTCAGCAGCACCGGCGGGGATGTCGATGAGAAAAAAATCATCGATATGTTTCAAAATGGTTTTAGCATAGATTCCATAGCCAAAGAATTACGCATCGGGCGCGGCGAGGTAGAATTCACCCTAAAACTAGCAAACATCAAATAAGGCGCGGGCGAAGGAGTTTTTGGCATTGCAAATAGCGGAGTTTTTTTCTGACCCTAGAGAAATTTGTAGTTATTACAATGATAGGCGTTTGAAATTTCGATATTTTTATATCCAAGAATGCAGCATTGCGTTTTGTCAAGGGCTTATTGAGCGCGGTTGGCGGCGCTTTGGCGAGTATTTTTTCGTCCCTATTTGCAAAGACTGCCAAGAGTGCATATCCATAAGGCAGCTGCCCCAGATTTTCACCCCTAGCAAATCACAGCGCCGCGTCATCGCCAAAAATCAAGACACCAAAATCACCATCACGCGCCCAAGCGTGACGAGAGAAAAAATCGCGCTGTATAACAAATACCACAAAACAATGGAGGGCAAAAAAGGCTGGGTATATCGCCCCATAGATTCTGAAGTGTATAGCGAAAACTTCGTATATGGCTTTGGGAATTTTGGCTTTGAAGTGCTGTATCGCGTGGGCGGGAAGCTCGTGGGTGTGGGGTATTTTGACTTGATGAAAAATAGCATTTCAGCGACTTATTTTTTCTATGATCATGACTACCAATCCCTAAGCCTAGGCACTTTCAACATCCTAACCCAGCTTTTGCTAGCCAAAAACAAGGGGCTAGAGTATTTTTATCCGGGATATTGGATAAAAGATCATTTTAGCATGGGCTACAAGGAGAAATTCCAGCCTTTTGAGATTCTCATAAATCGCCCAGATATTTTTGAAAGCCCATTTTGGAAGCCATACAGCGAGCATCTTTTGCCGCCAAAATACACGCCTTGCGCTTATCAAAAAAGCTGCGCTTGCCAAAATATCGCCGCGGATATAAGCGATATTTTGCCAAGCGAGCCTCATATCACAAACTTCACCACATCTCAAAAAAGGACAGCCAAATGAATTCAAACTCCATCTCGCGCCTCTTTGGGCGCTTCGCCTCGCACGCGTTTCCGCCATTTTTCCAGCGCATTGTCAATCGCGTGTATGTGCGGATTTTTCGCATTGATCTAAGCGAGTTTGCGCCCATAGATTCTTATCCCATGCTAAACGCGCTTTTTACCCGCGCTTTGCAAAAGCCCCGCGCGATAGATTCTAGCGCTACAGTGCTCATCTCGCCAAGTGATAGCATGATAACAGCACAGGGCGCGATAGCAAACGACACAGCACTTCAAATAAAAGGCATGAGCTATAGCCCAAATGAGCTGCTAGGCATAGACAAAAGCGCGCCAAATCAAGCAAGTCTCGAAAGGTTCTCATTTATCAATCTCTACCTTTCGCCTAGCGATTATCACCGCTATCATGCGCCCTGTGATATGGAGATACTCGAGGCGCGCTACTTTGGCGGCGAGCTGCTGCCGGTGAATCTGCCTTCACTTAATAAAAATCAAAATCTTTTCGTGCGTAATGAAAGGGTGGTGCTGGTGGCGAAAATGCTAGAATCTAACGATGTAGATTCTGGACGCGCGGATTCTGGGCGCCAAGATTCTAAAAGTCAAAATACCAAAAGCGCGGATAAACTTCTCTATTTTGTAGCTGTTGGTGCGCTAAATGTGGGGCAGATGATTTTCCACTTCGAGCCTAGGATAAAAACCAATGCCACGCCAAATGCCAAGCAGATTTATCGCTATGATGCGCCTATCAGAATCCGCAAAGGCGAGGAGCTGGGGCATTTTCAAATGGGCTCTACTATCGTGCTAATCGCGCCACTTAGCAAGCTTACCACAGAGCTAGGGCAAAAAGTGCGCTTTGGCGAAAAGATAGCGGATATTTAGCAGAAGCAAAATAGATTTTAGTAGGAGCGAAAGTGCCAAATGCCAAAAATCTTTCACGCCAAATAAGTGGCGCGAATGGACGCAAATTTGACAAAGAAGCGGTATTTTTGCGCGCTTTGGCAAAAAATGGCGTGCTAGCGGGCGTGGGCGATGATGGTGCGATTTTGCGCTTTGGCAAAATAGATTCTAGCGCGGATTTCAAGGCAGATTCTCGCACAAGTTTCAAGCTAGATTCTGGCGCGAATTTCAAAGCAGAATCTAGAATCCAAACTACTATCCACCAAAACCCAGAATCTAGAATCCAAAACCCAAAACACATCCACATCAAAAAATCCACGCTAGCGATAGCTTCTGATGGATTCTGCGAGGGCGTGCATTTCAAGCGCGAATGGCTTAGCCTCGCCCAAATCGCGCAAAAAGCCCTGCTAGTAAATATCTCTGATATGATTGCTATGAATGCCCGCGCCAAATACGCGCTGCTCTCCATCACGCTGCCAAACCTAGCGCCGCGCGAGATCGTAGCGATAGCAGACGCGCTAAGCACCACCGCCAAAAAACATGGCATAGCGCTTATCGGCGGGGATACGATGAGCGCGCCTTATTTGTCGTTTCACATCACGCTTATTGGCGAGTGTGCTGGCAAAAGGCGCTACAAAAATGGGCTTTATAGAAAAGGGCTTTTGCGAGGCGATTTGATATACTGCACCGGCAAGGTTGGCAGCGCACAATACGCGCTAAAATGGCTTTTAAATGGCGGGCAAATCGCAGAATCTAGGCGCTTTGCGCGCTTTATCGCGCCTAATTTGCGAGGGGCGTTTATCGCGCGCGTGGCTAGCTTTTTGCACGCTGGGCTTGATGTCTCTGATGGCGTGGCTAGCGAGCTTTATAGGCTTAGCAAGATAAATCATCTGCGCTTTGTCATCGCGGATAATCGCCGCAAAATCGCGTATAATAGCGGCGAGGAGTATGAAATGCTTTTTGGCATAGCGCCGCGTGATAAGCGCAGGCTTTTGCGTATTGCAAAATCGATGCGGATTCCGCTAGAATACATAGGCAAAGCGACGCAAAAAAGCGAGCGCAGTGGCGCAAAACTTGCGCTAAAAATCTGGCACAAATAGCGCCAGAGTCTAGAGTCAGAGTCTAGCGCCAGAATCTAGCATGAGGATTTTTGAGTCTAAGATTTTAAGTTCAAAGATTCTAGCAAAAAGCCAAAGCCGACCAAACTTAGCCAAAAGCACCAAAACCCACATCAAAGGAGTAGCCCCATGAGATTGACAAAATTGACAAGATTGATGAGATTTATAGAATCCACAAAGCCCATAAATTCTATAAAATCCATGCAGCCTATAAAATCAATGAGGCTCATAAAATCCATAAAGCCCGCAGAATCCACAGCGCCTATAAAAAGCGCCAAAAAAGCGGCATTTCTGCTGCTATCTCTCATGCTAGCTACCAATCTTTGCGCGCTAGATGCAGAGCGCGAGTCGCGCAATAATAAGCTAGGCAATTGGTGGCAGATAGCGACATTTCACATCGGCTCGAGCATCGATATAAACACGCCAAATGGCGGTGCTATGGGGCTAAATATCGGCGGAAGTGCGGGGTGGAATTATATATTTTTGAGCGATGTGGATATGGGCGCGCGGTTTAAATACCTCTACTCCAACGCCTACGCCTCCACGCACAGCCTGGGTGCCATGCTCTACATCCACACAGCAAATGATGATATGTTTTCGCTAGCGCTTGGCGGCGGGGTGCTTTTCACCAACCAAGGGGGGCAAAGCGCGACTGGCAGCTATGTGGAGGTGGGTGTGGGGCTTTTTAAGTTTTTCCCGGTGAATGGCGATCTGCTCTATCGCGCGAGCTTCTATCCTGCGAGCAACCCGCTTGGCATGTCTGAAATGGTGCATGGCATACAAATCGTGTTTAGTTTGTTTTGATTTGGGATTTTTGGGATTTGTGTTTTTAGATTCTGGATTTTTGGCACTGGCTTGTTTTGGATGCTTTTTGCGTATTTTGCGTATTTGCAAGCGCAAGCAAGCGAAAAACACAAGGCTTTTCACTCAAAGCTCACGCCAAAAATAAAACTATTAGAAACATCTGTGATTCTTATCGTGTGGATAAAAATACAAAAGAAAAGCTAAAAATGCTTAGAATAAAAACGCAAAAATATCAAAATAAAGGGACAAAATGCCACAAAATGAGATTGAAATAATGCAAGATAAAATATCAAAAAGCGAGCTAGAAGCACACTATCGATTGAAATTTAGCAATAAAATCGCGCTTTTTATCGATTGTGAAAATATCGATTATAAAGCCTGCGATAAAATCATACAAACGCTAAGCGAGATTGGCGAAATATGCGTAAAAAAGGCGTATGCCAACTGGGCTAGAGCGGATATGGAGCACTGGCGCGAGATGCTGGCGCTGCATTCTATCGAGCCGATACAGATTTCATCCATCATCAAAGGCAAAAACGCCAGCGACATACGCCTCACGATAGATGTGATGCACGCGCTGTATCACTACAACATGGACTGCATCGCGCTGGCGACGAGCGATAGTGATTTTGCCCCGCTGGCACAAGAGGTGCGGCGCTGGACGCTGCCTGTGATTGGCTTTGGCAGGCGCAATGCGCGCGATGAGCTAAAGCGTGCGTTTAGCGTGTATCATGAGATCGATGAGCCTGCGAAGGTTGCGGCTAGCAGGGATTTGAGACAAAGTCAAAGCGCGCCAGAATCTAGCACAACCACAAAAGCGAGCAAAACGCAAGGCAAACTTTGTGATGACGAATGGCTTATTGGGCTTTTGTGTGATGCGATAAAAAACACGCAAAATGTGGAATCTTGGGCTAATGTCTCAAAAATAACTGCGTGGATAGAAAAAAATAGCGATATCAAACCTACTTCCTATGGCAAAAAAACTTGGGGCAAGGTGTTTAAATATTTTTGCAACAAAACAAATATTTTTAAAATGCGCTATGCGGGCTTAAGAAACTGCGTGATGCTAGTGCGGATAGTGGAGCAAGATGAAGCGCGACAATAAATTGGTGGCTAGATATTAGAATCCAAAATATCAGAATCTGCTAGTATTTTTTTATGATTTGTGATTTAAAAGCGCATCTTTTGGTGCTTTTTGGCAAAATTGGCGCTCTGGCAAAAGCGACAAAATTAGCAAAAGCAATACAAATGATAAAAGCAATAAACGCGGCAAAAGCACGATTTCTAATAGCTTTATTTCTCATCCAAATTTTTTGCATATTCCTTTATCGCGCAAATTAGGGCTTTGGGATAGAGTTTGTATTCTAGCTCATGGATGCGCTTTTCAAAAGATTCTAGATTCTCGCCGCTTTGTTTATATACCTTTTCTTGCGCGATGATAGCACCAGAATCCAGCTCCTCACTCACCCAATGCACGCTCACCCCGCCAAAATCCTCCGCACCCTCAAAGCTGTCTTTTATCGCGTGCGCGCCTTTGTGGAGGGGCAAAAACGAAGGGTGGATGTTGATAAATGTAAAATCCTGCACGATTTTCGCGCCCAAAATCCGCATAAACCCAGCCAGCACGACAATATCGATGCGATTGCGCGCGAGTGCGTCGCTAAGCGCGTTTTCAAACTCTAAGCGCGTGGCAAAATCCCTGTGCTCTATCACCTCGCACCTAAGCCCCAAGCGCGCGCACCGCTCTATGCCATAGGCGTTTTTATTATTGCTTATCGCCAGCACAAAATGCGCGTTTATGCCTTGCGCGCTTAGCTCGTTTTGCATAGCGCTTTGGTGATTGACTAGATTTTCAAGATTGCTCCCATTGCCGCTAAAAAGGATTGCCAAGCGGATTTCTTTGTGATCATTGCTTTGTATTTTTGCTTGCATACTATAAATATCCTTAGAAATTTCGTTAAATATCAGCAAAATTTAAGCCTAGCATTATATCCAAAAATTAGGCTTTTTTATCATTGGCAAAATGTAAAAAACAAATAACAACATAGATTTATATTTTTATTTTTGCCCGTTTGTAGATGATGCCTCTTGCAAGCATTGAGGTGTGTGGGTGATGATGCGCGTGCAAAATTCGCGCGCGATGTCTAAATCATGCGTGATGAAAATCACGCTTTGTGGTGGCGTGTAGCGTAGTTTTGATGCGTTTTTTGCGTTTGGCGCACTAGATTCTAGCATCAAATCTGCATCAAAAGCATTTGCATCAAAGGCACCAGAATCCGCGCCGCTAGAATTGAAAATCCTAGATTCTAAACCTTTAGACTTTGTGTCAAAACCATCCAAACTAGAATCCAAACTTTTACTAGGCAAAATTTTAAAATCCGCGTTGCTAGATTCTGGCGTTTTAGAATCTAGACTTTTGAAATCTAGCTTTTTAGATTCTGCATCAAGCGCGCAAATGCCAAAAGTGCCAGAAATATCAAAAATGCTAGAAGTGCCAAAAACGCCAGAATCTAGCGCGTTTGAAGCAGCACACAAAAGCCGCAAAACCTTGCGCTTTAGCAGTTCATCAAAGCTAGAAGTGCTCTCATCAAGGATTAGCAGCTTTGGCTCTATCAGCATGATTTTTGCCACGCACACGCGCTGCGCCTGCCCGCCAGAAAGCATCCCGGGGTAAGATTCTAGCATCTCTAGCGGCAGCCCCAAAAACTCAAAAATAGGCGCGATCATCGCAAATTGCGCCCCTTTGTCGCGCACGCCAAGCAGATTTGCAAGCGGCTCTTGCAGGCTCTCCCAAACCCTTAGGCGCGGATTTAGCGAGCTTATCGGGTCTTGGAAAAGTATTTGCAGCTCCTTATACAGCGCACGCCGCTGCTTGGTGCTAGCCACTTGCAAAGGCGCGCCACAAAAGCGCACGCAGCCTGTATCCGGGCGCGCGAGCCCTGCGATAAGGCGCGCTAGCGTGGATTTGCCACAGCCGCTTTCGCCAACTATCCCCACCACTTCGCCCGGAAATATCTCTAGATTTATGCCATGCAAAAGTGGCTTGGCGCGCGCTCTGCCTAGCCATGCGCGCGAGCCACGCGAACCATAAGAGAAGCCAACATCGCGCAGAGAAAGCAGGGGCGTGGCTGTTTGATGTGCGGGACTTGTGAGACTAGAATCTTGTGGTGCGGAATCTGGATTTTTAAAATTTTGTTTGCAATTCGCTTCAGAATCCACTCGAAAATCCGTCCCAAAATCCGATTGAGAATCCGCGCGCAAAGCGGAGTTTTTAGATTCTGCGATTTTTGTAGATTCTGCCAAAGTGTTGGATTCCGCGTTATCGCCAGCAAGCTTAGCAAAGCGCAAATAAAGCGCATTGATGAGCGCCAAAGCAGAAGCTGAAAGGCTAGATTCTGCTAGATTTTGCGCGCTAGATTTTGGCGCATTTTGCCTTCTAGCCAAGCGCGCGGATTTTTCAAGCTGTGCGCGCGTGAAAGACGCCGCTATGCGCCCATTTTCGATCACATGCACCACATCAGCGATGCGCGCCGCCACCTCCAAATCATGCGTGATAAACAGCACGCCAAGCCCGCGCCGCTCGCGCGCCTCAAGAATAAGGCGAAGCACTTTTTCGCGATTGGCATTATCAAGGTCGGTCGTAGGCTCATCCGCCACCAAAAACGGCGCGCGCGCAAGCTCTGCAAGCGCTATCATCACGCGCTGCAGCATCCCCCCGCTTAGCTCAAACGGATACATATCAAGCACGCCGCGCTCCAGCCCCACGCGCGCCAGAAGTAGCACAAAAAGCGACTCTAGCCTAGTTTTTCTCTCGCGCGCAAATGGCAAAAAGAAGCGCTTAGAATCTATTTTTGCGCCAAAGATTTGGGGGTTTTTGGGCGTGTCGCTTGTGGATTTTGCCAAATCCAAATCGCTCGCAAATGCCACTAGCAGCGCGCTTTCGCCTAATGCCTTGGCGCTTTCAAAAAAATGGCTTTTGATGCGCCACAAAGGATTAAAACAGGTTTTTGGATTTTGCAAAATGGTGGCTAGTAAATGATGTCTCGCATTGGCAAAAAGCGCGCAAAGCGCGGCGGAGTCTGCGCTGGAATCTAAATCAAAAGAATCGAGTTTGGCAGAATCTATTTTTTCTAAAATCACATTTAAGCCAGCACTTTTGGATTTTACATTTTTGGATTCTGCGCCAGAATCCAAAACACTAGAATCCACGCTATTTATCCCAATAGGCGCGCCATTTATGCGCACCTCGCCACTAGATTCTGCTAGATTGTCCGCTAGCACGCCAAGCAGGCTTTGCGCGCAAAGTGTTTTGCCACTGCCAGATTCTCCTAGCAGCACGACGATCTGCCCGCGCGCGAGCGTGAAGCTGATATGCTCTAGCAACACCCTCCCGCCAAACTTCACGCATAAATCGCACACCTCTATAACTTGCGCGCTTTGGGCTAGCGATATATCATCAGCAAAATCGCGCGCCCCAAGTCCAGCACACCCCCAAAATTGAGCGCCCGCGCAACCACAAGAGCCACCGCCCGCGCCCCTTACTCGCATTTCACCGCTCCCAAGTCGATATCCAAATAATCGCGCAAGCCCTCGCCCAGTGCATTGAAAAGCGCGATAGTCGCAAACAGCGCAAGCCCCGGATAAAGCGCCAGCAGCGGATCACTCCACATAAACTCGCGGCTATCACTTAGCATCACGCCCCACTCGGCCTGCGGCGCTTGCACGCCAAGCCCTAGGAAGCTAAGCCCCGCGATATGCAGGATAATATGCCCGATATCCATAGTCAGAAGCACGATGACTTGCGAAAACACGGGCACGAGCATATTGCGCTTGAAATTCTGCCATTTGCTAGCACCATAGATGAATGAGAGCTCGACATACTCGCGGTTTTTTAGGCTAAAAACGATAGAGCGGATGAGGCGCGCATACCACGCCCAGTGCGTCAGCGCGATGGCGATGATGACATTTTCTAGCCCGCTGCCAAGCACGCCGACAAAAAACAGCGAAAGCACGATAGTAGGCACGCACAAAAACAAATCGCAAAGCCGCATGATAGCGTTATCCAGCACACCGCCGACAAAGCCGCTAATCCCGCCAAACGCCAAACCAAGCGCAAAAATAAGCACAAGGATGAAAAACGCGGCACTTAGCGATATCCTAGCACCCTCGATGAGCCGCGCGAAAATATCGCGCCCCAAATGATCTGTGCCTAGCCAATGACTAGAATCTATGGGCGCTAGCTTCATATCCAAATCAATCGCATCCGGGGCGTGCTGGATGAAAATAGGCGCTAGCAAAATGAGCGCAAAAAACATAGCAAGCCCAAAAATAGCGGATTTTAAAAGCAAAGGCATAGGCTTTTTGATATGCGCGTTTGGGGTGAGAATCTGCGCTGGGGTTTGTGGCGAATTTTGCGCCAAATCTTGCGTGGGGTTTTGCGCCAAATTTTGCATGGCGCTTTGTGCTTTATTTTTTATCATTGCGCGCATCCTTTGGCGGCGTTTGGCGCGGATTTTGCGAAACTAGAATCTGTGAAACTAGATTCTACAAAACCAGAATCTGTGCCCCTAGATTCCAAAAAATCAGATTCTGCCCTTTTAGATTCTACATCGCTAGAATCTAGCGCGCCGCCTGCGCTTCTGCTAGCCTCGCCATTTAGGCTTCTCACCACGCGCGCATCAAGCAGCGCATAGCACACATCTACCGCGAGATTACACAGCGCGAAAATCACGCAAAGCACGACGATAAAGCACTGAATGATTGGGAAATCATGGTTTGCAATGCCTTGAATGCTGTAAAATCCAATGCCCGGCAGCGCAAAAATGCTTTCAATTATAAGCGCACCGCCGATAAGTTCGCCGATATGCATGCCAAACGCCGTGACAATAGGCAAAAGAGCGTTGTAAAAAATATGCCTAAAAGTAAGCGCACCACCACTTATCCCGCGCGCTTTGGCATAGAGCACATGCCGCCCTTTGCGCACTTCTAGCATATTTGCGCGGATGAGTCGCGAGTTTATGCAAATCGACATAAGCGCGATAGACACGCAAGGCAGGATGAGCGAGGCAGCAGAATCTAGCCCAAGCGCGGGTAGCCAGCCAAGCCACACGCAAAAAATCCCAATAAGTATAAACGAAAGCCAAAAGTTTGGCATCGACACGCCCACAAAACACAGCGCGCGTGCGATGATATCTGGCAGCCTATCTTTGTAGCTCGCGCTAATGATGCCAAGCGGGATAGAGATAATAAGTGTCAGCGCAAACGCGCAAAACACGAGCAAAAGCGTGTTTGGCAACAGCCGCAAAAAATCCTCACTCACACTGCGCCCACTCATAAAAGAAGCGCCAAAATCTAGCATCACCGCACCTTTGAGCCACGCGACATACTGCTGCCAAATCGGCTTATCCAAGCCAAACTCCGCTTTTAGCTGGGCGATGATTTCTGGCGTGGAGTTTAGGTTGGACTGGAGGAGGTATTGGGCGATGGGGTCGGTGTGATTTAGCCTAAGCAGCGCAAAAATCGCCATCGAGCCAAGCAGCAAAAGCGGCACAAGGTATAAGAATCTAAAAAATATATATCGCGCCATTTTTTGCCTTTTTGGGTTGTTTTTACATTTGCCTTGTTTATGCTTGCCTTTTTGGATTTGTTTTTGTGTTTGTGTTTGTATTTTTATGTTTGTCTTGTTTTTGGTTGCTTTTTCAAGCATTGTATCAAAATTCTTATAAAAGTATTACCAAACTTTAGCTTTTCATATTTTAGGCAGCAATGCGTTATATTTTGCGCAGATTTTTTCAATATTTTTGATATAATGGCGGATTATTTTTGCTATTTTGATGGCTATATCGCGCGATTTGGCAGTGTGAGTAAGCCATAAACCACGCAAATCACAAAAAGGCACAAGATGAAAATACTTGGGATTTCTGCATACTATCATGATAGTGCGATCGCGCTGCTTGAGGATGATGACATACTTTTTGCTATCCAAGAAGAGCGTCTCTCGCGCAAAAAAGGCGATGAACGCTTCCCTGCGCAATCTATCAAAGCAGCACTTTCTTTTCTAAATCGCGATAAATATGCTAGTGCTATATCGGGGGGGGGGGGGGGCAAAATGTTCGCCTGCAAAACCTCAAAAACCCCTTACAAAACTCTTGCCAAAATAGCCTAGATTCTGCTTCTAGTAACTCTACTTTTCCAAAAACCCACGCTTCGGAATTTACTACTTCGGAATCCGCCACTTCAAAATCCACCACCTTAGAATCAACTCCACGCGCAAACTGCGTTATCACACTAGAATCTATCGATGCCTTTGTTTTCTATGATAAGCCATTTTTAAAATTTGAGCGACTGCTTGAGACCTACCTTACCACCGCGCCTTTTGGGTTTTTTAGCTTTGTCAAAGCGATCCCTGTGTGGCTCAAAGACAAACTCTTTTTGAAAGAAACCATCGCGCGCGAGTTAGAAGCCCTCTACATCGAGCTTTATCCGCACAAAAGCGCCAAAGAAGCTAAGGCGTTCAAAAAAAGCGTGTATGAGAAAATCTATTTTTGCGAGCATCACATAAGCCACGCAGCAAGCGCGTTTTACCCAAGTCCATTTGCAGAATCTGCAGTGCTTTGCATCGATGGCGTGGGCGAGTGGAGCACGACAAGCATCGCTAAGGGTTATACGCTAGATTCTAGTTTTGATTGTGGCGAGGGCGTGGATTCTTTGGCTGGCGCGGATTCTAGTGCAGATTCTTTGGCTGGCATGGATTCTAGCAATGCTAAAAAAGCGCAAATCAAACAGCTAGAGATTTTAGAGGAATTGCATTTTCCGCATTCTTTGGGGCTTTTGTATTCTGCATTTACCTACTACACTGGCTTTAAGGTAAATTCTGGGGAATATAAAGTCATGGGGCTTGCACCTTATGGCGTGCCGCGCTTTAGCGAGCTTATCAAGCGCGAGCTGATTGACATCAAAGAGGATGGCAGCTTTGCGCTAAATATGCGCTATTTTTCCTACACTTACGGGCTTAGAATGACAAACAAAAAGTTTGATAGGCTCTTTGGCGGGGCTTTGCGAAAGCGCGAGGGAGAGCTTATGCAGGCGCATATGGATTTAGCTGCGTCCATTCAAGCAGTGACCGAAGAAGTGATGCTAAAGCTTGCGCGCACTGCACTAAAACGCGCTCAAAGCAAAAATCTTTGCATGAGCGGTGGCGTGGCGCTAAACTGCGTGGGAAATGGCAAGATTTATAAGGCACTAAAAGATGAGGGATTGCTTGAGAATCTTTGGGTGCAGCCGGCGAGTGGGGATGCGGGGAGTGCGTTAGGATGCGCTCTAGAGTTTTATTACCAAAATTCATCTCTTGGCAAAAATTCAGCTTCGAGTATGCAATGCGATAAGATTTATGATTTTTCGGAAGGCACGGACACCAAGTCCGCTAACCTTCCAAAAAATCATAAAAACTTACACAGCCACACTGCAAATCTTGGAATTTGTGAAAGCAAAACAGAAACTAGTGCAAATGCAAAATCTACCAGTCGTCATTGCGAGGAAGCGCAACTGACGAAGCAATCCACCACAAAAAATTCGCAAGGATTTTTTAATCAAATCAAATCTTCGCACGAAGTGCGGCACCTTGAAAGGCTGACGGGGGTAAAGGGGGTCGTATGGGGACTAGGGGGCGGTCTTCGCCAAAGCGTTAGCTTCTTTAGTAATTTAAGCCCCCTGTCCCCCTGCAAAGAATCCAGCTCTAGTGGTATAGATTCTGCTAAAAAATTAGAGTTGTCAGAATCCACCCAAATGGATTGCTTCGCTCACGCTCGCAAAACGAGCGAAGCGAGTTTCTTTAGTAATGATGATGGCGACACTAGCATTGCGCAAGATCGCATGCATGGTAGCTATCTTGGGCTTTCCTACACAAATGCAGAAGTTCAAAGCGCGCTAGATTCCCTAGGTGCGGTGTATGAAAGGCATGATTTTAACACGCTTAAAAATATCGTGGCGCGTGCGCTTAGTGAAGGCAAAGTGGTTGGCTGGCATCAAGGGCGTTGTGAGTTTGGTCCGCGCGCACTTGGGGCGCGATCAATCCTAGGCGACCCGCGCAATACCACCATGCAAAAAACGATGAATCTAAAAATCAAATATCGAGAATCTTTCCGCCCATTTGCGCCGAGTGTGCTTGAATCTGCGCTTAGTGAGTGGTTTGAGCTGGATTGTGCTAGCCCTTATATGCTGCTTGTAGCGCCGGTGAAAAAAGAGCGCTGCTTTAGCATGAGTGAGGAGCAAAAAGCACTTTTTGGCATAGAGAAGCTAAATGTCGTGCGTAGCGAGATTCCGAGCGTGACGCATATTGATTATAGCGCGAGAATCCAAAGCGTGCATAAGGATACAAATCCGCGCTATTATGCGCTTTTAGAGGAGTTTTATAAGCTTAGCGGTGTGCCGGTGCTTGTAAATACGAGCTTTAATGTGCGCGGGGAGCCCATCGTATGCTCGCCAGAAGATAGCTTCGCGTGCTTTATGGGGACAGAGATGGATGTGCTGGTGGTTGAGGATTTTGTGCTGTATAAAGAGGCGCAAAATACGCAGAATCTGCAGAAATACAAAGCGATAAAAGACAATTATGAGTTGGATTAGGAGGGCAAATTTTGAGGTTTAATGCTTGAAAATTTAAATTTAATTTCAAATCAAAAGGAGCGAGGATGAAAATCTTTAAAAAATGGTATTTTTGGCTGGTGGTTGGCGTGGTGCTTATGCCTATAGTGCTAAAGCTTGATGGGGTGACACAGAGGGATTTTGGCTTTTCTGTCGTGCCTTATGCGTGGATTGGCTTGTATTGGGCGGTGTTTTGCATAGTCCTTGCTTGGAAAATGCCTAGCACAAAATCATGCGCAAAGCTAGTGCTTGGCTACTTAAGCGTAATTCCGATTTGTTTGGCGATAGGGGAAATATATGAATTTTGTAAATCCAAAAATACAGAAAAATCAAATAGCAAGCAATGCAAGGTTAGTAGCAGTGGCACTTATAATTCTAAATATTTTACATTTAATGTTATCACAGGATATGGCGGATTGCCAAATGTTAAAGCAGATCTAAAAAAAATTGCTAATGAAAAAATTATATACGATGTCATATATAATACAGATTCTAATGGCTGGCGCATAACGCCAAGCTCAAATAACGAAAGCAAAGAATGTGTATTGTTTTTTGGTGATAGCTTCACTATAGGTGAGGGTGTCAATGGCAATGAAACTTTGCCTTTTTATTTTGGAGAAGGAAGCAAAAATCAATTTAAAATATTTAATTTTGGATTTCATGGATATGGACCACATCAAGCCTTGGCATTATTGCAAAGTGGCGAAGTTGCTAAAATTACCAAAGAATGCGAGAGTATCGTGGCGTTTTATGAATCCCTGCCTGGGCATATTGGGCGAGCAAATCGTTTCTCTACATGGGAGAGCGTAGCAGCGCCAACATATATTTTGAAAAACAATTTATTAACTTGGAAAAATGCCGATCAAAATGCACTAATGACAAAAATAAAAGTCAAAATAGAAACTTTGATTTCTCGTAGCTACTTATATGGCCTCTTAAAGTCACAATACAATTTTGAGGATAAATATAATAAATTGTTCTTTACCATTGTGGATGGTATCAATAGCGAATTACAAAAACAATTTAACACTAAGCTTAATTTTATTTTATGGGATAAAAATAACCTAAGTGAGGTGACTGAAATTTTAGAATCTGATACCATAGCAGAATGGCTACCAAAGCAAGATTTTGCGTATTTTTTGATTGGAGATATTTTAGGGGAGAGCTATAAAAACAATCGCCTTGCATATGGAATAGATATTTGTGATTTGCATCCAACGGCGCACGCAAACGAGCTTATCGCTAAATTTTTAGCAGAAAAAATTAAAAGTGGAGAGATTCCATTAAATCCAGTAAAACCAAATCCAAATAACGCAAGCACTGCACCAAAGGATGTGAAATAAAACAAAACTAATAAGATTCTGACAAAGATATTTAAAATAGCAGAATCTACCCGCCTTTTTTTGCCTTTGAGTGGATTTGCAAAATTTAAAGCGATACAAAAATAGCACAGAATCTAGCACAACATTAGATTCTGCAAAACAAAATGACAGGAGCAAACAAAATGGATTTCGCACGCATTACAAACCATTCGCACAAAACCAACACCAAAGATTTACGCATATTTTTAGGCATTTGGGCGGGGATTTTTGCGCTGTTTTTAGGCTTTGGCTACTTCGCCCATGATATGTGGCGCATTTGGGCGCTTGTGGGACTTGCCATAAGTCTAGTATTTATCCCCTATCCGCGCCCCATCGCACCACTTTATCGCGTGTGGGTGAAGCTTGGCGAGATGGTAGGCTTTGTCATCTCGCGCAGTATTTTGCTTGTGCTTTGGGTGGTGATATTTTGTCCTATCGGATTATTTTTCCGCGTCATTTCGCGCGATGTCTTGCAGCAAAAGCCAGACAAAAAAGCACAAAGCTATTTTATCAAGCGCACCACGCCACCTCAAAGCCTCAAAAATCAATTCTAAAAAGGAGTAAATCATGGGAATCTTAAAAGAACTTTGGCAGTTTTTGCGCGTGCGTAAGAAGTTTTGGCTTTTCCCTATTATTATCATCATGCTTTTTTTAGGCGCGCTCATCGTGCTTGCAAAAGGAAGCGCTATCGCACCATTTGTTTATACGATTTTCTAGGCGTTTTTGGCTTGAGATTTACCTCCCAAGCCCCATCACGCTTTTTATCACTCCGCGCGTTTGTCGCCTAGCTCCCAGAGTGGGATTTCAAATGCGGCGACACCCATATTTTCTAGCCCAGATATAAAGTCTTTGGCGATCGCTTTGTTGCGCTGGTAGGTGAGCGGCACAAACACGCTCGCTTCATAGATCTCGCGAAGTATCGCGTGCGTGGGTGCGACAAGTTTGGATTCTGGTGTGGCGATGAGTGCGGTGATGTCGGCGAAAATCTTGCTGCCTTGTGGCAGCGGGCTTAGCAGCACATAGCCGCTGTGCCCTTTGAAGCGCATGGAGTTTAGCATGATGATTGGCTCATATGGTGCGCCCCAAGTGTCCGTGAAGCACATATCAAACGCGCCATTTTTGATTTTGTTGCTATAGATGCTTTCATCATTTGCGCTCAAAACCAGCTCTACGCCGATTTTTGCGAGCTGCGCTTGGAGTATCTCACCCATCATTTTTTGCGCTGGGTCATTGCCGACATACTCTAGCTTTAGGCGCAAAATCTTGCCACCTTTCTCATACGCGCCTTGTTTGTTGCGTGTGAAGCCGCTAGATTCTAGTAGTTTGCGTGCTGTGCTAGAATCCGCGCTAGAATCCACGCCGCTAGAACCCGCTCCACTAGATTCTGCGATTTTAGCCAACTCTATTTTAGTAAGCTTAGAATTTGGCGCAAAAAGCGCGCTCGCACTGCTTTGATACTCGCCATACACGCCTTTTATAAGCGCGTCTTTATCGATTGCCTGTGCGATAGCTTGGCGCACGCGCTTATCTACCAAAAACTCATTGCTGGGATTTAGCCCAAGCACGGTAGTGTAGATAGCCGGGCTCAAATACGCGCGCAAATCGCGCCCGCCACGCCCTTGCGCGACTTCTTTGAATATCTCGCTAGAAATCTGATCGCGCCCATACACGAGATCGACCAGTCCCGTTTTTAGCGCGATGAGCTTGGAGTTTGGCTCGAGGATGACTTTGGTGCAGATAGTCGTGAAATAGGGCGCGCGGCCGGCATCCCAATAATGCGGATTTGCTTTAAACTCATCGCCACTGCCAAGGATAGATTCTGCTAGCATATACGCGCCTGTGCCGATAGGCTTGCTCGGCGCGCGCGAGGTGATGTCTAGGCTATCTGGGATGCAGCTAGGGGCGATGAAGCGATAGGGGCGGATGAGTGCCAGCTCGCTAAGTGTAGGCGCATAGGGCGCGCGAAGCGTGATAGCTAGGGTGTGAGAATCTAGTGCTGCCACAGAATCCAGCACTTCGCTTAGCGCACTCCATGAATGCCTAGCGCGCATTTTTATAAGCGCATCGAAGTTCTTTTTGGCAGCACTCGCATCAAACGCCTCGCCATTGGAAAACACCACACCTTTGCGAAGGTAAAAAATATACTTTTTGCCACCATCCAAAATCTCCCAAGATTCCGCCAAACTCGGCTCTATCTCGCCATTTTTTCCAAGCCTTGTAAGCCCTTCAAAAACGAGATTCTGCGCGAAGAGTTGGTTTGCGCCATAGCCTTGCGGGCTTGTGACGATGGCATTTTGCGAGATAGCGATAGTGAGCGTGCGCGCTTTGGTGTATTCTATCGGCCTTTGCGGTGGTTGATTTTTATCTTGCGTTTGAGATTGCGCCTGCGCGAAAATAGGCGCAAAACTTAGCGCCACAAATGCTGCAAATATCGCCATAAATGCCATCAGCACCTGCCGCGCCATTTGCCAAAATCTCGCCTTTTGTTTTTTGATACTTAGTAAAATGATTTTTTGACTTTGCATATTTATCCTTTTTATTCTCTACTTTTTGCTTTGCCTTCTTTGCTCTCAAACGCCCTCATAAACTCATGCAGCTGCTTATACTCATCCTTGCTAAAAAAGCGCGTTTTGCCCTCTGGCAGCGCGTTTAGATGCACAAACCCATATCGCACGCGGCGCAAATCCAGCACGCTCGCTTTGAAATGCGCGAAAAAGCGGCGCAGTTCGCGGTTTTGCCCTTCATTTATTGTGACTTTTAGCCGCGAGAATCTAGGCGTATTTTTCAAAATCTCATAGCCCACAAAAGGCTTGATATCCATTTGCGTGATTTTGCTTAGCTTGTGCGCGCCCGCCTTGTCGCGTATCTGCAGCCCCTCACTCATCGCCTCCTCCATCGCTTTATCCACGCTAGAATCTATTTTTAGGATGTATTCGCGCTCGAGGCTACTTTGCATAAGCGCGCTTGCCACGCGTTTAGAATCGCTCAAAATCAGCAGCCCCTCGCTTGCATAATCAAGCCTGCCAACCGGCACAAAGCCCCTATATTTCGCGCCCAAGCCATCATATATCACGCGCCGCCCTCTATCGTCTTTTTTGATGACTAGCTCGCCTTTTGGCTTGTGGTAGATGATGAGTGTGTATTTTTCTTGGTCTAGCGGTTTTATGTATTTTTCATCGATGAAGACTTTGTCGCCTTGTCTTATGGTGTCGCCAAGGCTTGCTTTTTGGCGTCCGATATTGACGCGTCCTTGTGCGATGAGCGCGTCTGCTTCGCGGCGGGAATAGGGGCAGTTGTGCGAGATGAAGGCGTTTAGGCGCATGGATTTGGCGCTAGAATCTAATCTTTTAGATTCTGCCTTTTTGGCGCTTGATTTGAGGGTGCTTGATTTGTTAGAGGCTGATTTTTTAGAATCCGCGTTGCGAGAATCTGCTTTGCCAAAATCCGATTTTTTAGATTCTGCGCGTGCGCGCCTCTCTTTATCTATCTTTTTTATCGGCATTGGCGCAGTATCTCCGCCACTTCTTTGGCATGATAGGAGATGATGATATCCGCCCCCGCGCGCTTAAACCCCGTGAGCGTCTCCAAAAGTATCCGCTCATAATCGACAATCCCAGCCTTTTGCGCCGCCTTTAGCATCGCGTATTCGCCGCTCACATTATACACCGCAAGCGGCAGCAGCGTGCGCTCTCTGATATCCCGCACGATGTCAAGAAAGGCAAGTGCAGGTTTTACCATTAGTATATCCGCGCCCTCATCCTCGTCGTTTTTAGATTCTAGTATGGCTTCGCGGCGGTTGGCGATGTCTTGCTGATAGCTTTTGCGATCGCCAAAGCTTGGCGCAGAATCCGCCACCTCGCGGAAAGGTCCATAATACGCGCTCGCAAATTTAGTCGAGTAGCTCATGATAGGGATATGCGAGAATCCGCTAGAATCTAGCGCGCCCCTTATCGCGCCCACCATCCCATCCAACGCTGCACTTGGCGCTATCATATCCGCTCCAGCGCGCGCCAGCACCACCGCTTGCTTGCCTAGAATCTCAAGTGTGGCGTCATTATCCACGCTTTGAAGCGCGCTATCCAAAATCCCGCAATGCCCATGGCTCGTGTATTCGCAAAAGCATAAATCTACGCTTACAAAAATCTCTGGATACTCGCGCTTCACCTCGCGCACACACCTAGCCACGATGCTTTGGCTATCTAGCGCGCTAGAGCCTATCTCATCTTTGTGCTTTGGTATGCCAAAAAGCAGGATGTGATAAAGCCCGAGATTTGCGAGGCTCGCGCATTCTTTCAGAATCTCATCGATACTCATCTGATACACGCCCGGCATCAATGATATCTCGTTTTTCACGCCTTTGCCCTCCATCACAAAAAGCGGATAGATAAAATTATCTTGGCTAAGCCTCACTTCTCGCACCAAATCGCGCAATCGCGCATTGTAGCGCAGGCGGCGCATGCGCTTGAAATTTGGCGAGGTGGTGCTTGTGGTGGCGTGTGGCGCGTGGCTGGATTCTGGCTTAGATTCTGCTTGCGTGCGGTTGGATTCGGGTGTGCTGGATTTTGGTGTGTTTTGCGGCTGCATTTGATTCCTTAAAGTATTGATTGCAATAAATATGCTAATATAGCAGGATTTTTATAAAATCTTTGTAAAGGTGCTTTGATATTGATTTGCGAGGATTCTGCGGACGCGCCAGATTCTAATGCTGGCAAAATCTAGCGCAAACAAAAATCCAAAAAAGCAGAATCCAAAATCCAAAGCCACCAAGCCAAAGGGCAAATATGACGCAGTTTGACATAGCGATGATGACAAAATATCTAAAAAACAAAGGCTATAACCTCGATGAGCTCTCCCAAATGAGCAGCGAAAAACTCACCGAGCTTTATGAGGAGACGGTGCGAAATTTTATTTATGAAGCGCAAGATATCATCAGGGCAAACTCGGATTTTAGAGAGGAAAAAAAGCAGGCGGCTTTCATCACGCCAGAAGTGATTAGCATCGTAGCGCAGCAGCCCTCCAAACTCTATGAAGTGATAGATAACTATATCGACTCATACACGCCAGATGACATCGCGCATACATTTTTCTCCGCAATCCCTCACGCCAAGCTAAACAAACTCAAAAAAATGGTGCGTATCAAAGTCCGCGAACTCCAAGAAGTCTGGCTACTAGAAATCCGCAAAAACATCGCAAGCCTGCCAAAAGAAGAGATAGAGACGCTTATGAAATACTACACCGACAACAAAGAAAATCTCCAGATGATAAAATCTATCTATGAAAAATCCTCCGATAGCGCCTACCTCGATGAAATCCGCACCATCGCCAATATGAAGCTAACGATGATACAAGAATATATGCCAGAGGAGCTTGAGCGCAACTACAAAACATACTATGACAACAGCCCAGAAAAGCTAGAAATCATCCAAGAAATCACCAAACTATCAGAAACCTACACCAAAAAATCACTCCTAAGCAACTCTATCACAGAGCTGCAAGAGATACTAAAAGAAGTCAGGGAAAAAGATGAGCAAAAAAGGGCGGAGGATGAGAAAATGCATGCGTATTTTGATATTTTCAAAAGCGCTTTGCATGACCCAGATGACCAAGCCTTTGTCGATGCGTGCTTGGAGGCGGCAAGCGCGCTGCCTAGGCAGAAATTTCAAGAGCTTGCTATCATTTTGTCAAAGCATTATAAAACTTTCCGCCAGCGATTCAAAGATGTGACAAAAGAGTTTGGCGACATCCAGAATCTGCAGATTGTGTTTTAGCGAGCATATAAAAATACTCACTAAAAAATATGCTATTTGCTAGTGATATTTTTATAGCGTTACCTTGCTGTTATAGTCCCATTTTGCCGGGGTTGAGAATATTATTTGGATCAAAGGCGCGTTTTAGGCTTCTAAAAAGCTCCATTTCAGCTTCGCTAAAAGCTAGGTGCATAAATGGCGCTTTTGAAAGCCCGATGCCATGCTCGCCACTAAGTGTGCCTTCCAAATCTACTGCGAGTTTAAAAATCTCTGTTATCGCCTCATGTCCTTTTTCTAAATCTTTCAAATCCGCCACCATCACATTTGTATGCACATTGCCATCGCCTGTGTGTCCAAAACATGGAATCTTAAAGCCATATTTTTCGCTCACTTTTCCTATGCCTTCCAAAAGCTCGGGCAATCGCGCGCGCGGGACGGTGATATCTTCGTTTAGCTTTTTTTTGCCATAGATTGTGATGCTTTGGCTTACATTGCGCCGCGCAAACCACAAATCCTCTTCTTCTTGCTCGTTTTTGGCGATTTTAAATTCTTTGCAACCATTTTCTTTGAACTTCGATTCTAGCGCGCTTAGTTGGTAGCTAATCGCCTCTGGCAAATCACCATCAACCTGCGTGATAAGTATCGCGCCCGCATCAATAGGCAATCCTTTGTGAAATCGCTCCTCCACAGCACGGATACTAAGATTATCCAAAAACTCCATCGCCACCGGCGTAAGCCCGCTTGCCATGCTTTTATACACCGCATTCATCGCATCATTTATGCTATCAAAAATCCCCATGGCTGAACGCTTAAATTTTGGCTTGGCAATAAGCTTTAAGGTAAGCTCTGTAAGCACTGCAAGCGTGCCTTCACTGGCAATTAGCGTGCCTACTATGTTATAGCCCGCGACATCTTTTATCGTCTTTTTGCCCGCGCGGATTATCTCGCCATTTGGCAGCACCGCACGCAGAGCCATTACATAGTCTTTGGTGATTCCATATTTTGCAGCGCGCATACCGCCGGCATTTTCGCTTACATTGCCCCCAAGTGTGCTGTAGTCTTGACTAGCTGGGTCTGGCGGATAGAAAAGTCCGCGTTTTTCGACTTCGTTTTGAAAGAGTTTATTCACCACGCCGGGTTGCACGCGCGCGATGAGGTTTTTTTCATCAATTTCTAAAATCTTATTAAAATATTTTTCCATTGCCAAAATTATCCCGCCATTTGCAGGCAGCGCGCCACCGGTAAAGCCGCTTCCAGCACCACGCGGGATAATGGCGATTTTATGCTCGTTGCAGTATTTGAGAATCGCGCTTACTTCCTTTTCATCTTGCGGATACACCACCGTATCAGGCTCGTAGCGCTCGCGCGTGGCGTCATAGCAATACGCGATTAAATGCGCCTTGTCATTGTGGCAGTCTTCTTTGCCTACGATGTTTTGCAGGGCTGAAAAATGTTTAGATTCTAGCATTTGGGGCTTCCTTTTGTGTAAATTTGCGTGTTGTGTGTAAATTTGCGCGGGCTTGCGCTTGGCTAAAAGCTTTTGACTACCGCGTCATTGCGCCTTTTTGAAATCATTGCCAAGCGTGATGAGCTGCCTATAATAGCTAAAATAATCGCGCGATTTTTTGCGTGATATGGAGCTATCGAGGCTGCCGCTGGAGGCGTATTGCACTCTTGAGAAAAAGGGCGCGACGCTTTCTTTCACGCTTGAAGTGTCAAATGCGCGCCTTGCAAGCACGACTAGGCTTTGGCAATCAAGCGCGTTTAGATGCCCTTCTGTCACGACATACAAAAGCCCAGCACTGTAGATTTCGCATACTTTATGCAAAAAATCAGGCTTAGGATCAAACCCGCCATAATCAAACAAAAATCCCATCATCAAATCAGAATTTAAAAACGAAATATCCCGCTCTTGCGCGCGCACATCTTCATATGTGGCTAAATCTGGGGCGATGAGGAAGGCTAGGTTGTTTGTCGTGCGGAAGTGGATGTCATCGCCCACACTTGGCTTGTTTGTGGGGGTTGGGAGGTATTTTTGGGGCAGGATGCTAGCGGCGTTTAGCTTCACATAGGCGTTGCTAGAATCCACTTTTACCACCTCGCCATACGCGATGATGGCCTCATAATTGCTATCAAATCTATGGCGCACGATGCCAGTCTCGCCCACGCGCAAATCAAGTGCGGCGATGGTGGCTATCTGGGATTTTTCATCGATGCTTTGGATGGAGATTTTTACTGGCGATTGCAAGGCGGAGAAGTCTTGTGAGATGTTGGCTAGCGCGGCGTTTTGGGAGTTTTGGGCGCTAGAATCTAGATTCTGCGATTCTTGGCTTTTGGATTCTGCGCTAGATTCTGACGCGGTGGAATCTGCGTGCAAAATCGGCACGCCAAAAATCATAAGCGCGCTAAAAAGTGCGATAAAGACAAAAAATAGATTCTCGTTTTGCGCGCTGCCTGCGGATTCTGCGCGCTTAGATTTTGCGGCGTGCTTGGATTTTATAGCATATTTAGATTCTGCGATATGTTTAGATTCTATAGCGCATTTGGCTTGCGTAGCACATTTTATCTGCGCGGCGTGTGCGATTTGCGTGGTGCATAAAGTTTGCGTGGCATTTTTATTCATATTTATCCTTAAAATTTGCTAATCTTTGAGATTATACGCGTCATTTAGGCTGGCGCGGTAGAAAAAGCGGTTTATCCCAAAAGCGAGCGCTGGGGTTTTGGGATAGCTCTCATCCTCGATAAACGCCATCGCAAGCTTGCGCTTCAGATACAAAACCTCGATATTTTCATCATCTATACCACCGCCAAGCGCGCGTTTGTCGCGTTTATCCACTTGGGCGAAATATATCGTCTGCTTCGCGCCACTTATCCCCACAGAAGTGTAAAAGGTCGCGATTTTTTCCAAGCGATTTGGCGCTATCTCATAGCCGCACTCTTCAAACACCTCTTCGACCGCGATTTGCTCTAGCGTCTTTTTGGGCTTATCCACAAGCCCTGCGCACAGCTCATACACATAGCCATCGTGGTTTCGCATATACACCGCGGGGCGAAACTGCTTGACGATGACAAACGCGTCCAAATCCGACTCATAAAGCATGACCGACACGCTATCGTGAGAGTGGATGATATCCCAATTTTTCGCCACGCCATCTTGCTTGTAATGCAATCGAAGCGGCTTTATAAACCGAGAATCTTTGCAGGCATCTTGGCGCGCTTCACTTATGCGCGGCGTGGGCTGTGGGGCGGTGATGAAATATTCGTTTGTCTTGCTTGTCTCGCTCATGGTTTGCTCCTTTTTTTGGGGTTTGTGTTTGGCTTGCGCTGTTTGGCTTGACTTGCTCGCGCTGTTGGTTTGCTCGCTAGGCGCTTTGGCTGGATTTTGCGCCTCTAGATTCTGCGCTACTAGCCCCAGCCTCGCTAGATTCTGCCTCATCTATAGCGCCTTCATTAGCGCCTTCATCTTGGCTAGATTCTGCTTCATCCTCGTTTTGCGCGTCATCTTGGTCTTGCGCTCCGCCGCCTTGCGTGATTAGCACATATTTGGATTCTTGCCAGTTAGCAGAATCCAGCGCGCCCACTAGCTCATTTTCATACAGAGTCGCGACTTCGAGAAACGCCTTTTTTTCCTTGCCGCTAAGCTCGCTTTTGGCGGTGCGGATTCTGCCTAGCGGGTTTATGGGCTGGTTGTATTTATACACGCCAAAGTGCAGGTGCGGTCCGGTGCTCACCCCTGTGTTGCCCACGCGCCCGATGATGGTGCCCACTTTGACAGAGGCGCCGGTGCGCGTGTGTATCGCGCTCATATGCGCATACAGCGTTTTTAGCCCATCGCCATGCGCAATTTCTACCACTTTGCCATAGCCTCCGCGCACGCCGGCAAAAATCACTTTGCCAGAGGCTGCGGCAATGATAGGCGTGCCGATTTTGGCGGCATAATCCACACCATAATGCGGGCGCACGACTTTTAGTATAGGATGCTTCCTGCCGGCGGAGAATCTAGAGCTGATGCGCGTGTATCGCACCGGCACTTCTAGCGCAAATCCCGCCATTTCCTTGCCATTTTTGTCATAATAATGCCCGTTGGTATGCAAAAATCCAAAATGTGCTTTTTTGGCGGATTCTACCATGGTGGCTTTTATCTCGGGGATGCCAAAGGGTTTGCCTAGCCGATAGCTGCGCGTGAAAATGAGTGCGATTTTGTCATCCACATGCAGCGTGCGCGTGGAGATGCTCCTGCGGTAGATATTGGCAAACTCGGTGGCTAGCAGGATGTCGTTTGTCGTGTTGTAGATGTCTTGGTATGGCGAGCTTTGCAGGGAGATGGCTAGAATCTGGTCTTTTTTGAAAGAGATGATTGGGATGAAGTCGATTTTGAAATCATCGCCTTTTTTGTAGATGTGGATTTGGACTTTGTCGCTTACTGGGATTAGCGCGTGTAGCAGGTCGCCGCCTTCACTTCGTAGCGTGTAGTAGGTGGCGTTTGCTTTGACCTCGGCGGTTAATTCTTTGTCTTGGGAAGTGAGGTTGTAATACAGCTTCAAGGGAATTAGATTTTGCTCGAAAAATCCTAGCAGCGTCTTGCCACTCTCCCACTGCAGCCGCTCGCCCACTGCGCCAAAAGCGATGCTTGGCAAGAGTGAGAAAATAAAAGCTAGTGAAAAAAGCGCGCTGGTGCTGGAGTGAGGCAAATGCGCCGGGATCCGCGCGCTAAAAAGCCAGCTGAAAAGCCTAAATAGCTTGCTAAAAAGCTTAAATAATGTGCCAAAAAGCCCAAATGGCGCGCCAAAAAGACTTAAGAATCCGCCAAAACGACCACCAAAACCGCGAAAATCTCTTGCGTGCGCGCAAAACTTTTTACCAAAAAGTTTGCCAAATATGCCGCTAAAAACCTTGCCAAAACCCCAAAATACCGACATTTATATCCTTAGAAAGATTGATTTATGCTTATTTTGCCTCTTTATACGCCCCCATGCTGGAGCTATCGATAAAATCGATAAAGTATCGCGCGTAATTATAATAGATTTTTGCAAAAACTAGAATCTTTTTGGCGTTTTTGTTATATAATCGCTCGTATTTTGGTGCTTGATTGATGCCTTATTGGCGCCTTAGTTGGCACTTTTAGAGAGACTTTGGATTCTGGCTTTTGGCTTGAAAACGCCAGATTTTAGCCGATTTTGCTAAATATTTAGAGATTTAGATTCTAGCGCCGCCCAAATTTTGTGTAGCCCAATTTTCAAAGGATTAGCATGGATGTCAAAACTTGGATTTTCCCTACCATTTGCTTTGTGCTCTTTTGCTATGCGATGGTGTTTGTGGGGATTTTTACCTATCATATCAATCCCAATGTTTCGCTATTCCAAAGCGGTTCGCAAGGGCAAAAAGGCACGACTGATATCGAAGGCTTCCAGCGAGAACTCAACCGCGTGGTGAAGTAGAATCTAGATTTTGCGATTTTTGCGCTAAATATTTAAAAATCGCCAAAAAAGTCGATATAATTCCAAGATTTAAGCAAAGGAGAAGCTATGATAAACTCAATCAGCTCAAGCATGGTAGCAGCCAACGCGCAAGCCTACAAAGATGAAGAAAGCAAAATCGCCGCGCAAAAAAGCAGGGACATAAAAGAAGTCACCGAGCAAAACAAAGTCGCGCAAATCAAAGAATCTATCGCCAACAACGAATACAAAATCGATTTGCAAAAAACTTCCGAAAAAATGGCACTAGATTTGCTTAATCTCTAAAAAACCTCCGCTTTGTTTTAGTCGCTTTTAGCAAGTTTTGCTAGGCTTCACCCAAGTCTTGCAAGCGCTTGCCAAAGGTGGCTAAAACACGATGGCGCTGGTGTTAGGAGAGATTATGCTTATTCAATATTTACGCGGCGCTATCAAAGACTTACAAACACTTATTTCTTATACCAAGCTAGACATAGAAGCGATTAAGCGCGCCGAGCATGATGAGATTTTCGCGCGCAACGCCCAAAAAGATGCGCTTGTCAAAGAGTTTGAAACCAAAAAAGATCTCATCGACCAAGAAATACGCTCTATCAAAGAAAAAGAACCACAAAAAGACATCCAAGAAATCATCGGCGAAGAGGCGATAGATCTGTTTGGCGATATGCGAAACACGCTCGCAGAATTGCAAAAAATCAATAGCGATTATGCGCGCATGGTGTTTGCGGTGTCGGAGTTTTTCACCTCGCTTATGGATAAACTCATCCCAAAAGACACGCTTGCCTATGGAGAAAACAAAAAGGTCTCCTCCAGCACGCAATCAAGTCTATTGCATATAGAGGCATAAAGGCGCGATATGGGTGGAATCCTAACCTCTCTCAACACCTCATACACCGGCTTGCAAGCCCACCAGCTCATGGTGGATACCACAAGCAACAACATCTCAAACGCCAGCGATGAGTTTTACAGCAGAAAGCGCGTGATAGCCCAGCCCGAGCGCTCGCTAGTGATGCATCAAGGGCTCATCATGGGGCGCGGTGTGGAAGTGCAAGCGATTCGCAGAATCCACGATGATTTTGTGTTTGACAGATATACCAAATCCGGCTCTGAAACGGCGTTTTTCCAAAATAGTTTTGATACACTGCGTGAGGTTTCTGCGCATTTTCCAGATGTCGATGGCGTGGGGATTTTCAATGATTTGGAGACATATTTCAACGCATGGAAAGATCTCTCCAAAAATCCCAAAGATTCCGCGCAAAAACAAGTCCTAGCTGAAGCCACGCAAGTGCTAACGCGCAATATAAGAGACACGCGATTAAAACTCACCACCATCCAGCGCCAAGCCAGCGAAAATCTAGAAACGCTCGTCAAAGAAGCCAATCGACTAGGCTATGAGATAGCCCATCTCAATGAAAAAATCGGCGAAATGGAAGATGCCAAGCAGTATAAGCAAGCAAATGAGCTACGCGATAGGCGCGATCAATACGAATATCATCTGATAGAAATCATCGGTGGCAAGGTGTTTAAAGGGCATCTAAAGACAGATTCTACTATGCGCGCCAAAAACGCGGATTTTGATGAAAACTATGTGATGAATGTCGCCTATGGATTTAACATCGTAGATGGCTCTGCCTTTCACCCATTGACGCTTGAGAAAGAAAACAATGCCGAGCATCTAAACCGCGTGTATTATCGCACCTATGACTTCAAAGATGTCGATATCACCGACAAAATGCAAGAAGGCAAAGCCGGCTCGCTCATAAGCCTCTACAACACCGGCTACAATGGCACAAAAGTAGGACACATACAGCGATATATCGATTTGCTAGATACTTTCGCGCAGGGCTTTATGGAAGCGACCAACGCCATATACGCGCAATCCGCCGCGCATATCCTAGAAGGCACGCCTGTGACTTTTGAGCGCAACCAAGCGCTAAAAGACACTGGCTATAATTTCAAAAATGGCACCTTTGAGCTGCTAGCCTACAACACAAATGGCAAGGTGATAGCCTCAAAAACCATAAAAATCGATAATATCACCACAATGCATGACATCATAAGGCAGATAAATGAAAACACCGATGATAACAACGACAACAACGATACCAACGACTTTGATGACTACTTCCGCGCGCATTTTGACCCGGTGGTGAAAAAGTTTGTCGTCCAGCCCAAACGCCCATCTGATGGACTCTATGTAAGCATCAAGGACAATGGCACGAATTTCACGGGTGCGATGGGGATAAATAAATTTCTCCAAGGCGATAGCGCAAAAGATATTCATCTGCATAGGGATTATGAAAAAGACCCGACATACATACGCCCTTGGCTTGCGCCTATCAATGGGAACTTTGATGTCGCAAATATGATGCAGCAGCTCCAATATGACAAGATTGATTTTTTCAACAAGCGCACCAAACAGCGCGATCATATGAAAGTCAGCGAGTTTTATCAATACGCCGCGGGCAAAGTAGCGACTGATACCGAAGAGACGCAGCGCACACTAGATACCAAAAAATCCGTGTATGAAGCTACCAAAAAAGAGCATCTATCTATCACGCAAGTGAGTATCGATGAGGAAATGGTGGATTTGATAAAGTTTCAAGGCGGCTACGCGGCAAACGCCAAAGTCATCACCACGATAGATAGGATGATAGAAACGCTGCTAGGCATCAAGCAGTAGATTCTGGTGGGTTGTTTTGTGGAAGTTTGAGATTTTGGTAGATTTTAGTAGATTTTAGAATTTGCTTTTTATTTTTGCTTTTGGATTTTGATATTTTTTGCTTTTGCCTTTATTTTTGCTATTTGGATTCTAGTGGCAAATCACCGCAGCGATGGCAAAGCCGCCATCATGGCTTATGCTAAGCGAAAATGAAGTGATACCAAAATGCGCTAGCTTCTCTGGCGTGAGCGTCATCAAAGGCGCGTTGGCTTGCGTGTAGGAAATGCAGATGTCTAGAAACGAAAGCTCTTTTGAAATCCCAGTGCCAAGCGCTTTGGCGCAAGCTTCCTTGCTAGCCCAAAATCCAGCGATACTGCTAGCCCGAAGCCCTCTCGCGCGCAAAATATCTATCTCGCTGGGCGATAAAAAATGCGACAAAAAATGCTCGCCATGCCGCTTATACACACGCTCTATGCGCGCAATCGATACGATGTCTATGCCTATCTTCATATACGCCCCTGCGCTTGTGGCTAAAGTTTGCGTGAGATTCTAGTTTGCGACTTTGCGTTGGCAAAATCTGGTCGAAAATTTATCCGAAAATCTAATCAGAAATCTGCCCGGAAAATCTTGCCTCAAAATCTGCCCGGAAAATCTGCCTAATAGAAATATAAAAGCTAAAGCCAAATATTTTGGCTAGATTCTGCGCTAGAATCTACTTTTGGCGGCTTGCAAAGATTCTAGGCTAAATCCAAAAAATCACAAACTAAAATTTTACCTAGAATCCAAAGAATCCAAAATCACAAGCGCGCTTAGATTCTGCATTTTCGCAAAGCGATAGTAAAATCTAACTTAGATTCTAGCGCTCAAAAAATCACAAAAACCATAAAAACAAGTTTTGCAAAACGCGCCAGAATCTAAATCTGCCTAAAATCCAAAAATATTGGCAAACGCAGAATCCAAAACCGCACGAGAATCTAAAAATCTGCCTAAAATCTAAAATCGCAAGCGCGCTTAGATTCTGCGATTTGCAAAAGTGCCCGCCAAAATCCAGCCTAGATTCTAGCGCTCAAAAAGTCGCAAAAAACAAAAATCATAAAAAACGCGCCAAAATCCACCCGCCAGCGCTTTCACGCCAAGCGCGTGCCTAGATTCTAGCCCCTTTGTATCGTAAAGCTCGTGATAAAAACATTCGTCACTTCGCCATCGACTAGAAACTCATTAATCCGCGTGCGAATCTCTTCTAGCGTGCGAGTCTTGCCCTTCGTCGTGCTTAGCTCTTCAGGCGTTTTGGAGGAAAACACCTCTATCACGACGCTTTTTATCGGATCGATTTTTTTCTCGACTTCTGGCTGCAGCTTGACATCATCCAGCGCGATAGACACAGACACCTGCAGATACGCATCGCGCCCTTGCGTGGAGAGGTTGATGATAAGCGGCTCTTTGCTAGTGACTACAGGGATCGTAGGGCCGATATTCATAAGCGATGATGAAGACGCCGACGCGCCGCCCGATTTTGGCTTGCTCGCTTGCTTTTCTGTCTTTGTCGGCGCAGCTTCTTCCTCATCATGTCCGCCGCCCATTAGCATTATCACCACGACACCAACGATAATGAGCAGCAGCACCGCGCCCAAAATCACAAACAACATCGTTTTATTGCCACCGCCTTTTTGCTCTTGGCTTTCTTCTTCTTCCGCCATTTACGCTCCTTGTGTGAAATAAGTGAGGCTGCTTTTGCCAAATTTTTTGACTTTTTGCAAGGCAAACCGCCCGATCTGCGCGCCAAACGCATACAAACTGCTATGCTCAATAACCACTAATTCTATCTCGTCATTGCTAATTTGGGCGATAAGATTAGCACATTTTTCATAAATATCAGCATAATCTTGGCGGATAAAAAATGGCGGGTCGAGATACAAAATGCTAGGCGTGGCGATGTCTGCCAACAGTTTTGGCAGGGCGTGGAAGCTATCGCCTTGTATGATTTGCGCGCGCGGCTGGCTCGCCGCGTCTAGATTCTCGCGCGCAGAATCTAAAGCACCAGAATCTAAAACCTGCGCCTTTTTGGATTCTAGTCCAGCAGAATCCAAAGTTTTGGATTCTATGATGCCTAACAGCGCGAGATTTTGCCTAAGCACACTTATCACACTAGAATCCATCTCGCAAAACACAGCGCCCAAAGCCCCGCGACTAAGCGCCTCTAGTCCCATGCTCCCGCTACCCGCAAAGCCCTCGATGAAAATTTTGCCATAAATATCTTGCGCGATAGTGTTGAAGCAGGATTCTTTGAGGATGGATTTGCTAGGGCGCGTGATGAGCGCGTTTTTGTCTGATATGCTTTTATCAGGTGCGCGTTTATCCAACATATTTTTGTCTGATATGCTCTTGTTTCGCGCACTTTTGTTTAGCACGCTTTTACCCATATCGCGCGCTAGATTCTGCGATTTATCATCCAAAGCATCGCGTGCTAGATTCTCATCCCTTGCCGCGCTTGGCGCGTATATTTTCCTGCCTTTCCATTTACCACTGATTATGCGAAGTGTTGGCGCTATTTTAGGCGTTTGTCGCGTGTTTGAAGCGCTTCTAGCAGATTTGGCACCGCCAGTGCGCGCGCTATTTTTGGCGGATTTGCAAGAGAATTTGCGAGGGGATTTATGAGAGGATTTGCCGCGCGCCATCATCTGCCATGACTTAGCAGCTCATACAGCTTGTGGCGAAACTCCGCGAGCGTGTCCTCGATGAGCGCATCAATCTGTATAAAAAGCTTGGAATCGCGCGCGCTAAGGGCGTTTAGCTGCTCTTGGCAATAAGTCGCGTGGAAAATCTTGCAGTTTGCCAGCAGGCTTTCTTTGGTGAAAGGATTTTTGATATGCGCGCTTTGGGCATTGCCGACAAGGCAGACCGGCTTCAAATCGCACGCCTGATAGTCTGAAAGCACAAAATCGCACTCTTCAAGCGGGGCTAACATATCCTTGAGATAGACTTCTAGGCTTTTTTGCAGAAGCTCTGACTCGCATATCACAGCAATTTTCACCGGCATCCTTATGGTTTGGGATTTGAGATTGGCACATTTTGCGCGCATTATAGAAAAAGCTTATTAAAGAATCGTTTAATCATTGCGCTATTGGCGTAATTTTTGGCGTTGGCGCAAATCTTGGCACTAGTGCGAATTTTGGCATGCGAATTTTGGGCGCAAACTTTAAGACATATTTTTGGAGGCATCAAACTTGTATAAAGCGATATTTAAGTGCAAAAAAGCTAGAATCCACGCGCTCCTTTTCAGACCTATGCAAGGTTATTTTCTGGCAACGCTTCAGGGTGGGAACACAGCAGAGCACTGGATTTTGGCTTGTGCCGTAGGTATCTGAAGAGGGGTTTTGACTGCACAAAGCCTTAAACACGATAGGCTTTTAGATTCTGTCAAGCTACACCTTTTTTAGAAAACCCATTTTTAGATTCTACCAAAACCTTGTTTTTTAAACAGCTATCTTTAGATGCCACAAAATTAGATTCTACTTTTTCATATTCCAAAACCGTTCAATGCAAAAAATAAATTCTCTGATGTATTCATTTTATGGATTGCTTTGCAGGCAGCTTGCTCCAAAGCAATCTATGCTGCGCCTCCTAGCTTTTGCCTCTTGTAAATTCTCCAAACAAAATACCATTTGTAAATATCATTTAGTCAAAGTTTTTATAAATATTGGCAAATTTCGCCAAAATAATCAAAAAGTGCGTTTGTATTTATGAGTAGCGTAAGGTAAGATAGTGGCGGGGCTAGGCGATTACCCTATATAAATGCTAGCAAAACTAGCCTCCGAGCTTCGGGAACACACAGCCCAATCAAGCTTCTACGGGTTTCCTTTCCTTCACCAGCAAGGCTAGCGATGGATTATAGCACAAAAAACAAGCCAAGTTTCGCCAATCGCCAAACAAGCGCATAAAAAATCATCACAAACAGCAAATAACAAGGCGATCTATAAACACAAACCAACAAAGATTCTAATACAATCACCAAAGACGAGTGCAAGTATTTTGCGCCAATGAAAATCGGCGCGCCGATAGTGCAAAATGATGGCGATTATGGCAATTTCAAATCCGTGTATCAAGAGTTTTGCTTGCAAAATGAAAGCGGTGGCGCGTTTTATCAGCCAAATGTGTTTTTTGCGTATGAGTCATGCGGGCTAGGATTCCGCAAAGGTGGCGAGATTTTGGATAATTACTCAAAATTTGTTAGCCACATCATTGTCTAGAACAATCGCGCAAAATGTATCTTACTGCCAAAAGGGCTAGATACATTTCCGCGCAAGACTAAAATTTAAAGAAAAATCTAGTCTTGCACAACAATATGATACGCTTAGCCATACTAAATAATCCAAGCCCACAAACCAGAAGCGGCTAAAAATAACAAAACCGCAATGGCTGGAATCTAAACCTTCCGCCTTATCTCATAGCCTAAGTCCTGCACAGATTCCATCACTTTTGCAATGAGATGCTTTTCTTGCTTGCCGCTTGCATCATACTCTACACTTAGCAGTTTTTGCTCCAGTGAGACTTGTGTGCCTATCACACCACTTACTTCTTGGACAAAATTTTGCACCTTGCTAGCGCATTTACCACAATGCATGCCTTCTATGATAAATTCTATTTGTCTCATTTTACTCCTTTAAGTCTGGTAAATTTCATAGTCAGTAGTATCTAGGTTTTTGATACTTGGTCTTCGTCGGACAGGCTAGCCCTATGCAACCCGGCTTTCCAAAATATAAGGCACACTCAATTTAGGTTATATTATACAATCGCGGTTGTGTCTAATCCACAAGCTACTTAGCCCAAACGCCGCCTAATCCAAAAGCGATTTGGGGCGCTCGATAAGCTGTTCGGAATCCTGTAGCTGCTTTGCCTCAAAGCGCGCAATTTTATCACATTTTTCATTCATCATATCGCCATTATGCCCTTTTACCCATTTTGCTTGGATTTTGTGTGGCTCTGAAAGCTTGATATACTCGCGCCACAAATCCGGATTTTTCACCTCGCGAAAATTTTTGCGAATCCAGCCAGAAAGCCACTCATTAATCCCCTGCGCGACATACTGCGAATCCGTGTATAGCTTTATCTCGCAAGGCTCTTTCAAAATCCTAAGTGCCGCGATCACTGCAAGAAGCTCCATGCGGTTGTTGGTAGTGTCTGGCATCGCGCCTTTTACGATTTTCTCCACGCCCTTATACACAAGGATCGCGCAATACCCGCCAGCGCCCGGATTCCCAAGCGATGAGCCATCGGTGTAGATATTAAGCTGTTTCATTTATCTCCTTATAAAGTGGTGTAATTATCGGCGTTTTGGGCGGTGACTTCTTTGATTTTGTAAATCAAATCCATCTCGCCCACGCTCGCGCACATCGGACATCTGAATGAGTCAAATGGAAAAATATTTTTGCAATGATGACAGCGATACTCAAACACCAAATCGCCCCTTTGTTTAGAATGCGCAAAAAGCACGCGCAAGACTTCGAGCTCAAAAAGCGGGGCAGAATCTGGGGCGGAATCTGGCTTGGATTCTGCAGTGCGCGTGCTAGAATCTAGTTTGGATTCTGCGCCCGCGCCAAAATTAGATTCTGCGCTGGATTCTGCTTTGGATTCTACGCCCGCGCTTAAGTTAGAATCTGCGCTTGTGGCGATGCTGGATTCTGTGTCAAAATTAGATTCTGTGCCAGAATCCAAATATCCCTTTGCCACAAACACATCCAAAATATCGCGGCGTCCATGCTTTGTTATCATCTCAAAGGGCACCTCTTCTTTGCTAAAGCGCCACAAAATATCCAAGCAAAACTCCACCGACTCCGCCTTCAAAATCTCCTCCCAAAAAAGCTCTCTCGCATACAAAAATAAATAATCAAATGCCACGCGCCTAATCGCATTATTATAATGCATAAGCGATATAACTTCTTTATTTTTTTTATTTAGCGATAAAATATGACTATTTATTAAAAGCATAAAATGCAAATATGCCTTGATATTCGCGCTTTCTTGGCGCATTTTTGGCGTGCTTATTTCATTTAGACATTCTAAAACATCTAGCGCGTCTTGATACTCGCCCATACTTTCATGCGTGCGCACGAGATAGCCTAGAATCTGCACATTTCTAGGATATGTCTTTAGAATCTCTAGAAAAATATTTTTTGCCCTTTGTAAAAATCCCACTTCAAAATAAGTGATTCCGAGTGATTCTAAAATAATTATTTTTTCTTGCGTGTTTTTTGTCTTTTCTAAAATCTCTAGATAAATTTTTATCGCATAGGTGCTATCACCCGCGCGCGCGTAAGTTTTGGCAAGCAAAAGAAGCGGGGGGATGGGATCTTTGGCAAGGGAGAGAAAATCCACAAACTCATCGCTAAGCGAGTTTTCATGATAGGATTTGGTGAAATTCTCCAGCGCGATTTTATGCTTTTTGGCGCGATATTTGTTGCGCCCATAGTCTGCAAACACCAAAATCACGATAATCGCCACCAAAATCGCCACGCCAAAAAGCGGGTCTCTATACAAAAACGCTATTTGGTCAAGCATTTTTCACCCCCTTTTGATATTTTGCGCCCATGCTGTTGTGCGCGCATTTTTTGGCTTTTGAGCGCGTTTTGCACTCGCGAGATTTGGCGCATTTTGAACTCGCAAAATTTTGACACATCGCATCAAGGCGCGCGCAAATACTCTATGCGCGCTTTTAGCTTGATTTTTTCAAAATACTCGCCAAGCACTTGTTCTTGGTTGCTTTGGGCGAGTTTTTGGGCGATGTAGTTTTTCGCCTCTTCAAAACTCATCGCATCCTCGCCTATCTTATCCTGCACCAAAAACGCCACATAGCTGCCATTCCCCGCATCTAGCACGGGTGAAAACTCGCCCGCTTTTAGCGTGGAAAACATTTGCGCGATTTGCGGGTTTAGCGCGCTAAGTGTTAGTTTTTCTGGCACTTTTTCCACGCCATTTATGCTTACAAGCGGGCTTTTTATCGCGCGCTCTAGCAGCTTTGGATCTTTGGCGCTATATCTTGTCGTCTGCACCTCTTTCGCCACGACAAACTCGCTTTTGTGCGTGTCATAATACCGCCGCATCTCATTTTCGCTCGAGACATCCGAAGAAAGAAGGATATTTCGCATAAGCTCGCGCGTCTGGATTTGATCTTTTAGCTGCTCTTTATACACATCTAGCGTCATTCCCTCTTGGCGCAGGGCATTGATAAACTGCTGATATGTTAGCTTATTTTGCGAGGCGATGGCTTGGATTTCTTGATCTAGCCTTATGTCATCAACATCGATTTTTAGGCGCTTGATTTCTTGGTTTTTTAGCCTTTGGGCGATGAGGAATTCTTGTGCTTGGTCTTTGCTGATGTGCTGTTTTATCATGAGATTTTTTATCTCATAGATAGTGATAGGATCGCCATTTACTTTGATGGCGATGCCTCCGATTATGTTTTTGTTTGCGCTGTTTGCGGCGCTTGGCGCATTTGTGGCGCTTGGCGCGCTGTTTTGCGCGCTGCTAGATTCTGGCGTAGTCTTAGATTCTGGTGTGGCAGAATCTAGCGCGCTTATGCCTAGCATCCCTATGAGTGCGATGCCACAGATGCGCGATAGGGTGGCTTTTTTGGCTGGATTTTTGGCGTATTCTTTTTGCATTAGTTTTCCTTAATTTTCCTTGTAGTTTTGGCTTAGACAAATAAATGCAGAATCTTAGCATTATTTCTCTAAAAATATCTAAATGCAAATGCGCGCAAAAATTACACACAAAAAATTCTCCACAAAAAACTTGGTGCGCAAAATCCTAAAAATCCTTTAAGCCAAAAGATTCTACAATTCGCGCCTTTAAACGCTGCGCGATAAGTCAAAACGACAAAATATCCAAAAATCTTAAAAACATTTAAGGGAAAAATATGCCACAAAATCAACGCAAACAAAATATTTCTAGTCATTGCGAGGAGGCAACGCCGACAAAGCAATCCATAAGCGCACTAGAATCTAAAAACACAGATTCTGCCCCAGAATCCGCGCCCACAAACCCCGCCGCTGCAACCCCTGCCAAAGCCCCCTCCAGCCAAAAAGGACTCATCGCGCTGGCGTTAAGCGCGTTTTGCATGGGCGTTACCGAGTTTATCATGAGTGGCGTGCTGCCGGATGTCGCGCGCTATTTTGGCGTGTCGCAGCCCGTGGCTGGCTGGCTTGTGACGATATATGCCATAGGCGTCGTCATCGGCGCGCCCATCCTCACCATCCCCATAAGCCAGCTAGACCGCAAATACCAGCTGATGCTAAACCTATTCGTCTTTTTGCTAGCAAATCTCATCATCGCCATTAGCTCAAACTTCTATTTGACGCTCGCCGCGCGCTTTGTCGCAGGCTGTATGCATGGCGTGTTTTTCGTCATCGCCACCATCGCCGCGGTGAAAATCGCAACTCCGGGCAAAGAAAACACAGCCCTAGCGCTTATGGTATCAGGTCTCACCATAGCGCTTGTCACAGGCATCCCGGCTGGGACATTTATCGGGCAGAAGTTTGGATTCCACGCGATATTTTGGCTTATCGTGTTGCTTACAAGCATCGCGCTTATCTCGGTGTATATCATCATGCCAAAGATACAAGGCGCACGCACGCTTTTCAAAAACCTAATCCTAGCCATCAAAGTCCCCAAACTCCTGCGCGCCTATGTCGTGACGGCTTGCACTTGCGGGGCGGGATTTGTGATATACACCTATGTCGCAGAGATTCTTTTGGCGCTTTCAAAGTTTGAAAAAAGCACGATACCACATATCTTGCTAATCTATGGCGGAAGCGCGATAGTGGGGAATCTGATAGGCGGGAAAATCACGGATGCCAAAGGCTCGGTGATGACGCTTAGGATGGTGCTAGCGGGGCAAATCATCATCTATGGCGCGATGAGTTTTAGCGCGTATTCGCAGATTTTGGTGCTTTGCAACCTCTGCCTCATGGGCATCATCTCATTTGCCGGCATCCCAGCACTCAAATCGCTAAGCATCATCTCATCGCACAAATACGCCAAAGGCTTCGAAGATACCGCAGTAAGCGTAAATGAAGGCTCATTTAATGTAGGTATAGCGCTTGCAAGCGCGCTTGGGGGCGCTGTGTTTGCGCATATTGGCATCGAGTTTAACGCGCTTTTTGCGATGCTTTTCGCCCTGCCTGCATTTATCATCGTGCTACTCACACCACGCGGGATTTGAGGAAATATAGAGGCTTAAGGAAATATAGAGATTTGAGAAAATAGAGGGGGGCTAAAAATGAAATATATTTTAAAAAATAAAGATGTGCTAGAGTTTGAAGTGGTGGGGCATCTAGCGCAAGCTGCTGGCAGCGATGCAATGATGAAGCGAGAAAAAATAGAAAATATAAAAATAATAAATCCCACCCTTTTGCCAAAAAGCATAAAAATATCTGACATAGAAAAAAGCCTAGAATCTTATATAAGACATAGGAAAATCCCCAAAAATAGAGCATGCGCTAGTGCGATAATAAAAGCCTATCAAAGCGAGAATGGCGAAAAGCTTATGGATTATATAAATGCCTCATTTGGACTCTCACTAAATGATACTTACTGGATAAATAAAGCAAGCAAAAATAATAATCCAAAAAATACTTGGCAAAAAATCAATCTTTATGAAAATAATTTTAATAAATCTATAAAACTAGCAGCCTTTGGAATCATTTCTAATGATTTACCACACACTGCCAAATCGCCAGAATACACCACCAATGGTATGCTTAAAAAATACTGGCACAAAGAAAAAAATAATATTTATTTGCTAAAAAGTCATAGTCATATGTATGAAAGTGGAGCGGAGCCTTTGAGCGAATATTTTGCCGCACAGATTGCTAGCATCATCGGGCTTTCTTATGTGAAATATGATTTGGTGAAGTTTTATGATGAAATCGCGAGTCGGTGTCCTATTTTTACCAGCCAAGATGAAGGATTTTTGCCGATGTCTTATTGCCTAGATTCTGATGATAGGAGAAAAAAGGGCAATGAGCTAAGTGAAAAAATACTACAAATCTGTGGCAAATCGCACTTGAAAGAGCATTTTGAAGACATGATGATGTTTGATGGGCTTATTTGTAATATCGATAGGCATTTGGGGAATTTTGGCATGATGATAGATAATGATACGCAGGAGTTTATCCGCCCTGCCCCGCTGTTTGATAATGGCCTATCAATGATGACTTGGCTTTATGATTCTGATTTGAAAGAGAGTGTCGAGAATCTTAATAATTTTGTCGGCGGTGTCAAGGGCTATTTTGACCTGACTTTTGATACGCATTTGAGATTTTACACGCGAAAAAGACATGCAAAAGGACTAGAGGAGCTAAAAAATGGCGCGCTAAAATCGCTAGATTTTCCAAAGTCGATAAAATCTCACGCATATAAAAATAAAAAATATTTAGAGCGCATAGAGTGTTTTATAAAAATTATTTCTAAAAGAGCAGAATATGCGCTAGATTTTGTAAAATGATTTTTGATATTTTGTGCTATGATTTTTTGCGCTATAATTTATCAGAATCTAGCATAATTTATCGTAAAATCTACTAAAGGCATGATATGACAAATCCGCTTTATATTTTCAAGCAAAATAAATTATATGCCAAAATAGATGAGGGACATTATTATTTATTTTGCGATGATGATTTTGCGCTAAGTGATGATGATATTTTTGAGATTATTGATATTTTGCCAGAAGGTATAGATTTAGAAATCATGCTGCATGCACTTAGGGCAGAAAAAAGCAGAGATATTTTGCCATTTTTGATAAATACTATAGGTGATTTTCATTTTTCTTTTTCTAAAGATGATAAAAAAGCACAAAAGCCTATTTTATCAAGCACAAATTTATGCGATTTGGATTCTAGCCATGCATTCCCAAACATCCTAAAATGCCACATCGATATTCCAGAAAATGCACTAATCCCAAGCATATATGGCTTTGATATAAAGCGCTATCAGAGGCTTTCTATCAGCGGCTATCAGCATAAATTACAAGTTGGCATTATAAATAATATTATGAGGCAGGATTATGCGGATTTTATCCTAAAACCAGCGAGCCAAGATTGGATAAATCTCGCTGTAAATGAGCATTTGCATACGAGCTTTATGAGAGAGTTTGGCTTTGAAGTGCCTTTTAATGCGATAATCTATGATGAAAATCTAAAAAAATATCATTATATAATAAAGCGCTTTGATATAGATTCTAATGCCAATAAACTTCCGCAAATATCGCTAAATGCATTAAGCAAAAGCTATGATAAATATAGCGGAAGTATAGAGAATCTAGCCAAAATTTTAAAAAATAATCTAAATGATAGTGAAAAAATGCAATTTGTAAAATTTATCTATGCCAACGCGCTGCTTCATAATAGCGACCTACACAAAAGAAATATAAGCTTCGTGCCTATCCAAAACAAGCTAGCACTAAGCCCAATCTATGACATCATCAACACATATCCGATACGAGGGCTAAGCAACGAGCAATGCGTGCTGTTTGTCAAAGGCAAGCGCAATAATATAAAAATCTCGCATTTTAAAGATATAGCCAGAATCTTGTGCCTAGATTTTGATGAAGTGCGCCAAAATCTAGCGCAAATCCTAGAAATCTACGCCCAAAAATACCCGCAATACATAGAAAAAATAAAAGAAACTCCAAGCTTTTACAATTCAAAAGAATTCCGCCAAAAATTAAAAGAAAGCTATGATAAATGCCTAAGAATCAATGCGCTAAAATAGCTAGATTTTGGTATTATATGATATTTATTCTAAGGAGATTTTATGCTGATTTATACTGCGATTGATGATAAAAAGAAGGCTAGGAAAATCGCTAAAAAGTTGCTTGCAAAGCATCTGGCTGCTTGCATACAAATCCAAAAAATAAAAAGCCTTTATAAATGGCAAGGCAAGCTTTGTGATGAAAAAGAATTTTTGCTATGTATCAAAACTGCGCCAAAAAAGCGCAAAAAGCTCTGCAAAAAATTGCGACAAATGCACTCTTATGACACGCCAGAGATAGCCTGCATAAGCGTAAAACATTGGGATAAAAAATATAAAAAATGGCTAGATAAGGCTATAAGAAAATAAAATCATAAAAGTGGCTTGCAAAAAATAATTTGCTAAAAATCTAGATTCTAACAAAACTTTGGCGCAAACAAAAAGCGGATTCTGCAATTTTTATGCAAACCACGCATCGCAAAAATTAGTAAAATCTACCAAGCTTTTGTCTTTTGCTAATTTTTCTCGTCAAATTCGCGCCCAAATCTTACATTTTGCCAACTTTAATGCTATAATGCGAGCGTTTTGAGAGAGTGCGCACCAAATGCGATTTTGCGCCAAGCATGGATTTGTGCTAGACAAAGATTTGCACCGAGCAAAAACTCGCGCCAGACAAAGTTTCACGCTAGGCGAGGATTTGCGACAAGGCAACAAAACGCAGAATCCGCGCGCTCTAGCGTTTTGGCGACAAGCGAGATAAACAGCGCATCAATGCAGACAAACGCGATGCGCGACACAAACGACGCAAACGACGCAAACAAGCAGGATAGTGCAACACAAACGCGCCGCCAAAAGACGCAAAAATAAGAGCGCCCAAAAACACCAACTAAGGACACCAAAAGGACACCAAAATGATAAATATACTAAATTCTAGCGATTCTGGATTTGAGGCCGCATTTGGCAGAATCCTCATGCGCGGCAAACAAGACATAAAAAGCGTCTCCGCCAAAGTCTCAACCCTCCTCCAAGAGATACAAGATGATGGCTTGCAGGCGGTTTTGGCGCAAATCGCGCGCTTTGATAGCTGGAATCCAAAAAGCCTAGATGACATCAAAATCGCCCCGCAAGAATGCCAAAAAGCCTATGAAAAGCTAGATTCTGACACGCGCAAAAGCCTGCATATCGCGTATGATCGCATCTTTGCCTTTCATCAGAAGCAAAAGCAAAAGACTTGGCTTGATTTTGAGCCAAATGGCAGCATGCTAGGGCAGATGCATATCCCCATCGAGCGCGCTGGGCTGTATATCCCCGGCGGCAAGGCTGCCTATCCTAGCTCGCTGCTTATGAATGCGATCCCTGCGATCGTCGCTGGTGTAGAGCAGATAGTCGTATGCACGCCAGCCCCGCAAGGCACGCTAAATCCGCTGCTTCTCGCCGCGCTCCATATCTGCGAAATCCGAGAAATCTACAAAGTAGGCGGCGCAAGCGCTATAGGGCTTATGGCGTATGGGCTGGATGCTGGCGACGCAGTTTTTAGTAAAGCAGATTCTGGCAGTGCAGATTCTAGCAAGGCGGCGGATGCTGGCAAAATAGACAAAGCAGATTCTGCCAGCAAAAGCAGCGCAGATTCCGCGCCCACGCGCCCACTCGTGCAAAAGGTCGATATGATAAGCGGTCCGGGCAATATTTTTGTGACGACTGCCAAAAAGCTCGTGTTTGGCGATGTGGGGATTGATATGATAGCGGGTCCTAGCGAGATAGCCATCATCGCTGATGAGCGCGCAAATGCCGATTTTATCGCGTATGATTTGCTCTCCCAAGCCGAGCATGATGAGATGGCTAGCTCATTTTTATTCACCACCAGCGGCGAGCTAGCCTCTATCGTGGCGCAAAAAATCGAGCAGATTCTCCCCACGCTGCCAAAACATGACATCGCCAAAACAAGCATAAACAATCGCGGCGCTATCATCGTCTGCAAAGATTTGACAGAATCCATAAACCTATGCAACGCCCTAGCACCCGAGCATCTAGAGCTACTCACCAGCAATGCCTTTGAGCTGCTGCCGCGCATCAAGCACGCGGGCGCGGTTTTTATCGGCGAAAATACGCCAGAGCCCATAGGTGACTATCTAGCCGGTCCCAACCACACGCTTCCAACAAGCGGCAGTGCGCGCTTTTTCTCGCCTTTGAGCGTGGATAATTTTATGAAAAAAAGCTCGATTATACATTTTAGCGATGAGGCGATGCGCGAGCTTGGCGAGCATTGCGCGAGACTAGCGCACCTTGAGAATCTAGATGCGCATAGGCTTGCAGTGCTTGCGAGGCTTGAGAAGTCAAAGTCTGAAAAATAGAGCAAAAATCAAGGAGCAAATAAAGAGTAAAAATATCGCGCGATGCGTTTGTGCCAAACACCAAAACTTAAGGAGTCAAAATGTGGGAAGAATGGAGCGATAATGAACTAGAAGTGCTGCAAGGCGATCCTATCGATAAATGGGGCGATATCATCCTAAACGCCTCGCCAACGCTTGCCAAAAAGGAGCTTGATAGGATTCTGGAGATGCTGGCGGTGTATGAGCTGGCGTTTGAGGAGAGTGGCGCTGATTTGCGAAAATTTTTGCATACGCACAAAGAGGCGATACAAGCACAAAAGCGCAATATCGCGATAGAATCTAGTGCGAAAATCCTAAGCGAAAATGAGTGAAACTTGTTTAAGTTTAGCATATCTAACATTTTTGGCAAGCGCAGAATCTTTGCTATTTGTAGCGCGCCTAGCCTAAAACTGCGCCAAAAATTTAGTGCTATTTTGCCGCGCTTTAGATTTTGCCTTTTTGTATGCGCTGCGTTTTTTGTCATGCCTTTTGCATCTTTTCTGCCTTTTGCATCTTTTCTGCCTTTTGCATCTTTTCTGCCTTTTGCGCCCCATACTCCGCACGCGCTTTATGCCGGCGCGCCTTCGTGGGATTTTGTCGAGGATTTGGATTTGAGTAAAGATGAAGTGTATGAGACGAGCTTCACGATTGAGGGCATGCAGAAGGATTTGCGCCTGTATTGGACGCTGTATAAAAACTATGGGCTCGTGGTCAATCTCAAATACGACAAATTTCCCTATCAATTCGTGCTTTATACGGACTATAAGCGAAAAAGTTTTAAGATTCCGCTATCAAAAGGCGGCGATATTGATAAAGATGCGTATGCGCTGGTGAGTTTTAGGGAGTTTGATGATAAGGCAAAGCGCGCGAGTTTGGGGCTTTTTGTGATGCTGCCAAAAGCACCAAGTGGTGGTAATTAGCGGTGTGTGCGGTAATTAAGCGCGTGGCGGTTAGTAGCGCGTGGCGATGAGGCAGGTTCTAGATTCTAGCGCGCCAGAATCTAGAAGGCAGAATCCAAAAGACAGAATCTAAAAAAGGGCCAAACTTTAAAATAAGCGCAAATTCTAAAGGAGAGAGATGAAGCAAGATAAAAAGCAAAGCATAAGCAGCAAAGCAGAATCTAGCGCAAATGCGCCGATGCTAGATTCTAGCGCGCAGCTTTTGGGCGCGGATTTTTCCAAAAAGGATTTATCGCAAATGGATTTTGCAAAAGCGGTTTTTTCCAAACTGGATTCTGCCAAACTAGATTTTTCTAAGCTAGACTTTAAAGAATTTAGCGCGCAAGTATTAGAATCCATAAAATCGCGCTGTAGCGAATGGGTGGCTGAAAGCAAGCATGCAAACACCATAGAAATGTATAGCAAAATAAATCATGGCAAAATGATGCGCTCAAAGCTTGTTTTATCGATTTTGGCGCCCACTTTAACACCTAGCTCCGCGCCCGCACTTTTTGCGGATTCTGCGCTAGAATCTAAAATACCAGAATCCAAGCGCGCAGAATCTAAAATATCAGAATCTAAATCGCCAGAATCCAAGCGCGCAGATTCTACAAAATCCACAGATTCCGCAAAATCCACAGATTCCACAGCCCCCGCCTCACAACTTTTGCACGCCAAACTTTCCAAAATCATCGATCTCTGCGCCATCATCGAGCTTATCCAATGCGCCTCCTTGCTGCATGATGATGTCATCGATGACGCCAGCACCAGACGCGGCAAACCCAGCATAAACGCCAGCTTTGGCAGCAAAAACGCCATAATGCTAGGCGATGTGCTGTATTCTAGCGCGTATGTGAAGCTTTGTGATTTTGCGCCAGAGATAGCCAAAACAATCGCGGATTCTGTGAGCCAGCTAGCGCGCGGCGAGATAGATGATGTCTTTTGCGGGGGCAATTTCCAGCCGGATTTGGAGGTGTATTATAGGATTTTGAGCGACAAGACGGCTTCGCTAATCGCTGCGAGTGCCAAAGCAGCGGCACTTCTTGGCGGGCTAGATTCTAGCATCTATCATGCTTATGGGTATAATCTTGGCATGGCATTTCAAATCGTCGATGACATCCTAGACATCACCCAAGATGCAAGCACGCTCGGCAAGCCCGCGATGAATGACATTCGTGAGGGCAAAAGCACCCTGCCCTACATCCTGCTTTATCACACGCTAAAAAGCGATGAGAGGGGGGTGTTTTTGCGCGCGTTTATGAAGGCAGATGAGGAGAGCATCGCCACTATCAAATCCATGCTTTTGGATTCTGATAGCATCGCGCGCGCCAAAGATATCGCAAAAGACTTCATCCACAAAGCCACGCAAGCCATAGAGAGAGAGAACAACGCACGCCTTATGCAAATCGCCACATCCGTGATAGAAAGGAGTTTTTGATGCAAGCCCAATACCTAACCCTAAGCTTTTCTCACAAAACCACGCCAATCGCCCTACGCGAGAAGCTCTCCATCGCGCCTGATAAACTAGAATCCTTCATCACGCACCTAAAATCCAAAATCCCAAGCATCAATGAAATATTTTTGCTAAGCACCTGCAATCGCGTAGAATTCTACATCATCACGCACGCGCCCCAAGAGTGCGTCGCTGGCGTGCTGGATGTGTTTGCGCGATTTGTGGGCGTGCGGCTTAGCGAGCTAGAATCCGCCTGCAAAAGCGCGCTGGGCGCGGAGGCTGTGCATCATATTTTTGGCGTGGTGAGCGGGCTTGATAGCGTGGTGATAGGCGAGACGCAAATCACAGGGCAGGTAAAAAGCACGTATAGAATGTGCTTTGATCTAGGCGTGTGCGGGCAGGAAATCACGCGGCTGGTGCATTTTGCATTTCGCACCGCAGCAAAAGTGCGTAACCAAACGCTTATCTCAAAAACGCCCCTCTCTGTAGCGTCAATAGCGGTAAAAAAGGCGCTAGAATCTAGCGCGCAAAATGATGCACTAGATTCTGGCGCACGAAATAGCATTTCAAATATCGGCGCGCAAAATCCGCAAAATACACGCAACGCACAAAATGCGCCACGCGCCAAACGCGCGCTTATCATAGGTGCTGGCGAGATAGGACAGCTAGTCGCTAAACACCTGCTAGAATCTAGCGTGCAAATCTCTCTTATAAACCGCTCTTTGTGTAAGGCGCAGGATTTTGCCAAAAGCCTAGAATCCAAAAATACCGAAAAATGCGACAGCAACAAAGCAGAATCTAGCCAAAACGCGCAACAAAACACGCCACAAAGCGCGCTAAACCCAACGCGCCAAACCCAAAAAATACAAGTCCTAGAGTGGCAAAACCTAGCACAAATCATCAATGAATACGACTTCGTATTTAGCGCCACTAGCGCGCAAGAGCCTATCATCACAAATGATATTTATAAGCCAAGAGACTTTAAGCGCATTTGGCTAGATCTTGCTGTGCCGCGCGATATTGCGCTAGATTCTAGTGAAGAAAATCTAGAAATTGTCTGCGTGGATGATCTCAAGCAAGTGATGAATGAGAATCTAGCACACAAAAAAGCGCAAATGCATGATGCCTATCGTATTATCGGCGAGGCGGTGGAGGAGTATTTTGGCTGGGTGCAAAGTCTTGATGTTTTACCACTTATCAAAGCGCTGCGCCAGCAGGCAAAAGACGCCTCGCTAAAAGAGCTAAACCGCGCGATAAAAAAGGGCTATTTGCCTAAAGAATACGAAGATGAAGTGCGTATCATCTTGCATAATGCTTTTAATGTCTTTTTGCATAATCCTACGATAAATCTCAAAGATTTCGCGCAAAATCCAGAGGGTGATGTCATCATCGAGGCATTGCAAAAGGTGTTTGAGCAAAAAGACAAGCCAAAAATGCTAAACCGCTACAAATGCGAATACGACACGACTTTATAAGGAGCATTTATGCTATTTTCTCGCCTTCTTATCCCTACCAGCAAAGAGACGCCAAAAGATGCGGTGCTAAAAAGCCATCAATTCCTCGTGCGCGGCGGCTACATACACCAGATGGGAAGCGGAATCTATAGCCTTTTGCCACTTGGCAAAATGGTGCTAGATAATATCGCGCGCATCATAAGGACGCGCATGAATGAAGCGGGCGCGCAAGAAGTGCTGCTAAGCTTTGTCACGCCAGCGGAGCTTTGGAAAGAATCTGGGCGCTATGAGAAATATGGTAAGGAGCTTTTGCGCTTTGTCGATCGCAAAAATAATGAGTTTGTGCTGGGTCCCACGCATGAAGAGAGCATCACCCAGCTTGCCAAAACCTATATCAAGTCTTATAAATCACTGCCGATAAACCTCTACCACATCCAGCTAAAATTCCGCGATGAGCTGCGCCCGCGCTTTGGGCTTATGCGAACGCGCGAATTTCTCATGAAAGATGCGTATAGCTTCCATAGTAGCGTGGAGGATTTGGATAAAGAGTTTGAAAATATGCACCGCGCGTATAGCCAGATTTTTAGCGATTTGGGCTTAGATTTTCGCGTGGTGGAGGCGGATTCTGGAGCGATCGGCGGGAGTGGGAGCAAGGAGTTTATGGTGCTGGCGGATTCTGGCGAGGATACGCTGGTGGTGTGTGAGTCTTGCGAATACGCTGCCAATCTCGAAGCTGCCAAAAGGCAAAAGCGCCCCGAGCTAGAAAACCCACCAAAAGCGGAGTTTGCGCTATTCCCCACGCCAAATGTCAAGACTATCGATGATGTCTGTAAATTTTTCCATATAGAGCCATATTTTGCGCTAAAAGCGGTGGTGAAAAAGTTTGCTTATAAGTTGGATTCTAATGCTTTGGATAAAAATGCGGGCGCGAAAAAATCTAGCGCAGAATCTAAAAACGCGGATTCTGAAGCGAAATCCAAAGGCGTGGATTCTGGCGAAGCGAGTAAAAATACAGAATCTAGAAAAGTGGATTCTGGCGAAGCAAGCAAAAATGCAGAATCCGCCTCATCGATAGCCTATGATTTTGCAGTATTTTTCTTGCGCGGCGATGATAGCCTTGATGATACCAAAGCACTAAACGCGCTTAGCAAAAATGGCTTTGATGCGATAGAGATTTTGGAAGCAAGTGAGGGCGAACTAAAAAATCTCGGGCTTATCGCTGGAAGTATCGGAGCGGTGGGACTTCGCACGATTATCGGTGAGCGCGCTATCATCTTTGATGAGGATTTGCGCGATGCACAAGAGATAATCTGCGGTGGCAATCAGCAGGATACGCATTTTGTGGGCGTGGATTTTTCTAGCTTTCAAGATATGGTTTATGCGCCTTTGAGCGTGGTGCGCGAGGGCGATATTTGCGCGTGCTGCGGCGGCAAATTGGCGTATAAAAAGGGCATAGAAGTGGGGCATATTTTTAAGCTTGGCGATAAATACTCTAGTGCGCTAAAGGCGGAGTATCTCGATGAAAACGCGCGCCCCACGCCTTTTATCATGGGCTGCTATGGCATAGGTGTTACGCGATTGCTGCCGGCGATTTTGGAGCAAAAGGCAGATGTTAAGGGCTGTGTGTGGAGTGAGACAAGCGCGCCTTTTGTGGTGCAAATCATCATCGCAAATGTTAAAGACAGCGCGCAATATGAGTTTGGTATGTCGCTGTATGAGGGCTTGCGCGCGCGTGGCGTGGAGGTGCTATGCGATGATAGAGATGCTAGGTTTGGCGCGAAGATGGCGGATTTTGAGCTGGTGGGCTTAGCACTTTTTGGCATAGTTATCGGCAAGGGACTAGAATCTGGAAATATCGAGTGCGTGAAGCGCGAGGGATTGGAGAAAAAGATGCTTCTAGCTTCAAATGCGCTAGAGCAGATTCTACAAGAAATCGCGCCAGCTATAGAAGCGCGAAACGCGACAAGCGCGCGAGATACTAGAATCTCACAAAACACTAGAAGCGCGCAAAATGCATCGCCAAATAGCGCGCCAAACAACGCGCCACGCGCCACCACACCACAAGGAGCCACACCAAATGCGCGCCAATAACTCCATAATATCGCTATTTTTCATAGGATTTATCGCTGTAGAGTTGCTTGGACTTAGTTTGTTTGTGTATGAGTTTGGATTTTTGCTGCTGGCTTTGGAGGTCGTGTTTAGTGGCGCGCTTGGCGTTTGGATATGGGTGCTTCACACGCACAGCATCAGCGCATCGCTCAATGAAATGCTAGAGCTTTTTGCGCGCGGGCGGGCGTTTAGCCTTATCAAAAGCAGCGTGCTTGCGTATTTTGGCGCGTTTTTGCTGGTGCTGCCGGGCATTTTTGGCGATATTGTGGGGCTTGTTTTGGTGTGTATCAGCCTTATTTTGCGCCCTTCAAACAAGCAGAGCGAGTTTAAACAGCATTTTGATGAGTTTTACAAGAGAGAATCTAGCGATTTTGATATGCGCGAGCCAAAAAAGAGGCGCGATTTTGATGATGATATCATCGATGCGGAGGTGATAGATATAGAAATCACCGCGCAAAGCACGACTAGCACACAAAATACGACTGGCGCGCAAAATACGCAAAGCACGCAAGATGAAACGCCAAACAAAAAGGATGCGCAATGAAGCCAATCATCATCGGCACACGCGGTAGCGCGCTAGCACTCTGGCAGGCAAACCACATAAAACAGCGCCTAAGCGATGAGCTAAACCTAGAATCTACACTCCAAATCGTCAAAACAAAGGGCGATAAAATCCTAGATGTCCCGCTGGCAAAAATCGGCGGCAAGGGGCTTTTCACCAAAGAGCTAGAAGAGCTACTTTTGAGGCGCGAAATCGATATCGCCGTGCATTCGCTAAAAGATGTGCCTGTGGAGTTTCCAGCGGGACTGACTCTTGCTTGCATCACCAAGCGCGAGGATGCGCGCGACTGCCTTGTAAGCCACAGATACCCAAATATCAGCGATCTGCCACCAAATGCCAAAGTCGGCACGACATCGCTTCGCCGCGCGATGCAGCTAAAAATACTGCGCGATGATTTGCAGACGCTAAATCTTAGGGGCAATGTGCAAACGCGCCTAAGCAAGCTGGATTCTGGCGAGTTTGACGCGATAATGCTGGCAAATGCTGGGCTAAAAAGGCTTGGCATATCGCAAGCGCAAATCGCGCATATTTGCCCGCTTGATGTGCGCGAGATGATACCCGCGATGGGACAGGCAGCGCTTGGCATAGAATGCCGCGAGGATAGCGAACTACTGCCACTGCTAAGCAAGCTAAATCACGCGCCAACAAGCATTTGCGCGCAAGCGGAGCGCGAGTTTGTCCGCGCACTTGAAGGCGGCTGTCAAGTGCCTATAGGCGTGCATTGCAGCTTTGTGGATGATGTGGGCTTGGCGGAATCTGGTTTAGATTCTCGATTGGTTTTGAGCGCGGAATCTAGTTTGGGCTCTGCTTTGGATTCTGACACAAATTTTAGCTTGGATTCTGGCGCGCTTTCAAATCTAGAAGTAAATATAAGTGCAATCGTCGGCTTGCCAGATGGTAGTAGATTTTTGAAAGATTCTAGCAACACAAATGCCGCTGATGCGCTAACTTGCGCCAGCACACTAGCGCAATCTTTCATCGCACAAGGCGCAAAAGACATCCTCGCCCAAGCCGCAAAATTTTGGGAATAAATTTGAAAAATTTTGGAGATATTCGTTAAGATTCTAATCGCTTTATTTTTTATGGTATTTTGCTAAAGTGTGCGCACCTCTTGAAAGTGCTTTTGCGCTATTGCAGCGCTAGCCCTACTAGCTCTGCGCCAATCAGCAATCAGGCAGAATCCGCCAACTCCACCAAGAGGTCTTTAAAACTCTTTTTAGGCCAAATCACATTTAAAATCTAGATTCTGCTAGATTCTTAGACTCCTTACCCCCTTTCCTTATCCCCTTTTTCTCATTTCGCGGCGCTTGAGTGCTGCTTCATATCGGCGTTTTTCGGATTCTGTGGTGGGCTCGAGTTGCGGGATTGGGATTGTCTTGCCATCTTTAAACGCCACCATCGTAAAATAGCAGCTCACGCAATGCGTCACATAGCGCTCCTTGATATTCTCGCTAATCACCTTTATCCCCACCTCGCAGCTCGTTTTGCCGGTGTAATTCACGCTTGCTAGAAATGTCAGCAGCGTGCCGATAGGGATAGGGTTGCTAAACACGACATTATCCACGCTCATCGTCACCACACCCACGCCGCAATACCTAGTCGCGCACGCATACGCCACTTGATCCAGAACCTTCAAAAGCTCGCCGCCATGCATAAGCCCGCTGAAATTTGCCATTGAGGGCGTCACCAAAATATTCATAGTCAAAGAGCGATTGTCCATCGCATGATGTATATCTGCATTACTCATTTAAGCCTCCATAGATTTACAAAATAGCAGGCATTTTAACATAGTTTGCTATAATGCAAGGGCAATTTTACAAAAAAGGTAAAGAAAAATGAAACTTTTACTCACCGGCGGAAGTGGCTACATCGGCTCGCACACGGCATTATGCCTGCTTGCAAACACAGATTCTAGCATCACGATTTTTGATAATCTAAGCACTGGGTTTATACAAAACTACGAGTATCTAGCTAGCTTGTATCAAGGGCGCGTGAGCTTTGTCAAAGCGGATTTGTGCGATACGCAAAGCGTGGATAGGATTCTAGCAAGCGAGAAGTTTGATGCGGTGCTGCATTTTGGCGCATCGCTAATAGTCAGCGAATCGGTGCAAAAACCCCTACTCTACTACAAAAATAATGTCATAAACACCACGAACCTTATCGACTCCTGCGTGCGCCATGGCGTGAAAAATTTCATATTTTCATCCACCGCAGCAGTCTATGGCGAGCCGGACGCCTCACTCATCCCGGTAAATGAACTCACTCCGCTAGCGCCGATAAACCCCTATGGCACCTCAAAGATGATGAGCGAGCTTGTGCTAAGGGATGTGAGTGCGGTGGAGGATTTTAGCTATGTGGCGCTTCGATATTTCAATGTCGCGGGCGCTAGTATGGCAAACACGAGGGAGAATCTAGCAAAGGGTGCGGGACTCGGACAGCGCAGCAAAAACGCCACGCATCTCATCAAAGTCGCCGTAGAATGCGCCACTGGCAAGCGCGAAAAAATGGCAATCTATGGCGATGACTATGCCACAGAAGATGGCACATGCATCCGCGACTGCATACATATAGATGATCTCGCAAGCGCGCATTTATCAGCGCTAAATTATCTTTTGGCCAAACAAAAAGATGTGGGGCAAAAAGATGTGGGGCAAAAAGGCGGTCAAGAAAACGCCGTGTCTCAAAAAGAGGGGCAAAAAAGCGCAATATTTAATGTCGGCTACAACCGCGGATACAGCGTCAAAGAAGTGATAGAATGCGTCAAAGAAGTAAGCGGCAAGAATTTTGTCGTGGAAATGGCGGCACGAAGGGCGGGCGACCCAGCGATCCTTGTCGCAGGGAATGAAAAAATACTGACACAAACCGACTGGAAGCCAAAATACAATGACCTAAAAACCATCATAAAAAGCGCGTATGACTGGGAGTGCTATCTGAAGTAGAATCTGCTTTTGGAATTCTGGCGTGCGAGCTTCGCTTTAGGTTCTCGCGCACGCAGATTTTGGATTCCGCTTGAGGGTTTACCGAGCGCGGATTCTGTTTTGGATTCTGGATTCTGGGCGCATAGAATCCAAAGTAAGCAAAATTAGATTCCATTGTGTAGATTCTGCACCATTTGCGCCTATACGCGCTTATTTATGCGCTAAGTTTTGTGGCTTTTATTGCGCTGTTTAATCAAATTTGGCATATTTAGCTTTTCAAACTTCACACAAAGGATAACAAATGGAAAAAGTCGGAATTTTCTTCGGTAGCGATGGCGGCAACTCCAAAAACGCAGCAGAAAAAATCGCAGCAGAGCTTGGCAACGCGGAAGTCATCGATGTGAGCGGCGCTAGCAAAGACCAACTAGCAGGCTTCAAAAACCTAATCCTAGTTACGCCTACTTATGGTAGCGGCGACTTGCAAACAGACTGGGAAGACTTCCTAGAATCTTTGAGCGGCGATGATTTCGCGGGCAAAGTAGTGGCGCTTGTGGGACTTGGCGACCAAGACACATACTCTGACACATTCTGCGATGGCATCTCTCACATCTACAACAAAGCCAAAGGAAGCGCTACAATCGTGGGGCAAACTTCTACAGATGGCTATGAATTCTCCGATTCTCAATCAGTCGTGGATGGCAAATTTGTAGGGCTAGCGCTTGATGATGACAATCAAGAGGACCAAACAGATGACAGAATCAAAGCTTGGGTCGCTGATATCAAAGGCAAATTGGCTTAATCTAGCCCAATAAACAATCGTTAGAATCCATTTTTTGGTTTCTAACGATTAAATGGTTATAGATCCTCCCAATTCTTTTAAGACTGCTTTAGCATATCGACTATTTGCGCTATAATTAATTATTTGTTACCTTTATCTTTTACCACCAAGCTTTTTATACCAAAATGATGTGCATATACATTATTTGGCCATTCATTTGCATTTTCTCCAGGATTCTGCCAATCCGTGTAGTTTCTGTAGTGCGACTCAAAAGTATCACTTGATATCTCCACATCTAGCACGCCTAGCTTTTTGTGCGCCTCGACGATTCCTAGCATTTGCTCCCATTTGTAGCGCATGCGTATAGATTCTACAACAACAAAGCTGCCATATGCCACGCAACAAAAAAGCACAATAACCGCAAAAGATTTGGCAAACCCATGCCGCCATTGCGCTATAATCGCAAAAAATGAAGTGAAAAGCATAATTTGCAAGATATGATATTGTAACTTTGCGCGTGATGGTATATCTACTTGCAAAGTCGTGCCGATATAGAGCGCATATATCACTAAAAGTGCGGCTTGGATGAAAAGCGTGTTTTTTGTAACAATGAGGACGCTATCGCTAGAATCAAGCCTTTTAAGCGCAAAGCCAAGTATCAAAGTAGCCACAATACAGCATGTCATAACCACAAAGCCTAGTCGCGCTACATTTGCAGGCACAACTATCGCGATAATAGATAAAGGCAGAAGGATTTGCAGGATGATATGTTTCACGCCAGAATTGTTTGCAGAATTTGATGCATTTTTGGATTCTAGTGCGTTTTTAGATTCTAGCTCGCTTCTAGATTCTGATGATTTGCTTGCTTTGACATATCTTGCATACACAAACATATACAAAATACACATTATTACTAAAAATACACTAGCAGATCTGGATTCTGTTCTGCCAAACTTACTATTTAAAAGCTGCCATTTTTCTTGCAGCGTCATCGCCCATATATCGCCAAATGTCAAAAACCAACCATTTTCTATAAAAAGCGCTACGCGTTTTGCAGACCCAGGGCTATTATACACAATAAGCCAGCCAACACAAAGCCCTATAATCCCAGCATAATACCATGCTGGCAAAGCCACATCGCGCCTGCACACAAACTTATAAACAAGCAGTGCGACATGCACCACTATAAGCACCACAGACATCTCACTACACCACCCAGCGCAAATGCCTAAAATAAACATACCAACTATTGCCAAGAGTTTTTTGGCACAGGATGAAAATTTGCAAGAAGCACAAGAGCTATCTATATCGCAAGCACCCCCCCCCTTACGAATTTTTGGGCTATTGTCTTTTGCTATTTTGTCCCAAAATAATCTATAAACCAAAATAAAAAATAGTGTAAAATCCCAAGCCCAAAGATAATTAAAACTTCCAGCAGCCCAGAAAAACACTGCACCAAAGCCTCGAAAGCCATAAATAAGCGCAAAAATCGCTAAACTCATAATGCCTAAATCAAAAACCTCGCTGCCAGCCTTGCTAAAAGGTATGCGCGCAAACATCACCACAAACACAAGATAGAAAAACACCGCGCCAACAGCAGCATTTATCGGAGCATAAAATATCGTATATACCGATAGTGCATTGCCAAACCCGACACTAAGCATATCACCAAGTCGCCCATTCCAGTTCATATATGAAAGAAGAGCTGCATCTATCCCGCCAAATGTAGCCCCCATACTATCGCTTTGTGTGGGAAATGCGGCATTTAGGATAAGCAAAAACACAAAAAGTGCTAGTGGAAATAAGATAGAAATATTTACAGCTGCGTTGGTGCTGACACTGCGTGCGCTAGAATCTAACGCGCTAGATTTCGACATATTAGATTCTGGTGTGCCTGCCTCTTGTGCGTTAGTTTTGCAAAAAAGATAATCATAGATTCTAGCAAGGCTAAATCTTGATTTGCTTTTATTTGTGGAGGTTTGCATTATATTCCTTGATTTTGAGCTTTATTCAATTTGGCATATAATTATACAAAAATTAACGCGAAAACAAACCATAAATTACGCATGGATTTTACCAAAAAGGCTTTTGCTTAAAAACCAGCATGGCAAAAGCCAGAATCTAAAAAATCTAGATTCTAGATTCTAAAACTTATATTCAAGCTTTACATCACCCTTTAGGCCGAAGTTGGCGCTAGAATCTATGAGTGCTGATAGCCCATAGCTTAGAGATAGCGCGCTTGTGAGTGCGTTTTGCCCCATGAAGTTTAGCGCGAAATTTACCGGCGCGTGGCGCAAATCATAGCTTATGAAATTATTGGCATTGCTAAGCGTGACTAGAATCTTATCTTGCGTGTGAAACAGCGTCGCGCGCGCGAGAATCTGCAGCGCATACGATGCATCCTTGCTGCTTAGCACATACTCACCGCCCACGCCCAGCGCTAGATACGCATCATTGATACTTTGCTGGCGGAAGTTTTGGCTCCTAAACCCGCCCCCGCCATTATAGGCAAAAGACAGCTGCCCCACTGGCTTTAGTATGTGCGCGAAATGTGAGGCAGAGCCGCCCAAATCGCTAGCATTGCCAACGCCAACAGAATCCGCACTAGAATCTAAAGAATTGCCAGAATCCAAAGCGCCACCACCAAACGCACCAGAATCTAAAGCATGAGAATCCGCGCTAATATTGCCCTTGCCAAGCCTAAAAGCATATTTATAATACGCGCTAAAAAGCATAGCACCCGTGGCGCTATCTATCTTCTCCTCGCCAAATGTCCCGCCAAAGCTGCGCTCGGTATCTAGTATCAAGCCATTGAGATTTGCTTGTATTTCGTTTTGGCGCGCGCGGATGCTTAGATAAAGCCCGGCGTTGTAGATTCTGGTGGTGTCTTTGTGTGTCTTTGCCATCGCATTTGCGCCATTTACGCCTAGCATTGCGCCTAGCAAAATATCCGCTCCGCGCGTGGCAAAAAACCTATCATAGTCGATATTTGTCCCATATATCGCATTGTGCGAGCCAGCCGCGCTTTGCTTGAAATACCCGCCGCCCACATTTAGCCACATGCTGTTTTTGCGCGCTAGCTCTTTTTGCGCCTGCGCTACCTCATCTAGCCTTTCTTTTAGCGCTTTGTCGCTAGTGTCTGCTAGGCGCACGCGCTTTTGAAGCGCACTCATCGCGCGCGCTTGGTTGATGCTAGCTTGCAGGATGCGCGTGTTTATCGCTTCGTTGTTGGTTAGCAGAATCTGCTCGCTGAAAGCTTGCTGGTTGATGCGCGCGATGCTAGCCATATCAGAATCTATCGCGCCCACATACGCGCCAAGTAGCGCATAATCGCCGGTGCGCGCGGCGCGATCTATCGTGTCATCGTTTGGATTGTGCGTAAGAATCGCCTCTAGGATATCTGCGCGCTCGTTGTGTTTGCTAAGCTCTGCTAGGCTTTTGGGATCATCTTGCGTGAAGCTTACTTTTATCTCGCCATTTTCTACGATAGTCGTGGTGTAGAGCTTATCGCCTGCATCGCTGAAAATAAAATCGATGCGCTTATCAAGCCGCGCGTCATCTATCCCGCCTTGCGCCTTTGCAAGCGTGTAGTAGTGGTTTAGCTTGATGTTGTTTTTGTCAAAGCTAGAATCTATGCTGACACTTATGCGCGCATCGGATTCTAGTGCTAGGGTTTTTTCTACTTGAAGCGCTAGGAAGCGGTTTAGCGAGGCTGTGGTTTGGGCGCTCAAAGAGTTTGCGCTGGTGGTGTTTGCGCTTGCGTTGGCGGCGGTAGTTGCAGGCGTGGCAGTGTTTGTCGCGCTGATATCATCCAAAAGCCCTAGATTAAAAGGCATCGCGCTATCTATTTTCCCTAGCCCTTCAAGGCTCAAAAGCCCGCTTATAGCGACATTTCCATCGATGCTAAACGCACCATTGATAGCTTGGGTGCTGATTTCTCTTTGTGTGATTTGCAAAGTGCCAAAATGCACGCGCGAGCCGCTATCACTTGTGATACCAGAATCTATCGCGCCATTTGCGCCGCTGGTGTTGTTGGCATTACCTTGATTTACGCCATTTAGATTCCAGCTATTTATGAAAATATGGCTATTGTTGGAGGCATCTATGTCAAAATCGCGTGTGCTTGAGGTAGCGCCTGAAACAGTATCAAAGCTTAGATACACGCTCGCATTATTAGCGCTTAGCTTGTCTATCTCTAGGCGCGAGGTAGAATCTAGCGCGATATTTAGGCGCTTGATATTGGTAGCTTCGAGGTTGTTTGCTATCAGCTTTGAGCCCTGCGTGAGTGCGATATATCTTTCATTGTCTTTATTGTCTGTATTTCCGCTTATTGTGATTGTTTTTGCGCTTACATCAAGAGGCGATTTATACAGCCCTTCAAAGCTTGAGCCGCCGCTTAGATAGAGGTTTTGCGCTAGATTTTGCTCTGTTTGCTTAAGTGCGGAGGCATTTTGCGCGTAGAGATTCTCTCCAAAATAGCGCGCCACCTCCACGCTAGAGCTATCAAAGACTAGTTCGCTTACATTTAGTCGCGCGCTAGAATCCACATTTAGCGCAAGTGTTGAGAGGCTTTTGGCATAGATTCTCTGCGCGCTTAGGCTTGCTGTGCCTCTTAGTGTGATGGCATTGTGCGCGGAGTTTAGATTTAGCACGCCACTATTTAGGTTTAGCGAGGCGGTGTCGCTTAGGGCGATGCTACTTGTGAGACTTGCGAGATTAGATTCTATTTTGGCATTTTGGCTTGCGGTGATGTCGCCTGTTAGCGCGATGTTTTCATAGGCTTTTTGCAGGGATTCTTGCGTGGTTTGTGTGCCAGCTGAAGCGCTAGAATCCAAAATTGTAGAATTTATAGCCGCAGAATCTATAGCCGCTTGCAAACTCATCTCGCCCCCGCTAAGCTCTATACCAAAACTTTGCGCGCTTCCCAGCGCCACGCTAAACGCCGAGTTATTGCCGATGACTTTTTGCGCGCCAAAGGTAGAATCTTTATCCACGCTTAGATTTACATTCATATTTGTAGCGTTTAGATTCCGCATACTAGCACTAGCACCGCCGCTTACAAAGATATAAGTTTGATTAGAATCTAGCGCATTTGGCGCATCATTTTTGCTAGGGCGCGCGCCGCTGAAAGAGAAAATCATATCATTTGTGATATTTAGGCTCGCCTTGTCGCTTACTTGCACCAGCGCGCCGGCGAGGTCTTGCGAGGCGAGATTCTCATTTAGTGTGAGTTTGGTGCCTTCGCCGCTTAGTATGATTTCTTTTTTTAGCTTGCCTGCTTCGCTTTGCCCGGCGGCATTGGTGTCTTTTAGCGTGAGGCTTTTTAGCGTAGCGCTCGAGCCGCCGATGAGCGCGACATTTGCGATGAGATCTTTGCTTGTGCCATTTATGCTAGATTTGTTGCGCGCGATGAGGTCATAATTGCTCGGCATGCTGCTAAATCCCGCAGAATCTAGCGCGCCAAGGCTAAACCCACTTGTATTATCAAAGATAAATGACTGCTTGATGCTAAAACTAGAGCCTGCCTCGATGCTAAAGCCACCAAGCACGCTTAGCCCGCTGATGATAAGATGATCCACGCTCGCACTGCTAGCATTGCTAAGCTTTATGCTATTTTGGCTGCTGCTAAGCGTGAGATAGCTAGCTTTTAGACTAGCGCCAGCACTCAAATCAAGGCTTGCGTTAAAATCATGTATGCTAGATTCTATCTTTGCACCACTCGCGGTGATTTTGCCCTTGTAGCTTATGGTGTCATTGGCCTCGTTTTCTAGCACGCCTTTGCTTACTTCTTGATAGAAGCTAAAGCCGCTGCCGCGCGTGTTGCTCCCATCGCTTTTATCGATAAAATGATTTATTTTGCCGCCAAAATTTAGCTTTGAGCTCGCATCTGCTGTGATGTCAGATTCTAGGCTAGCGCTACGCCCAAGGGTGAAATTTGAGCTTTTTAGATCAATCCCGCCAGCGATTTTAAAGGTTCGCTTATCCCAATCAGGCTGCTGCAAAGTAGAAGGGCGGGAGAGATCCATCCATGAAGGCAGCCTATAGCCGGTTTTCTCCTCCGCTGCTTTGACTTGCGCTAGCACCTTGTCATCGACTACTGCGTGCGTGGTGGGATGTCCTTGCAGGACGATATTTGCATTCTCGGATTCTAGTTTGCCTTGTATGTCGATATTGCCATCAAATACGATGCTCTCATCGCCTTTGGTGGCGTTTTTTTGGATGAGGTTGAGGTTTCCTTCAAAGCTTGCATGTGCGATATAGTCTGCTTTTGTGGTTGTTTTGTTGCCGCTTTTATCATAGCTAAAGCCTTGTATGCTGAAGTTTGACGCGGTGTTTGCGCTGTTTGTTATCACAGCTTTTGCATCATTTGCAGAGATGACATTGAGGCTCAAGCTATTGCCGCCTAGATCGAGTTTTCCGCCATTATTGCCAAAATAGAATCCTAGAGTGCTAGCAGAATCTTGCGCTAGTGTGTAGCTGTTTCCGCCACTACCACCACCGGCGCTTTGCTTTACTGCGCCTAGCGCTTCTGCTTTGCCCTCCACAAGTGCGAGCGTCCCGCGCCCGCTGGTGATATAGATACCTTCATACGCTTTTACGCTAGTATCTAGCAGGACTTTGCCTTCACCCAAACGCATATAGCCTAGCGTGTTGTTGCCTGTAGGCGTGTAGTTGGTTTTGATGATAAGCGTGCCTTCGCCGATTTATGAAGCGCTTCGTTTTGCCCTGTTTTGCCATTGCGCAATTCCCAATCCACACTCACATTTTTGCCTACATCAAGCCCAAGCCCCGCGTATGCCTGCGGACTAGCCCCTGCTTTGGTGGCGAAAGTGTATTTTGTAGCGCTGGCTTCATCGGCGAAAATAAAGCCCACACCGCTACTTTCATTTAACCATGAGTTGAAAGTGATTTTTCCACCGCCGCTTAGTAGCAAGTCTTTGTTGTCGCCAACACTATACCATCTTTGCCCGCTTACGCTGCTTCCAGCCGCGACTGTGATGTTTGTCCCTGCAAACTCCCAATTGCCACCGCCTAGATTTGCTTTGGTAGTATGCGCACTTTTTAGCTTCTCAAAATCCGCTTGCGCCGCGAAGCTTAGGCGCGTATTATCCGGACCCTCCGTGCCAGAGACGACACCTAGCACCACCCATTTGCCCTTCGTGCTATCATAGATATAAAACGCGCTTCCGCTATCGCCCATGGTTATGGTGTTTTTGAAGGTTTGATTTACGCCCAGCTGTATGTTTAGCCCGCGCCCATCGGTTTCTGGATTCTCGCCCACGGAAGTTAGGTTTGCAAAGGAGCTGTAGCCTTTGACATAGCTAAGCGTGCTTAGCACGCCGCCCAAGCGCCCTTCATCTGTCATGGGTAGATTGCTAGCGAGGTAGTCTCTGCCTACTTGAAGAGTCAGCGCGCCAGAGCCCGCGCCATAGGCGTAAAGCACGCCGCCATTTGCTTTTTTATCTCCTCTAGGCGCTCGTTTAGGATTCTCTCATTTTCTTGCTCTAGCGCGATTTGCTGGCTATACGCCGCGGTGCCGATTTGTTTGATGATGGCATGCGAAGTCGTGTGATTGGTGATATTAGTCTCTAGCAGCTCCGCCTCACCCTCGACGATAAAGCGGTTAAACCGCAAAAACTGAGAATCTAGCCCCTGTCCCAAAAGCTTGTCGGCCACCTCATAAGTCGTCTGCCCCCACTTGCGCCAGCCCGCTTGATTTTCGATAGAGCGGATATGATTGGCAGTCACGGCATAGCTTCCGCCGATAGCGGTGAAAGAGCCAAAATTGCTTTTCGCTGAAAAATCTGGGATAGAGGCTTGGCTAGAAGCATTTGTGCTGGCGTTTGGGAAGGCAAACTGCGTGCCATCTTTGCCCTGCAAGGTGACATTTTGCGCGCCTATTTGAAACGCGTCCTTATTCTGCCCGAAATCTAAAAAATCGCGATAATAAAAATTGCCAATATCCACACTTTGGCTATGCGCGATAGAAGTCAAAATGGAAGTCAAAAAAGAAGCCAAAAGAGAGGCTGAAGCCGCGCGCAGCACGCATGCTTTGGAGAATCTAGCAACAAGCGATGATAATGCTAATATTGCTGTCGCTGTCACTTTGCGCGCTTGCATGTGTGTCCTTATGATAGAGTTTTGGTGCCCGATTTTCGCGGAGCCCAAAAAATAGTGGATAATTTTTACTAATTATAATATGTTTTGGTTACTTTGTAGATTCTGCGCGCCAAAATGTGATGAAATTGTCAAGATTTAGAGAGCCTATTTATTTGTCATAGATTCTGCAAACAATGCATCAAAAATCAAAATCTTGGCATACTTATTGCTTATCCCTATGGCAAATCTTGTCATAAAGGAAACATAATGTTAAGGTCGCTATGGTCAGGTGTAAGCGGTATGCAAGCGCATCAAATCGCCTTAGATATCGAGAGCAACAACATCGCCAATGTCAATACGGTGGGCTTCAAATACTCTAGAGCCTCTTTTGTGGATATGCTTTCGCAAACAAAACTTATCGCCACTGCTCCATATAGGACAGGGCTTGGTGGTATGAATGACTTCTCTATCGGGCTTGGTGTAGGGATCAACGCCACGACAAAGGTATTTTCACAAGGTAGCACGCAAAATACCGATGTCAAAACGGATATGGCGATTGAGGGCGAAGGGTTTTTTGTCATTAGCCCAGATAAAGGCATCACGCTAAATTATACAAGAGATGGTAGCTTTTTGTTTGATGCGGAGGGGAATCTCGTAACAACCGGCGGCTATGTCGTGCAGGGCTGGCTAAAAGATGACCTAAAAAATGCTTCAAAAATGAGTGAGCAAGAGTTTTTCCATATCGACAACACCGGACCAATCCGCAATATCCAAATCGACCCAAATATGGTTATGCCAGCGCGTGCAAGCACCAATATCAAACTCCGCGCCAACCTAAACGCTGGGCGACATTCTGATCAAAATGGCAATATCTACGCGCTAGATTCTACCTCCAAAACCCCAGCAGATGGTATCAACCCACTCTATGATTCTGCGGGCAATCTTACTCAAATGCAAGAAGATATGGGCGCGCTATTTAACCAAGATGGCGATGCGTTTGGCTTGACAGAAAATCAAGGAATCTGGGTAAGCTACAAAAACGCGCAGATGAGAAATAGTATCGTCGCCACCAAAGAAAATAGCTCTGTCTCTATAAATGGCGAGAAAATCTCTTTCTCCAACGACTCTGCGATGAGTGGTATCTCCACACTCACAGCTGCGATGAATGCGATAAATAGCTATCGCGATAAAACCGGTGTCGAAGCCTATATGGAAGGCAAACTCATAAAGCTAGTCAATCGCAATGAAATGGATGGCAGCGAGCGCACCAAAAACATCGTCATCACAAGAAGCGGAACAGGCGCGTTTGAAAACTTTGTAGAAGGGGATTCTGATATCACTTCATTTAGATATCGCTATACGACTTCCGAGACGCCAGATTCTGCGACAGGGCAGTTCCGCACGACAGAGGAGCTACGAAGGCTACTACAATATGATGCCAATATGATGAAAGAGCCAGATAAGCCCTATAACGACTCCACCGCGTCTGTGTCTGTGACTATCAATAAGTTTGGCATGTTTGAGATAGCCAACAAGGACAATGAAGATGATGAGGTGCAAAATATGTCGATTTTCGTCGCTGGCTACTCATCTGATCAAGTCTCTAGCAATGTGCTTTTCAAAAACACGATGCGCGGGCTAAACACCGCAGCGCTGCTAGAAGGAGGTGCTAGCGTCTCTACGACTAGAATCTCGCACGCCACGCACACCACGACTATCGAGCTTTTTGACTCGCTTGGCTCAAAGCACACTATCCGCTTCGAGTTTGTCAAAACCGGCTCGGCGGAGTGGAGCTTCAAAGCTATCGTGCCAGAGCCTTCTGTCATCTATGGCGCTTCAGCTACGCGTCCAAATATCTTTGAGGGTGGGCGCTTGCGCTTCAACAATGATGGCAGCTTGGCAGGTATGAACCCGCCGATTTTGCAATTTGACCCCAAAAATGGCTCGATAGCACCGCAGCGCTTGAGCCTTTCTTTTGGCTCCACAGGCGGATTTGGCGGACTTACAAGCGTGGATAAGCAGTCTGAAACCTATGCAATAGAACAAGATGGCTATGGCGCTGGGGATTTGGTGGATATCCGCTTTGACTCTGTGGGCGCGCTTTTGGGCTCATTTAGCAACGGACGCACGCTCGCACTCGCGCAAGTAGCGCTAGCAAACTTCGCTAATAACACTGGGCTTCAAGCAGAGGGTGGGAATGTATTCTCCTCCACTGGGAACTCGGGGCAAGCGATGATAGGTGCGGCAAATACCGGGCGCAGGGGCGGAATCTCTGGCTCAAAACTAGAAATGAGTAATGTGGATCTAAGCCGAAGCTTAACACAGCTAATCGTCGTGCAGCGCGGATTCCAAGCCAACTCCAAAGCCGTAACGACATCTGATCAAATCCTAAACACGCTGCTAAACCTCAAACAATAATAGCGGCGTAGTGGCGCTGATTGGCGCCAGCGCTGGTTAATGCTGATTAATGCTAGCGCTGGTGTCGTGGCGTAGGCGCTAGCGATTAGATTCTAATACTTAGCGCGCTTTGCTTGGGAACTTAGAATCTAGATTCTCGGATTCTCGGATTCTGGCGCCAAAAATCCTAGAATCTAAAATTAGATTCTGCAACACCGCAATCCTTTTGCACTTGTTTTTAAATTTTAGATTCTGGCTTTATAAAGAAAGGGCTTCATGCTTACCAACAAAACCATACTAATCACCGGTGGGACGGGCAGTTTTGGCAAAAGATTTGTCCAAAAAGTCTTGCAGGAGCACAACCCTGCCAAAGTCATCGTCTATAGCCGCGATGAGCTCAAGCAGTATGAGATGAGCCAAGTTTTTAGCGACAAACGCATGCGCTATTTTATCGGCGATGTGCGCGATGCCAGCCGCCTAGACAGCGCGATGGATGGCGTAGATATCTGCATACACGCCGCCGCGCTAAAACATGTCCCAATCGCCGAATACAACCCCACTGAATGCATCAAAACCAACATCCAAGGCGCTAGCAATGTCATCCAAGCCTGCCTAAATCACAATGTCTCACACATCATCGCCCTAAGCACCGACAAAGCCGCCAACCCCATAAACCTCTATGGCGCGACCAAACTTTGTAGCGACAAGCTTTTTGTGAGTGCCAACAACATAAAGGGCGCGCGCAAAAATCGCTTCTCTGTCGTGCGATATGGCAATGTGATAGGCTCGCGCGGAAGCGTGATACCATTTTTCAAACGCCTTATCGCTGAAGGTGCGCGCGAGCTGCCTATCACGGATAAACGCATGAGCCGCTTTTTTATCACGCTAGATTCTGGTGTGGATTTTGTGATAAAAAATTTAGCTAGGATGCATGGCGGCGAGATTTTCGTCCCCAAAATCCCTAGCATGAAAATGACTGATTTGGCACACGCACTAGCGCCTGATCTGCCGCTGCGATTTATCGGAATCCGCCCGGGCGAGAAGCTACATGAAGTGATGATACCTCTAGATGATGCGCGGCATTGCTATGAGTTTGAGGATTTTTACCTGCTAGAGCCAAGTATCGTGTTTCAAACACCCATAGACTACTCCACAAGCGCGCTTGGCGAGAAGGGTGCGCGCACGGCGGATGATTTTGAATACTCAAGCGACAAAAACACGCAATGGCTAAATGCTACGCAAATACTAAAAATGTGCGAGGGGATTTAGCGCAACATATAATACCACACACCCTGGAGAAGCACACGGTTTGGTATCACCGCTAGAAAGAAGCTGGATTCTGCAAGTTTTATCAATCTTTATAAATAATAAAATTTCTCAAAGCAAAATTAAACACAAAAGCGCTGCCGGTAGCGATGATTTTGCCAATCATAGAATCTAGCCCCAAAAACTCCACGCATACATACAACACGCCCGTATCCACGCACAGCCCCACCGCACTCGCCGCATAAATCAGCATACTTTCTTTGATGATAGAATCATGCTTGCTGACAAACACGAATTTTCTAGCGATAATAAAATTATACAAAGTGGCGATAATAAAAGCAATAATGCCAGATATTATATAATGCACGCCAAGCATATTTTCGCAGACAAAAAACACGCAAATATTGACAACAGCGGCACTTGCACCCACGATAAAATATTTCATAAACCTATCAATGTGCGCCTTCATTTTGCTGTCTTCCTAGCCCTTTTTTAATTTTTATTTTCTGAATTTTTATCTTTGATGATTTGAATTTGACTCCAAAAACAAAAAATCTGATACTTTTAAATACCTAAGTTACCCCTTTATTCTATATTTCACTATCGCCCATAGTGCGCGGAAGCCGTCTTTGACGCCGATTTTCTTGCCTTCATCATAGGTGCGCCCATAGTAGCTGATGCCCACTTCATAGATTCTGATGCCTTTGATTTTGGCGATTTTTGCCGTGATCTCTGGCTCAAAGCCGAAGCGATTTTCCTCTATCTTGATGCTTTGGATGATCTCGCGGCGAAACGCCTTGTAGCAAGTCTCCATATCGGTGAGATTTAGATTTGTCATCATATTGGAAAACAGCGTCAGCAGCCCATTTCCCATGCGATGCCAAAAATAAAGCACCCGATGAGAATCCCCGCTGATAAACCGCGAGCCATACACCACATCCGCCACGCCGCGCTCAAATGGCGCTAGGAGCCTTGGATACTCATCCGGGTCGTATTCTAGGTCCGCATCTTGTATCAGCACCACATCCCCGCTCGCGTGCGCTATCCCGGTGCGGAGTGCCGCGCCTTTGCCTTGATTGACATCATGATATATGATTTTCAATGGGTGCCCCCCCGATTTGCGCGCCAGCTTCGTTTTTGGCCTCGCTTTGAGCCCCATCCACAGCCTCGCTCCCAACCTTGTTCCCAGCCTTGTTTTCGGGCCCATTCATCGCGGCTAGCACATCGCGCGTGCCATCGGTGCTGCAGTCATCTACGATGATTATCTCTTTTTCATAGGGCAGCGGCACTTGCAGCACGCGATCATATATCATCTCAATGGTGCTTTTTTCATTGAAACAAAGGATGATGATAGAGAGCTTTTTGATAGATTCTGCGGATTGTTCTACAGATTGCGCTGGTTGCATGGTTGTCCTTGTTGGCAATTTTAAAATTTATAATAAAATTGCGCATTATATCAGAAAATGCGCCAAAGTTTTTGATTTATTTTTGGAATCCTTTTTGCTTGGCTATCGCTGATTTAGAGCTTTAAGGAGATATGATGAAAGCAAGGATGCAAGAGATTCTATACAAAATGCGCGCGAAAATCGCCGCGGTAAAAACGAAAAAAATAAGCGCAAAAGCACCAGCGCTTGCAAAACTAGCACAAAAAGTCTGCGGGCTACAAATTTGCGCGCCACAAAGCGCCAAAGCACCAAAAACAGCCACAAAACCAAAAACATCCGCGCGTATCTATGTGCCCATCCGCGCATTTGCGCCCCTCATCGCGATTTGCCTAGCGATACATGCTGCTTTACCTCAAGCTGCGAGCGCGGAAAAAATCGGCGATATCGCCAATATCGTGGGCGTGCGAGGCAACCAGCTCATCGGATATGGGCTTGTCATCGGGCTAAATGGCAGCGGCGATAAAACGAGCTCTAAATTCACCATGCAATCCATCGCCAACATGCTAGAATCCGTGAATGTCAAAGTGGATCCAGAAAGCATCAAATCCAAAAATGTAGCCGCCGTGCTAGTGACTGCGAATCTTCCGCCGTTTGCGAGGCAGGGCGATAAGCTAGATGTGCAGATCTCTTCCATCGGCGATGCCAAATCGCTAGAATCTGGCATACTCGTGATGACGCCACTAAGCGCGGTGGATGGCAACATCTATGCGATAGCACAAGGCGCAGTCACCACGGGCAACTCTAGCAATGTGCTAAATGCTAGCGTGGCGGGCGGCGCGGTGGTGGAGCGCGAAGTGGCTTACAACCTTTCAAATCAGCAAGAAATGACGCTAAGCCTCAAAAACTCCAACTTCCAAAACGCCCTAAAAGTGCAAGAAGTGCTAAATCTGACCTTTGGCAAGGATAGCGCGGTGGCGATAGATTCTCGCACAATAAAGCTAAGCAAGCCCGAGAATCTCACGCCTGTCGAGTTTGTCGCGCTTTTGCAAGAAGTGCAGATAGACTACACGATGAGTAACAAAATCATCATCGATGAAAAATCCGGCACCATAGTCGCTGGCATCGATATCCCCGTGCGCCCAGTAGTCGTCACAAGCGGCGACATCACGCTAAAAATCACCAACGAACCCATAAACGAAAAAGGCGCGCAGCAGCTTGATGCTACGACGAGCTTTGATCAAGGCAATGGCACGATAAGTGCGAGCGAGCGCACCACCACCATATCTAGCGTGGTAAAAGCGCTGCAAAAAATGGGTGCGAGCCCCAAAAGCATGATATCCATCCTAGAGGCGATGCGCCAAAGCGGGGCGTTTTCTACACCGATAGAGATTTTGTAGGTGGATTGGCGGGGCGCGCTCGCGGATTGACAGGTGGATTTAAAAGGCTTGATAAACTAGGCAAATCAAATAAGGAGCAAAATCATGAAAATAGATTCTAGTGTGGCGATGCAAGGATATGAGGCAAGCAAGGCAAACCGCCTAAATAACCTAAATAACGCGCTTAGCAAGGATGACAAAGCGCTAAAAGAGCAAACCGATGCGTTTGAGTCGATACTGCTAAAATTTATGCTAGACACTTCGCTAAATATGCAAGACCCGTTATACCCCAAACAGCCCGGCTCTGAAATCTATCAAAGCATGTATAAAGACACGCTTGCCGAGCAGCTATCTGGCAGCTTTGGCTATTCCAAAGCGCTTTTCGAGTGGATAAAAGAGCAGCAAAAGGGATAAAAATTACAGCAAAAAATAGCTAATATGCCGAATACAAAATCTAATCGCGCCCTAGAGCCTAGCCAGAATCCAGATTCTGGCCAAAATATAGATTCTAGCCACGATGCAGATTCTAGCCAAAATATAGATTCTAGCAAACGCGCAGAATCCAGCCAGCAAGCGCAAAACAAAGCCCGCGCGCGCAACGCACAAAAGGGCAAAGGCGGGCTAAAGCGCGTGTATAACGCCTCGATATACTCGCGCGATGGCT
>NZ_MLQN01000004.1 GCF_001854545.1 Helicobacter sp. CLO-3
CTCATCTACCACCATCAAGACACCGCAACCACCGAGCTGTGTCAGCCATCGAGACGCCACAAGACGAATCGGTAACGCGGAGGACGTAAGCACAAAAATCCGTAGCACAACAATCCATACTTTAAGCTTTATTGCCAAAAATACTTACATATCTTTGTAAAGCGATTTTTGGCATTCGTGGCAAGCGGCTTGGTTAAGAGCCATTCAAGGATATATGATTTATAATTCAAAGTTTGGGAAAGCATGGCTGGAATTATGGTAGTGCAAAGGTCACAAAAATAGCAACTTTAAAGAAATATCACCAAAAAGACAAAAACTAAAATCACAAAAGGCAAAAAATGAGTAGATTTAAAAATGGTTGGGATGTGGCTTTTTGGGCGTTTGTCGCTGTGTATGCGTTTTGTATTGTTTATAAATCAAGTATGCCATTGATGAGTGGCGATGATATAAGCTTTTTTATGAGTTTGCGTGATGGTAGCGGTGCTTGGCATGGGCTAGATTTTGATTATAAGCGATTTTTTCCATTGGCTGGGTGGAATCTTAATCTAATAGCTAGCATTTCGACAAGCCCTTATGCTTTTATGATTGGGAATGCGCTTGTTTTTGTTATTGTCTCGGGCTGTTATTATGCGCTAGCTAGGAGCTTTGGCGCAAACAAAGCGCTTATTTTTGTGAGCTTTGTGATTTTTGCTCTAAGTGTAGGCTATGTGAAAATAATCACGCAGATTCCATTCCCTGAAAACACGCAGATAATGTTTTTACTCCTTTTCTTGCTTTGCGCGCAACGCGTATTTACTAAAATGAAAAACTCTGATATATATATATCATACTTGCGCTCGTGTTTGGAAACGCGGTTATTTACCTCAAAGAAGTTTCGTTTGCATTAATTAGCGGCTTTGGCTTCACTTCGCTTTTTTTAGCCTTCCTTAATACTCGCTTTTCCCACACTCCAAAACCTTCAAAAATCTTTGTGATTTTTAATTGCCTCTTAATGCTTAGCGGTGTGATTTTTCTGCTGTTATATGTATATTTTACGCATGGTGCAAATGAGTCATATACTAATCTTTATATGTTTGACTCTACAATACGAATTTTTATTATGTCTATTTTGGGCGCGCCACTTGTAAGTATTGCTTTGCCATGTATGATTTTGTATCGCCTGTATCGCATTGTAAAAGATAAAGATACATTGAATATATTTTGGGATAGTATCGCACTCATGTCATTTGCATATTTTAGTGCATATTTGGTGCTTGGCATGTCTAGTTTTTATTATTTTACACCATCTAGTTTGCTTGCATGTCTATATGGACTCTTTTTTATAAAATTGTATGCCAAAACCATTGTTAAAAGCACTCTTTTTTGGGTTGTGGTTGTCATATTTGGGCTTATTTCTGTGTTTCATACTATTCCATATGGGTTGCATTGTTTTACGCTCAACAAAACACAAATGCGTAATATGCAAGATTCTATGGAATTTTTAGCCAAATATATAAAAGAAAATCCGGGCACCACGCTCTACTTTGATGGGTTATGCAGAGGTAGCGATAGATGTCATTATTACGATCAGTATGTGACATTTTTTAACATCCTACCTAGAATCTATGGCGCGGAGAATTTTGATATCAAGTCAAATGAGCCAAATGGCAAAAATTTCACCATAAGCCCAAACGCAAAGTTTAGCTTTTTTTCAAGCGATGAAGTAAGCACGCCCAAAAGTGGGGATTTGCTATTTGTGAGCTTTATGAGTGACAAGCCAATTTCGCAAGAATATATTGAGAATCTAAAAGAGAAAGAGGAGCTGCTTTTTGAGACGGATAATTTTGGCTATATTCCTTCGTATAACATTATGAGCTTTGGCGCGCTGGCGTTGCAAAAGCTAGGAATCAAGCACTCGCTAAGCAATATGGGAAATCCTTTGCGCCTGCCATCGCAAATGTATATTTTTAGGATTCGATAATTTTATAGCATTGCCATATACTTTTGTTATAATTGCCCAGAAACTTTACATCAATCAAGGGGTTGGAAACATCATGAATGATACATTACCAAGCCTATGCGTAGTTGTGCCTTGCTATAACGAAGAGGCGATTATTGAGCGGACATTTTTGCAACTTCAAAAAAAGCTAAAAGGCATGATTGGCAAAAGCATCGCGCTAGATTCTAAACTTATTTTTGTCGATGATGGCAGCAAGGATAGGACATGGGAGTTGCTATCTAGTTTTTCTAGCAAAAATGCAAGTAAATCACATGATACAGCATTTTCCAATCACTCAAATCAGATAAACCAAACAGGCAACACAGAATCTAAAAGCGCTCGCGAAATTGATGCTCCCCCCCCCCCCCATTAGCCATTCCAACACCAGTCAGGTAGAAACTATCGCGATAAAGCTCTCCAAAAACTGCGGGCATCAGAATGCGCTTTTGGCAGGGCTAGAATATGCAAGAGATAAATGCGATTGTGTGATAAGCATAGATGGTGATTTGCAGCAAGATTGCGAGAAGTTCGATGAGTTTGTGGCGAAATTTGTGGCTGGAGCGGATATTGTGCTTGGTGTGAGGGAGGATAGGCAGAGCGATTCTGTGTTTAAAAAATACAGCGCGCTTGGATTCTATGCCTTTATGCAAGCGCTTGGCGTGAATTTGGTGACAAACCATGCGGACTATCGGCTTTTGAGCAAAAGAGCGCTAGAGGCGCTCAAATCTTATGATGAGCGGAATCTATTTTTGCGCGCTTTGGTGCTGGACTTGGGATTTAGGCTCGATTTTGTGAAGTTTAGCGTCAAAGAGCGCGAGGCTGGAGAGTCCAAATACAGCCTTGCCAAAATGCTTTCTTTCGCATGGAATGGCATCACTAGCTTTTCTATTAAGCCGTTGCGACTTGTAAGCATGCTTGGGATGACATTTTTTGTGCTTTTTGCTGGGTTTGGGCTTTATGCGCTTTTTATGAGGCTTTTTACCACGCAGACTATCTCTGGCTGGGCGTCTATCGTGATTGTGCTGTGCTTTTTTAGCGCGGTGCAGCTGCTTAGCCTTGGGATTATTGGTGAATATATTGGCAAAATGTATCAAGAGATAAAGCATCGCCCGAGGTTTATAATAGAAGAAGTGGTGTAGATTCTGGGCGTTTGCGCTATAATAAATATCAAAAAATCTGCAAGGAAGCAAAATGTCTAGAATCCACAAAATGCTTATGCTTGCTTTTGCGTGCGTGGTGTATGCGTTTGGTGCGCAGGATTTGGATCAGAATCTAGCACAAAATCCGCTCCAGAATCTAGCGCAAAGCACAGCACAACCAGCACAAAACACAGCGCAAGCCACAAAACAAGCACCAAAAAGCACAAAGGAGAAAGCCATGAAATCAGTGGAATCAGTAAAATCAGTAGAATCAGCGCAGAATCTAAAGACGATTTACCTTGCTGGCGGGTGTTTTTGGGGGCTGGAGGCGTATTTGAAAGAGATCGATGGCGTGCAGAGCGCGGAGGTGGGCTATGCCAATGGCAAGACGCAAGAGACAAACTATCATATTTTGCCAATCACCGATCACGCCGAGAGTGTGAAGGTGGTGTATGATAGCGCGAAGCTGCCGCTCGCGCGGCTTTTGGAGTATTATTTCAAAGTGATTGATCCAACGAGCATCAATAAGCAGGGCAATGATCGCGGGCGGCAGTATCGCACCGGCATCTACTACCTGCCAGAATCTAGCGCGAGTGATGAGCCAGCCGCGCGCGCCGCGCTAAATGCGCTGCAAAGCAAGCACAAAGAAAAAATCCAAGTCGAGCTAGAGCCGCTGAAAAACTATGTCAAAGCGGAAGAATATCATCAAGACTATTTGGCGAAAAATCCCGGCGGGTATTGTCATTTTGATATAGAAAAAGCGCTTGAAGGCGTGGAGCGTAAAAAGAACTAAAGCCCAAGGTTGGGTTTATAAATACAAAAATACGCATATTTTCTAAATAAAAAACACAAAAATTAATAACAAAGTTGAGATAAATTATATATCTTGACTCCACTCAAAAAGCATTTACTGTGACCTTTTTCTTACAGCAATGAATTAACATATCCAAAAAACCTTAAACAAACATCGATTCGGCTTGATAATTTAAAATTCAATCATATAAAAATGACAGCACAAACTAATTATTTCTCCTTTTGGATTCTGGCAACTTGTGATACCTGCACAAATTATTCTTATTTGTCAATTTGGTTTGATTGTAATTTATTGCTGGTTTTTAGTGCTGGCTTGTGCCAGAATCCGCGGTATCTGTCACGATAGCAAAGCTTAGATCTGCCACTTCATCATGCGCTTTTATATAGGCATTTAGCGTTTTTAGATCTAGATCGCGGATTTGCTGCAGCTGGTGCTTGTCAAAATCAAGCGGCAAGCCACGATAAAAATTCAGGCTTTTTGCCTGCAATCGCTGCTCTAGCGTCTCATTACGCAGCGGCTCGCTACCTAGCAAAAAGCTTTTCGCGCTATCTAGCTCTTTTTGCGTCGCGCCATTTTTGACAAAATCTTTTACTACCTTTTTCACCAGCGCTATCGCTTCATCTTTGGATTCTAGCTTGGTTTGCAAATGCCCGCTGGCAAACGACACAAGCAGCGCAGTATTGTAAGAAATATACGCGCCATACGCGAGCCCGCGCTTCACGCGCACCTCCTCCATAAGCCTAGAGCCAAAGCCGCCAGAGCCTAGGATAAAGCCCGCAACCTTCGCCAAATACGCCTCTTTCTCAAAATCGCTAAACTTCAATGGCGCGCCAAAATAAATATATGCCTGCTGCGTTTGCACATCCTGTGTGCGCGTGGCATTTTTTGCGCTCACTTCAAAATGCGCGCGCTTATATGCACTGCCCTGTGGCAGAAATGACAGCATCTCGCTTAGGCGCGCTAGCGTGTTGTCTAGCTTCACATCACCACCCACGATGATGGATAGCTTTTGAAGCTGCAGGGCATTATCAAGCGAGGCGCGGATGTCTTTTAGGCTGTAGCCCTCGATTTGTTTTATCGAGCCGAGTTTGGATTCTGCCATGGGCGTGCCCTCAAAAAGCATCGCGCGCAGCAGCTCATCGGCGATAAAATCAAAGTCATTTTGGTTTGCTAGGATTTGTGAGATGATGGCGGTTTTTGATTTGTTGAGCGCTTTTGTGGTGAGGTTTGGATCGCGCAAAAGCTCGCCTAGAAGCGCGATAGCCGCCTCTTCTTGCTCTTTTAGAAACTCTAGCTTAAAGCTTAGATTCTCCTCGCTACTGCCGATGATGAGCGATATTGCCTTCTGCTCTAGCGCGCTTGCAAACGCGGTGCCACCAAGCGCTTTGGTGCCCTCATCCAGCAGCGTGTCGCGCAAGACATCAAGCCCTGCCTTGCCATTGTTGCTAAGCCTGCCACCACCGCGGAAAACAAGGCTGATGCGCCCCATGGGGATCATATCAGACACTTCATACACCACCGGGATTTTTATGCCTTGGATTTCTATCTCGCGCAGTCCGCTTGCGGTGCCAGAATCTGATTTTGTGGATTCTACTTTTGCGGATTCCACTTTTTTAGATTCTGATTTGCCAGCCATTTTGCCACTAGATTCTATTTTTTTGGCTTCTATTCTAGATTCTATCTTTTTAGATTCTGCCATGCATACTCCTATATTTATCATCGACACTATCGCCACTACCGCCGCTGCTGCCAAAGCCCGCGCGCCAAATACGCCAAATACCACACGCGCACCAAAAGCCCCAAAGCCCGCGCCAACCCCGCGCACAAGCGCCAAAACACTATCCCTTTTCATCAAAACCTCTCCAATATCCTATACGCCGTGTCGCGCTTAGCGGGCAGCTCGCCTATGTCTTTGATAAGTCGGACCATCTCATCTTGATTCATCGAGTTGCGCGCGCCCGCCGCAGCTACGACATTTTCCTCCATCATCGTGCTTCCTAGATCATTCGCGCCAAAAAGCAGTGCCAGCTGCCCGATGTGACTTCCTTGCGTCACCCAGCTACTTTGGATATTTCGCACATTATCAAGATAGAGCCTAGAGCAAGCAAGCAGGCGCAAATAGCGGTTGGAGCTTGCTTTTTGTATGTTTGGCAGCTCGATTTGCAGCGGCGTGTTATCCGGCTGAAAGCTCCAGAGTATAAACGCGCGGAATCCTTGCGTCTCATCCTGCAGCTCGCGCACGCGCCGCCAGTGCTCTATCACATCATCATCATCATCCACCGAGCCAAACATCATCGTAGCGGTGGATTTGATGCCTTGTAGATGCGCCTGCCTATGCACCTCTATCCACTCATCAGAATCCAACTTGCGAGGCGCGATGATATCACGCACGCGATCGCTTAGTATCTCCGCCCCCGCGCCGGGTATTGAGCTAAGCCCCGCGTTTTTTAGCCTAGCGAGCACTTCTGGTATGCTAAGATGTGAGACTTTGGCGATATAATTTACCTCGATAGCGGAGAATCCATGGATGGTGATTTGTGGGTATTTTTGCGCGATGTGAGATACTAGATTCTCATAATAATCTATTTTTAGCTTTGGATGCACGCCGCCTTGGAAGAGAATCTGCGTGCCGCCGATTTCTAGCAGCTCTTCTATCTTTTTATCAATCTCTTCATAGCTTAGGATATAGCCCTCATCATCGCCCACACGCCGCTTAAACGCGCAAAACTTGCAATCCACCCAGCAAATATTTGTGTAATTTATATTGCGATCGACTATAAAAGTGGTGATTTTATCGGGGTGCAAAGCTGCTTTTGCCTCGCTTGCTAGCTGTCCTAGCTCGCGCAAAGAGGCGTTTTGCATGAGATCTTTTATCTCTTTATCGCTGTATCGTCTCAAAGGATTTGGCGGGGTGATGACATCGCGCGGCGCGCTTGGCAGCGATCCTAGCAGGCTAGAATCTGATATTTTTGGTGTGTCGCTCATTTTTGCTCCTTTTGGATTCTTAAGGCTTGCTTTTGGCGTTGCGCTCTAGATTTTGCGCTTGGTGGCGAGCTGGATTTATATTTTTGTCATTTTAGATTCTAGCTTGCTTTTTAGCTTTTGGCACCAAAATCTAAGTCTCGAGAATCTCGTTCTCCCTAGAATCTAGTTCCTCCTAAAATCTCGTTCCCCCAGCATCTTGTCCCCCTAGAATCTCGTCCCCATAGAGAACTCAAAATTGGAAGTATAATCGCCGCGCTGTTCATTAAAGCGCTTGATAGGGAAAATCAGCACCAGCGGTCCCATCGGCGATATCCACTCCACTGCTAGCCCCACAGACGCGCGCCATTCTAGGTTGTGGTTGCCAGTGCCTAGCACGCCATAGCTTTTGAAATCCGCCACGCCACCATTAGCTTTAAAAGTCAAAAATCCATAGTCGCCAAACACCGCGAGGCGCATTTTCGCCGCTTCCAAAATCCCATAGCTAAGCTCTACAGAGTTTGAAAACATCCCATCGCCGCCTACCCACAAGCCATTGCTATCGCGCGGCGTGATAGAGCCCGCGCGGAATCCGCGGATAGTCGTCACACCACCCATATAAAAGGTGCTATTTAGCGGCAAAAAGTCCTCTCTATCATAGCGGAATATATACCCGCCTTGCGCCTTGTAGCGCGCGATAAGATCGATGCCAATAAGCGAGCGCAGATGATAATAAAGCCCTAGCTTTGCATACGCTTTGACATTTCTCACCGTCCCGCCAAGCCCCGCAAACTGCGCGTAAGCGGAGGCTATCACGCCATTTTTAGGGAAGTAGTAGTCATCGGTGTTGTCAAAGTTTATGCTGGGTGAGAGCGAAGAGGTGATAGGCAAGTGATTATCATCTTTCCAGAGTCCATACGCTTGGCAAGTGCCGTTTTGCGCGTAGCTTATACATTGATTTTGCGAGGAGTAAAACTGCTCGTATAGCGGGCTAGTGAAGTCATAGGTTTTGACGATATTTATATCATAGCCCAAAGATACGCGCAGCGTTGGCAAAAGCAAGCGCCCGACATTGAAGCTAAAGCCCCCGCTTTGCTCGATATACACATAATTTATGTAGTAGTTTCCATAGATACTGCCAGAAGTGGAAAATTTGGAGTCAAAAATGCGCGGATTGGTAAGCGAGATATTCCCGCTAAATTGGCGTCCATTATACTGGCGCGTCTGCCCGTAGTAGCTGAAATTATAGCTTTGCCCTGTCCCTGTGGAGATATTGGCATAGATACTGCCGCTTTGCCCTGTGCCAAAGAGATTGCGCTCGCTGATAGAGCCATTTATCATAAGCCCACCATAGCTTCCATACCCTAGCCCAAACTGCAACTGCCCCGTGCGCCCCTCTTTCACTTCGATAAGCAAATCCATAGAATCCTCGCTCACGCGGCGCTCATCGATTTTCACACTATCAAAAAAGCCGAGTCTCTTTAGCGCATTTTCAGATTCTGCTAGTTTGGTGAGGCTATACACATCGCCGGGTGCTAGCAGCATCTCGCGGCGGATGATGCGATCGCCTGTGCGCGTGTTGCCAGAGATTAGCACATCGCTGATATGCACTTTTTCGCCGACATCTATGTGATAGATGACTTTTACTTTGGCAGTGGTTTCATCTTTGTCAAGGTCTGGGCGCACTTGGGCAAACGCATAGCCTTTGTCTGCGATGAGGCGCTTTAGCGTTTGTGCGTCTGCGCGGAGATTCTCGATATTAAATATCTCGCCGACTTTCACGCTAGCTGCTTTTTTTAGCGTGTTTGTAGGCACGATATCTTCGTTATTTATATCGATTTCTATGTCGCTTACGCGGTATTGGATGCCTTCTTCTATCTTATAGTATAGCGTGGCGCTTAGGTTGCTAAAATTTGCACTCAAAAAGGGCGAAGACACCGTGGCATCCAAAAATCCATTACGCATATACACATCTTGGATTCTCATGCTGTCATATTCTAGCTCTTGCAAGCGCAGTTTGCCATCATTTAGCCCCCACATCCAGCCCATAAAATCGCGCTCTTTATTCGCGCTCAAAGATTCTAGTTTGGAAGTTTTGAGCTTTTTTCTGCCTTCATAGTAGGCTTTGCGGATGAGGATATTATCCCCGCGATTTACATTAAACACGATGGCATACGCGTCCGTATCGCCGACTTTTGTAAGCTCTTCTTGCACGATAGAGCCATAATAGCCTTGATACTCAAGCACCGTTTTTAGCACATCTTTGGCGTGCTCTAGCTTCTCATCATCGAGGCTTTCGCCCTTTTTTATCCCCATTTGTGTATAAAGCGTCTGCTTTTCTTGATCGCTGCCATAGCCTTTGATCTCCACACTTGCAATGCGCGGCTTCTCTGTGAAATAAAACACCAGCTCGCTGCGCTCAAAGCTTACATAAATATCTTTGAAATATCCTTGATTGTAAAATGCCAGCACCGCGTCATCAAGGGCTTTTTCATCAAGCTCCTCGCCCACTTTTAGCTTGGCAATCTCGCTCGCTAGCATATCTGAAAGCGACTGCAAGCCCTCATATCGTATAGAATCTATGCGCGCGCCAAAAGCACCGCTTACAAACGCAGCGCACAACATACTACATATCAATATTTTTTTAAACAAAGAAATCCCTTAAGCGTTTATTAATAGAAGTGGGTTTTGAAAAGGCGCATTATACAAAGCGAATGTAATAATTTGGCTTAAAAGCTGCAAATACTTTGAAAACTTGCGCGCAAGATTCTGCTATAATGCACGCAAGTTTTGATGAGAATCTCAATAGACATCATTCAGCTTGTGCTTTTTGTTATTGTCCAACTTTTTACTTTTTTTAGATTCTGGTGAATTTTGTATATTTTTGCATTTTGGTCTTGACAGATAGCTACTATCATCCTTTATAATTTGCATGCTTTATAATTTTGAATCCTTTATAACTTTGTCTCATCGTTGATTTGGCGCTTATATTGGATTTGTCAAATTTAAAATACAAGGAGTAAAAATGAAGTCTTCACGCAGGGAATTTTTCAAAACAAGTGCGGCGATGATGGCTAGTGTCGCTGGTTTTAGCGCGATAGGCGCGCCAAGTGTATTGAGCGCGGTGGATTCTAGCGCGCAAACAAACACACGAGCGAACATGCAAGCAGGCGCACAAACAAACACACTGGCGAACACGCAAGCAAGCGCGCAAAACACCACAAAAGACGCGGACAAAATGGCAAAAATAACCACCACAGCCGCGCTCCCGCAACGCAAAGTGGGCGATTTCACCATAAGCGCGCTAGGGCTTGGCTGCATGGGAATGACGCACGGGCATGGCGCGCCACGCGATAGAAAAGCGATGATTCGGCTAATCCATGAGGCGATCGAGCTAGGAATCACCTATTTTGACAGCGCGGAAGCCTACATCGGCAACGAGGAATTGCTAGCAGAGGCGTTAAAGCCCTATCGGCACAGGGTGAAAATCGGCACAAAATTTGGGCTTTATTATCCCTTTGGCAAGCAGATGCAGGATTCTAGCAAAAAGGCGATTTTGCGCGCGCTTGATGCGAGTCTGAAGCGGCTAAACACCGATTATATCGATATTTACACACAGCATCGCGTGGATTTGGATACGCCTATGCAAGAGGTGGCGGGCACTATTGGCGAGCTGATAAAAGCGAGCAAAGTGCGGGCTTTTGGGCTAAGCGAAGCGGGCGCACAAAGCATCAAAAAAGCGCACGCCGTGACGCCTGTAAATGCGCTGCAGAGTCATTATGCGATGAGTTTTCGCGAGGTCGAGGGCAATGAGATTCTAAAGACTTGCGAGAATCTAGGCATCGCTTTTGTAGCCTACAGCCCGCTTGATAGAGGGCTATTGACAGGTAAGATGAATGAAAACACGACTTTTCATGCGACGCTTGATATGCGTGCAAATTTCCCGCGCTACACCAAAGAAAATCTAGCGAAAAATCAAGCGATAGTGAAGTTTATCCAAAATATCGCGCAGGAGAAAAACGCGACTATCGCGCAAATCGCGCTTGCGTGGCTGCTCGCGCAAAAAGACTTCATCATCCCAATCCCAGAGACGACAAACCCGACGCATTTGAGAGAGAATCTAGGCGCGCTAAAAATAAGCTTCAGCAAAGCAGAGTTAAGCCAAATCGCCACAGAGCTAAAAAATGTCCCTATCTTTGGCGACCGCTACCCGCCAAATAGCGATGCGGCAAAGAGTGTGGGGTTATAGAGGTGTGGGATTGCAAGAGCGCGGCGGCTGCAAAAGTGCAAAGGCCGAAGGCTATGAAAGCGCGAGATTAAAAACGCGCCGCCACCAAAACGCGCAGCATAAATACAAACCAGAATCTAGTCCGCGCACCTTGCGTGCTAGAGCGGGAAAATCAGCTAAGTTATGCGCAAGGCATAATTTATCTTTTTAAGCTAAAATTATCCCCCATTTTTAAAGGATGAGATAATGAAAAGCTTAAGACTCGTATATCCAGACTATCTTAGTGGTGGTTTGAAAGAATACTATCTGGGGGCCAAACTCCTTACTCAAATTTTGCCTCAAAATAGCAATCAGCCAAGTTTTGAAGTGCCTATTGCTCCGCCAAGCGAGGCTAAGTTTCAAATAGAAAATGGCATATTTGCGAGAAATGAAGTGATACAAAACACCAAAAAAGCTCAAGATATATTAGCGCGCTATGAGCCTCAAAAAGTCATTACCATAGGCGGGACTTGCTATGTTTCTTTGGCGAGTTTTGATTATTTGCACGCTTTGTATCCTAAGCTTGGCATTGTTTGGCTTGATGCGCACCCTGATGTGAGTGCGCCAAAGGATAATTACCCAAACGCTCATGCTTTCGTGCTTGGCACGCTTTTAGGAGAAGGTGACGCAGAGCTTTTAAGCTTGCTTAAAAACAAGCCTTTTAAGGCTGATGAGCTTTTATACATAGGCTTGCAAGGGCTTCATAGCTATCAAAAAGAGTTTTTAGATAAAAAAGGCGTGTCTTATAAGGTGCAAGATAAGGGCTTTGTAAGCGATGAGGAGTTAAAAAGTTTTATAGATAAATTTGATGCTTTGCTGGTGCATTTTGATATAGATGTGTTGAGTGTAGAGCATTTTAGTGATACTTATTTTGCAAATCCTACTTTGGTAGGCGATGGTAGCGGTGGAGGTAAGATGAGCCTTGAAAAGCTCGCTCATATTTTAACTTTGCTTGATAAAAGCTCAAAAATAGTAGGCTTTAGCATAGCTGAATATCTGCCATTTAGCGCTTATAAGCTTCAAGAGCTTTTTAAAGATTTTGATTTTTTGAAAAAGTGAAATTCCAAAACTAGATTCTGCTAAGCGAGCAAAAGCTGTTTAGGCGCGTGGCGTTTAATGCGCTTTGGCAACACAACAAAAAGCCAGAAAATGCGAGGCTTTGAGATTGACGAAGATTTGGCTTTGGTTTTGGATTCTAGAGTTTGGATTTTAGATTCTAGTTTGTTTAGAATCTCACATGTATTTTATCAAATTCGGGCATCATAGAAGCGACAAACAATGCATATAAAACACAAATAAATAAAATCACCGCTATTTTGTATTTTTTTATTTTTGAAGTATTTATTTCGATTGCTTTGGCATGTCTATAGATTAGCTTTATGATAAAAAATAATGCATAAAATTCGATGCCAAAAATCAAAGAAAACATTAATGGCACATACAAATAAAGATATAATATTTCAAGCGCCATGCTTGTATTTTTCAATACCAACATAGCACAAATTGTTAAAAATAGTGGAGCTAGCCAAACGCCAGGCAAAAAGACTTTATGAAACCCCTTGCTTAAAACAAAAGCCAAAAGCTCTTTGTTTTTTACGCAATATCTAATAAAAAAATATAGTCATACAAGTGGTTATAAATAAAGCTATATAAAAATCACGAAAGAATGAACCCATTATTCTAAATGCAAGATATGCTGCCCCGTATGAAAAAATCGCCCCAGCAAAACTCATACTTATAAAGAATAAAAATATAAAATTGATTCTGCGGTATTTTTTTATATTTATAATAAGCGCTTCATTAGGCCAACTTTTCTTTATTATGATGTGGACAATATCTAAAAATATTATCAAAGAAATCACTTCAACTATCACAAATACAGGAAAAGTCTCTGGCGCAAATGCAAAACCAATAGAAAAATTTGAAGCAGGCGTGAATATTCCTATCACTTCTCCAATAAAAATCGCCACCAAAGCACCATAAAAATCTTTAGCCACTATAAATACAATCAAGGCCATAAATATAGATACAACCGCTGCTTTAGCTATGGCTTTGGCTATAATCCCAAAATCATAATATGACAAACCAAAACCTGGAATCCCCACAAAAAATCCCAACAAAACTGCCATCAAAGCATTTTTATAAAAATCTTTACTTAGCGCAAAAGCCCTATATTCTTCATTTTTAATACAATAAAAAAATATAAGCAGATAACAAAATCACATGAGCTATTGATGTGAAAATCACAACAATAAAAGAATTATTCATAGCATTTCCTAGAAATATTTGAGAGGTTAATCTCGCAAGCTAAAGGTTTTTGTGGTTTATAGCCTTGATATGGAGCGAGCGGGCTTGCAAAGCCAAAGCGCACAAATTCCACCTTGCGCGCGAAAGCGCCAAATCCGCGTGCCCTCACTCCTCTATGACTTCGATTTTTAGCTTCGCATGGATTCCAGCGCCCAGCTTCACATCCACGACAAAGCTCCCTAGATGCTTGATAGGCGTGGCGATTTCTATGTCTTTTTTATCGATGCTTAGTCGATGGGATTCTGCCAGACTTTGCGCTATCTCATCTTTGGTTATCGAGCCAAAAAGCGCGCCATTATTGCTTTTTTTGCTTAGGGTCAAAGTGATGGATTCTAGGCTTTTGGCAAGCTGTTTGCGCTCCGCCATATCAAGCGCGCGCTGCTCTTCTTGGCGCTTTTGCTCGGCTTTGTATTTGTTTAGCACCTCGTTGGTCGCGTGCTTTGCTTTGTTTTTGGCGATGAGGAAGTTTTGCGCGTAGCCATCTTTCACCTCTTTCACCTCGCCGCGCTTGCCAAGCCCCTGCACATCTTCTAGCAACAATACTTTCATAGCTATCCTTTGGTATAATGTGGGCTTGATTTTAGCGATTCGCCGCCAAAAACAAAATAAAAGACAAAAGAATGATGAAAATGCCAGCACAAAAACTACCCAAAACGCCGCCACAAACATCGCACGCAGGGTTTATGAAGTCGCCACGCGCAAAATCACAGCGTGCGAAGTCGCCACGCCCAAAGCGCGCCCAAAGCGCAGCACCAAGCTCTATGTATTATAAAGATTTGCTTATATGGCTTTTCCCAGCGCGCAGCAGGACGCTTCGCCTAAGTATCAGCGCGTATCCGCCAAAGGGCTTTGCGAAAAAGCTTGGAGGTGGTTTTGGTGGGGCGCTTGCGGATTCTGGTAATTTAGATTCTAGCGCAGAATCTAGGACGCTATTTAGCGCGGATTCTGGTTTGGAGGCTAACTCAAACAGCCCAGAATCCAGCGCGCAAATTTTAGATTCTGACTCGAGCAATCTAAAATCTAGCGCGCCAAGTTTGGGCCATGCAGATTCTAGGGTGGATTCTAGCCTAGATTCCACCTCGAGCGGTGCAGAATCCGCCACCAGCCTTTACGGCGCGCCTTTTATCAAGCTTTCACATCGTGCCAGCGCCAGCGCGCGAGAAATCTATGACTTCATAGAGGCAAACGAAACATGGCTTCGGCAAGTCATCGCGCGCATCGCACAAAGGAGCGGCGCGCAAAATGATGTGCTCGCGCGCCATCCAAACGAGATTTTGCTATTTGGCGAATGGGTGGCGGCGATCCCGCTAGGCGCGGTAAAAAGCGCGCTAGAATCCTATCTACGCGAGCGCACCAAGATTCTCGCAGAATCCATGGGCTTGCGCTATAGCAAGCTTGGCGTGCGCGCCTCTTGCACGCGCTTTGGCAGCTGCGCTGGCGATAGGCTTAGCTTCTCGCTGCTGCTGGCGTTTGCGCCAAAAGAGCAGATAGATTATGTGATAATCCACGAGCTTTCACACATCACGCACAAAAACCACTCCGCGCGCTTTTGGAATCTAGTAGCCGCACACTGCCCGCGCTGGAAGATTTTGCGCAAAGAGCTGAAAGACAACTACGCGATTTATCGCGCGCTTTTGGAGTCGCTGGCTGGATCGTGATTTTGCGCTGGCTGGTTTGTCTTTGCGCTGGCTAGTTTGTTTTTTGCTAATTTACACTCGCTGTTTTGCGCCACGCCGATTTACATCCAGCTTGATTTATTTGATTTATTTATTTCGCACCCATTTATTCTGCACCCATTTTTTCACACTCGCTAATTTGCGCCCCGCTGGATTCTAGGCCAATTTATTTTATGCTTGCTGTTTTTTGCATCCATTGTTTTATTGTTTTGCGCTTACTGACTTATTTTTGTGAGTTTGCACCAGCTGTTTTTTTATCCTCATTATTTTACATTTGCTATTTTCACACCCGCTTAATTTTACATTGCCAATTTTACACCCACCAATTTCACGCCTATTTATTTTTAGCATCCGCCAAACTTTACACCCATTTATTTCACGCCCACAAACCCGCAAGCTTGGCAAGTCGCCTCACGCGCGATGCCTTGGCGGAATCCCTCTGCGATAGCGCGCGCCCTTGGCGTGGCTAAGATCTCTGCCAAGCCCTGCGTGCGTATGTCGCCCAGCGTCATCTCGCCGCGCGCATCGATGCAGCAGGGCACGACTCTGCCATCGCTCAATATCCCCAGCTGCTCGATGAGCCCGTGGCATTTTTTGCGCGTGGATTTTGCGCGGCTATAGCCCGCCCATGTGAAGCACGGCTTTGTGATGAGAAATGCCTTGCTCCACAGGCGGATTCTGGGGCTTTGCATTAGCGTATCAGATAGCTCGGCTCGCAGCGCGCCTAGCGCCTCGCTTGGCAAAATCTCGCGCAAAAGCGCTAGAATCTTATCTTTGTCGCTCACGCTTTGGATTCTGAGATTTAGAAAGCAAGCAGGATTGGCAAAATGCGCGGACACAAAAGGCGCGATGCGCGCGGCATAATCGCGGATATTGTTATCAAGCCCAGCTTCTAGCGAGATAGAGACCTGATAGACTGGCGGGGCGAGCAGGAGGGCGGGTGGATGCTTTGGCAAAAACAGCCCGCTGGTGACTATCTCCACCTGCGCGCCCCTATCACGCGCGAGCGCTAGGTAGCTGCCAAGCGCGTCCAGATAGCAAGGATCGCCCAAAATATGCAAGGCTATGCGCTTTGATAGCGGCAGCGCCTCATCGAGCGCGCGCTCAAACAGGCTTAGCGGCATGATCCCGCGCGAGGCTTTTGGTGCTGGGCAAAACGAGCAGGCAAGATGACAAATATCACTAAGCTCGATATAGATTTTTTTCATAAATAGCCTTTAGAGCACAATGCAGATTTGCGGTTTGTGTTTTATTTTGTGCGTGTTTTTTGTTAGTTTGCATTTGTGATTTTTTACTTTTTGCTTTTGGATTCTGTTTTTTGCCGCGCTATACTTATGCTTTTATTTGCCAAATAAAAATATCCATAACTCGCCCAAGCAAGATCTGCATTAATTTATCTGCTCTTTGTTATTCATAGTTGTTACCTTTATTTTGAATATTCTAAATTATGGTAAATATTGAAATCATTGCAATTTAATTCTTTCTTGACAAAATCAACTCTCATATTCCCCTCATGTCCCAAATAAAGCACCTTTCTGCCAGTATCCCAATCGCCAACAAATTGCATAAATCTTATATTTTCTCTATTAAATATGGATTCGTTCCCATACATCAATATAAGCATATATATTCTAGGGCTAATTTGCTTGTCGATAGCGCTAACATATTCATATTCACTTTTATATTGTAACTTTTTGGTTTTTTTATTTAGTTCATCCCAGTCCAAGCTATCTAAACTCTTACCAAAATACCCTAAAACCTTATTATACTTTTCTTCATTATTTGGTAATTTATTTAGCTTGCACATTTTCTTAAATTTATAATAACTAGGCTGAAAACTATAAGGCACAAACCAACCCCAGCCAGAACACCCACCAAACAAAAACACAAGCGGAATTATAGCGACAAAAAGCCCAAGGGGTTTGAGGAGTTTAAGTGTTTTGCATTTTTCTATCATTTTATTTTTCCTTTTGTAATTTTTGGATTCTGCAGAATCTAGAGAATCCACAGACGAGGCAAACAAAATAGACAAGATGAAATTTTATCATTTTATCTCATGGTTTTTATTTTGTTTATTTTGTGGATTTGTTTTGCTATTTGGATTCTGATAGATTCTATATAGTCATCGCGAGGGGTAAGGCAACAAAACAATCCAAAGAAAAATACGCAAAATTCTAGATTCTGCTAAATCTAGAATCTAAACGACACTTTGTTTTTATAGATTATTTCGCGGATAAAGTAAATTATAAGAAATTGCGTTTTTGGGCGGGTTGCGGGAAGTTGCTAGTTGCTAGTTGTCAAATTTAAAGACTAAAATCTTGAAGTCAAAAGCTAGAATCTAGTGCTAGATTTTCTCATTAAGTTTAGCCAAACTTCGCGTAGGTCTTTGGTTTCGATGATGATATTTGCCTCTTTTTTGAGTGCTGGTTTGGCGCAAAATGCCGCGCGAAAATCCGCGTGCGCAAACATACTCAAATCATTCGCGCCATCGCCCACCACAAGCGTCTGCGCGCGCGTGATACCAAGCAGGGATTGCAGGCGCAAAAGCATATCGCCTTTGGAGCTGCCAAACATCATCTCGCCACCGACTTTGCCGGTGAGCACACCGTTTTTGGCATGCAAGATATTGCTAAAATCCGCATCAAGTCCCAGAATCTTGGCAAAATGCGCGGTGGCTAGGCGGAATCCGCCGCTAAAGCACACCACTTTGGTGCCCTGCCGTTTTAGCGCACTCACGCACTCTTGCGCGCCATTCATCAAAGGCAGATTCTCGCAAATCTCTTTGGCGCGTGCCTCACTCATACCCTCCAGAAGCCCCACGCGCACGCTCAAGCTCTCAAAAAAATCAAGCTCGCCAGACATCGCGCGGTGCGTGATCTCGCTCACCTGCTCGCCCACGCCAAAATCAAGCGCTAGAGAATCTATCGTCTCGCCATCCATAAGCGTAGAATCAAAATCAAAAACAGCAAGTTTTATAGAATCTAGAGGTTTCATATTTTGGCTTTGTGTTGAGGTTTTGCGTTTTGCGCGCTTGGTTTTTGCGCGGGATTTTGCATTTTGATATAAGTTATAAAATTTACAAAAAGGCGATGCACTCACGCGCGAAGTTTTGATTTATTGAAAAATTGTCATGCGAATTTTGGATTTTTGGTAAATTTAGATTCTGACAAATTTTAGATTCTAGCAAATTTTACAAATCCACCAGAATCTAGGTTTGCTCTGGCGCGCGAGACTTTGATTTCGCAAGAAAACTTTACAATTTTCCTGCGACAAACCTTGCTTTTGAAACTAGCCCAAAGCCAGCTTTGCTTCCAAAAATGAGTCTTTTCCAAAAGCGAGCCTTTTCAAAAAGCGGCTTTTTCCAAAAGCAAGCCCTATTTCATCTGCGCGGCGACTTCCGCGGCGAAATCCTCCGCTTTTTTCTCGATGCCTTCGCCTAGCTCAAATCGCACATATTGCGTGATTTGGATGTCATCGCCCCATTCTTTGGATTTGGATTCTAGCACTTGCGCTATCGTCTTTTTATCATCCATCACAAAAAACTGCCCAAGCAGCGTCAAGCGCTGATCGATTAGCGTATTATCTGCGATAAATCGCTCGATTTGCCCGGGGATTATTTTATCCCAAATCGCCTCTGGCTTGCCTTGCTTTTTGAGCTCTTCTTTTAGCTTGGCGGCTTGCGCTTCTAGCACTTCTTTGGTGAGCTCGCAGCGAGAGATGTATTGAGGGATGTTTTTTAGCGCTTTGCCAAGTCGCTTTAGCTCCTCATTTTCTTTCTCTACTTCAGCGATGAGCGCTACTTTTTCTTTAGCTATGAAATCCTTGCTAAAGCCGCTAAAATCAAGCACTTGAGGCTTCATCGCCGCGGCGTGCATACAGATATTGCCTAGCAGTTCAGCAAGCTTGCTTTCATTTTTGGCGTCTTTATAGGTAGCGCTCACGAGCACGCCCACGCGCCCATTGAAATGCACATAGCTATTCACCACTTCATTTTGCTTGGCAGTGATGGTGGCGATGCGACGGATTACGATGTTTTCGCCTATTTTTGCGATTTGCGTTTTTAGGTATTCATCGAAGTTTTGCCCATCGATTTGCTGCGCGCCAAGCGCGTTTATATCATTGATGGCTTGGCTAAACACTAGGTCTGTAGTCTTTGCCACAAGCTCTTTGAAGCCATCATTCTTGGCGACGAAATCCGTCTCGCTGTTGATTTCTAGCAGGCTTGCTTTTTTGAAATCAGGCGAGATTTTTGCAGATATCAGGCCTTCTGCGGCGACTCTATCAGCTTTTTTGGCGGCTTTGCTTAGACCCTTTTCGCGCAGATATTCTACTGCTTTTTCTATATCGCCAGCCACCTCTACAAGCGCTTTTTTGCAGTCCATCATCCCTGCATCAGTCATCTCTCGGAGCTGTTTTACTAGCTGTGCGCTAATCTCTGCCATTTTATTCTCCTTTTGCCTCTTCTGCGGCTTCTTTGATGACTTCATCGCGCTCGGCTTGTGTGGAGGGCGCTACTTCTTGCGCTTCTTCGCCAGCATCGCCATTCATCTCTCTGCCCTCGATTATCGCTTCAGAGATTTCTTTGCAAAGTAGCTGTATGGAGCGGATAGCATCATCATTACCTGGGATTGGATAATCCACCAAATCCGGATCGCAGTTGGTATCAAGAGGTGCAACTACTGGGATGCCTAGCCTTCTAGCTTCAGCGACGGCGATTTTTTCTTTCACCACATCGATGATAAAAATCATATCCGGCGCTTTTTTGAGATGTCGCACGCCGCCTAGATATTGCGTCAGCTTGTCTTTTTTGCGTAGAAGCATGAGCTTTTCTTTTTTGGTTAGCAGATCGATTTGCCCGCTAGTCTCCATTTCTTCTATCACTTCTAGTTTGCGCACAGAGCGTCGTATCGTGCTAAAATTTGTCAGCATCCCGCCCAGCCAGCGATAATTGACATAGGGCACGCCCACTTTTTCTGCGTATTCTTTGATGGTGTCGCTGGCTTGTTTTTTGGTGCCTACAAACATTATCGTTTTGCCTTCAGCCGCGGCGTCGCGCACGATATTGTAAGTGTAGCGGAAGTATCGAAGTGTCTTTTGCAAATCGATGATGTGGATGTTTTTGCGCACGCCAAAGATAAATGGCTTCATCTTTGGATTCCAGCGGCGCGTCTGATGCCCGAAATGCACGCCGCATTCTAGCAAGTCTTTCATAGTGACCATGGTATTCTCCTAAAGTTTGGTTTGTCCGCCATACCCAAAAACAAGCGATGCTTGCAACACAAACAGGAATGGGTATGTGTGAATTTTTGATTTGCTTTGGGGTTTGGCGCGCTGGCGCGGGTGCTTTGCTTGCGATTTTGGCGCAGTTTTGTCACCACAAACTGCAAGCACAAGCGCGCAAATCCTTACACCAATCAATAAAAAGGACGGCGGATTCTAGCTTAAATTTGATAATTTTTGCCTTAAAGCTTTGGGTTTTGTATATATTTGGCGTGTATCGTGCGCGTAATTTGCGCGACTTGGCATGTATTTGGCGCGCTATTTTGGATTCTGCTGGCGCGACTTGGTGTGATATTTAGGGCATACTATTTTAGCGGTGATAAATCGCCGATATACCTAGTCTCACCTTTTTTATCGGTGATAAATACGCGCACAGCACCCGCGGGCACGGATTCTAAGCTATTTCCCATAAGATCCACGCCGCTAGAATCTATTTTGGCAGAATCTAGATTTTTAGAATCCACGCTTTTGGTATCCTTTGATTTTTGAGCGCCCCTTGATTTTTGAGCACCTCTTGATTTTTTAGCATCCGGCACACTAGATTCTGCGCCAAAATCGCGCGCAAAAAGAAACTCCAGCCACACAATATGCGCCATGCCCTCATTTTTATCAAGCTCGATACGCATCAGATTCTCGCGCGTCTGCATAGAGCGCACACTATAGGCAGAAACCTCGCACCACGCGGGCGTGCAGGCATTATAAACTATCTCGCCAAAATCCGCCTTTTTGGAATCTATCGCAGAATCCACTTTTTTAAATTCTGCTTTTTCGGAATCCACTTCATTAGATTCCGCCTTGCCAAAATCCATTTTATCAGCGCCTTCCTTTTTAGATTCTACCTCATCAGAATCCAGCGCGCCAGAATCCGCTTTGCCAAAATCCATTTCGCCAAAATCTGTTTCGCCAAAATCTGTTTCGCCAGATTCCACCTTGCCAGCACCTAGAGAGCGTGGCTTATACACGATATACTCGCGCATATCCATAGGCTTTGATTTCTCGCGCATATCATAGTGAGTCGCTTGCAGATTCGCCTTGAAAATCTCTTGCATATCACTATTGGATTCCGCCTTTTGAGATTTTGCCTTTTGCCAAATGTCTTGAAACCTCGCAAAATACGCATTTTCCACACTAGCGCAAGTTGGCAGATTGGCAGCGCCATGCAGATTTACAACATTTTGCAGATTCTGGCACTCATTTTCTGCACCATACAGATTTACAACATTTTGCAGATTCTGCCGCTCATTTGCATGGCTTGGCGCGCCCATATTTGTGCCATTTGCGCGTGCGGATTCCAAAGGTTTGGTATTTGCAAAATCCCCATTTTTAGATTCTGCCCCATCCCCACAGCCAGTGACAAGCACCACCAAAAGCACCACCCCTAGCATCACCGCACCCGCCCAAAATGCCTTTATTTTTATGCCTTTTGTATCCTTCATCTTTTGCCTTTATGAAACCTAGTGCAAATTGCACATCAATGCCCCAAATCACGTACTAAACACAAAAAGCATTATACAAAATCATGGCTTTATACTTAGCCATTTATCATAAATACCAGTAAAACCACTTTGCTAGAAGAAATTAAGATGCGCCAAACTATGGTAAAAATTTAAGGAGATTTTTTGTAAAGCAAAATAAAACATATTTTCGATACAATGAGTTTTATGCAAAATGTAAAATATAGCGAGATCAAAATATTTAAAATCGCATAAGGCAAAAAAATAAGTGATAAAAACATAGTAGCGCCAAATGTCGCACCAACAAAGCAAGCGCGCAAAAGCCACACACAAAGACACAACAAAGCCACACCAACAAAAGGAGTCATATGACAAAGCATCACTCGCCATTTTTCGATGAAGACTCACTGGACAAAGAGATAAAATTCATCCTAGACATCATGATAGAAATGCTCCAAGAAGTGGATAAAGAAGTTTGCGCGTTTTTCCTATCACTCTATGACAAAATCTCCTCCGCGCCATCAATCTCGGATCATCAAAGCCTAGATGGCATACGCGATGAGATAGAGAAAATCTCGCTTTCTGGCAAAACGCTCGAAGTCATCAAAGCCTTCTCACTATACAACATCCTCATAAACATCGTCGAGGAGCGCTTCAACATAGATGCGACCAAAAGCCTTGAGCGCATAGAATACGCATATACCGACCTTATCAAAGAGGGCTTTGATAGAAATGATTTAGATAAGATACTAGAATCTATCTGCTTTTATCCCGTATTTACCGCGCATCCGACAGAATCTAGACGCCGCACTTTTCTAGAAGCACACTATGAAATCACGCAGGATTTGTATAAACTCTTTGAGCTAGGCGAACTCAAAGCAAAAGAGCATATTCAATACCGCTTGCGCCTTTTGTGGAATACAAACCTCGTGCGCTCACAAAAGCTAGAAGTGCTTTTTGAGCTAGACAATCTCCTCTATATCGTAGAAAACTCCGTGCTGCGCGCTAGCCAAAAGGTGCTCTACTACATAGAAAAAATGCTAAAAAAACCGCTCACGCACTCGCCCATACATTTAGGAAGCTGGATAGGTGGCGATAGAGATGGGAATCCATTTGTCACCAACGACTTAATGACAGAAGTGATGAAAATCCAGCACAAACTCATCATAAACTTTTACATCAAAAAGCTAGAGCGCTTGGTGCGCGATTTATCCATAAGTAGCGATTCTTGCGAGATTTCGCCGCGCCTTAGCAAATCACTGCAAAAAGAGTCAAGCATCCTAAGCGAGCCAATCGCCAAAATCTGCGCTAGCGAGCCTTTCCGCGCCAAACTCTATGTGATGATAAAAAAGCTGCAAAATAGACTAGTATTTGTCAATGCGCCAGATTCTATATCAAACACCTACGCCGAGCCAAAAGAGCTTATCGCTGATGTCGAGATGCTGATAGAATGCCTTGATGATGTGCTAGGCAAGTATTTGCGACAATTTAGGCGCTTTGTGCTGCTTGGCGGATTTCATCTGATGCAGCTTGATTTTAGAGAGCACAAAGATGTCTTCGCGCAGGCGATTAGCGAGATTTTCTGCTTGCTTGGCATTTGTGATAATGACTTCATGAGCTATCGCGAGGAGAAAAAGCTAGAAGTGCTAAGCGCGGCACTTGATATGCCAAAAATCGAGCTTGGCTCGATAGGCGATGAGCTAAGCGAGACTACGCAAAATGTGATAGAGATATTTATGCGAATCGTTTGGGGCAAAAAATACATCAATGAAAATGTGCTAAAAACCTTTATCTTATCGATGACTACCGATGCTAGCGATTTGCTTTGCGTGCTGTGGTTTGCCAAACAAAGCGGGCTGTGGAAGCCTAGCAAAAATAAAAGCGAGCGGCAGAATCTAGAATCTAGCGAGGCAAAAGATGAGGATAAAAAAATGCGCGCGCGCATCGCTATCACGCCGCTATTTGAAACGATAGATGACTTGCGGCGTGCGGGCGATATCATGCGAACTTTGGTGCAAAACAAGCATTACGCGCATTATTTGCATGACATCGGCATGCGCCAAGAGATAATGGTGGGCTATTCAGATTCTAGCAAAGATGGCGGGATTTTCACGAGCAACTATAGCCTCTATGTCGCGATACAAGAGCTAAAGGCGCTTGAGGGTGAGCTTGGCGTGGAGTTTGTGCTATTCCATGGCAGGGGCGGAAGCGTGAGCCGCGGTGGAGGCACACTAGAATCAGCACTTCTAGCCTCGCCACCACGCAGCGTGCAGGGATTTCTAAAGACGACAGAGCAAGGCGAAGTCATAAGCTCAAAATATCTCAATGTCTCCTCCGCGCAGTTTTTCCTAGCCTCGACGATGGCAGGGCTGCTTAAAAAAACCAGCTATGATGTGTTTTCTAGCGATTGTGCGGATGTCAATTTAGATTCTAGCGCGCAAAATGTTTTGGATTCTCGCACGCCAAAAATGCCAGAATCTAGCGCGCGCAAGTCACCAGAATCCAAAGCGCCAGAATCCAAATCAGTGGCGGATTCTAAAGACTCTAGCCCCGCAAGCTTCACCATCGGCGCGCGCTGCTCCATAAGCCCAAACCACAAGCAAATCATGGAGCAAATCTCTAGCATCTCATACAAAACCTACCGCGATTTAGTCTATGAGACAGATGGATTTATGGATTATTTCAAAGCCGCCACACCCATATCTTTCATACAGCAGCTAAACTTAGGCTCGCGCCCTAGCAAGCGCAAAGACACGATGAGAGTAGAGGATTTGCGCGCGATTCCTTGGGTGTTTGCTTGGACGCAAAACCGCGCGATAATCCCCGCGTGGTATGGGCTAGGCAGTGGGCTAAAGGCGATTGATATGACAACACTCAAAGAATGCTACGCGCAATCTGAATTTTTCGCCGCGACTATTAGCAACATCTCGCAAGCCTTTTTGAAGGTGGATCTAAGCATCGCTAGCCAATACAACGCCTTTGTCAAAGACAAGAATCTGCGCGATACCATCTGGGGCAAAATCCTAGAAGAGCACAAAAAAACGCTCCAAGCGCTCATCCAAATACGCGGCGAAGAAAGCCTGCTAGATAGCGAGCCGACGCTGCAAAAATCTATCCTCCTGCGAAACACCTCTGTAATGACACTAAATCTTTTGCAAATCGAGCTTATCAAAAAATACCAAGATGCTGGCTATGAAGCCAAGCGCGCGCGCATCATGGAGCAAATCCACTCTACTATCATAGGCATCGCGCAGGGCTTACGCAACACAGGCTGATGCGCGATAGTAATGAGATTTGCAAAGCCAAGACAATGGAAATATGGAAAATATGAAAAATACGCATAATAGGTTTATACTAGGTATCAGCGGGGCGAGTGGCGTGAAGCTTGCGAGCGGGTTTTTGCGCGTGCTGCCTAGGGAGTTTGAGGTGCATATCATCCTTTCGCGCGGCGTGTGTGAATGCGCTAAATACGAACTAGGGCTTGATATAAAGGGGCTAGAATCTATGCTGATAAATGCTAGAAATGAGGGCGTGCGCGGGGTGGATTCTCGTGCGGATTTTGGGGAATCTAGAGCTTTAGATTCTGCGCGCGATTTAGATTCTGCGCCAAAATCTAGCCAAAAATCCAAAGCAAAATCTAGCAAATCAGATTCTGGCGTTTTAGATTCTGCGCGTGATTTAGATTCTAGCGATTTAGATTCTAGCGCTTTAGATTCTGCCAGCGCCAAAACACCCAGAATCCACATTTGGCATGATGATGAGATCGGCGCGCCAGTGGCTTCAGGCAGCTTTGGCGCAGAGATGATGGCGATAATCCCTACCAGCATGGACGCGCTTGCCAAAATCGCTTGCGGCATCAGCGACACGCTGCTTTCGCGCGCAGCAAGCGTGATGATAAAAGAGCGGCGCACGCTATTGCTAGCGCCTCGCGAAATGCCGCTAAATGCGATTGTCTGCGAGCAGATGCAGCGGCTTGCGAGCCTTGGCGTCATCATCGCCCCGCCCATCATTGCCTACTACTCATACCCCAAAAACCTAGCGCAAATGGAGCATTTTATCTATGGCAAATGGCTTGACATACTTCGCATACCAAATGATCTCTACCAGCGCTGGGGAGAATCTAGCGAAATGGATTCTGGCAAAATAGATTCTAGTAGATTAGATTCTAGCGCGCGCCAGAATCTAGCCAAAACAAGCACCAAACCAGCGTCCAAACCAACCAAAAACAAAAAGAAAAACCCAAAAAGACTAGCCAATGAAGCATAAAATCGGAATCTACCCCGGCACCTTCGACCCGCTTACCAATGGGCATTTAGACATCATCAAGCGCAGTTGCGAGATTTTTGATAATGTCATTTTAGCGATCGCGCATTCCGCGTCCAAGCAGCCGCTTTTTAGCATAGAGGAGCGGCTTGAGATGGCGCGGCTTGTGACAAGCGATTTTGATAATGTCTGCTGCATCGAGTTTGGCGGGCTGCTAGCTGATCTCGCCAAAGAATACAACGCCAAAATTTTGATACGCGGCTTGCGCGTGGTGAGCGATTTTGAATACGAGCTGCAAATGGGCTATACCAACACTTCGCTAAACCCGGAGCTTGACACTATCTATTTTATGCCGACTTTGCAAAATGCTTTTATCAGCTCATCTATCGTGCGCAACATCCTAAGCCACCGCGGCAAAATCTCGCATCTAATCCCAAGCGCGGCGTTTGCGTATATCAAGGACAAAATGCCATGTATGTAGTGTTTGAAGGCATCGATACTTGTGGCAAATCCACGCAGATTGAGCGGCTAAAGGGTGTGTTTCCCGAGGCGATTTATACCAAAGAGCCCGGCGGAAGCGCGCTAGGCGTGCGCGTGCGCGAGATGATACTGCAAAGCCATAGTTTGCAGGATTTGAGTCAGAATAGTTGCGAGGGCGCAAATCATGGGGGCGCAAATAGCCAAAATGCTGAAAATAGTCAGCGCGCGCAAGCACCACTAAGCGCTATGGCGGAGTTTTTTTTGTTTCTAGCCGATCGCGCCGAGCATATTGACAAAGTCATCAAGCCAAACCGCCAAAAGCTCATCATCTCTGATAGAAGCCTCATTTCTGGCATCGCGTATGCGCCCTTCGCGCAGGCAGAATCCATAAATCTTTTTTGCGCGCAAGGCGTGCTGCCCGAGCTTTGCATCGCTTTTGAGATAGACAAAGACACGCTTACACAAAGGCTAGCTAGCAAGACGCACGATGCTATCGAGGCGCGCGGCATAGAATACCTGCTAAATATCCAAAGCAAAATCCTCCAAACCGCGCGAAAAATCGCCAAGCGCACCGCTATAATAAACGCAAGCGATGATAGAGAAGCGATCACAAAGCAAATCATCGCACATATACAGCGCGCGCAAAAGGAGCTAGAATCTGGCGGGGTGGATTCTTTGGTGGATTCTGGCGACTTTAATTCTTTGGCGGTGGATTCTGAAGTGGATTCTGCAAGCGCGGATTCTAGTGTTTTGGATTCTGGCGATTTGGATTCTGGGCGCTAGAATCCAAGGTGGCAAAAAATCTAGGGCGGCAAAATGCTAGAATCCAAAGCGCAAGATTTTAAAATAATAGAATCTAAAATAATAGAATCTAAAATCACAGAATCCAAATCATTATATTTTATTGCGCGCTATTTTGTCGCGCTGGATTTTATTATGCTAGATTCTCTCGTGCAGGATTTTATTGCGCGAGATTTTATTTGGGCGCGCGAGCCTTACTCGCAAGGCACTAGATGAAATGCCTCTCATGCGCTAGATTCTGCCTTGGCGTGCTGTGTGAGCGCTGCCTAGAATCTATCCCCTTTCGCCTTAGCATGCGAGAAGTGCGCGGCGTGCGCGTGTATGGCTTTTTTGCGTATGATGATGTGGAGTTTTTGCTGCGGACGAAATATTATGCTATTGGCTCTAGAATCCTAGCGCGCCTAGCGCGAAAAGCCGCGCATAAGTGCTTTGGCGAGGTGCTGGCGGGCGTGGATTTGCGCGGTGTTTGCATGGTGGGAATCGATGATAGCGCTAGGAGTTTTTACTCACACACAGGCGTCATCATGCACGAGTTTGCCAAAGCCAGCGGGCTAGCGCCCATCTATGGCGAGCTCAAAGCCGCGCATGACATCTCTTATGCTGGCAAATCCTTAGCATACCGCCAAAGCCACAAGCGCGGCTTGCGCTACACGCACAAAGAGCGCGATTTGATAATCATCGATGATATCATCACCACTGGCACGAGCTTCTCTGAAGCGATAGAAGTATGCCAAAATGCCGGCGCGCAGGTGCATCTATGCCTAGCACTTTGTGATGCGAGGAGTTAGATTCTGCCTCGCGATAGCATGGCTTGTAGCAGATGCTTAAAACCCAATGATAAAATAGCGTCAATATTATTTGCAAACAAAAAGTTACAAGAAGCGTGGTTGTAGTTTTGCTATTTTTAATTTTTAACAAAGCGTCAAAACTTTCGCTAAAATCAAACTAAAAGCATGCAAAATAAAGCTGCATTGGTCATAGCACCATCCCATATAAATTGAACAGTGGAGCTGCTGCCACTTAAGGTATTATGGATGCTAAGAGAATTAGCAGAATCGAGCATAACCGCAAGTCAAATAGCAAACCATTCATACGCCAGAAAGCGACTCTTGCAAAACAATTATTTTTAGTTATCGGTGCCAGCAAATCCATCATCCTGCCCACAAAATCAGCCTGTGGCGCGCTTATTAATCCTATCATCGCCCATCAAATCGCTATCAAGTCTTAAACGCCGAGATGCCCTTATCTAGCTCTTTTGTCTTGCTCTCTGTGCTTTGCACGATAGAATCCAGCTCGCCGCCAAGCTCTTTTGTGCGCGCGGATAGCTCGACGATTTTATGCATTTTCTCGCTAAGCTGCTGCGTCTCTTCAAACACCTCTTCATTTTGCTCTGAAATTCTATGCGAAGAGTTTAGCGTGTTGCTTAGCAGCGTTTTTGTCTCATTCGCGCTTTGTATCAGCTCTTGCGCTTGTATCGCGACTTGCTGCGCTTCTTGCGCGGTGGCTTTTATCTCCTCACCCACTTCTTGGATGCTTTGCACGCTGGCATTGGTGATAGCAGAGATTTCATTGAGCGATTTTTGCGTGCGCTCGGCGAGATGTCGCACTTCATCCGCCACCACCGCAAACCCTCTGCCATTCTCGCCCGCGCGCGCTGCTTCGATAGCGGCATTGAGTGCGAGCAAATTTGTCTGCTTAGAAATATCATCGATAAAGGTTAGCGTCTTGCGCGTCTGCTCGGTGTTTTCGATAAGCATTTTTGCGCCTTCTAGGATGTGGTTGTGATCTTCGCTAGATCTTTGCATATGCTCAGCGACCTCTTGCAGCTTGCTTATAAACTCATCGAGCGCTTTTTGCGTCTTTAGCACATTTTGCATCATATCATCCACTTCGCCTTTGACGCTTCGAGTTTGGCTAGCGATATCTTTGGAAAACTCATCCACATCGCCGATATGCGCTACTTGGATATTGGAGTTTTTGGTGAGCTCAAGCGAGATTTGATGCAGGTTGTCTATGGTTTGCAGATTCTCAAGCGACACATTTTTGGCGATTTTTATGGTGTTTTGGATTTTTTCTATGAAGCGGTTGAAAAACGAAGAAGTCACGCCCACTTCATCTTGCGTTTTTATCGTGATGCGCTTAGTGAGATCGCCCTCTTTGGTGCTGGTGAGATCTTGCGCCATCATACGCAGCGAGCCAAGCGGCTTTATAAGCTCCTTTTCAAAAAACACCCAAAGCCCAGCGATCGCTATAAGGCACGCCACTATCGTAGAGCCGATGACCCAATACATGCTATTATTTATCTCTTCATGCAAATCAGATAGCGAAATCTTTAGCTCCATGACACCTAGCACATCATCCGCACTCGCATTGGCATGACACATAAGGCAGCTCTCTTGCGCGATAAGCGGCTCATAGAGATGCACGAAATGCTCGCCATTTTCTGAAATATTCTCAAGCACTGGCTTTTTGGAGTCAAACACCCCTTGCGCCACGCTGGTAGGCACGAGCGGATTCTGGATAGCAAAAAGCTCGACGACACTTGGTGCTTGATAGATTTTGACATCCTCCACACCCGGGATACTTTTGGAATACTCCACACTCTCATCAATCGCCTCGCGCGAGCCCATATTCATCCCCGAGCGCACCGCGTAGAAAATGGACTGGCTAAGCATATTTGACACATTGGTGGATTCTCGCATCGCAAGGCTGTTGAAATTGCTTTTCAGCAAGAAAATCAGCCCAAACACACCCACCATAAAAAACACCAAAAGCGTGAAAATCATCTTTGCGCGAAAAGTCTTAAGCATACTCTCCCCTTACGCTTGATGCGCCCTATTGCCACTTCCACCCTGCTTTTATAAATGCAACAAAGCGCGATTTGTATTTGCAAAACACATCATTTTAGCATAATTAATGTTAGGTGTTTGTGGATTTATCTAGTTTTGCCAAAAAATTTGTAAAAAAATCCGCTTTTGTTTTGCTGTTTGGCGCGCGAGATAGCTAGCTCGCCTTCTTTCACATCCGCAGTGATACTAGAGCCAGCCGCGATTAGCGTGTCTGATTCTATATTTACAGGCGCGATTAGCTGGCTGTCGCTTCCTATGAAGACATTTTTGCCAATGGTTGTTTTGTGCTTTTTTTTGCCATCATAGTTGCAGGTTATCACGCCTGCGCCTATGTTGCTCCCCTCCCCTATCTCACAATCGCCCAAATAGCTCAAATGCCCTGCTTTCACGCCTTGCATATGCGCGTTTTTGGCTTCGACGAAGTTGCCGATATGTGTGTTTTTGATGTGAGATTTGGGGCGCACGCGCGCCATGGGTCCGATGTCGCTAGAATCTATTATCGCATCCTCTACCACGCTGCCAGCTTTGATGTGCGAGCGGATTATTTTGGTGTCACCACAAAGGCGGACATTGTTTTCTATCTCGCATTCGCCCTCAAACACCACGCTAGATTCTAGGTAAATCGTCTCTGGCAGGCGCATAATCACGCCTTTATCCATCGCTTGTTTGCGGAGTTTGCGTAGCTGCATGGATTCTGCGATGGAGAGCTCGTATTTGGTATTTACGCCGATAAACTCATCTTGGCTGATGTAAAAAGGTGCGATGCTTGCGCTTGTGTCGTTGCTTTTGGCTGCGCTTGTGTTTGTGTCGCTGTTTTGGCTTGCGCTTTTTTCTTGCTGCACGATTAGCGCGATGATTTCAGTGAGATAGTATTCTTTTTGTGCGTTATTATTGCTGATTTTTGGCAAATTGGCTTCTAGGATATGCGTGTCAAATGCGTAGATTCCGGCATTTACGAGTTTTATTTGCGCTTCTTTTTCATCGCAGTCTTTTTGCTCGACTATGCGGGAGATGCGCGGCATGGTGGATTCTGGGCTTTTAGATGCAGAATCTAGTTTTGACGCAGAATCTTGACGCGAAGCAGCAGAATCTAAGTTTGACGCAGAATCTAAATTTGGCGCGCTGGATAAAACCACCCTGCCATAGCCTTGCGGATTCTCTAGCTCGATGACACCCACCACTGCGGATGCTTTGGTTTTGGCGATAGATTCTATACTGCTAGAGAGGATCAAGGGCATATCGCCATTTAGCACCACCACGCGCTTATGCTTAAAGCGCAGTGCTTGTTTGTTTGGCGCGCTAGATTCTGGTGTGGATTCTGCATTAGAATCCGCTTTAGATTCTGGCGCTATCTCTAGCAGCGCGCCACCGGTGCCGGGCAAGTTGGCATGATCTTGGATATGAATAGCAAGCGCGCCGCTTGCAAAATGCGCGCTGAAATGTGCGCGCAAGTAAGATTCTATCGCATCTTTTTGGTGATACAGCACCACGCGCACATCATCGCTCACGCTAAGCGCTTGGGTGAGAATCATATCTATCATAGGCTTGCCACAAATGGTATGCAGCACCTTTGGCTTGCTAGAATACATCCTGCTCCCAGCGCCCGCCGCCAAAATCACTACTGAAAAATCCACGCTCGCTCCTTTTGGCTTGGCTTTGATAAACGCCGCCAAACGCTCATAAAAGCACAAATATTAGCACTATTTATATTAAAAATTCTAAAATCTTGTATAATGCTGGATTCTAAACGCGGATTTTAGGCGCGGATTTTAGATGTAGATTCTAAATGCGGATTCTAAAGCAGCGCGGCGCGAATATGGATCAAATATGGATAAAGTATAAATGCCAGAATCTAGCGCAAATCACAACCACCACGCAGGCAAAAGGAGAGAAAATGCCCCAAGATAAGACGCTAAAACACCTTGCTATCATCATGGATGGTAATGGCAGGTGGGCGCAAATGCAGGGCAAAAGTCGGCAGGTGGGGCATCGCAAGGGCGCGCAAAATGTGCGCGCGATAACGGATTGGTGCGCTAAGCATGATATATCTTATCTCACGCTTTACGCGTTTTCTACGGAGAATTGGAATCGCCCCAAAAAAGAGGTGGATTTTCTCATGAAGCTTTTGGAAAAATACCTAAGAGATGAGGCGAGCACCTATCACAAAAACAAAATCCGATTCCGCGCGATAGGCAATATCGCGACATTTTCGCAGCCGCTAAAAAGCATGATTCTCGAGCTAGAATCCCAAACCGCGCACTACACCAACCTAACCCAAGCGCTCGCGCTAAACTATGGCGGGCGCAATGAAATAGCAAGAGCGTATGCGAAAATAGTGGGCGAGTGTGTGGGTGGTGTGGATTCTGGCGCAGAATCTAAAAACGCGGATTTTGCGTTGAGTGTCGTAAAAATGCTAGATTCTGATAGAGATTTCAAGCAAATGGAGGCGCTGGTGCAGCGGCATCTTGACACAGCGGATATGCCTGATGTGGATTTGCTCGTGCGCACGGGCGGGGAGCAGAGGCTGTCAAACTTTTTGCTATGGCAGGCAAGCTATGCGGAGCTGGCGTTTAGCAAGACGCTTTGGCCTGATTTTGGCAGCGATGAGCTGGCGGAAATCATCGAGGGTTTTTATCAAAGGCAAAGGCGTTTTGGCGGGCTGTGAAGTTGCGAGATAGCGAGATTTTGGGATTGCAGAATCTTGCGAGATTTTGAGATTCTAAGATTTGAGATTTTAAGACTTGGCAATTCTAAGATTTTGGGTTTTTTAGATTGCGAGATTGCAGAATCTTGGAATTGTGAAATTTTAAGATTCTAAGATTGATAAGATAAGGCGCGCTTCAAAATGCCAATAAATCTTAAGTTTTGGCGCGTCTTAGATTCTAGCAGATAATAGATTTTGGTAAATAATCAATTTTGCAGTGATTTTAGATTCTGGCAGATATTTAGATTTGGCAGTTTAGATTCTGGCAAATGATAGATTTTTGTAAATAATTGATTTTGCAGTGATTTTAGATTCTGGCACGATTTGTTTTCTAAGCTAAAGCATTCTGTCTTTTGGCTTTTTATATAAAATCCCAGAATCAAATATGGCGCAAAAGACCAATCTAGATTCATTTTTATCCTTTTATCTTTTTAAGCTTTTTAATCTAGCCAGTAGTTCTCGGAGCCTTTTTTGTATCGGTATCGTATTTTTTCTTCTATATCATACGCTGCTGCTTTGCCTTGTGATTCTAGTGCCTGCTGGCTTTTTTGCTGCAATATATCAAGCAGCTTATCCATATCTTGCATTTCACCATTTGAAGCGAGGGCATATAGCTTGACTTCAGAAATTTTATATTTGTCAATGTTGTAGATTCCGACAATCCAATCATCATAAAATCTCGCAGACAAAATATCTACGCGGCATCCAAAATCGCCATATTTATAAAATCTCCATCTATTCCAAAGCCCTATCAAAAAATAAGAAGCTTTGATATACATGCCCTCATCAGTGAGTGCGATTTTGGCACGAGGCATGATAAAAAATGAATTAAAAGCAATAAGCATAAGAATGCTAGGGATGAGAATATGCAACAAAAAGATGATTATATCATATATATCGCCTCTAGTTTGGGCAAAGCTATTGTAATAAAATGTGATAATCGCGTATGAAGCAAAAAACACTATCAGCAAGACGATGCGTCGCAAAAATCTTTCAAATATAAACCATGCCTTCTTTGGAAAGGTATATTTAAATTCATATATGATTTTGTCTTGCTGTGGTTTTGCGTAGCTGGAGTGGTTCATGGTGTCACCTGATGTTTTGGGTTTATTATTACTGCGTTTTGTTGAGCGCTTGGTTTGTTTTGGGTTTTTTGGTTTGGCATGTTTTTGTAATTTGTTTTAGGATTTAGAAAAAGTGACTTTTGGGGAGAATCTAGAAGCGCGGATTAGGCTATTTAGCTTTATCGGATTTGTATTATTTTGTATTTAGCTTTGCGCTTGGGGGTTTTGCGCTGGATGCGTGCTGCATTTGGATTCTACAAGCCTTGAAGTCTCAAAAGCACAGAATCCAAACCCTAGCAAAACCTTAAGAAACAAACTCGATAATAGCCATTTGTGAAGCATCGCCCCTTCTGGTTCTGGTGCGATTGATTCTAGTGTATCCGCCATTTCTATCTTTGTAGTTGGGCGCGATTTGTGTCACCAGCTTTTTGGTGGCGGATTTGTTTTGTAGATAGGCATATACCAAGCGATGCGCGTTGAAATCGCCTTTGCGCGCGGTGGTGACAAGCCTTTCGATATAGGTTTGCAGCTCTTTTGCTTTAAACACGCCGGTTTCTATTTTTTCATTGGTGATAAGCGCTATAGCAAGATTTTTCAGCAACGCCTTGCGGTGAGAAGAAGTCCTGCCTAGCTTTCTATATCCATGATTATGTCTCATGATATGCTCCTTTATTTTGCTTTGCCGATTTTTTTGTTAAACGCATTTAGCACTTCACTGCTTAGCACAGTGCCGACAGGATAGCCTAGAGATGCCAGCTTTTCTGCGATTTCATCATATGATTTTTTACCCATATTTTTGATGTTTTTCAAATCATTTTCGCTCATCTTCACTAGCTGCCCGATGTATTGGATTCCCATTTTATCTAGGCAGTGGAAGCACCTTGTGCTAAGGTTTAGCGTGTCGATTTTGATAAGCAGATTTTTGATATCTATAGCATCTTCTGAAGCGCCTTTGGAGTCAGAATCTACCACTGAAATATCCTCGCCAAATACGCGCAGCTGCCTTTGTGCCATAGCGATGGCATTTTTAAACACATCAAGAGGTGCTACCTGTCCGTCTGTCTGTATCTCAAACACGATTTTTTCGAAGTTTGGATTGTCATCTATCAGCATATCTTTGATTTCATAGACGACCTTTTTTACCGGGGTAAAATACGCATCTAGCGGGATAAGCCCAATCTCGCCGGTAAAATCTTTGTCTTTACGCACCAAATCATTTGGCTTAAAGCCGATAGAGTATTTTACAACGATAGAAAAACTAAACTTCGCATCTTCATTGATAGTCGCCAGATAGGCATCTTTATTGACGACATCGATTTCATCAGTAGCAAGGTTTGCGCCGCGAAGCTCCATAGGGCCGCTAAACTCATAGTTTAGTCGTATGGTATTTTTTGGCTCTGCGCCTTTGCTAGCAAAGCGGATGTTTTTTAGATTTACGATAAAAGGCGTCACATCCTCTGCGATACCTCTTACTGAATCAAACTCATGCGAAACACCATCGATATGCAGCATCACAGGCGCATAGCCGGGCGTGCATGACATCATAAGCCTACGCAAAGGATGCGCGAATGTGATAGCATATCCCGGCTCAAAGGGCCATACGCTGATACGCACAGCATTTGAACCTATATCCTCCATAGCAACATGTTCTGGAATGTGGGGAATAGTCTTAAAAATATCCATAATTTACCGCCTCTTAAATTATTATTTAGAATACAATTCTACTATCAATCTTTCTTCGATAGGAATCACAACCTCTTCTCTTTGCGGATAGCGTGTGAAAATGCCTAGTCGCTTATCCTTATCTACATCTACCCATGGCACGATACCCACTTGCGCGGTGAGATCTGCGGCAGCTGCGATTTGTGGGTTATTTTTGGATTTTTCTTTGACTTCTATTTTTTGCCCTTGTTTGACAACATAAGAAGGTATATCCAAGCGCTTGCCATCTACAAGGATATGTCCATGTGTGACTAGCTGTCTGGCAAATCGTCTAGTAGTCGCAAATCCCATGCGATACACGACATTATCAAGTCTGCACTCGATAAGTCTTATGAGATTCTCCCCGGTGTTGCCCTCTTGTCTGTTTGCTTCAACAAAAATAGAGCGGAATTGCTTTTCAGAGATTCCATACATAGCTTTTGCTTTTTGTTTTTCTCGTAGCTGCAAGCCATATTCAGAGATTTTACCTCTTCTTTGTCCATGCTGTCCGGGCGCATAAGGGCGCTTATCTAGCGCGCTTTTTCCTGCAAGTCTGCGCTCGCCTTTGAGTGCCAAACTTACGCCAAATCGTCTTTCTAGTTTTTCTACTGGTCCTCTATATCTCGCCATATTTTCCCCTTACACTCTTCTTCTTTTAGGAGGTCTGCAACCATTGTGAGGTAGCGGTGTCACATCTTTTAGCCAAAGCACTTTGATGCCTTCTGTAGCGCCTACGCTTTTTACTGCGGTTTCTCTTCCGCTACCAGGACCTTGCACTTTGATGCCAACTTCTTTGATTCCATGCTCTTTTGCTTTTGCTAGCGCGCTTTCTACAGCTTGTTGCGCGGCGTATGGAGTGGATTTTTTGCTACCTTTGAATCCAAGTCCGCCCGCAGTCGCCCAGCAAAGCACATTTCCCATTTCATCGGTTACGGTTACATTTGTATTGTTGAAAGAAGCAGATATACATACAACGCCGCGGGCAATATTTTTTTTAACCCCGCGTTTTTTTGTTACATTTTTTGCCATTATTACTCCCTATTAAGAACTTTTAGAACCAACGGTTTTACGCTTGCCTTTTCTTGTGCGAGCGTTGTTTTTGGTGGTTTGACCGCGCACTGGCAGGCCTTTCCTATGGCGCAAGCCACGATAGCTTCCTAAATCCATAAGAGACTTGATGTCTAGCTGCACTTTTTTACGCAAATCACCTTCTACCATATAAGATTCTTGAATCTTTTTGGAGATAATGGATACTTCATCTTCGCTGAGATCATGAACTCGCTTATCAAAAGAAATATTTACTGCATTTAGAATATCTCTAGAGCTTTTTAGCCCGATACCATAAATGTAAGTAAGAGCGTATTCGACCCTTTTTTTCTTTGGCAAATCTACACCAGCAATTCTAGCCATTTGTTATCCTTGTCTTTGTTTGTGTTTGGGGGTTTGGCAAATCACGCGCACAACGCCCCTTCGTTTGATAATCTTGCACTTATCGCACATCTTTTTGACCGATGGTCGAACCTTCATCATTTCTCCTTTATTTTTTGTAGATATACGCCACAAATGCCTAACCAACGCGGTTTGATAGCCATCATAGAAAGCAGCGCAATCAAAACTAAAAACGCAGATTCTACCCAAAAATAGTTTAAAAGCGGCTTATTTACTTATATCTATAAGTGATTCTGCCCTTATCTAAACTATATGGTGTGAGCTCTAGCTTCACCACATCGCCGGGCAGAATCTTGATATAATGCATTCGCATTTTCCCGGCAATATGACAAAGCACGACATGCCCGTTATCCAACTGCACGCGAAAAGTCGCATTTGGCAGTGCTTCTATCACTTTTCCATCGACTTCTATCACATCATCTTTAGCCATTTCTCTCCTTTTCTTAAGCTTGAGTAAGTATCCTAGCCTTGCCATCAATAATCGCTATCGTGTGCTCATAATGGCTGCCATTTAGCCCATCTTGTGAGACGACAGACCATTTATCTGCAAGTATCACCGGCGCGCCATCTTTTTGGCAAATCATAGGCTCTATGCAAAAAACCATGCCTTCTTTTATCTTGGGGCCTTGTTTGGGGTTTGGCGCGCCAAGCAGGTTTGGAATCTCTGGCTCTTCATGCGGTCTGCGCCCTATGCCATGCCCGCAGAATCCATCTAGCGGCACATAGCCTTTGGATTTGATAGTGTTTTCCAAAAATAGGCTAAGCTCTTTAAAATGCATGCCAACTTTTATCGCATCAATCGCTTTATAAAGCGTGTCTTTGGTGCAATCAATAAGCGCTTCATCGCTAGAATCTATTTTGCCTATGCCAATAGTCACCGCACCATCGCCAAACCACCCGCCAATCTCCGCACCCAAATCAATCCCCAAAATATCGCCCTCTTTTAGCTTATAATCACTGGGGATACCATGTATGATGACTTCGTTTAGTGAAAGGCAAGTAGTGTTTGGGAATCCATAAAGCCCTTTGAATGCGGGCTTTGCTTGCTGGGATAGGATATAATCTTCTGCGATTAGATCTAGCTCTTTTAGGCTGACACCTACTTTTGCGTGAGCTGATACTTTATCCAGTGTCCTAGCTACGATGCTAGATGCTTTGGCAAGCATGGAGATGTCTTTTTTGCTTCGGATAGCTATCGCCAAACTAAACTCCGATTTTTTCTATGTGTCATTTATGATCTTTTGTAGCGACGCTAGATTCTGCCTAGAATCCAACAGCGCTTAGCGTTTTGTATTTATTCATATAGATTTGCGCTTCGATTTTACGCATCGTATCTATGGCAACTTGCACGACAATAAGCACCGCTGTCCCGCCAAAATAAAACGGCACGCCCAAAAGCTTAACCAGAATCCAAGGAAGTGTCGAGATGATAGCCAAATACAGCGAGCCCCAAAGGGTTAGATTATTTGCCACAAAGTTTAGGAAAGACGCAGTGCCTTCACCCGGACGCATACCGGGTATGTATCCGCCTTGTCGCTTGAGATTATCCGCTATGTCTTTGGCATTAAACACAATAGAGGAGTAAAAATAAGCAAAAAATATCACTAGCAAAAACATCAAAACATGGTGCAGATATTGGCTAGGATTTAACATATCAGCGATAAATTGCAAGTATTTATTGCTAGATGCCTGCAATATAGTAGAAGGGAAAACGATCAATGCTGAAGCAAAAATAGGCGGAATCACGCCGCTTAGATTTAGCTTAATAGGGATGTAGTTCATTATGCGCTTGTTTTGATTCTGCATGATGACTTTGCGCGCGTAGGATATGGGGATCCTGCGCTCGGCAAGCTCTATATACACTATCGCCCATATTGTTGCAATGATGATGCCAGCGATGATGATAAGGCTTAGGATATTTATCTCGCCTTTATTTACAAGCCCAAATGTCGAGGCTATCGCGCTTGGGATACCAGAAACAATACCACCAAAAATGATGAGGCTTATACCATTACCCACGCCGCGTTGTGTTATCTGCTCGCCTATCCACACAAGCAGCATCGTGCCTGCAAGCATCGCAAACACAGAGATAATCAAAAACTCTGTCATATCAATTAGTATCGCGCCATTTACACCATTGCCAATACTTCGCAAGCCAAAAGACACGCTGATAGCCTGCACGATAGTGATGAGAATCGTCACATAGCGGATGATTTGCATATATTTTTGCATACCATCGCGCTCTTTTTTCATTTTTGCCAATGGTGCAAAAGTAGCCGAAAGCAGCTCCATAACAATCGAAGCGGTAATATAAGGCATAATCCCAAGCGTGATAATACTCAAACGCTCTACCGCATTTCCGCTAAACATATTAAATAAGCCAAGCGCGTTGCTGCTGTTGCTTTGGAAAAATTCTTTGATAGCCAGCACATCAACGCCCGGGATTGGCACATACGCCAGCACCCTGTATGCAAACAAAAATGCCAAAGTGATGAGAATCTTATTTACGATTGCCTTATTCATTATGTGTTTTGCCTATGTGTTTATTTTGATTGTCCGCTTACGGAGATTCTAGGGTCTTTTATCTTGCTAACAAGAGATGATGCGTTGCTGCCGATGATTTTTACGATAGCTTTTACACTGCTAGAATCTGTAGCTTTATCCAAAGCTTTGGCATTGCGCACAAAGCCGGGTAGCTTATGCACGCTAGAGATGCTCTCTATTGTGATTTCACTTAGCTCGGCTATGCCTTTAATCTTATCGATGCTAATCACATAAGGCTTGCAAATTTGCGTCCTAAAGCCTACTTTTGGAAGTCGTCTTTGAAGTGGCTGTTGCCCGCCTTCAAATCCGCGCTTTGCTTTGTAGCCTGTTCTTGCAGTTTGTCCTTTGCCACCTCTTGTGGAGGTTTTACCCATGCCGCTACCTTGTCCGCGACCTACTCTTTTGATATCTTTTGTGCTGCCTTCTGCAGGCTTGATGTTGTGTAATGATGCCATTATTTTCTCCTATGCCTAATATGGGCTTTGTGGATTATGCCTTGATTCTAGCAAGCGCGTCAAATGTTGCGCGCACGACATTGTATGGGTTGCTTGAGCCAAGAGATTTTGTAAGGATGTCTTTGATTCCGGCAAGCTCGATTACTGGGCGCGCAGAGCCACCGGCGATTACGCCTGTCCCTTCGCTAGCTGGCTTTAGCAGGATTCTGCTTGCGTTGTATTTGTGCTCGACGTCATGTGCGATTGTTGTGCCTTTGACATTGACTTTGATTACATTTTTGAATGCATCATCGATGGCTTTTCTTATCGCATCTGGCACTTCTTTTGCCTTGCCTAAGCCAAAGCCCACCATTCCATTGCGATTTCCTACTACCACAAGCGCGTTGAAGCGGAATCTGCGCCCGCCTTTTACAACCTTTGTAACCCTGCCGATATTTACAACAACTTCGCTGAATTCTTCTCTATTAATTTCCATAGAAATCCTTTATAGTGTAATTCCATTTTCTCGCAATGAGTCTGCAAACGCCGCCACAACACCATGATACAAATAGCCATTGCGATCAAAAATCGCTTGTGAGATGCCTTTTTTGCTTAGCTCGCCAGCAAAGACTTTGGCTATTTCTTTGGCATTGTCTTTGTTGTTGCCTAGTTTTAGCTTTTTGCCATCTACGCTAGCTATGGTAGTTTGCTTCACATCATCTATCGCTTGCGCGTATAGATATTTGTTGGAGCGAAATACGCTGATTCTAGGGCATTCAGCGCTGCCATTTAGCTTGCCTTTGATGCGAAGCTTTCTTTTTAGTCTCAATCTCTTTTTAGATTCTAGTATTTTTGCTGTCATTATGCGCCCCTAATTATTTCTTGGCTGTTTTTCCGGCTTTGCGGATGATGGTTTCATCGATGTATTTGATGCCCTTTCCTTTATAAGGCTCTGGCGGTCTAAACTCTCGAATCTCTGCAGCAATCTGCCCAATTTGCTGTTTGTCATTGCCTTTGATGATGACTTGGTTTTTATCGACTGATATTTCTACGCCTTCAGGGATTGGGTATTTTACAGGATGTGAAAATCCAAGTGCTAGCTCTAGCGTTTTGCCTGCCACACTAGCTTTGTAACCTACGCCATTGATTTCTAGCGTCTTGCTAAATCCGCTAGTAAGTCCCACGACGATATTATTTGCCAAAGCGCGATATGTTCCCCAAAATGCTCGCGATTGAGGAGCAGAATCTAGTGCAGAAAAAACTAGCTCTTTGCCACTCACTTCGATTTTCACGCGTCCATGAGTCTCTAGTTCCTTTGTTGCTTTGGCGCCTTTAAACACTATTTTGCTCCCTTCTAGATTCACTTGGATAGAATCTGGGATGCTAATGGGTTTTTTTCCAATTCTTGACATATTTTTCTCCTACCAAATGCTACACAATGCTTCGCCGCCGACATTGGCGCGATATGCTTCATCATTGGCGATGACACCTTTGCTTGTGCTTACAACAATAGTTCCATATCCATTTTTGAAGCGTTTGAGCTCTGATCTGCCTTTATACACGCGGCGACCGGGCTTGCTGATGCGCTTTAGCTCATTAATAGCGGATTTTCCGCGCTCATCGTATGCGAGCTGCACCAAAATAGATTGCTTGCCTTGCTCATCTTTTACGCTGTAATCTTTGATAAAACCTTTTGCTTTGAAAACTTCCAAAATAGAAACGACGATTTTTGCATAATAGAGCGTCGTAGATTCTAGTCGTCTCATAGAAGCATTTCTAAGCCTTGTGAGAGAATCTGCAATAATATCATTTACCATAAATCACTCCTTACCAGCTAGCTTTTCGCAATCCCGGGATTAGCCCCTCATTGCCCATTTTTCTAAGGCACACTCTACAAAGCCCAAAATCTCTATACACAGAATGTGGTCTGCCGCACACTTTGCATCTTGTGTAAGCCCTAGCGCTAAATTTCGCTTTTCTGCCAGCCTTTGCTATCATAGATTTTTTTGCCATGTTATCTTCCTTTTGCGAATGGCATACCAAACAATTCAAGAAGTTTGTATGCTTGTTTGTCATCTTGCGTTGAAGTCACCATTGTGATATTCATACCATGTGTAACCATAATATCATCATATACCACTTCTGGGAACATAAGCTGTTCGTTTAGTCCAAAGCTATAATTTCCCCTGCCATCAAATCCATTTCGTGGGACACCGCGGAAGTCTTTCACGCGAGGCAGTGATATGACGATGAGCTTTTCTAGGAAGTTATACATTTGATTGCCGCGAAGTGTGACTTTGACACCCATAGGCATACCTTCTCTCATCTTAAAGCCAGCTACAGATTTTTTTGCTTTGGTGATGATAGTTTTTTGCCCGGCGATTAGCGAGATAGTGTCAGCGATGTTTTGCATGATTTTAGAATCTTTTGCATAATCGCCAGCACCCACGCTAATCACGATTTTTTCAAGCTTGGGAAGCAACATAGGATTCTGGATATTAAGCTCGCTTTTTAGCTGCGATTTTATCTCGTCGTTGTATTTTTTCTTTAGCGCAAACATCGCCTACTCTCCCTCTTTTTTGACATTTGAAATATGTATAGGCATCTCTTTATTTACAAAGCCACCTTTTTTGTTTTCTTCCGTAGGCTTTATCGCTTTTTTGGCGATTTTGCAACCTTCTACGATCACTTCTGATTTTTTGGGAAATACGCGAAGTATTTTTCCGCTCTTGCCTTTGTCATCTCCGGCGATAATCTTTACCATATCGCCTTTTTTGATTTTAAACTTTGCCACTATAACACCTCCGGAGCTAGCGATACTATTTTCATAAAATTCGCATATCGCACTTCTCTACTCACAGGACCAAAGATTCTCGTCCCAATAGGTTCTTTCTTTGCGTCCAAAATCACTGCTGCATTGTCATCAAATCGCACCAAAGAGCCATTTGCACGATGTATTTCTTTTTTGGTTCGCACTACGACTGCTTTGACGACTTGAGCTTTTTTAACTTTGCCATTTGGGATAGCCTTTTTCACAGAAGCCACGATGACATCGCCCACGCTCGCATATCGCTTATGGCTACCGCCAAGCACCTTAATACACATAATCTCTTTTGCGCCGCTATTATCAGCTACATTTAATCGTGTAAAACTCTGTATCATACTATACTCCTACCGAGACTATCTCTTTGAGATTGAAAGCTTTTGTCTTAGAGATGGGCTTGCATTCTATTGCCAAAATCTCATCGCCGACTTTTGCTTTGTTGGACTCATCATGGATAGTGTATTTTTTAAATCTTTTGACGATTTTGCGGTATTTTGGATGCACCACTTTGCGCTCTACCAATATCACCACGCTTTTATCGCCAGCCTTAGAGACGACTTTGCCTTGTATGACTCTTTTATGTGTCTGAACCTGATTCATGAATTGATCCTTTTTGCGGATATTGCTGTCCTGATTCTAGCGATATCCTTTCTTGCCACTGCGATTTCACTAGTATTAGTAGAGCGCATTGTTTTGAGCTTTAAGCGCAATTCAAAAAGCTCGGACTTCTTGTCTTTTAGCATTTTTTGAAGCTCTGCTAGATCTTTCTCTTTCAAATCAGTAAATTTCATTTTCACTCTCGCTAGTTATGATTTTTGTTCGGAAAGGAAGTTTGCTTTGTGCCAAAGCCAGCGCCTCCCTAGCCATACTTTCTTCAACGCCGGTGATTTCATATATGATTCTGCCGGGTTGTATATTCATCACCCATTTTTCCACAGCACCCTTACCTTTACCCATTCTCACTTCAAGAGGCTTGGCGGTTAGTGGTTTGTCTGGAAAAACGCGTATCCAAACCTTACCCGTTCTTTTGATATGGCGAGTAAGCGCGATACGAGCAGCTTCGATTTGTCGAGAATCTATTCTGCCCAGCTCAAGCGCTTTGATACCGATATTTCCATACGCTAGTGAAGCGCCGCGCAATGACTTACCGCGATTGCGCCCTTTCATCTGCTTTCTGTATTTTGTTCTTTTAGGCATCAACATAGCTATTGTCTCCCTCTTCTAGGTTTTGGTCTAGATTCTCGTGCTTCTTCAGCATCATCTCGTTTTTCTGGTTGGATGCCTTTTTGGAGAATCTCACCTTTAAATATCCATACTTTAACGCCAATGATTCCATAAGTCGTGAAAGCTTCGGCAAATCCATAATCGATTTTCGCACGCAGTGTATGCAAAGGAACGCGCCCCTCCATATACCACTCTGTGCGCGCCATCTCTGCACCTGCTAGGCGTCCAGATACTTTTATCTTGATGCCTCTAGCGCCAGATTTCATAGCAGATTGCATTACCTTTTTCATCGCTCTGCGGAATGCTACGCGTTTTTCTAGCTGTGTAGCCACATTTTCTGCGGCAAGTTGCGCGTTTGCTTGCGGGCGCTTGACTTCTTTGATATTGATAGAAACATCTTTTTTGATAAGTGCTTTTAGCGCTTCTCGTTTGTTTTCGATGTCTGCGCCCTTTTTGCCGATGATAAGACCCGGGCGCGCTGCTACTACGGTCACGCGGATTTTGGCTGCTGCGCGCTCGATAATCACCTCGCTAATCCCTGCATAATAGAGCTCTTTTTTGAGGAATTTTCTAATCTTATGATCTTCAAGGATGCTAGCAGGCGCAGTCTTTGCACTAGGAAACCATCGAGAAGTCCAGTTTCTGTTGATACCTAATCTTAGTCCAATTGGATTGACTTTTTGTCCCATAGTTACTTATCCTCACCTTTTGGTTTTTTTGCTTCTTTTGAAGTTGCTGCCTTGGGGGCTTTTGATACAGAATCTTTAGCGGCTTTGGCTTTGGATTCTGTGTTTTTAGATTCTGCTTTTGAAGCGGTAGCTTTTGTGCTCGCTGACTTTTTGGCAACTTTAGATTCTGTGCTAGAATCTAGCTTTTTGCTAGCATTCTTTGACGCAGCTTTTTTTGCGTTTGCTTCGCTCTCACTCAAAACTTCTACCAAAATATGAGAAGTGGGTTTGCGGATAGGAGTCGCCCTACCACGCGCCCTTGGCATAAATCTACGCAACACAGGACCTGCATCTACCCTGCAAGAATAAACCACAGCGCTTTGCGCGTCATACCCGCCATTTGCCACCGCAGAAGCGATGACTTTGGCGATGATTCTAGCAGCTTTGTTAGTGGTGAATTCTAGGCTCGCAAGCGCTAGCTCTACATTCATGCCCTGCACTTCTCTAGCGACTAGGCGCGCTTTTGTAGGGGATAGTCGGATAAACCTCAATAATGCTTTACTCATCGTCTCCCCTTTACTTACCTATTTTCTTTTGGACACTGCCTTTGTGCCCTTTGAAAGTTCTCGTAGGTGCAAACTCACCAAGCTTATAGCCCACATGATTTTCTGTGATATACACAGGCACAAACGCCCTGCCATTATGCACATTGAAAGTCATACCAATCATATCTGGCAAAATGGTGCTTCTTCTAGACCAAGTTTTGATAGGCTTGCTATCTTTTGTTTGCTTAGTTTTAGCAACCTTTTTTGCCAAATGCTCATCAATAAAAGGACCTTTTTTAATCGATCTTGCCATCTTACTTCCTTACTTTTTCTTCTTTGAAATGATAAGCCTATCGCTTGCTTTTTTCCTGCGAGTCTTGTAGCCTTTAGCTGGCAATCCCCAAGGAGATACCGGATGACCGCTAGAGCCTGTTTTGCCCTCACCTCCACCATGTGGGTGATCCACTGGGTTCATCGCGCTACCTCTTGTTTGTGGGCGCACGCCAAGATGCCTATTTCTACCAGCTTTACCGATAGAGATGTTGATAAAGTCTTCATTTCCCACTACGCCGATAGTCGCCATGCACTCATCTAGTATATAACGCATCTCACCACTTGGCATACGAAGGATAATATATTTACCTTCGCGCCCCATGATTTGCGCGCTCGCACCAGCACTGCGCGCTAGCTGTCCGCCAGCACCGGGATGCATTTCGATATTATGCACGATTGTTCCGATTGGGATAGCCTTTAGCTTCATAGCATAGCCGGTTTTGATATCCAGTCCAGATTCTGCTGCAAATATGCTATCGCCTACACTCAAGCCACTTGGCTGAAGGATGTAGCGTTTGTCGCCATCTGCGTAAGTGATGAGTGCAATTCTGCAGTTTCTGTATGGATCGTATTCTATCGCGCTTACTTTGCCTTCTATGCCAAATTTATTGCGCTTAAAATCTATGATACGATAGAGCTTCTTCGCGCCGCCTTCTTTGTGTCGGCTAGTGATGCGCCCATTGTTATTGCGCCCTGCTGTCACTGGAAGCTTCACTAGCAGTTTGCGCACGCTTGGTTTAGAAGTAATGTCATTAGAGCTAAGATTGCTCATAAACCTTCGGCTGGGGGTGTATGGTTTATATGTTTTGATTGCCATTTACAAACTCCTTATACTGATAGCGAATCTATCTTCGCGCCCTCTGGGACTTTTACATAAAATTTCTTATATGAGCTTCTTTGTCCCACTCTGCCTTTGAAGCGCTTTGTTTTGCCTTCTTGGCGCAAAGAGTTGATTTTCAGTGGAACCACACCAAAATACTCCATAAACACCTGCTTTAGCTGGTTTTTGGTAACCCTTGTGGATGTTTGCACTACCATAGTGCCGCTTTCTTGAAGGGCAAGCGTCTTTTCTGTGTATAGGATTGATTTGATATCGGTAATATCTGCCATTTCTTTTTCCCCTTCTTACTTGGATTCTGCTTTAGAGTCCGCTTTAGGTTTAGCTTTTGATGAAGCTTTGGATTCTGCTTTGCCAGCATTTTGGCTACTTCCCAAAAACTCATCAAACACCGCTTTTTCTATCACTACCGCGTGAAAAACTGCTACCAAATACGCATTTAGCTCATTTGCATCGATAAGATAGCAATTTTGCAGATTGCGATATGCTAGGAAAGTTTTTTCATCTTGGATAGAGCTAGATACCAAAAGCACGCTGCGCTCGCCTAGTGTTTTTAGGATATTGTTAGCATCTTTTGTCTTGCCACTAGCCACCGCTACAGAATCCACCACAAAAAGCTTGCCAGATTCTGCTTTTTGCTTCATGGCAAATTCTAGCGCTAGGCGTTTTTGTTTTTTGTTGATTTTTATATCATAGTTGCGGTTATTGCTAGGACCATGTGATACACCACCACCTACAAATACCGGCGATGTGATACTACCAGCGCGCGCGCGTCCGCCGCCTTTTTGCGCCCATGGCTTTTTGCCACCGCCGCTTACTTCGCCTCGTTTTTTAGCTTTTGCGTTGTTTGCTCGCAAAGAGGCTAGATATGATTTTACATAGAGGTATAGATTATGCTCTTTGATTTCATCATAGCTAGCTGGCAAAGCTACTTCGCTACTCTTTTTGAATTGTTTATCCAATACGATTGCGCTACTCATTTGTTACCCTTATGCTTTGATGATTGCTATCTTGCCAAACGCGCCATTGTATCCAGACACCGAGCCTTTGATGACTAGAATCTGACTTCCTTTATCAAAAGACACTATTTCTGCTTGCACGCTTACTTTTTCATTGCCATAATGTCCTGCCATTTTTTTGCCCGGCTGGACGCGTCCTGGCCACTCGCGGTTACCGATAGAGCCGACCCTTCTATGGAAGCGGCTACCATGCGCTGCTGGACCACCTTGGAAATTCCACCTTTTCATGACGCCGCTAAACCCGCGCCCTTTGGTGTTGAAAGTCGCTTTGATGCGTTTTGCACCTTCTAGCACAGAGAGATCCAAATCGCCCGCTTCTTTCGCCTCTGTCTCTAGTGTGACAAAGCGGTTAAACTCTTTGCTAAGGTTGTATTTTTTTTGCTGTCCAGCGATGCTTTTATTCATCGCTTTGCCCTTAGCATAAGCCACTAGCGCCTTGCCATCCTCTCGCACTTCGCACACCTTTGCTCCAAGCACGCGCAAAAGAGTCACAGGAATGCTCGGATTGCCTATGCTGCGGCTCATACCTATTTTTTCTACTATAAATTCCATGTCTTATCCTTGCCCTAATCTAAATTATTTGCTACTCATTGAAGTGACTTCTACATCCACCTCTGGAGCTAGATCAAGCTTCATCAAGCCCTCTACCGTGTCAGGCGTAGCAGAAACAATGTCGATAATCCTTGAATGCACGCGGATTTCAAACTGCTCTCTAGAATCCTTATTCACATGCGGTGAGCGCAAAACGGTGTATTTTCGACTTTTTGTAGGAAGTGGAATAGGACCGCATATCTCACTCCCAGTGCGTTTCACCGCCTCTACTATGGACGCCACAGAGCGATCCAAAACCCTATGATCATACGCCTTAAGCTTTAATCTGATTTTTTCCATGCTATTCCTTTTTATACATAAAGAACTCATTAAAACCATATCTGGCTCGCTAGTATCGCGACTTTTGCCAGCCCTAAAATCTAGCGCTTAATCTAAGCGTTTGCCTAGCATCTAGCCTAAGCGTTTAGCCAGCATTTATCGGGATTCTAGCGCGCAAAATATGGCAATGTGCTAAAATTGGAAGCGTGATTATATGAGAAAAACAAAAAATAGTCAAGTCTTTTGCCTATTTTTAGGCATAAATTGCAAATTTTATTTCCTTATAAAAAGGAACAAGATATTATCGCAGAATCCAAACAAACACAAAGCCAAAAGCTTGGCAAAAATTTGACATTTAAGGATTCTGCAAAATGATAGATTTTTTTAGCGCGTATGAAGAACGCGTCAAAAACACCACCATATACCCGCGCTCCTACGCGCTAGCGCCGGAGAAGCTCATCCTTTTTGGCGCGCCAAAAAGTGGCAAAACCTCTTTGGCACTCGATTTGGCAAGGCATTACAAAAAGCCGCTTTTCATAGATTGCGCTGATCCTAGAGTATCGCTAGATTCTGCGCAAAAGGTGCTTTTGAAGCTGTTTTTGGAAAAGCGCTTTGATATGCTAATCATCGATAATTACACACCAGCCTTCACCATCCCAAACCACAGCCACATCATCATCACTTCGCATAAAAACCCAAAAATGCGAGAATCCAAAATAGCAGAATCTAAAACGCTAGAATCCAGCGCATCAAAATCCAGCGCGCCAGAATCCACCCCCTCCATTCTCGCCGATTTTAGCGCGCATTGCATCCATCCGCTTAGCTTTGAAGAGTATGTCTCTTTCAGCAAATCATCACGCCTAGAATCCATATTTGCGAGCTTTGTAAAAGATGGCAACCTCCCAGAAATGCTCTTTTTGCCAGAATTCAAACGCGCGCTTAGACACCAAGAAATCATCGCCCTGCACTTCCAGCAAAACGCGCCGCTAGTGGCATTTCTGCTTGCATATCAGTCGCGTGAATTTAGCACTTATAATGTCTATTGCCACCTAAAACAGCAGCAAAAAATCTCCAAAGACAGAATCTACGCGCTCATCCAGCAGCTAGCCGATGAATGCGCCATCTCGCTGCTGCCACACGCCCATGCCACCAAGCGCGCGAAGCTTTATTTTTACAACTTCGCCCTGCCCTACGCACTTTCACCCGCGCCAAACTTTCAAGCGATTTTTGAAAATATGATTTTTTGCGAGTTTGCTAGGCGCGAGCTTGGCGTGGTGTATGATGATGAGTGCGATTTTGTGCTAGATTCTAGCGCGTTTTTTGCGATGCCTTTTCCTTCGCAAACGCAAATCGACGCAAAGCTCGCTAGGCTTTCAAAAGCGCATGAAGAGATAATTTTCATAAGCGTAGATAGCAATGTAGAAACGCACACGAGCGCAAAAGGCGCGTATAAAGTGATGAGTTTTATCGATTTTGCGCTGGAGTATTTTCAGTAGATTCTGTATATTTTGCGAGATTTTGCAGAATCTAAAATTTCGCGCGCAAGATTCTAACGCAGAGTTCTAGCGCGAGAATCCACCACCACAAAACCAGAATCCACCAAATCAATCTCCAATCACTAAACATTATATATGTATTTTCTTTTTTTGCTATAATGCCTGCTTCAAATTCAAGCAAAAGAGCCCCCATGAAAGATACGACCAAGCAAAGCACCACGCCAAAAAGCGCGACAAAAGACCTCATCATCGTAGAATCCCCCGCCAAAGCCAAGACGATAAAAACCTTCCTAGGCGATAATTACGAAGTCATCGCTTCAAAGGGGCATATCAGAGATTTACCCAAATTTTCTTTTGGCATCAAAGTAGCGGACAAAAACTTCCAGCCACAATACCAAATCGATGCCGACCACAAAGAACTCGTCGAGCAGATAAAAAAACTCTCCCAAAAAGCCAAAACCACCTACATCGCGACTGATGAGGACCGCGAGGGCGAGGCGATAGGCTATCATATCACTCAAGCCATCGATGCCAAAAAGCCGCTCGCCTCCTTCCCGCGCATCGTCTTTCATGAGATAACCAAAGGCGCTATCACGCACGCACTAGAAAATCCGCGCACCATAGATATGGATAAAGTCAATGCACAACAAGCTAGAAGGCTATTAGATAGGATAGTGGGATTTAAGCTTAGCGGGCTTATCTCTAGCAAAATCTCCAAAGGCCTATCCGCTGGGCGCGTCCAAAGTGCTGCGCTAAAAATCGCGGTGGATAGAGAGCGCGAGATAAGGGCGTTTGTGCCGCAGGATTTTTACACGATTCATGGCGTGTTTGAAGGCGTGGAAGCCGAGCTTGCCAGCTTTGAAGGGCGCAAACTCCAAAAGCTAGACATCTCTAGCCAAGCCCAAGCCAATGATATGCTAAAAGCACTCAAAGCCTCATCTTTTATCATCAGCGAAATAAGCAGAAAAACCAAAAAATCGCCAACCCCTCCGCCATTTATGACTTCTACTTTGCAGCAAAGCGCCTCTTCATTGCTAGGCTACTCGCCATCGCGCACGATGAGTATCGCCCAGCGGCTTTATGAGGGCGTGGCGACTGATAAAGGCACGATGGGTATCATCACATATATGCGGACAGATAGCCTAAATATCGCCACTATCGCGCAAAACGCCGCGCTAAAAAAGCTAGCAAAAGACTATGGCGACGCTTATGTCCCGCCAAAGCCCAAAATCTATGCCAGCAAGTCAAAAGGCACGCAAGAAGCGCACGAAGCCATCCGCCCTACCAATATCGACTTCACGCCTACCATAGCGCGCGCGTATCTGAAGCCTGATGAGCTAAAGCTCTATACGCTGATATACAATCGCTTCCTTGCTTCACAGACCACTGATGCCGTGTTTGAATCTCAAAGTGTGAGTTTTGAAAGCGATAAAGGCGTGTTTAAAGCAAATGGCAGGAAGCTTGTATTTGATGGCTTTTATAAGATTCTGGGAAATGAGGACAAAGACAAGCTTTTGCCGGAATTTAGCGAAAAAGCTAGCATCACGCCAAGCGAAATAAAAGCTACCAAACACACCACCGAGCCACCGGCTAGATATTCTGAAGCAAGCCTTATCAAAATGCTAGAATCGCTAGGCATCGGGCGTCCGAGCACCTATGCGCCGACCATCTCGCTGCTCGTCTCGCGCGAGTATTTAAGCATCCAAAACCGCCAGCTCATCCCTCAAGAATCTGCGTTTCAAGTGATTGGGATGCTGGAGGATTATTTCAATGAAATCGTGGATTCTAAGTTTAGCGCTGATATGGAGGAAAAGCTAGATTCTATCGCGCTTGCCAAGCACTCATGGCAGGAGGTGCTATGGGATTTCTATAAGCCATTTATGGAAAAGCTAGAATATGGCAAAGTAAATATCGTAAGCCAAAAGCTAGCCGCCCCCACCGGCGAATCCTGCCCCAAATGTGGCAAAGAACTGCTAAGGCGCAAAAGCCGATATGGCGAGTTTGTCGGATGCAGCGGCTATCCCAAATGCAAATACATAAAACGCGAAATCACCCCAGAAGTAGAAAGCGATGAAACATGCGAAAAATGCGGCAAGCCAATGGTGAAAAAACCCGGATTTAGAGGCGAGTTTTTGGCATGCAGCGGCTATCCAGAATGCCGAAACACCAAATCGCTAAGCGTCAAACCTAGCATCGTAGTAGAAGGCGTGCCATGCCCAGAATGCGGCGGCGATATCGTCGAGCGCATGAGCAGGAGAGGCGTGTTTTATGGGTGCAAAACCTATCCCAAATGCAACTTCACTTCAGCCATCCCGCCCACCAACACCAAATGCCCAGAATGCGGCTATATCATGGGTGAAAAGCATCTAAAAAGCGGCGATCTTTTGGAATGCCTCAAATGCAAATATCGCATAGACGCGCAAACGCATGAGCCTGTGAGCGCGCAGAGCGCAAAAGAAGCGCAAGATTCTGGCAAGGATTTTGGCAAAAGTGCTGGCAAGGGCGCTGACAAAAGCGCTAAAGATTCTGGTGCAAAAGCTAGCAAGGCAAAAGCTAGCACTAGCGCCAAATCTAGCGCTGCGACAAAAGGTGCAAGCACAAAATCAAGTGCCAACGCCAAAAGTGTAAAGAGTGTAAAAAGCACCAAAGCCGCTAAAAGCACTGCCTCCACCAGCGCCAAAACTGCCAAAAAATAATGCAAAACTGCTAAAAATAATGAATAATAATCAAGGCAAAAAAGATTTTGCATGCGCGCCAAAAGGCAATAATCCACGCAAAGCAGAATCTACGCCGAGCACACACACCAGCGCACCAGAATCCACCCCGCCAAAATCCCCGCCAATCATCTTTGGACCCGTGCTTTCGCGCCGCTTTGGCAGGAGTTTGGGCGTGGATCTATCACCTAGCAAAAAGCAGTGCAATTTTGACTGCGTGTATTGCGAGCTTCACAAAAGCGCGCCGATGGATTCTATGGAGGAAGTCCTGCCGCCAGCGCAGATTCTGCAGGCCATCGCTGAAGCGTTGCAGGCGCATAAAAACATCGATGTGCTGACATTTACCGCCACCGGCGAGCCGACGCTTTATCCGCATTTGCGCGAGCTCATCACTAGTGCCAAGCCGCTTTTGCCCGCGCATATCAAGACGCTCATTTTAAGCAATGGCTCGCGTTTCGCGCAGGCGCACGATGCATTGTTGCTTTTTGATATGGTGAAATTTTCCATCGATGCCGCGCTTGCCAAAGAGTTTAGAAAGATAGACCGCCCAAGCCGCGCGCTTGATTTGCCCGCTATGCTGGCGGCGATAGAGCGCTTCGCGCGCGAATATCGCGGCGAGCTTATCGCGGAGGTACTGCTCGTGGAGGGGCATAATGACACGCGCGAGAATCTCGAGGCAATCGCTGCATTTTTGCGCCGCGTGCGTGTGGCGCGCGTGGATATCGGCAGCATCGATAGACCAAGCGCATATCAAGTGCGCGCGGTGAGCGATGCGAAGCTGGCGTGGGCTAGCGGATTTTTCACAGGGCTAAATGTATCGCTACCCACACGCGCAAAAATCGCAAGTGAGAATCCAGCGAGCAAAAATCTAGCGGATGAAAATCGAGCTGGCGGGAATTTGGCAAATGAGAATCTAGCGCGCGAGGATTTGACAAACGAGAATCCTGCCAATAAAACCCACGCGCAAAACAGCAAAACCCCAGAATCCAAAAGCGCGAATGTCGCAAAAATAGATTCTAACAAGCCAAATTCTGACAAATTAGATTCTGCTTTGGATTTTGTTTTAGATTCTAGTGGCGCAAAAAGCAAATTATCAGATTCTAGCGCGTCAGAATCTATCTCGATAAACTCCACTTGCGCGTCAGAATCTGTCAAAGCAAAATCCAGCAAACCAATCAGTGCGCCAGAATCCAGCCATTCAAAAGCGAGTCTATCAGAATCCGCATTATCAGAATCCAGTTTGCCAGAGCCCAAAAGCTACGATGCGAGCGAGCTTTGCAAGCTCATCGCCACGCGCCCTATCGAGTGCGGCGAAGCGCGGATTCTTTTTGACAAACGCACGCTAGAAATCCTAGATTCCCTCGTGCGCGACAAAAAACTCACCATCAAAAAACAAGGCGCCCACGCCTTCTACACCGCCAAACGCTAAACGCCATAGCCGATATTTCCACACTCGCGACATCACAAAAACCGCGCCATCCACTCATTGCAAGGATCCGCAGAATCCAAAGCAATCCATATGTGACATATAATCTAAAAATTTATGGTTTTCGCAGCTCGCTAAAGAAGCTGCGCATTGCTAAAGAAACTCACCTTGTCGTCATTGCGAGGAGGCGCAGCCGACGAAGCAATCCATTTGATTTTTTAGATTCTGCTTCACTAAAAGATATTTGGCAGATTGCTTCGTCGGCTGCGCCTCCTCGCAAAGCGTTAGCTTCTTTAGCAATGACAAAATAAAGTTTTCTTTTGGTAATGACGATGATAAAGTGGCAAAAACACTAGAATCTAAAAAGCGCAGAATCTAAAAACGATTTTTAAGATATAATACCAAAATTAATTACTAAGGAGTCAAAATGACAACGCAGAATCTAAAATCGCCAAAAAACACCAGCGAAGCGCGGAATCTAAAAGCACTAAAATCAAAACTGCCAAATCTAAAACAGCTAGCTTTTATCGGCATAGCCGCGCTTGGCTTGATGTTTAGCGCTTGTGCTATCAATACAAACCCTTTGACTGACAAATCAAAGCATAAATACCGCCCGCAGACGCGCGATGAACTCGTGCAGCTGCTAAAAGATGAGTCTATCAAGCTAGACACGATAGATACGAGCAAAATCACCGATATGAGTTTTTTGTTTGCAGTGATTCCACCTTACTCTGAAAGCAGAAAGGATTTTAGCGGGATTGAGACTTGGGATACTAGCAATGTAACAGATATGAACAATATGTTCTCTTACGCAAAAACCTTCAACCAGCCGATAGGATCTTGGGATGTCAGCAATGTAGAAGATATGAGCTTTATGTTTAGGGAAGCAGAATCCTTTAACCAGCCACTAAATAAATGGAATGTAAGTAGGGTGAAAAATATGCTATGGATGTTTCGGGCGGCAACATCATTCAACCAGCCGCTAGATAAATGGGATGTAAGTAAGGTAAAAGATATGAATGGCATGTTTCAGCACGCAGAATCCTTTAACCAACCGCTAGAATCTTAGGATGTCAGCAAGGTAGAAAACATGGGAGAGATGTTTGTTGGCGCAAAATCTTTCGACCAAAATCTAGATGCGTGGGATACGCGATCTTTCGACCAGAATCTAGATGCGTGGGATACGCGCAATCTGGATGCTTTGGCTACTCACAACGCCAGAATGCAAATATATGATTCACCTATATTTTTAGACTCGCCACTAGAATCTAAGCCACCCAAATGGTATAAAGAGTGGCAGGACAAACTAAACAATCAGACCGAATGGTGGCATAAAGAGTGGCAAGACCAACTAAACAAACAAAAATAAAATAGCCAGAAAATAGCTTTATGGTGGGAGGCAAAGCGCGGATCCTTTTTGACAAACGCACGCTAGAAATCCTAGATTTCCTCGTGCGCGATAAGAAGCTAATCATCAAAAAACAAGGCGCCCACGCCTTCTACACCGCCAAACGCTAAACGCCATAGCCGATATTTCCACACTCGCAACATCACAAAAACCGCGCCATCGAGTCATTGCAAGGATTCACAGAGTCCAAAGCAATCCATATATGACATACAATCTAAAATCTATAGTTTTTCGCGGTTTGCTAAAGAAGCTACGCTTTGCGAACGAGAGCGTAGCTCGAGCGTGGCAATCCATTTGGGGCAGATTCTGTAGTTTTTGTGGATTGCTAAAGAAGCTAGCGCTTTGCCTCACCTTGCTAGCGCAAGTCTCGCAATGACGATTGAAAAATTATAAATTGCTTGTAGAATCCAAATTAACAGCGCTAAACCAAAAACACCAAACTCACACCAAAACGCCAAATGCCAAACCCAAAATCTAACACCTAAAATCTCGCATCCAAAACCTATAGCCAAATTTTTAAAAAGTCGCATCTAAAACCAAATCTTTACAAAAACTCAAAATCTTTCAAAATTGGTGGATTTTGGAAAATTTTGCTTGTTTTTGGATTCTGCTAATCTTCAAAATTTTGTCTCTTAGCTTAATATTTGCTTAGCATATTACTTTTAGATACATAGCTATAAAATGGCTTAAAATATCGTATGTAACGATGTTTTATCGTTTTGAAAATCAAAATTTCGCGCGAAAAATCAAAAAAAAAAAAACGATTTTATTTTTAATTAAGTCTAAAAAATTGCCTTGTAAAATCCCGCCATAGCCCAAACACTGGGCGTAAAATTTTTAAGGAGAAGACATGACAAGAGTAAGCAAACTTTCAGCAGCGCTTATCCTCTCTGGTGCGCTTGCGAGTGCTGGCGTAGCGGGCGAGAGTGGCGCATTTGTGGGCGTGGAGCTAGGTGCGGGGATTTTGACGCAAACGCAAGCAGGTAGCGGAACTTTTTCACCAGACCCATCAGTATCGACTGAAATTAGCCAACAACAAGGCAGAGCCAATGTAGGACTTGATTGGGGTGTAAGGCTAGGATATCAGCTATACTTTACCCCTACACATGGTATGCGCGTATATGCAAGCTATGGCATGGCACATGTATATCCATCTAGCCTTAGCGCAAAAGATGGAAGCAACACTGCTTCAGAAAACACATATCTTACCGGGCAAAGAATCGATCTAAATATCGATTATCTAGTGGATTTTATCAAGGCAGAAAATGCTAGTGCTGGTGTGTATGCTGGTATTTTTGCTGGATATTCTGAGATTTCTGCCAACTCAAGAGCCAAACAAAACAACACCGCAGAATCTACACCCACTCAATTTATCGGTGGCGTAGGCTTGGGTCTAAATCTAGGTATCCAAACTACGCTTGCCAAACATCATAGAATCGAGTTTGGCGCTAAGATCCCATTCCTAGGACCAGTGCGCGAGAGAACAGGCGTGATAAGTGATGGGATAAATATGACAGATATTTCCACTCACACATACTTCAAATACGCAAGTGTAGGTGCTAGCTACTCTTTTGTATTCTAGTTTGATTCTAGGCTAGCCTTATTTGGGCTAGCTTGGGATTTTGTGGTTTGATTGTGATTTGACTTTTATTTGATTCTTGATTGACTCGGTGTGTTAAGCCTCCAACGCATTGACTATGACTTTGTATTCTATCTTTGATTTTACATTCTGCGATTTTGTATTTTGACTTTGTAAGATTTGCAAACTTCTTGTGAGATAATCTTTTACTGCGCTAGCTGTAAGGTTTTATTTTACGTTCTGTGCCAAGGCTAAAAACATTATTCTGCCACACATATTTGCACCCCACGCGCTAAAGCTAGATTCTGATAAAATTTGCTTCCATCATTGCTAAAAAACTAACGCTTCGCGAGAAAGCCGCAGGCTGACGAAGCAATCCATAAAAAAATCCGCAAAGTTTTAGATTCTGCCACAAATTACAATTCGCCTTTATGTTTTGCATTGGATTGCTTCGCTAACGCCCGCAATGACGACTAAAAGACAGGAGTCTCCTTTATGTTGTGTTTTTGCTCATAATAACAATCATTGCGGAGGATTCACAGAATCCGAAACGATCTATTTGAGTATCAAAATCTAGCTTTGCATTTTTTGTGCTTTTAGATTCTAGTTTTAGTCGCCAAACTCTTACGTTTATCGCAGTTTTTACAGTCACCCTCCTTTTCTAAAGAAGCTGCGCTATGCTTTGGATTTTGCAAATCCTCACAATGACGATTTTGCGGTGTGGATTATCAAAGAAGCCAAAAACCACAAAACTAAGCCTTCTCCAAGTCGCAAAAGCAGATAGTAAAGAAAGGTATTGTAAAGAAAGGTGGTGCTTGCTTACGCTGCCAAGCCACAAAAGCGGCCCTAATATGCGTGCATGGATTATAAAAGAACCCTCTACGCCACACTCAAACTTACACCTATATTGCATTTGAACTATACCAAAACACTGCACTCGCCATGCACTATCACTCCGCCGCCAAGCACGCAGTCTTTTTCATACGCCACGAGTGCTTGCCCTTTCGCCACGCCATACGCCGACTCTGATAGATACGCGATGATGCCTTCACCACTGTGCTAGCTCATCTTTGGTGCCTGCGACTATCTCAAATGCCACGCAGAATCTAAAAGCGGTGTCTTAAACTAAATCACAAACTCACCAAATCGCGTGGGCAATGACATCTTGCATATCTTTGATAGCGCGCTCTAGCCCTGTTATCACTGCGCGCGCAATGATGCTATGCCCGATATTTAGCTCGGTTATGGGCGCGATTTGCGCGATTGGTGCGATGTTTTCGTAGTTTAGCCCATGCCCTGCATACACGCCAAGCTCGAGACTTTCCGCATAGCTAGCCGCGCGCTCAAGCATAGCGATAGATTCTAGCAGCTTTTGGTGCAGTGTATCGCGCGGGAGTTGCAGCTCTTTTGGCGCGTTGTGCGAGTGTGGCAGGCAGGAGTAGAGCATCGCGTGCAGGTTGGCATACGCGCCGGTGTGAAGCTCTATGCCATCAGCGCCTAGCTCTTTTGAGCGCTTGATAGCCTCTGCGCTTGGGTCGATAAAAGTCGCGACTTGGATTTGGCGGGATTTGAAGCGCGCGATGGTAGATTCTAGGTTTTTAGCGCGCATATCAAGCCCGCCCTCTGTGGTTATCTCCTGCCTTTTTTCTGGCACCAGCGTGACTTTGAAAGGCTTCAAATCGCACAAAATATCCACCACGCCGCCTTTGCTTAGATCGCAAGCACACTCGACATTTACCGGCAGCGGCGAGCTTGCGATAATGCGCGCGACATCGATCTCATGGATATGTCGGCGGTCTTCTCTTAGGTGGATGGTGATTTGCTCGACTTGGCAGTTTTTGGCGATAAATACCGCTTCTAGCGGGTCTGGCTGGTGGATCTGCCTCGCTTGGCGCAAAGTGGCGATGTGATCGATGTTTAGCCCAAGATCAATGCGCCTGTGGATTCTGGTGCTTGCACTATTTTTATCTATGCTATTTTTTTGCGCGGTGTTTTTATTTGCGCTATTTTGACTTGCGCTATTTTGACTTGCGCTATTTTTGGCGTTTGGCGCTCTATTCTCTCGCGCGCTATTTTTATGCGCGTTTGTCGCGGTTGCGCCGCTTGCGTTGGCATTTTTCTTATTTTCTTTTGGCATCAAAATCCACCCCTTTTTCTAGCATTCCATGCTCATCAAAAAGCGCCATGCGATATTCCATGACCTCCTCCGTGCAGCTAGACATCGTGGCTTTGCCCTCAAAGCTCCCATCCTCTAGCCGCCGAAAATGCACGGAAACCTCGCCCATATCCATATTTAGCCCATAGATTCTGCCTTCCAGCTCGCGCGATGTCGCGCCCCTGACTTTGAAAACGACGCTTTCTAGCGCATAAATATCGCGCGGACTCGCCTCGATTTCTATGTTTTGGTCTTGTTCTTGCGCGTGGCTGCGCTTTGGCAGTGCGAGCTTGCAGACGCCCTTATTTAGCATGCATTGCCTTGTTCGTGGCCTGTCTTGCGTGTCTTGGCTGGTTTGGCGTTTGCTGCCGCCGATTATCATCTCTTTTAGCGCGTATGGCGTGCCTCTGCCCCAAGCTAGAAACATAATAAGCGCGCACAAAAGCGCCACGCCTAGCGTGATGATGGACTTTTTTACTTGGTGTTTTCTTTTGGGTAGTTTCATGTGTGCCTAGTGTGTGTGGGATTGATGCGCGTCATGGGTGTGCGCGTTTTGGGCGTTGTTGTCGTTGTTGTCTTGCGTGCTATTGTCGTGCGCGTGGCTATGATTTGCGGGCGCGGCGTGGTTTGGCATACTATCTGGGCGCTTGATGATAGGGATTTCTAGCTCTAGGGTGAAATCTCGCGCGCTAGAATCTGCTTTGGCATCCGCATTTTTAGATTCTAGCTTTTTGGAGCTATGTTCTGCAGAATCTATGGATTCTATGGATTGCTTCGCGCCTTGCGCTCGCAATGACGAATCCAGCGCGCTAGAATCTATTTTTTTGCTTTGCGCGCTTTTGGATTCTGCTTTTTTGGCGGTTTTGGATTCTTTGGCGCTTTTGGATTCTGCGCCAGAATCCGCGCTTTCAAAATCCACTTCAGCATCCGCCCCAAACACCAGCGCGATTTTTATTTTTTCGCCATCTTTGAGCGCTTTTGGCAGGCGCATTAGCATGATGTGGTCGCCCTTGGGCGCTAGCTCTATGGAGGATTTTGGTGCGATTTTTAGGGATTTTAGCGTATACATTTGCATGGCACCACTTTTATCCATTTTCACGCTGTGAATCTCGGCTTTTGCGCCCGCCTCGCTTATGATGTGCGCGCCTTTTAGCGAGATTTCCGCATCGCTATCGTTGGCGATTTTGCCAAATGCTGCGCTTGAAGTGCTATCGCCTATCGTCTCAAATGCATAAAATCCGCTAGGCTTAATAAGCTGAATCTTTGCTATTTTGCTAGATTCTGCGCTGGGTTTTTCGCTGCCTTTTGCCCTAGAATCTATATTGCTAGATTCCGCGTTTTTGGATTCTATATTTTTAGATTCTGCATTTTGCGCGCCTAGAGCGCAGACTCCCGCCGCCAAAACAAACGCCACCAGCGTCTTTTTCATTAGATTCTCCTTTATGTTTGCTAAAAACTTTTAAGCAAACATAATACCCAATCAATGATTAACCGCACAAAACAACCAAATAAACATAAGACAATCAACATTTATACCGCAAAAGTGCAAAAGCATTAAAATGCCTAAAACCAAGCTGGTGCAAATCTGACATATTGGAACTCCTTTTGCTTTGATAAGGGCATCTTAATCATTGCAAGGATGTGTATGATAAATGGCTACTATTCCGCTACGGGCGGCATGGTTACGCAGTTTAACCGCCTCGATGTCGTCTCTAATAACCTAGCCAACCTCAACACCAACGGCTTCAAGCGCGATGATGTCGTGGTGGGCGATTTCCTGCGCCTCTATAAAGAAACGCAAGACACGCTGCCGATAAAAGACCACACCAGAGCCGCCGCGCAATATCTCAATCGCAACCTAAACCGCGTGCCAATCATCAGCGAGGAATACACCGAGTTTGAGAGCGGCGCGATAGCACAGACGGATAATCCGCTGGATTTCGCGCTGCAAAAGCCAAACGCGTATTTTGCTATCCAAACGCCTGATGGCGTGCGATACACGCGCGATGGGAGCTTTGTCATAGATGATGAGGGGTATATCGCTACCAAGCAGGGATTCCGCGTGCTTTCGCGTGCTGGGATAGATGGCGGCGGCGGGATACTATCTGCGCCCGGCATGCAGATAGAAGCGGACAAAAATGGCAATATCTACTTCCGCAATATCGCCAATGAAGAACAAGGCGAGGTGGTGGAGGGCGGAAGCATCGCGATAGTGAAGTTTGACAATCCAAAATACTTGCAAAAAGTCGGCAACAACCTATACAGCTACCCAGAAGAGAGGCTAGATGATAGGATAATCAGCGTGAATGATGGCTCGCTGGCGCAGGGTTTCATCGAGAAAAGCAATGTAAATGCTATCAAGGAAATGACTGCGCTAATCGAGACGAATCGCTTGGTGGATATGTATTCCAAAGCGATGCGCACATTTGTCGATGACTTCGCGCCAGAGGCTATCGGCAAGCTTGCTGTGCGCGCGTAGCTTGGCGCATTGCGTGCTTTGGGGCGTGGCCACATTTGGAAACATTTGCGCCAACACTTAGAATCTTTAATGTTTTGTTACAGCTACTTCTGTGTCTGTTCTCATGGTATTTCCTTGATATTTTGTGCTAAAATATTGTATATTTTATAAGACACAAGCTACTAGCCACAATATAGGGAGCGCAAAAATGAGAGAAATATATCAATCGCAGCTAGAATATATCACTAGAAAAGTATTGAAATTTATTTGGGCGGTATTTGGTGCAGGCGGGGCTTTTGTTTCTTTGATAGCTTTTTGTATTATGCTAGCTCATCCAAATGATATATGTGCGATTATTATCGTCTCGTGGCTTGCATTTATAATAATTTTTGCACTCTTATCTTATTTTATAGTTGTGATTGCTATGTTTCTTGGCGTATTGTATGAAAAAATAACAGGGCGCCACACATATGGCTTTGATTCTTAAAAACAAAGAGTTTAAAACCCCTAACGCTTAAAAACGCTATCATTGCCAAAAACAAAAGGTGCGGCGATGATAAACTTCAGAAACCTAAGCAATTCCAAAGAAAACGACAAAAAACACCAAGAAAACCTAGAAAAACAGCGCAAAGCTCTAGCTACACCGCTGCAACACATCTCGCCTAGAGAGAATGAGAAAATAATCAAAATCGATAAATTTATTTTTACGACTTTTGCCAATATAGAATCGCTGGATTATGAGCTAAGTTTGGGGATTTCAAAGGTGGAAGCGATAAACAAAAACTACTATTTAAAAATCGGCGGGAATGAGGAGCGGGTGAGCTTTGAAGCTAGGATTTTTATAGAGCATTTGGCGCATTTTGGTGGCTTGCTGGATAAGATAAAAGATAGAAAGCCGCTAAGCTTTTCCACTCTAGAATCCAAATAGAGTTTGTAGTATAAACCAAAACTCAAGTTGTTACTGGGCATTCCTATAGCAAACAAATAATCTAATCTTTGTATTTATTTGCTTCGTGACATATGTTTAAAGCCCCGCTAGACTCCAAGGATTTTATCTCGGACTTCGATGGCGGATGCTTGAGATTTGTGTATTTTGACTTTAAAACCTTGGATTTGTCATAAACTACCAAATCTTAAAGCCAAAATACCAGCTAAAAGCCGGCTTTTCACCACAAGGCTTTTTAAAGTTGCAGTGCCTGCTAAATCACTATCTGCCTACAGACACCATTTTGCGGCGTAGGTAGGCGATTTTGCTTTGTAGTGGCAGATTTTTAGGGCATGTGTCATGGCATGCGATGAGGCTCATACAGCCAAACACGCCATCATCATTACCCACTAGCTCGTAGAAATCCTCATCAGTGCGCTGATCGTGAGAATCTATCATAAATCGCACCACGCGATTCATCCCAGCACCACCGATAAAATCCTCTCGCATAAGCTTCGTAGCGCAGCTTGCGATACAGCAACCACACTCGATGCATCTATCTAGCTCAAACACATCTTGCGCTTCTTGCGGCTCGATTGGTTTTTCTAGCTTTGAGATATCCACCTTTTCATTGCTATGCACCCAGCTTTCCACGCGTTTTGTCATACCAGCAAACCACTCGCCTGTATTTACGCTCAAATCTTTGATAAGCTTAAACGCTGGCAAAGGCATGATAGTAATCACATCTGGAAAATCCTTAGTCAGCGTGCGGCAAGCAAGGCGCGGACGCCCATTTATCATCATAGAGCAGCTTCCGCAGATCCCCGCACGACACACGAAGTCAAAGCTAAGATCTGGGTCTTGCTTCTCTCGTATGAGGTTTAGCGCGATAAAAATCGTCATAGAATCCGTCTCTTCTAGCTTGTATTCTGCAAAATGCGGCTTTGAGACGGCGGATTGTGGGTCGAACTTCAGCGCGCGGATAGTGAGCGTCCTTCCTTTTGTGTTGTGATTTTCCATTATTTATCTCCTAGTCGTTGGTTTCTGGCTTTGTATTTAGGCTGCAAATCAAAATCCATAAGCGCTTGCTGAAGCTCGTATCTGTCGCCGCCTCGCGCTTGCACTTCTTGCGTGATTTGATCGATTTGCGCTTGTCGCTTAGCAGAATCTGGATTCTCTATGATGTTGCCCTTCGCTCCATATCCGCGGAATCCGGGCACTATCTCCATTGTCATGATATCCAAATCCTCATAGCTTATCGTAGGCAGCGTTTGCTCCTCGCTCTCCCATGAAGCAAGCGTGCGTTTTAGCCAGTTTTCATCATCGCGCTTGACATAGTCTTCGCGGCTATGCGCGCCTCTAGATTCTGTGCGAAGCGATGCGCCAAGCGCCACACAAAGCGCTAGTTTTATCATTTTTGGCACGCGATAGGCATCTTCTAGCTCTGGGTTGTTGTGGAGCTTTTTGTTTTTGATGCCGATGTTTTTGCTTCGTTTATACAGCTCTTCTAGGCGTTTTACCGCATCTTCTAGCCCTTTGCCCTCGCGGAAAATTCCCACATCTGCTTCCATCACCGCTTTCATCTCATTTTTTAGCTCATAGACATTTTCATGTCCGCTATTATTGATGAGTGATTCTAGATGTGCTTGCTCTTTTTTGACAAATTTTTCAAGGACAGAAGTCTCAATATTGGCATGCGCGCCTTCGCAATACTGCGCGAAGAAATCGCCGATAATCATACCGCTTACCACCGCCTCACTTACAGAGTTTCCGCCAAGTCGGTTAAATCCATGCAAATCCCAGCACGCAGCTTCGCCCGCAGCAAAAAGCCCTTTTAGTGCGCTGTGTCCTTTATAATCAGTGCGGATTCCGCCCATAGAGTAGTGCTGCATGGGTTTGACTGGCGCCCATTTTTCTGCTGGATCGATGCCAGCGAAAACTTGGCAAATCTCTTGCACATCTCTTAGATTGCGCTCGATATGCTCGCGCCCAAGGATAGAAATATCTAGCCATAGATGTTCGCCATACGCGCTTTTTACACCTTTGCCCTCGCGGATTCTTTGTATCATTCTGCGAGAGACGACATCGCGGCTTGCTAGCTCTTTTTTCTCTGGCTCATAGTCTGGCATGAAGCGGTAGCCATCGACATCGCGCAAGATCCCGCCATCACCGCGGCAGCCTTCTGTGAGCAGAATCCCGCTTGGGAAAAGAGGAGTGGGGTGGAACTGCACTGCTTCCATGTTGCCTAGCTTTGCCACGCCTGTCTCCATAGCGATAGCCACACCTATGCCTTCGCAAATCACTGCGTTGGTGGTGTTTTGATAGATTCTGCCATATCCGCCGGTAGCTATCATCGTGCCTTTTGAGACATACGCGCTAAGCTCGCCAGTGATGAGATCGCGCACCACAGCGCCATAGCATACGCCATCATGATGTATGATTCTGATAGCTTCTTTGCGATCTTGTATATCTACGCCATGTTTATAGGCTTCATTTGCCACAGCATAGAGCATGGAGTGCCCGGTAGCATCGGCTGTGTAGCATGTGCGCCATTTTTTAGTCCCGCCAAAATCTCTTGAGTGGATGTATCCATGGCGGAAGTCTTCTTCTGTGATGGTTGTTTTTTGTGCGTTGATGATAGCAGTGCGATCGCCTTTTTGGATTCTAGTCCATGCCACGCCCCAAGAAGCTAGCTCTCTAATAGCCTTTGGCGCGGTGGTTACAAACATCCTCGCTACTTGCTGATCGCATCCCCAGTCGCTTCCCTTTACAGTATCTGCGAAGTGCAAATCTTCATTGTCGCCATCGCTCATTTTTGAGTTGCCAAGGCTTGCTTGCATACCGCCTTGCGCTGCAGCGGAGTGGCTGCGTTTGACTGGCACAAGTGAAAGCACAATAGTGCTAAGTCCGCGCTCTTTTGCTGCGATAGAGGCTCGCAAGCCCGCAAGCCCGCCCCCGATAATCAGTGCATCAGAATATACTACTTTCATTTACTCTCCTTTTCCTTTTGTGTGTTCATCTATCAAGCGATATTCATGTATGCTTTTTTCTGCATCCAAGCCCATACCGATTTTGACATACGCAGCATAAGAGCAAAGTCCTAGCACGATACACACCACTGATAGCCCCCATTTGATAGCGCGAAGATTTTTTAGCCCTAGCTTTTCAAACCATCCCCATTTGATGCATAGGCGATAGAGCCCTATAGAGCCATGCAGCTCCACTGCAAAAAGCAAGAAAATATAAAGCAGCCAGAAGTTTTGATGAACAAAGCGGAAAGATGACGCTAGCGGTCCTATGTTTTCTGGCTGTGTGAGATTGACAAACAAATGCGGTGCTGCTAAGAAAAACATAGCAAAACCAGTCGCTGCTTGTATCACCCAAAGGCTTGTGTCGCTGTGTTTCATAAGGTGTTTGTGAGTTTTTAGCACGATAAATTGTCGATAATTTATCGGGAATTTTCGCAATGCCAAAAACGCATGCACCACAAGTGCCGCGATAACCACCGCTGCTACGATGCTAACGATGATAGGCTTGCCAGCCTCGCCAAAAATCAAGCTTCCCTCAAAAAACTTCGTAACCCAAAACATCGCCTCTGTGCTAATCAAAATACTAGAGACAAAAAGTAGATGGGCAAGCATAAAAAGCCCCAAAAATAGCCCTGTAGCACTCTGCCAAAAATCCAGTCGCGCTGGCATTTTGCTCTTTTTGCGCTCGGGCGTAACGCCTGTGTAGCTCTCGATAATCCTATCGTCTCGCATTTGCTCTCCTTTGTTGTTTTAGCCTCATTAGGCACTAGATGCATTATAAATCATTTATTAACAAAAACACCTAAAAAATAAGAATTTATCAAGAAGCTTTGAAGTTGGGAATATTTCGCAAAATAGGCTCTAGCAGCACCCGCGCACAGTTTGAGGGCATATATTTTGGTAGCAAAATGATAAGAATCTCTATGTAACTTTTTTACGCGCTTATGAAGTTTGGGCTTTGGTTTGGTGGATTCTATAGGTCAGATAGATTTTGGGCGGATTTTGGGCGGGCTTAGTGGATTCTAGGCGAATTGGCAGATTAGCAAATTCTAGGCGAAGCGCAAAATTCCAGCAATCGCGACAAAACGCAGAATCTAGATTCTAGCCATTTTGCTACTATCTCACACATTTGGCGTGTTGATTTTATACACTTTGTTGCGGATTTTTACGAGCAGTCCTACTTCCATGAGCTGATGAAATGTCTTTACAATCGTTGGTTTGCTGACATTTAGCTCGGCGATTATGTCTTCATACGAGCCATAAAACATATTTTCCTCATCGCAATGCTCGAACAAAAACTTGATAATTTCTATCTTTTTGCCGCCGACAAATGTCGAGATAGCGCTTAGCAAGAGGTCGTTGTTTTTGATTTTTTTGGCTTGGATTCTAGGGAGTATGGCTTTGCGTAGCGTGGCTAGAAGCTCTTGGATATCGATAGGCTTTAGTATGTAGCCATCCACGCCTAGCCCTATGGCATCTAGGAGGTATTGCACCTCGGTGTGCGCGGTGGCGATGACGATGGGGCATTGGGTGTTGTGCCTGCCCTCGCGGATTTTGCGACACAAATCGATGCCACTCATCTTTGGCATAAGAATATCTGTCAGCACGATATCGACATTATGCGTATCAAAAAGATCAAGCGCCTCAATGCCATTTTTTGCCACCAGAATCCTATCCATATAATCCTCTAGCACCATAGCCGTCACGCGCGCCACATCATCATTATCCTCGACATAAAGGATGCTAAGCGGCTTTAGTTCTGGGTATTCTTGCATATTTTGCTCCGAAATTTTTCGAGATTTTTGAAGCGGCTTGTTTGAAGTCGCGCCCCAAATTTTCTACTCCAAATACAAAGGAAATCTTATCATAAAAATCGCACCAAAAAACTCTTTGCCAAGAGGCGCGCAATGCCAAGAGGTATTTTTCACCTCGATGCTACCATGCATCTGCTTTTCGATGATTTGCTTTACCATATATAGCCCGATGCCCGTGCCTACGGATTTGTGCTTGGTAGTAAAATATGGCTCAAAAATCTTTTCTATCTCTGGAATCTGAATCCCGCCGCCATTATCCATTATCAAAAGTTCGGCTATTTTTTCGGGCGTGTTTGGCGCGCTAGGCGCATTTGGCGCTTGGGTTTTGGATTCTAAGTTTTTGGATTCCATATTTTTAGATTCTGCGCGGGTTTTGGATTCTAAGTTTTTGGATTCTGCGTTTTTAGATTCTAGTGTGCTGGCATCTACGCATCTTAGCTCTATTTGTATCACGCCTTGCGCGCCCTGTGTGCTAGCGTTTTTAGATTCTGGTATCTTATCACTAGAATCCACAAAATCCGCGCCTTTAGATTCTGGCGATGCCTTCTCGCCAAACGCTTTCTCGCTCAACACCTTCTCACTCAACACCTTCTCGCTTAATACATCTTGCGAATTTTTGATGATATTTAGCACCACTTGACTAAACGCATTTTCATAGCCAAACACCAAAAGCCCCGGCGTATCTTGGAAAAATACCTCGATATTGTTCTGCTCTAGCGTAGGCTTTATGAGCTTCAAAGAATCCTCGATGCTTTTTGATATGGAAAAATTTGCGCGCTTGATATTTGGCTGGAAAAAATTGCGAAAATTTTCTATCGTTTCTGACATATTTTTGGCGATTCTTATCGCATCATCGCTGTGATTTTGCACAAACTCATCGCTAAGCTTCCCGCGCTCGTATTTGACGCGGAAGCTTTGGATAAGGATGATGAGCGAGTTTAGTGGCTGTCGCCACTGATGCGCGATATTTTGTATCATCTCACCCATAGACGCGAGCCTTGCTTGCTGATACATGATTTGATCTTTTTTGCGCGATTGCTCGATTTCATACTCTATCGTTTTTTGCAGATTCTCGTTTGTCGCTTTTAGCGCGCGCGTTTGATGCTCGATAGTTTTTTGCAGCTGCTGATTTACACCTCGCGCAAACGACAGCACCATCGAGACAAAATACAGCGTCCCGCAGCTCACAAGCCCCGCAAAAATAAGCAGCACCCACAAAGTCGCTTTATAGAGTGAATCAGTGATTTTTGTCTGCACGAGCGAGATTTCTATATTGTTTTGAAACAAAATATCGATTTGGTTGTTGATATTAAGGCTATGCGTGATGATGTCTTGTGGCGCGGGATTTGCGCTAGCAGGCGCGTTTGGCAAGATATTTTGCGTAGAATTTTGCGCGGAGTTTTGCGCCACTTTTTGCGCGGAGTTTTGCGCGATATTATCAAGATTATTTTGCGTAGATTCTAGAATCTGCCTAGTCGCAGAGAGCTCATTTTGCAGGGATTTTATCGACTCTTGCTTGCGAGCAGAGAGGCGTGCGATTTTCTCCACCTCATTGCGCAAAAATAGATTCTGATAAAACGAGCGCAAAACGACGATAATGTCCTGATTTACATAGCTTGAAGTGTAGGATTCCCACTCATTCATCATCGCATCATATTTGCCTAGCAGCTCATTTGGCTTGAGAAATGCCGCGGAGTTATAAAACTGCTCGATTTTTTGCAGCGTGCTTGTTTTTTGCAGCTGCATAGCGAGATTTCTATCATACTCGTATTTGAGCGCAAAAAGCGCTAGAAACGCGATCGCACACACCAGCACAAAGCCAAGCGCGATGAAAAATAGCAAAATCTTTGCTTGGGATTCAAAGCCGAGATTGCGATAGCGTTTATACATTATTGTCGAGATCCTCGATGACTTCGCCGATGCAGAAGCTAAACGCGCGCGCTAGATTCTCAAATCGGCGTATGCTTTCTTTGTTTTCGCGCGTGATGAGATTTATCTCTGCTTGCGCTTTTTTCTGGTCATCATAAAGCTTATGGATGCTTTCTTTTAGCTGCGCGCTTTGGGTTTTTAGGCTAGAGATGGCATCTAGGGTTTGGATTTTTTGCTGCAAAATGCCATTTATGATTTTTGTCATCGCATTGCGCGTCTCGACATCGGTATTTTGCTGCTCGAGACTTTTTGCTTTTTTGGCGTCGTATTCTTGGGTTAGCATATCGATTTGAGATAGTTTTTCTGCTATGGCTTTGTCGTTTTGCTGGAGTGTTTGCTCGATTTTTTGGAGCGTGTCTTGTGTGGTGGCGATTTTTTGTTTTTGGGCTTGGATGGCGGTATTTACGCTAGTTTCCGAGCGCAAAATATATTCTATGTCATTGAGACTCCACACTTTAGAATCCACATCTTGGATAAGCAAAATATGCACCGACTTACCATTTACACTGCGATTTTGCCCATCAAAAAACGACACGAAACGCTTGGCAGCCGCGTTTGCAGTCATATTTGTGGCATTTGCAAGCGCAGAATCCCCAAGCAAATCCAAAATCCCTTGTGCCAATATCCCATAAATCGCGCCTTTGCTGCTGCGATAATACTCGATGCAATAATAATTGATAATCGTTGGGCTAAACTGCGCGCTGGCGCTAGAATCTATATTTTTAGATTCTGCGCTTTTGGAATCCGCGTTTTTGGAATCTACATTTTTGGATTCCGTGCTTTTAGATTCTGCCTCGCTTTTTTTGCCGCTGTTTTCAGGCGCGCCCCCTGCAAATGCTCCACCTTCAGACGCGCCCCCTGCAAGCACGCTTTCTATGCATTTCGCGAGATTTTGGATAAAGCCAAAAGAAAAATTGCTCAAAAAATCAATCGGGGCTAGCGCGCTAAGTCTTTGCGCGATGATATCCTGCGTGACTTGGCGTGCAAGCGCGCTTAGATTTGCATCTTTCAAGGCATTTGTGATTTTATCTTTTGTCGCGCTATCTAGCAAGGATTCGATATTTGAGGGCTTTTTTAGCTCGCGGATTTTGGCATTATTTTCCACCAAATCAAAATCAAAATTTTTGATATAAGGCTCAAGATTGTTGAAAAACAAGCCATCGCGCTCATTTAGCCCCAGAATCTTTTTCATCGCACTCCGCACGATATCGCGCACCAGCGACTCATCTTTGATGGCGCTATTTTGCATATACGCAAAAGCATCTTTTATGCATTCTGCGCTTTTTTCGCTGTTTTGGAGCGTTTTTGTGTCGCGCTTTTCGCTCAAATATCGTATGAGAAAATCCACATAGGCGTTTTTTTCTGGGTTTGTGATGCTGGTTTTTATCTCGACAGAATCCGCGCGAAACATCACCACCGCGCGCATCCCGCGCTGTGCTAGAAAATCCACCACCGCTTTTCTTATCGTGTCTTTTTCAGCATCATTATGCGCTAGAAGCGCGCCTATCGCCACTTTGCTCTGCGCCAAAAAATCCTCGAAATTTTTCTGCGCCAAAAATTCTTTTGTCATTTGATTGATAGATTCTAGGTAAAGCCCTTGATTCATTTTTGTCCTTGAAATGCCTTTTTTAGCTTTTTGAGCCCTTTATTTTGGGGCTTTATTTGTAGCTTTTTAAGTTTTTGGCGTTTTGGTCTTGTTGAAGCCTTTTGATTGAAGCCTTTTGGCTTTTATCTACGCTTGGCTTTTGTGCTCATTTTACTTGCGTTATTTTTTGCGATTTTATTCTTATTTTTTTTATATTTGGATAATGTCGCGCGCTTTTTCTTATTTTTGCGCGATTTTGCATCATTTGTTTGGCGCGATTTTGCGCTATCAAAGCGACAATCTGCAAAACTCAAATCAACGCAAGCGCCTCACACCCGCACCCACTCGATATTATCGCGCACATAAATGATGTAGCCTTTGATACTTTGCGCGGCTTGCTTGCGCTCTAGCGCGCTGATATATTCTTGCACTTGGGCGATGTGGTTTTGGCGCTTCAAGCCGCTTTTGTAATCGATGACGATTAGAGATTTTGCGATGCTTTGGGTGTTTTTGGATTCTGTGCTTTTTGTGTTTTTAGATTCTGCCTTTTTAGATTCCCATTTTTTAGACTCTTGAGATTCCGCGATATTTGGCGCGCTGGCATCCAAATCCTGCGCCAAATCCTCATCACACCACGCCAAAAAATCAAGCCTTTTTAGCGTAGAATCCTCAAGCAGCGGCACCTCCACCGCCACTTTTTGCGCTTGATGAAGAAGCATTTTTATGCGATTATCGCGCATGAGATTATCGATGCGCGCCTCTATTTTATCTAGCGTGCTAGAATCTAGCGCGAAGTGATTTTGCACGATAGAGCGCAGTGCCTCGCCACTCACGCCAAAGCCCAGCCGATACTCAAGCCCCAAATGCAGCGCCTCGCCAAAGCGGATGCTAGCGATATTTGGCACGAAAATCTCATCCTCGCTGCTAGATTCTTGGCGCATGAAGTTTGACTGCGCGCCGAAATTTTGCTGGCGCAAGATGATGGGCGCGGATTCTGTAGAATTTGCAGAATCTTGAGAATCTGCGAAATCTTGAGAATCTTTAAAATCCGCAAGCTCTTTAGAATCTACCAAATCTTTAGAGTGCGACAAATCCGCCAAATCCGCGCTTGTGGTAGAATCTAATTTTTTAGAATCCGCGTTTTTAGATTCCTCGTTTTTAGATTTTTGGTTCTGGCTAGAGTCTTGCGCGCGATTTTCTTTCATCGCTTTTGTGAAAGTTTCTAGCGCGCAGCTTGGCTCGCTCAAAAGCCTATGCAAAGCCCCAAAATCATACCCGCCCCGCTTATAAATAATATCCGCGCTATAAAGCCCAAAGCCTATATTAGATTCTGCTTGGGAATCATCCGGCGCGCTATTTTGAGAATCTGGGCTAGATTCTGCCATATCTGTGCGCTGTGTTTTGGATTCTATTTTGGATTTTGCTTTTGTTTGTGCTAGATTCTGCGCGTGAGAATTTACCACAGAATCCGCCTCAAAACTAGAATCCGCGCCAAACTCCCCTTGCAAATACACCTGATTTTTTATCGCTTCAAACTCGCTTTTCTCATCTTTGGCAAGGATGATGAGCCCCTTTTTTGCGCGCGTGCAAGCGACATACAGCACATTATTTTTCTCATTTTCGCTTTTTTGCACCGCCAGCTCATTGGCGCGCTGATATAGGCTATCGACTTTGGCGCGCAGATCCCCGCCACTAGATAGATTTGCCTTTGGCAGGCGCAAAAACGAGCGGCTAGCCCCGCTATTATCATAATGAATCATCGGCGCTTTGGTGCTTGGGCGCGCGCTTGAGAGCCTATCTAGCACGATGACATAGGGGTATTCCAAGCCCTTGGAGCCGTGAATCGTGAGAATTTTTAGCCCGCTTTGATGCTCGTTTGGCAGGGCTTGCGTGCTAGAATCTAGCGTGGCAAAAAACTCATCGATATCGCCAGCGCCGATGCTTGACTGCAACAGCACCTGCGCGCTTTTATCGCCGATGCCAAACGCTTGGATGAATGCTAGCAGATAAGCGCTCGGGCGCGCGAGATAAGGGAAACTATCAAGACCCTCAATACCCTCACGACTCGCGCTACCGCCGCTATCATGACTATCATGCGCGCTATGTATCGCCGCGCAAAGTTTGTGCGCCACACACTTAAGCGCGCTTTTATCACCAAACGCCGCCTCGCCAAGCAAACAAGCCAGCTCATAGAGATAAAATCTCGCATACCTATCTTGCATAAGCGCTAGATATAAGGGCGTGGATTCTAGCGTCGCGCTAGGATTTTGGGCGCTTGGCGTGCTGGCGGATTCTGGTGTGGTGCTAGAATCTAGCGCGGATTTTGGCGCGTTTTGTGTGCTTGGTGTGTTTTTAGATTCTAGCGCGCTTGGCAAATTTTCTATGGTTTTTTGAAACTTTAGATTCTGCATCGCTTTATAAAGCGCACTTGTCGCTTTTAGCGCGCTTAGCAGGATTTTGACACTTTGTTTGCCTAGCAGATTTTTGGACTCTTGCGTGAGCTTCACGCTAGGAAAGCGCGCGCGTATCTCCTCGCCCACGCTCAAAATATCGGCATTTGTGAAGCACAAAATCGCGATATCCTCCTCCTTGATACCAGAATCTAGCAAAATCGCGAGATTATCCATAGCACAGTTTAGCAGTGCTTGGCGCTTGCTTTGGGCGTTTGGCGCGCTGGATAAATCCGCGCAAGTCTGCACGCAGGCAAAGCCGCCGATTTTTGCGCTTTGTGTGTTTGAGTCTTGCGCGCTTGCTTCTTGTGGAATCTTCTGCGCGATATAGTTGCTAAAAATCCCGCCAAACACGAGATTTACAAAATCCACCACCGCGCTAAAAGAGCGGTAGTTGTAAGGCAGGTTTTGCGTGATGATGCGGTTTGTGGATTCTGCTGTTTTGACATCCCGCGCCGCGCTAGAATCTAAGCCAAAATCCGGGCCAGCATTCACACCAAAATCCACGCCAGAATCCACGCCGCGCGCCAAACTGGATTTTGCGCCAGAATCCACACTAGAAGCCGAGTTGGTAATGCGCTCGAAAAATCCGCTATCGCTATCGCGGAAGCCATAGATGCTTTGCTTGCTATCGCCCACGATAAAAAAGCTGCGATTAGCCAGCGTCTGCGCATCCGCGCTGTCTCCCAGCACGCGCGCGCCATAGCCGGCGTAGATCTCCTCGATGAGCGGCTCTAGGATTTTGTATTGCATAGGGTTGGTATCTTGGAATTCATCTATCAAAATATGCGTGATTTTATCATCCATGCGAAAATAGAAAAACAGCGGATCAATACCGATGCCTTCATCGATGTCCTTACGCGCGCGCGCAGAATCCGCGCCAAAATCTGTGCTGTGAGTTGCACCAAAATCCTCATCTGGATTCTCGCTATATGGCGCATCTTGCGCTAGGAGTTCATAGGTTTTTAGCGTGCAGTCGTTGAAACTTAGCGTTTGCGTGGCAGAGATTATGCGATCTTTGGCGGTTTTGTAGGCATAAAGCACCTTGGCGATATAGGCAAAAATCGCGCGCTCGGTTTGATCAAAATACGCACGAAGGGCATCTTTTAGCTCTTGCGTTTTGGCTTCAAAGGCACTTTGCAGGGCAGAATCTTGGCGCAAAATCTTGCGAAAATATTTATATTCTGCCGGATTTTCTAGCCAAGTAAAAGTCAGCGATAAAAGCTCATCCATATTTGAAGCGCTTAGTGCTTTTAGCGCGGAGGGGCTTGGCGGGTCTTTTTCTAGCGCGCCTTGGATGAGCATATTTTTTAGCTCTTGCAGGATTTGCAAGCAGGCGGATTCTAGCGATTCTAGGGCGTTGGCGGCGCTAGAATCTAGCATTTTGTATTTGTCAAAAAAGGCTTTTGAGAAGTGGATTTTGTCATCAAAGCAGCGGCGCACGAAGTCCATAAACCCATCAAAGCCATCAAAAGAAAATTTCTCGCAAAAATCGCTGATTTCTTGGAGGGCGTTTTTGTTTGGCGGTGTTTGGCTTGATGTGCGGGTGTTGGTGCGCGTGGTGGAATCAAACGCATTTGCATCGCTTTTGCAAAGATTTTGCAAAAACTCCTCGATAAGCGCGTCGTTTATCTTGGCATTTGCCTCGCTCATCTGATAGTCCGCGCTAAGCCCCACAAACCAGCAAAACTTTTTCAAAATCGAGTTAAAAAACGCATCTATCGTCATTATGCGCGCGTGCGATTGGAAAAACTCGCGGTAGATTCTGGGCGCGTTTTGATAGATAAAATCCCGCGAAAATCCTTCATTTTCTAGGAAGCCAATAAACGCTGCCGCTTTAGAATCTGGAGCCTTAGAATCTAGCGTTTTAGAATCCGGCTCGCTAGAATCAAGCGTTTTGAAATCTGGCGTTTTGGAATCTGACTTGCCAGAATCTAGTTTTTGCAAATCCATATTTTTGGATTCTGCATTTTTGGATTCTGCCTCATTTGATGCTGAATTTTGCGATTTCGCCAATACAGGTTCTCTATTTTGATGCGCGATATTTTTGGATTCTAGCGGATTATTTTCATCACTTTTTGGATGATTTTTGGCGCGGATGCTAGCATTTGCCAGCTCCTTTAGCGCGCCTTTGATGCGCTCTTGCATCTCTTTGGTGGCTTTTTTGGTGAAGGTGAGCGCTAGGATCTCGCCCGCCTTCGCGCCTTGGAAAAGCAAAATCACATAGCGCATACTTAGCGCAAATGTCTTGCCGCTGCCAGCAGAAGCGGTGAGCGCTAGAAATGGCTCTTTTAGCGTGGGTTGTGCTGGCGGCGTTTGTAGTGCTGGCTGGCGCGGGGGCTGCGCTATTTGCATCATTTGCGCGGCTTGAGCGGTTTGCGTTGGGCGAGTCGATTGTGTTTGCGTGCTTTGCGATATTTGCGATATTTGCGTTTCTCGCACGATGTTTTCCATATTTTGCTCCATCTTTGCAAAATGCCAAATCCAAAAAATGCAAAAAATCAAAACTAAATTATAATTTGTTGTTGTCGATTTGGTATCATAGCGAAATTTTACTTAAGATTAAGGAGTGAGCATGAAGTCCATCACACACAACCTAAACAGTGCATCTACCAAGCTCTTTTCCGCCAAATCTTCTTTGGCTTCCATATTTTTGGGCGCTGCAGTGGCTTTGAGCGCGAGCCTCACGCATCTAAACGCAGCGCCCGATGCCAATAACACCTATAGAAACCTAAAAAGCTCGCAAAGCACACTGACAAAGCAGTTTGCAAGCGGTTCTATCGTATCCGGCTCTACCTATGGTAGCAGATCCACCAACGCCGCGCGCCGCTGGTATATTTTCAATGAAGGCTCTGTAGGCGGCTCTTACACGATGCTAGGGCAGGCGAATTATTGGGCGGTGGATCTTGGCTACCATATCTATCTGCGCTCGATTGAATACACTGTTTTGGGACTAAACTTCATCATCGGCGCGGAACTAAACTTCCCTATATACCTAAGCGCAAATGGCAGATCAAACATCTTGAGCGATCATCGCCGATTTGAGACAGAAGAATCCGATGGCATCAAAGGCTGGGGGCTAGAGCTTCCTGCGATGATTGGCTTTGAGCGAAAAGGGTTTTATCTCGTGGGGCTTGTGGGCTATGGCTGGCAATTTATGAGAGAGACTTATACCAACCAAGTAACTATAAATAACCAAAATAGAGGTGCACATCCTGTCATCGAGACGCAATACGATGGGCTTATCTATGGCGCTGGGATTGGCTATAAGGCTACCAATATTCTAAATATCGGATTCCGCTATACTTATGGCAATATGACAAACCGCTTTAAAAGCACAAAGTTTGATGACTCGGCTGTGCTAAATGGGCTAGATACTACTAACAATAGCATTACCGCAGCGCGCGGACGCGATTTGTATAGCATCGATTATCACAAATTTATGCTATTTGCCGCGATAGTGTTTTAATGGTTCTATACTAAAGATATCATGAGCAGAAAAGAGCGCGTCAAAGTCACGATAGATATCGCCAAAAGCGGTTTGTTTATTTTGCTTACCGCGCTTTTTGGCATATTTGCTTTTGTGGTGGTGCATGTAGAGACTATCAATACTTTTCAAGCAGTAGCTTGCGCACTTGGCGCAATTGTGCTTAGTGCAGCTTTTTATTTGCTAATCCGCTTTCTTTTGAGGCAACTTGATGAGCTGGAGGAATCAGAATGATTGGATTAATTTTGGCTATTTTTATAATCTGCTTGTTTGCTGGGCTGATAGTCTATGCGGCAAAAGCCCTAACAGATGCGTGCATAAAATAGCGTTTATCTGACTTGTTGGGCTTAAGTTAGCGCAAATCTTGCGCTAGATTCTGCTTTGATTTATTGTTTGCTATTTTCTCTCTATTAAATACTTTTACCACCCAAGCTTTAAGCACAAAAATGATAAAATCCGCGATTTAAACCAAAAAGGCGCAAAAAGGCATCAAAAAGCCAAAAACGCCAGAATTTAAATAATCCTAAATTTTGCGCGCACATTTCACGCGCGACGCCAAAAGCATATATCAAGCGCAAATCGCGAGCGCAAAACAAGCACAAACCAAGCGCGCGCCAAATGCAAACCAAGCATAAACAAAACACAAACCAAGCGCATACCAAACACAAACTAGAATCCAAAGGAGCGACTTTACCCATGGTGCGAAGTTTTTCAGATATTTTACTAGCATTGCAGAAGTTTTGGAAAGACCAAGGCTGCATCATCTTGCAGCCCTATGATATCCCAGCGGGTGCGGGGACTTTTCACCCAGCGACTTTGCTTAGGAGTCTAGATTCTGGCGCGTGGAGCGTGGCGTATGTCGCGCCCTCCAGACGCCCCACAGATGGGCGCTATGGTGAGAATCCAAACCGCTTAGGAAGCTACTATCAGTTTCAAGTGCTGATAAAGCCAAGCCCGGAAAATATCCAAGAGCTGTATTTGCGCTCGCTAAAGGAGCTTGGGCTAGATTCTAGCGCGCATGATGTGCGATTTGTCGAGGATAATTGGGAGTCGCCAACCCTTGGGGCATGGGGGCTTGGCTGGGAGGTTTGGCTTGATGGCATGGAGGTTACGCAATTTACTTATTTTCAGCAAGTGGGCGGCGTGGCGTGCGACCCGGTGGCAGTGGAGATAACCTATGGCGTGGAGCGCTTGGCTATGTATATACAAGGCGTAGAATCCATATTTGACATCATTTGGCAAACCTCTAGCGATGGGAAAATCACGCGCTATGCGGATGTGCATCTAGAGGGCGAGTATGAGTTTTCTAAATACAACTTCGAAGTGGCAGATACCAAAATGCTTTTTGATGCGTTTGCGATGGCGCAAGATGAGGCGAGGCGATGCCTAGAGGCAGGGATTCCGCTGCCGGCGTATGACTGCGTGATGCTATCATCGCATTATTTCAATGTGCTGGATGCTAGGAAAGCTATCTCTGTCGCAGAGCGCCAAAACTACATCCTAAAAATCCGCGAGCTTGCCAAAGGCTGTGCGCTGCTATATAAAGAACAAGAGCCAGAGCGCCAAAAGCGCCTACAAAACGCGCTAAAATCCAGCGAATCTGGCAAATCCAACAAATCCGGCAAATAAACAAAACGCAAAATAAGGCGACACGATGGCGATGCTTATCTCTCATATCTATGAAATGCTAGATTCCATAAGCCCTTTTAGCCTGCAAGAAGCGTGGGATAATAGCGGGCTAAACATCGGCAACATGCACCAAGAGGTAGAATCCATACACCTAGCCCTAGAGCTAGATATGAAAATCGCGCGAGATTTGCCGCCGCGCGCGCTTATCATCACGCATCACCCGCTTATTTTTGCCCCGCTAAAAGCGATAAACACCGCAAGCTACCCAGCAAAGCTTATAGAGATTTTGCTGCAAAAGCAATGCGCGCTGATTGCCATGCATACAAACTTTGACACCACGCATCTAAACGCGCATTTTACCCGCGAGATTTTGGGATTTGCAAACGCGCAAGCACAGGGCATCGCGCAAATGTGTGAGATAGAGCCCACGCCCATAAGCGCGCTGGCGATGCGCTGTAAAAATGCGCTTAAACTAGAGCATATCCGCTACACGAGGCTAGATTCTCGCCAAAAAGAGCTAGAAATACACCGCGTGTATGTCGTGTGTGGCTCGGGTGCGAGCTATGCGCGAGAGATTCTCACGCCAAATAGCTGCCTCATCACCGGCGATGTCAAATACCATGACGCGATGTGCGCGCAGTGCGTAGATGTGGGATTTATCGATGTGGAGCATTATGCTAGCGAGCGCGAGTTTGCAAAAATCCTCAAAAGCATTTTGCAAATTAAGCACCTTAATGCTACAATAGCGCCTAATTTTTCTCCATTTTCTTATGTATGAAGGACGACGATGAACAAAAATTTGCAACAGCTCATAGAAATCGCGCAAATCGACAAAGAATCCGACGCGCTAATCCCCGCTATCCAAGAAAAACGCGCCACGCTTGATAAACTCATCGAGCAAAAAGACACGCTAGATAGGACCAAAACGCTTATCGATGAGGAGCGCCAAGAGGCAAACCTAGCCATCGCGCGCAATGAAACTTCTATCCAAGAAAACAACCAAAAGATAGAAAACATCACCAAGCGCATAAAAGATGGCTGCTCGGATAGAGAGGCGCGCACGCTAAGCATCGAGGAAGACCTCTGCAAAGAGCAGATAAAGCATGCCAACCAAGAAATCGAGCGGCTAAACAAAGAAATAGATGCCAAAAATGCTAGAGAAAAAGACATCGACAAACAAATAAAAGAGCTAGAATCTAGCATCAAAGGCGAGCAAAGCCAAGCGAGCACGGCGATTGATGAGATAAAGAAAAAGCAGCAAGCGATTTTTGCCAAAAAGGACAAATGCATCGACTCGATGGATCAAAAAATCATCTCATTTTATGAAAAAATCCGCAAATGGGCGAAAAACACCAGCGTCGTGCCGGTGAGTCGCAACGCATGCGGGGGCTGCTTCATACGCCTAAATGACAATGTCCTAAGCGCGCTTGAAGACAAAAACAACACCGACATCACTACTTGCCCGCATTGCGGCAGAATCATCTACATCGCAAACGACTAGCGATAGCCGCTAGCCAGCAACCCACGCAGGCTAGCGACTCGCACGACTAGCGCTACTTACTCTATGCACGCTATGCACGCACAAAATCCACTAGAAAATCCACCAAAAAACGCAGAATCTAGAAAAGTAGATTCTGGTGCTTTAGATTCTGATATTGATTTGCAAGCTGCACGCGCGCGAGTTTCACGCGCGCAAATTACACAAACTACGCCAGCACAAACCACGCACACACAGGCTACACCAGAGCAAACCACAAGCGCGCAAGATTCAGGCAAGCAGACTACAGACGCGCAAACTACACAAACCAAAACCCAGCAATTTAGCGCATTTGGCAATTTTATGTGGCATGCTTTTTATCGCCTTTTGTGCGCGATTTTGTGGATCATCGCCCTACCCTTTCTCATAGCAAGCGCCTTTCGCCAAAAGCACCGCCTCTCCATTCCTGCGCGATTTTTCCCTTTTCTTATGCCACTTTTTGCGCGCTTTTTACTGCCTCGTTCATACTGCCAAAACGCAAGCCAAACAAACCAAATAAACCAAGCCAACAGCGCAGAATCTAATCATACAAAAAACACAAAACCAAGCGCGCCAGATTATCGCGCCTCTTTTGGCGGATTTTGCAAGGATTTTGCGCCAGATATTTGGATACATGCCTGCTCTTTTGGCGAGGTAAAATCCCTAGAGCCTATCATAAATGCGCTAGATTCTACCAGCGCGCAAGAGCTACAAACCACACCACACGCAGAATCCAAAAACCACGCCAGCCACTCAAACCTCACAAATAGCGCAAACCACGCCACAAACGCCCACGCAAACAACGCCGCCCCGCCAAACATCCTCATCACCACCATCACGCAAACCGGCTTTGAGCTAGCGCACAAGACATACGCCGCGCGCGCGCATATCCGCGTGCATTTTCTGCCTTTTGAGATATTTTTGCCTTTTTATAGGCGGCGATTTGGCACGCTAAAGACGCTTATCGTGACAGAAGCCGAGCTTTGGAAAGAGCTTTTTTGGAGCGCGAAGCGCGTGGGGGCATTTACCATGCTTATAAATGCGCGCATCTCATCGCGCTCATATCCCAAATACACGCGATTTGCGCGCTTTTATAGAAGGCTTTTTGACTCTATTGATTTGGTGCTGGCACAAAGCGCGGCGGATAAGGCGCGGCTAGAATCCATAGGCGCAAAGCGCACGCTAGATTTTGGGAATCTAAAGCTTTTAAACACGCCAGCAGTGCATACGCGCTATGCTAAGCCAAAAGAGCTTTTGCTAATCGGCGCTTCCACGCATCCAAGCGAAGAGGCGCTGATACTCGATGCGTTTTTGGCACTCAAAAAAAGCGAGCCCTGCAAGCTTGTTTTGGCGCCTCGCCACCCAGAGCGATTTGGCGCGGTATGGAAACTGCTAAAATCCTACCCGCTGACATGCGCCAAACTTAGCGAGATAAATGTAAATAATGTAAATCTAGATTCTACGCTAGATTCTGCCAAAACCGCACCAGAATCCACCCCAAAAGCACCGCCAGAAATCCCTCTGCCAGATGTCGATGTGCTGCTAGTCGATAAGCTTTTGGAGCTTAATAATTTTTATCGCATCAGCAATATTGTCATTTTGGGCGGCGCGTTTGTGCCAGTGGGCGGGCACAATCCGCTAGAGCCGGCATTTTTCCACGCCAAACTCATAAGCGGCAAGCATATTTTCAACCAAGAAGCGCTATTTGCCTGCGTAAAAGGCTACAAGTTGATTGAGCCCTCCGAGCTAGAATCCACGCTTTTATACCACGAAAGCCTCGCGCCCACTAGCATCAGCAGCGCAGAATCCAAACTGCAAGAAATAATAAATCTCATCAAAAATCACCAAACCCAAAAAGAGTCACAATGAAACCAACAAAACCAAAATCCACCAAAGCAGTAAAAACCAAGCAAAACAAAGCAAACAAGCCCGCCAAAACAAGCAAACCTGCCACGACAAAAAAACCCGCTACAGCAAAAAAATATAGCGCGCCCACCAGCACAAACGCCACGCACCACGCCGCGCAAAAATCCACGCCAAACGCGCAAATATCAAGCGCCAAAATGGAAAAAGCCTACAAACTCCTAAGTATCAAAGAAGGCATTTCACATGGCAGAGCAAAAGCGCTTATCGACCAAGGGCTAGTCAGCTGCAATGGCAAAAAGCTGACCCTCGCGCGCACGCTGCTACCGCTTAGCGCAACCTTTAGCGTGCAAGAAATCGCGCCCGTGCAGATTCTCTATGAAAAGGGCGATATTTTGGCGGTGAATAAGCCTGCATTTATGGAGAGCTATGCGCTAGAGGTGCGCTTTGAGGGCTATGAGCTAGCACACAGACTAGACAAAGAGACGAGTGGCGTGCTGCTGCTTGGCAGGCGCGGGAGTGCGTTTATCAAAGAGGCGCACGCGGCGTTTAAACAAAAAAAGGCGCGCAAAGTGTATTACGCGCTTGTCAGCGGGATGGTCGCGGATGAGATGACTATCGATGCGCCGCTTCTCACGCGCAAAGGGCAGAGCGCCAAAACAAAGGTGCATAAAGATGGGCTAAGCGCTATCACGCACATCAAGCCAAAATCTATTGTGGGCAAAAAAACGCTGCTAGAGGTGCGCATCGAGACAGGGCGCACGCACCAGATACGCGCACATCTAGCGCATATCGGCTGCCCGATTTTGGGCGATGCGCTCTATGGCAAAGCGGATGCGCGGCGGCTGATGCTGCATGCGTATAGTTTGGAGATTTTGGGGCATGCCTTCAGCGCGCCGCTGCCTAGAGAATTCACCCTTTAGCGCGCTAGAATCCCGCTTGGCGCGCGTTCGCGAGGCATTCGCAGAATCTAGTCAAGATGAGATATACGCGCTTTTGTGGGAGATAGGGAGCAATGCGCTAAAATATGGCGCGGGCGTGGAAATGGATTCTTTGGGGTTGGCGGATTCTGCGCGACTTTTGGATTCTGCGCCAAAAACAAGTGCTGGCAAATTTACCAAATCCAAAGCAGAATCTAACCAAGCAAGCCAGCTAAAAATAACGCTTCATATACCAAATATTTTGGCGCAAACTTCACCAGCGCCAAACACAACCCCCGCACCAAACCCGCACGCGCAGAATCTAAATTCGCAGAATCCAAATTCGCAAAAGCCGCTTTGGCAGAATCCAAATTCGCAAAATCCGCGCATCGCACCAAATCAAGATTCACCAAATCCAAACTCGCCAAATCAAGACTCGCAGAATCCACTTTTGCCAAATCCACCTTTTGTAGAAATTATTTTTTTATATTTCACGCCCGCCAGATTCTGCGATTTTCACGCACCAAGCGCACCACGCCAAACCACAAGCCATACGCCACAAAAAAACACACACGCCAAGCCACAAGCCACGCACGCCACGCACCGCGCCGCGCCCCCCTGCCCTATGCTTCACGCGCATGATTTAGCCACGCTTCACGCGCCCCGCCCCATAAGCGCGCTAGATTCTCATCACAATGGCTTGGGAAGCAAGGTCATCAGGCATTTTGAAACGATTTTTTGCTATGATACGCCAAAAGTTTTTATCCACTCACCCACCAAGCGCGCCCTGCGCGTGCGTATCAAAGGAGCCTATCTTGCATGTAAGCATCGCAAATCGTGATGATATTTTGTATATTTGCTGCGATGGCAGGGTGAAGACTTATGAGGATTATCTGGAGTTCGCAGATAGGCTAGATAGCGCGATAAAAGAGCATATCGATGTGGCGGAGGATGCGCGTAAGTTTAGCAAATGGAAAATCATGCTGCTTGATGCCTATCCTTTCAACACCTACGCACTAGGGCATCTGCTGCGCCTAAAGCTTCACAATGGCTATGATTTCGCGCTCTCAATCGATAACTATCGCTTGCTTAGCCTGCTAGAATCTGTCGAGTTTCACACGATTTTTGAGCTGGGTATCGAGCATGACCCGCGCTCATACAAGGCATAGGCGAGACACAAGCGAGACAGGGGCAAAACACAAGCGAGACAAGGGCGAGACATGGACGAAGGTGTATAAGGAGAATGTTTTATGAATGATTTGAGTGAGAAAACAGGGGGCGATTTGAGCGCACATTTTGTAAATTTGAGCGAGAATCTAAATGAAAAATTTGGCAAGAATCTGGCGCGAAATCTAAACGAGAATCTAAACGAAAATCTAAACGCGCCGCTTGCAAATTTGAGCGAGAATCTAAGCCAAAATCCAAATGCAAATTTTAGCATCCCCGCTGAAGCACCAGCCCTAAGTGCTTGGAACACGATTTATGAGCAGTTTGACCCAGTGGCGTTTAGCGTGGCTGGATTCCCGGTGCATTGGTATGGCATCGCGTATGTGTGCGCGCTGGTGCTGGCACTTTTCATCGCGCGCTTTTTCATCGCGCGCCATCCTAAGCGCTTTGCTATCGAGCCTAGCGTGCTTGATAGCTATTTTGTGTGGGCGGAGATTGGCGTGATTTTGGGTGCGCGCATAGGATATATACTCATCTATGACCCATCGAGATTTTGGTATCTGGCGCATCCTTGGGAGATTTTCAGCCCATTTGATAGCAGCGGCGAGTTTGTCGGCATCCGCGGTATGAGCTTCCATGGCGGCGTGGTGGGCTTTTTGCTGGCGTCTTTTATCTTTGTCAGAGTCAAAAAGATGCGCCTTTTGCCGCTTATGGATTTGGTGGCGATAAGCGTGCCGCTAGCGTATGTGTTTGGGCGCATTGGAAACTTTTTGAACCAAGAGCTTTTTGGCAGGGTCGTGCCAGCTACGGATGCGCTGGGGCAGAAAATCGGCATCATGGTGTATGGCGTGCTGCGCTATCCTAGCCAGCTTTTGGAGGCGTTTTTGGAGGGGATAGTGGTGTTTGTCATTGTCGCACTTTGCGCGCGCGTGCGGGTGCTGGATAATGCGCTCATCGGCGTGTATGCGATAGGCTATGGGATGATGCGCTTTGTGGCGGAGTATTGGCGCGAGCCGGATGCGCAAATGGGGCTTTTTGGCGGGTTTAGCATGGGGCAGATTCTCTGTGCGCTTATGATAATCGCGGGCGCGTATATCGTCGCCACGCAGGTTAAACGCAATGTGGCGCAGGCTGGCAAATAAGCAGAGATTGGCAAAAGGGCATGGCATGAGCGATACAAAGAATGCAGATTCTAAAAACGCGGAATCTAAAATCATGGGATGTGGCGCAGAATCTAAAATCGCAGAATCTAGCGCGGATTTTGGAAAAATAGATTCTCGCGCCAAATCCGCCAGCGCCGCCAAAAAAGCGCGCATTTTTGCATGGATTTTTTTGCTATGCGCGATTATCACCGAGGTGCTAGGCTCTAGCTTTTTGAAGCTTGCCCTTGATATGAAGTTTGGCTTTTTGGTGACAGCGCTTTTCATTTGCATCTCATACTACTTCATCGCGCTTGCGATAAAGCACATCAGTGTCAGCGTGGCGTATGCGATGTGGGAAGTGCTTGGCGTGGTGTTTATCGTCATCATCGGGCTTGCGTGTTTTGATGAGCAGATTTCTGGCATGCAGTTTGTGGGGATAGGTCTAGCGATGAGTGGGATAATCCTAATAAACATCGGCGAAGTGCCACTTGAAGAATGCACTGGCGCGGAATCTAGCTTGGAATCTAGCGCCAAATTTAGCTTGGAATCTGATGCAAAATCTGACATAGATTCTGGCGCAAAATCTCACGCAGTGGATTCTAGGATTTTAGATTCTCGCGTTTTAGATTCTCGCGCAGAATCCGCCCAAAGCCACGCTACAAAATCTCGCCAAACTCACTCTAAGCCCGCCACGCAAAACTCCACCAAAACCGCCCCACAAAAATCCATCTTGCAAAACTCCACCAAAGCCCGCCCAAAAAACCTCGCGATACTTTTCGCCATCGCGCTAATCGCACTAGCACTTGTAGCCCTCATCGCATTTATAGGCTTTGGCGCAGATTCTGGCACAGGCTTTGACATAGCCGATTTTAGCCAAATAAACACAGAGCGTTTGGGCGTATTTGTAGGACTCGCGCTTGTTTTTGGCGCGGCATTGCTAGATGTCATCGCCAATCTCTTGCTAAAAGCCTCGCAAGGATTCTCCAAATGGGCGTATGGCGTGGGCGCGATTTTGGTGGTCGTGGTGGCGTTTTACCTGCTGATGTGCGCGCTTAGGTTCATGGAGCTAGCGATCGCGTATTCGAGCTGGGGGGCGATAGGCATCATTGGGACGATAATCGGCGGGCGCGTGTTTTTTGGCGAGCGGCTCAACGCCATAGGCTACATCGGCGTAAGCCTAGTCATCACCGCCGTCGTGCTACTGCATATTTAAACAGAATCTACAACCCAAAGTTTAGCGCTTTTGTGCCAAGCTCGCTTAGGCAAGTTTGCTCGAGTAGCTCTAGCGTGCGATGTATCGCGGCGTCTTCTTCGCTTTGGCTTATGGATATCGTGGGCGTGTGGAGCACCACATAGCGCGCATCCGGCGTGCCCCAGCGCCTCGTGTCGCCCTCTGAAACAAGCGCGATGGTTGGGACATAGAGATTGCTCGCCATATGCAAAGTGCCTGTGCTTGGGCTTATCACGCAGCTCATCTGCTCGATGAGCGCGCCAAGATGATGCAGGCTGCTGTCGTTTGGATAGATGATGATGCGGTTTTTTAGCGGCGTGCGCGGATTTTTGTTTGGCGCGTCATTTGGCGTATCGCTGTTGTTGTTTGCGCCATTGCCCGCATCATAGGATTCTAGCGATTTCACAAACTCATCATGCACCTTCTCATAAGTCGCCACCACCGGGATGAAGCAGCCTTTTTGGCTTATTTTATCTATGAGCTTTAGCCAGCCATTTGGCGTTAGGTTTTTATCCGCTGTCAAGCAAAAGGGATTGGCAAGCACTAGGAATTTTGGCTGATTTTGCGCTGGTGAGATGATTTGCGAAGTAGTTTGCGCTGTGGCGTGCGAAATAGCTTGCGTGGTTTTGGTTTGCATGGCTTGTGTATTGGCTAGCGTCGCATCTGCTGGCGCGATGTTTGGCAGACTCGCAGAATCTGCATGCGCGCTTTGCTTTGGCATTTGATTGGTTTTGATATTTTGGTGCGTGTGGGGCGCGGATTTGGCAAACGCGGATTTTACAAATCTAGCGAAAAAGCGTGGCATGCTGTAGCTTGTCGCGCTTTTTTGTGCGCGCATAAGGCACACTGCTAGGTCTCTAAAATCGCGCGCCTTTTGGCTGAAAAATCCGAAGTTTTGGTGGTTTGCAAGCGCGCCAGAATCTAAAATCCCCTTTTCCACAAACTTTTTTCCCAAAAACTCTTTACTTAAAAACTCCGCGATACGCGCGCGATGCTCCTCTGTGATGACCATCTTTGCTTGCGTAAAATCTAGCGTGCCTATCATGCTATCAAAGCGCCTTTTATCGATGCGGCGCAAGAACAAAAGCGAGCTATCCTTATACGATAATGAGCGATAGATGAAAGTAGGGATGGTCTTAAAACGCGGCCTTAGCAAGCTATAAACCTTAGTGTGCGTGATGATGCAGCGCGCGTTGGTGGATTCTAGGACTTTGAGTTGGTATCGCTTGCAGCCCCCAGAGATGAGAAAATCGCAATGACAAGAATTGATAAGTTTGACATTTCTCTCATCATCGAGCTTTTCAGCCAGCAAAAATAGCTCATCATAAAACCCAAACCCCTCCAAAAGCCGCGCTATCGTAGCATTGGCAAGCACCACCAAATGGCACTCAAAAATATTTTTTATCACAAATAGTGTATCTAGCGCGATGATATTATCGCCTAGTCCTTTGGAGCGATCGGAGGCCAAAAAGATAATTTTCAAGGGATTTTTGCGTGTGATGTGTGTGCTAGAATCTTGCATATTTTCCTCAAAACCTATAGCTTAAAATGCCTAGACACAGCTGGCGCGCCCAAGAGGATTCGAACCTCTGACCTACGGCTTAGAAGGCCGTTGCTCTATCCAGCTGAGCTATGAGCGCAAAAACCAAAGAATCTAAAAGGCGCAAAGCCAAGCCTAAATGCAAGCCAAGCCTAGAAAAGGGCATAAATGGTACGCCCGAAGGGAGTCGAACCCCTAACCCCCAGATCCGAAGTCTGGTGCTCTATCCAATTGAGCTACGAACGCGTAAAATGGGGTGGGTGATGGGGCTCGAACCCACGACCCTCAGTGCCACAAACTGATGCTCTAACCAACTGAGCTACACCCACCAAAAATAAAAAGCAGAATCTAAAATGGTCGGGGCGAAAGGATTCGAACCTTCGGCCCCTTGGTCCCAAACCAAGTACTCTAACCAGACTGAGCTACGCCCCGATGCCGTGATGAAGACATTTGCGATGTGTGTGAAGCTTTAAGTTTGCTTTATCGACTTTGCCGATTCTCATCTTGTCATCTTTATCGATACTGCTTTGACTGCTCTATCTATCGCCTTCAATGCCTTTATCGATGCCCGACATTTTAGAAACTGCGATTATATCCAAAGCCTTGCCAAAATGTCAAGAAAATATTTTGTTTGTTGTGCGCGTTTGCGTTTGTGTGAACAATGTGACAAGGTAGTCTATTTTTAGATTCTGGTTCTTTGGTCGCCAAACTTTTGCGTTTATCTTTGTCTATCGTCGCCAGCTTCTTGCAGGGGGACAGGGGGCTTAAATTGCTAAAGAAGCTAACGCTTTGGCAAGACCGCCCCCTAGTCCCCCTGCAC
>NZ_MLQN01000005.1 GCF_001854545.1 Helicobacter sp. CLO-3
CCTTATCCCCCTGCACCCCCAAACCCCCGACGACACCTTCAAGGTGCCGCGCTTCGCGCGAAGATTTGATTTGATTAAAAAATCCTTGCGGATTTTTATGGTTTGCTTCGTCGCTTTGCTCCTCGCAATGACAATTTTGAATTCTGCAAAACGCGTGATTTTAGCATAATTTTTGTTGTTTTATGTGGATTTTTGCGTGGGTTTGTAGCGCTGTTTTGGTGTTTGGCAGTTCGTCGTTTATCACGGATTCTAGGAGTTTCTCTAGGATGCCGCCCACTTCTTTGCCGCTGATGTTTGCGCCTATTTCGAGCGCTAGGCGTTTGATGTCGTTGCCATTTATCGCGAGTGCGCCTAGGCTGTAGCACTGCGCAGATATGGGCTCTAGCAGCTCTTTTGCGCGCGCGATGTCGCCCCGCTCGCTCGGACGAGTTAGCCACAAAAATGCTAGCAAAATCCTAGCGCGCGCGATGCCAAAATCCCTAGCCCATATTTTTAGCTCCGGCGCGTGGCTGGCGAGCGGTATATGCGCGCGCTCGAGCAAAAATAGGCAAGTTTGTGTCATTGCCTTGCTAAGTCGCAAAAGCCCCAAAGATTGCGTGATTTGCGCCATATCTGCGCGCTGCGGGGCGGGCTTTTGAGAGGGGTTCTGGGTGGGATTTGTGGCGGGTTTCGCGGTGGTGTTTGTGGATTCTGCGCGCGTGGCGGATTCTAGTGACAAGACAGATTTTGCGCCAGAATCCAAAATCGCGCGCGCTTTGTTGGTGGCGGATTCTGCTTGTGAAGATTGGGGCGCGGGCCCAGTGGATTTTGTTGGCAAAAAAGATTTTAGCGTGGATTTTTGTAAAAAATCAGATTCTGATTGTGTAGCGGATTCTGCTGGCAAAGCGTTTGCGCGCGAGGTGGGTTTGGTGCTAGATTCTGGTGTGGATTTTGCGCGCAGGGCAGATTCTGGGTTAGAATCTAGTTTTGGTGCGTTTATCGCGCGAGTCGCCTTGCTTAGTGCGAAAAACCACACACAAAGGCGCAAAATAGAATCTAGCGCATCAGAATCTAAACCGCTAGATTCTGGGTTTTTCGGCGCTTGGGGCTTGGCTTTGGATTGGGGCGATTTGGCGGATTCTGGCGCGTTGCCTATCTCGCGCACCTCGCGCGTTTGAAGCATATAAAGCGCAGAATCCACATCATCCAAAAGCGCCAAATGCCTACAAAATCGCGCATATATCGCGCGCGCAGAATCTAGAGTAGATTCTAGACTAGAATCCATTTTATCCGCAGAATCTGCGCCACTTTTAGATTCCGCTTCACATTTAGATTCTGTTTCGCATTTAGAATCCGCTTCGTGCATAGATTCCCCGCCGCGCGCCAAAAGCAAAATCTCGCTTTCAAAAGGCGCAAACACCACCGCCCACACGCGCAAATATTCGCTTATCACGCCTCGCGCATGCGGCGCGCGCAGGGTTTTTAGCCATTCATTGCTTTTGCGCTCAAGGCTGATGTGCGCTAGCTTTGGCGCGCGTTGCAGCAGCGCATCCCTCGTGCGCGGCTCGATAGTAAAGCCAAGCGTCGCGCTAAATCGCAGCGCGCGCAGAATCCGCAGCGCATCCTCATCAAATCGCTGGCGCGCATCGCCCACGCAGCGTAGGATTTGGGCGCGCATATCATCCACGCCACCAAAGGCATCGCAGATCCCGCCACGCACGATATTGCCGTATTTGGCGGCGATGTTTTTGCCAAATGATTTTTTATAGGCTAGATTCTGCGCGCTAGAATCCAAAAGCGCGTCAGAATCCACATTTGCGCCAGAATCCGCAGAATCCAAATGCGGGCTATACGCCAGCGCATTGCAGGTAAAATCCCTGCGCGACAAATCCTCCACCAAGCTTTGGCAAAAGCGCACGCTTTCTGGGTGGCGGTGGTCTTTGTAGGCGGTGTCGTGGCGATAGGTGGTGATTTCTATACAATATATTTTTTGACAATGTGTTTTTTGACAATGTGTTTTTTGGTGATGTTTTTGCTGGCGATTTTGTGGCTGTTTGTCGTGCGAGTGCGGGTGATATGCAGAATCTAGATTTTCGCTCTCCGCATTTTCAATTTCCACATTTTCGTTTTTTAGATTCTCACGCTCGGCTAATATTTTCTCGCCCTCTAGATTCTCGCGCCCCGCCAATATTTCACACTCTTTCGCGCACCACTTCTTTTGCCTTTTCTCTTGCCACTCCACAAAATGCGTATTTTCCTCTTTTATCAGCACGCCTATGGTCCCAAATTTTTCGCCGATATTTAGGGCTTTGCACTCATATTTGCTAAAGGCTAGCGCGATTTTTTCAGGCGTGGCGTCGGTGGTGATATCCCAGTCTTTTGGCGTGATGCCTAGCAGACTATCGCGCACGCACCCGCCCACGACAAAGGCTTCAAACCCGCTAGATTCTAGGATTTCTATGGCAAATCGTATAAAAGGAGGCAAATTTATCGCGGCTTTCAAATCGCCAGAATCTCGAGCAGAATCCAATCCAGAATCCAACTCGCGCGACTTTATCGGCGCAGAATCCAATCTAGATTCTCGCCCAGATTCCACCACCAAAGGCTTATCCTGTTTCATATTATCCCTTCAAAATCCAATATCGTTTATACTTATGAAGCTATAAGGAGTTTTATTATACAATAAACACTTTTTTATTACCAAAAGGAGCAGATATGAAATCTAGTAGAGTCGAACAAATCGCCGCAAAAGCCCTAGAGCAAGTAAATAACGATAGATATGTGCTTTCAAACATCATCTTTAAGCGCGTCAAACAGCTAAATAATGGCGCAAAAGTGCTCATCGATGCCAATCCCAAAGTAGAAAAGCTAGCAGACATCGCTATGCGCGAGATTGCAGAAGGCAAGCTTTTGCTAGATAGGATCGATGCAGAAAATGCGTAAATAATCGCTAAGCGCTAGAAAATTACAAGGGCTAATTTAGCATGCGCGCAGGGGAGTTGATTTGGAAGTCTTTACACAAATCCAGAATCTAAAAACATTCTCACATGCCAAAGCGTTTTTGGCGTCATTGTGTGAGATCACGCCAAGCATCGAGCGCGCGATAGTCTGCGCGCAGAAAAGCCATGAAGGGCAGTTTCGCAAAACCGGCGAGCCATATATCGTGCATCCGATGTGTGTGGCGTGCTTGGTGGCGTTTTATGGTGGCGATGAGGCGATGATTTGCGCGGCATTGTTGCATGATGTCGTGGAAGATACGGATATTAGCCTTGAGAATGTAAGCGTGGATTTTGGCGAGTCGGTATCCCAGCTTGTAGATGGGCTTACCAAAATCGATGAGATACGAGAAGAAGAGCTAGGCGAGAAAACCACCAACCAGCGCATGGCAGTAGCTGCGCTAACTTTTCGCAAAATGCTAATCACAGCAGTAAATGACCCGCGCGTGCTTGTGATAAAAATCAGCGATAGACTGCATAATATGCTAACCCTTGAAGGTTTGCGCGATGACAAACGACAGCGCATCGCCAAAGAAACGCTAGTCGTGTATGCGCCCATAGCCCATAGGCTTGGCATCTCTAGCATCAAAAACGAGCTAGAGGACAAAAGCTTTTATTATATTTTTCCGCAAGAATACCACAGAATCCAAGATTTTCTAAAAAACAACAACCAGCCGCTTTCACTCCAGCTAAACGACTTTTCGCGCAAAATCCAAGAGCTTTTGCTAAAAAATGGCTTCGTAGAATCTAGCTTCAAGGTTGAGAGCAGAATCAAGCGCCCATACTCTATATACCTAAAAATGCAGCGCAAAGGCGTGGGGATAGATGAGATTTTGGATTTGCTAGCGGTTAGGGTGCTGGTGGAAAATACGCTTGATTGCTACAAGGTGCTAGGGCTCGTGCATCTAGCATATAAGCCTATCATCTCGCGATTTAAAGACTATGTAGCCCTGCCAAAAGAAAACGCCTATCAGACGATACACACGACGATTTTTGATCACTCGCGCGTGTTTGAGGTGCAGATCCGCACCTTTGATATGCATAAAAACGCGGAGTTTGGCGTGGCGGCGCACTGGAAATATAAAAGCGATGGCGCGATCGCTCCTAGCCTTGATTGGCTTAAAAATCTGCAATACCAAAATAACAATATCGAAGAGTTTTATGAACTCGCCAAAAATGACTTATATCGCGAGGATATTGTGGTGTTTTCACCTAATGGCGATACTTTTAGCTTGCCAGCGGGCGCGGTGGCGCTGGATTTTGCCTATCTCATACATAGCGAGCTAGGCGATCATGCCAAAAGTGCGTATATAAACAACAAAAAATCATCGCTCTTGCAAACGCTAAAAAGCGGCGATATCGTGCGTATAGAGACCGATAAAAACGAGAATCCAAAATACACTTGGATAGATATGGTGAAAACTTCGCGTGCCAAAAACCACCTCAAAATCCAATCCCAAAACCGCATAAAAGAGATAGAAAAAAAGGCGGCTATCAATATCCTAGCGACGATTTTTGGCAAGGATTCTGCGATATTTGCGCGCTATTTATCTATGCGCGGGCTTGATAGCGAGCTTGCCAAATGCGTAAGCGATGAGCGGCATCTACAAGAGCGATACGCGCAAATCACGCAAAGCTTTAAAACTGGCAATTGGCTGACGAGATTCCGCTTCAATGTCTTAGCGCCCAAGCAAATACGCATAGAAAACTTCGTATTTTTATCCAACCGCACGATAAATGGCGTGGCGTTTGATTATTGCTGTCGCCCCAAATATGGGGATTCTATGATGGCAATACTTACCAACCAAAAAGCGATAATCCACCACAAACTCTGCGACAAACTAAGCGAGTCAATAAAAAATGGCGCGCCGATGGTGTTTGTCAAATGGGCGCAAATGCAAAAAAGCACCTATAAAGTCATCGTCTCACTAGAGGACAAAAAGGGCACGCTAGCAGCCTTCCTCAATGTGCTAGCAAAAGAGAATTGCAATGTCATAGGCATCAGCTATTCAGGGCAAGGCACAAGCACGGCGGCTTCGTATTGTGAGGTGATTTTTGACACGGACAAAAAGCAAAAAAGCATAAAAGATACGCTTATGAATAAATTTGCCATCGTTGAATTTTCAAATTTCAAGGATGCGTATCAAAATGGCTAAGCTACGAGAATCTAAACAAGGCAGATAATAAAGGATAAAAAAATGTCAGAATCTAAAAACACACTAGAATCTACAAACGCACAAAATAATGTCGCGCCAGAATCCAAATCCGCGACAGGCGCGCAAAATACCAGCGCGCAAACCACCAGCGCACAAACAGCACAGCACCCCCACACACCACAAGTGCTAGAAGCCATGCGCGAGCTAAACCGCGGGATAAGCGAGTTTATCGGCGAGGAATACATCACTTCGCTTGTGGCGCGATATTTTGCTACAGGTGAGCGCTTCATCGTAAAAGCTGGGTTTGATCCTACCGCGCCAGATTTGCACCTAGGGCATACTGTGCTTATCCAAAAGCTAGCGACTTTTCAGCGATATGGTGGGGATGTGAAGTTTGTCATTGGCGATTTTACCGCGACTATCGGCGATCCTAGCGGAAAATCACAGACGAGAAAACAGCTTAGCAAAGAAGAAGTGCTAGAAAATGCCAAAACTTATGAAGCGCAGGTGTTTAAGATTCTAGATCCCAAATACACGCAAGTTTGTTTCAACTCCGAGTGGATTAGCGCGCTTGGTATGGGCGGGCTAGTGGATCTTTCTTCGCGCTTTTCTGTGGCTAGGATGCTAGAGCGCGATGATTTTGCCAAACGCTACAAAGAGAATCTACCTATTAGCATCATCGAGTTTTTATACCCGCTTTTGCAAGGATATGATTCTGTCGCGCTAAAATGTGACATCGAGCTAGGCGGGAATGATCAGAAGTTTAATCTGCTTGTGGGACGCAGTTTGCAGCGCGCTTATGGGCCAGATAAGGAGCAAAGCGTGCTTACTGTGCCACTGCTAGAAGGGCTAGATGGCGTCCATAAAATGAGTAAATCGCTAGGAAATTATATCGGCGTTACAGAAAATCCTAACACAATGTATGCTAAAATACTAAGCATCTCGGATTCTTTGATGTGGAGATATTATGAATTGCTAAGCGCAAAGCCTCTAAGCGAGATAGAGAGCCTAAGGCAGAGCGTGGATTCTGGCGCGCTTCATCCAAAAGCTGCCAAAGAACAGCTAGCGCTAGAAATCACCACGCGCTATCATAGCAAAGAGCAAGCGGATGCGGCAAAAGCGGAGTTTGACAATGTGTTTGGCAAAAATGAGATTCCAAGCGATATCAAAAGCTTTGAGTTTGAGCGCGGAATCTGGATTTGCAAGGCATTGTGTGAAGGCGGGCTTTGTCCTTCAACTTCGCAAGCGCGCCGAGACATCGCATCTGGCGCACTTCGTATCAATGGAGAAAAAATGACCGATGAGAATCTAAAACTAGATTCTGGCGAGCATATCATACAAATAGGCAAGCGCCGATTTTTGAAAGCCATCATCATTTAAACATGTAAATAATCATTGCGAATAATCATCGCAAGCAATCATCATAGGCAAGTAGGTAGGACATGGACTTTATGACAACATTACAGCCCTTAAAGATAGGCAAACACACGATAAAAATCCCCATTTTTCAAGGTGGAATGGGAGTGGGGATAAGCTGGGATGAGCTAGCTGGCAATGTCTCTAAAGAAGGCGCGCTAGGCATTATTTCAGCGGTTGGCACAGGGTATTATAAGCATATGCAATTTGTAGAAAAGCTAGTCAAACATAAGCCATTTGAAACGATAAATTTTTATTCCAAAACCGCGCTCAATGAGATATTCAAAAACGCGCGCAAAATCTGCGGAAATAGCCCGCTTGGCGTAAATATCCTGCATGCGATAAATGACTATGGGCGCGTGGTGCGCGATGCGTGCGAAGCGGGCGCAAATCTCATAATCACGGGTGCCGGACTGCCTACAAATATGCCAGAATTTACCAAAAACTTCCCCGATGTCGCACTCATCCCCATCGTCTCATCTGCCAAAGCATTGCGTATCATTTGCAAGCGCTGGGAGGAGCGCTATAAGCGCGTGCCAGATGCTATCGTGGTAGAAGGACCGCTAAGTGGCGGGCATCAAGGGTTTAAATACGAAGACTGCTTCAAGCCAGAATTTCAGCTAGAAAGCATCGTCCCAGAAGTCGCCAAAGAAGCCAAAGAATGGGGCGGTATCCCTATAATCGCCGCGGGTGGAGTCTGGGATAGGACAGATATAGACCGCTTTATATCACTTGGGGCTAGTGGTGTGCAGATGGGGACGCGCTTTTTAGGCACTTATGAATGCGATGCGAAGGCGTATCAAAAGATTTTGCCACATATCAATAAAGAAGACATCGAGCTTATCAAATCGCCTGTGGGCTACCCAGCGCGCGCGCTAAAAGTGGGCGTCATCGCGCGACTAGAAGAGGGCAATGCGCCAAAAGTGCAGTGTGTCAGCAACTGCGTAGCGCCTTGCCATAGAGGCGTGGAAGCCAAAAAGGTGGGATATTGCATAGCTGATAGCCTTGGCAAAGGGCATTTGGGCGATGAGCGCGAGGGGCTATTTTTCAGCGGCGCAAATGGCTATCGAGTCAAAAAAATCGTAAGTGTGAAAGAACTCATACAAGAACTAGCGCAAGGATAGTGGGTGTGGCGGATTCTGCTATGTTTGCTTTGCGCGCTAACCCTCAAGGCAGAATCCCTGCATATCACGCAAAGCATTGCTTTTGGCGTGAGTAGCCTAAAAATCACCTTTTCCCAAGATATCGAAAACCTCACGCTAAATCCTGTCAAAATCTCTAATAACTCCGTGTATATCGATACCAAAGCGATACTAGATAATGGCAAAAAGATATATTATTTCCCAAACAACGCGCAAATCACTATCGCGCAAAACACGCCACAAGTCGTGCGCATGGTGCTAAGCAATGGTAACTTTTCTGCCTATCAAATCCGCGCAGTGGGGAAAAATCTCTATATCTCTTTTCTAGATAAGATTCCAGAATCTAAATCCGCGCAAAACACACAAACTACGCAAAAGACGCAAGCCACACAAACCACCCAAACGCCCGCTAAACCAGAATCTAGCAAACCCACAACTGCGCCTGCAAAGCCAGCAGATTCTAAACCAGCTACCACAAAACCTACAGATTCTAAGCCTGCATCTAAGCCAGCGGATTCTAAACAGCCTGCCAAACAAACTCCAGCAAAACCTGCACCAGCCAAACCTACACCCACACAAACGCCCGCGCAAAAGCCCACACCACAAAAGCCAGCGCCTGCCCCAGCGCCAACCATAAGGCACAACATCCCTTCAGACATGCCCCAAGTAAAACCCACCAAAAGTAAAAAAGGCTACAAAGTCGTGATAGACCCGGGGCATGGTGGCAAAGACTGCGGGACTTTGGGCGTAAATAAAGTTTGCGAAAAAAACATCGTCCTAAAAGTCGCGCAAAACCTCAACAAAGAACTAAAAAAACGCGGCTATGTCACCTATATGACGCGCGATAGCGATGTGTATCTAAACCTAAAAGAGCGCACCGACTTTGCCAATGCCAAAAATGCCGATCTTTTTGTCTCCATACACGCAAACTCTGTCCCACAAACCGCCAAAAAATCGCCAAAAGGTGTCGAAACCTACTTCCTCTCCACCGCTAGAAGTGACCGCGCGCGCGATGTCGCCGAGCAAGAAAACAAAGATGATATAGAGATTATGAACTTTTTCTCCAAGCAAACATTCCTAAACTCGCTAAACTCCCACCGCCTGCTAGCTTCCAATAAACTCGCTATTGATATACAATACAGCATCCTAAAGCAGCTGCGCCGCGATTATCAAGGCATAACCGATGGCGGCGTGAGGGAGGGGCCATTTTGGGTGCTAGCTGGTGCGTTAATGCCTTCTGTTTTGATAGAAATAGGGTATAATTCTAGCCCGATAGAAGCACCACGCCTCAATGACGCTGCCTATCAAAAATCCCTCGCGATAGGCATCGCTGATGGAATCGATGGCTTTGTGGTTAAAAATTTTTAGATATTAGGAAAGTTTATGCGTATATCTAGCAAGATTATTTTCTCATCCATTTTTTTCTTTTTTGTGGTGTTTGTGTTTTTGTCATTGATTGTTTCTAGCCTTAGCGATACTTTTTCGCAGCTTTTTTTGGTATTTTCTTATCCGCATAGGGCTTATGATTTTGCTAGCAATCTTTTGCTTGGCGTGTTTGCACTCATGTGCGTGCTTTTTATCATCCGCTCCAAAAAGCTAAAAAGAGGCAATACCACCGAGCAAGTCGCGGCTATTTTAATAGCGCTTTGTGCGATTGTGGCGCTTGTGCTTCGCATCATCCATGGGCAGATGCAAGACAAGGTCGATGATATCGTGTATGCGTTTAGCGATAGTATCGGCGGGGTGCTTTTGTGGAAAATCGTCGATATTTGCGTATATTTGGTGGTGTATGTGTTTTTTATTTTGCTGCCTTTGGTGCTGCCAGCGCTCAAAATCCAGCTCAATGTCTTCAACAAATGGGGCGAGTGGCTAAATGCGTATAAACCAAGCATTAACACCGCGCTTTTCTTGCTTTTTGCCTATGCGATACAGCCTTATTATGACAAGTCTAGCCCGCTGCTTTATGTGGATTTGTGGCTGTTTTATGTGGGATTTGCGCTGGTGGTGGTTACGCTGTATCGGCGCAAAGAGCAGTTTGGATTCTATGAATACGCTAATTTATTGTGGCTGGTGATTGGGATTTTGATTTTTTCATTTTGTTCTAAAATCATCTCGCAAGCCGATTATGTCAATACGCGCACGATATTTATCATCATCGGAATCATGGCGTGGTGTGGTGAGTGGATGGTGGCTTCGCTGGAGGGCGATATCAAGCCAAGCGGGATAAAAGAGCTATTTGCCAAGGCGCCCAAAAAGCGCGCTAGTGGGATATAGCAGGACTTGAAAGGGCTAGAATCTATGGAAAAACTAGAATCTAACAACAAAAAACCCGCTATAGATTCTGCCAAAATCGCAGAATCTAGCAACATCGCAAAATCTGCTAATATCACAGCATCTGCCAAAATTTCAGAATCCACGCGGGCGCGTTTGACGCCGCTTTGTCGTAAAATAGCAGAATCTAGCGGAGCAGATTCTGGCGTTTTGGATTCTCGCATTTTGGATTCTCGCGCGGATTTGAAAACGCTAGATTCTCACAATGCAGATTCTGGCGCTTTTATCTCATTTGTTTGTCTAGGTAATATCTGTCGCTCGCCCTTGGCAGAGGGCATCGCTAAGCATCTTTGCCAAAGCAAACTAGAATCTATCGTGCAAAATGTCATCCAAAACAGCGCGCAAAATATGCAAGCCACCACACAAGCCACGACGCAAACCGCCGCGCAAATCACCAAGCAGCTCGCTAACTTTATGCGCGCAAACTTGCATTTCTCATCCGCTGGGACTTCTGGCTTTCACAATGGCGACATCATCGATGCGCGCTCTATCGCCACCGCAAAAAAGCATGGCATCGATATTTCGCGCTATACGAGCAAGCAAGTGAGCGTGTATGCGCACGCGGATATTGATTTGTTTGTGGCGATGGATATGCAAAACCTAGCCGCGCTGCGCCAGCTTGGCTTTGGCGAGCGCGCGGTGCTTTTGGGTGATTTTGGGCTGGGTGGCGCGGTGGTGCCAGATCCTTATTATGGCGGTGCTAGCGGGTTTGATAAGGTGTATAATATGCTAGAAAATGGCATCACCATCATGCTAGAATCTATCGCGCAGGGCATCATCACACAAAGCACTATTTCGCAAGGCGCGCAAAATCCGCGCTAAAACACCAAACAAACATTTGCAAAGCAAAAATTTGCAAAACACAAAAATTACAAAAAGGAGCATCTATGAAAATCATCGTCTATGGGATCAAAGCCTGCGGCAGCGTCAAAAAGGCGTTTAGCTACCTAGAATCCAGAGGGCTTAAATATGAGTTTGTGGATTTTAAAACCACGCCGCCAGATTCTGCTAGGCTGAAACGCTGGGCGGATGCGCTTGGTATCAAAAGCCTTTTTAACACCAAAGGCACGACTTATCGCACGCTAGGGCTTAGCCAGCAAAGTCTTGATGACAGCGCCAAGCTAGAATCTATGCTAGCACATCCCATGCTTATCAAGCGCCCAGTGATTGAGATAGTGGATGCTGCGGATTCTCATGTGCGCTATTTGGTGGGGTTTGATGAGGCGTGCTATAGCGAGGCTTTTGGCAAGTAAGTGCTGGCTTAAGGCGTTTGGCGAAATAAAATATAGAGTATAAAATGTATCAAATATCAGAATCTAAAAATTTGCCAGAATCCAAAAATCGCGAGCGCGCCAAAAAACACGCGCTCAAATATCAAGCCAAAAATCAAGAATCTAAAATCGTAAAATCTAAAAGCGCAGAATCTAAAATTCAAGAATCTAAAAATATGGAATCCAAATCGCGCGCTTTGAGTGCGTTTGCGCCGCTTGTGGTGATGATACTCGCGGCTATTTTGCTAGCGATTTTCACGCAAGGCTGTAGTAAAAAAAATGCAAAATTTCACACCAAAGTGGCAAAAGATCTAAGCATCTACACCCAAGATGCGCTAGCCTTCGTGCCAGAATCCACTTCAAGCAAGACAAGCAACGCAACCGCGCCAAACACCGCCCCCAAACTAGCCCCCGCCAAAGCCTTCACACAAGAGCCCCTAGCTAAGGCTTATTTGCGTCATCATTTCTCGCCATGGGTAAATATGCCAATCAACAAAGACACCCAAAGCGTTTTTTGGGTGAGAGGCTCGCTGCTAAAAGTGCCCGGCTTTGGCGAGAATCTGCTGCCAAACTCGCTGGATTCTACGCGCGCGATTTGGGAAAAGATGAATACCAGCGCCTATCCAAACGCCAACCAAAAGGCCATCATCACAGAATCTAGCGCAGTGCGTGCGGTGCCAAGCGATCTGCCGCGATTTGACAAGGCGGATGATTATCCCTTCGATCAGTGGCAAAACTCGCTTATTTTTGCCAATACGCCAGTGCTTATCACGCATTTTGACACGAGCAAGCAATGGGCGCATATCCAATCAGGATTTGTCTATGGATGGGTAAAAACGCAACATCTAGCAAGCGTCAGCCAAGCAGATATCAAAAAGCTCATGTCGCCCAAACGCTACATACTGCCTTTGCGTGACAAAATCGCGCTTTATGATGAAAGTGGCAAAGATGAAAATGGCAAAGATCAAAATAGTAGATTTGTAACACTCGCGCGCATGGGGCAGATTTTTGGCATAGTGGCAGAGGATAAAAAGGGCTATCTAGTCTTTGTAGCAAAGCGCGATGAAAATGGCAGAGCGCATATCACAAAAGCGCGCGCTAAGCACGAGGATTTCGCGCTTTTTCCGCGTGCGTTTAGCCATGCAAGCGTGGCTACTATCATAAATACGATGATGGGCGATAAATACGGCTGGGGCGGGTATCTAGAGAATCGCGACTGCTCGGCGTTTGTGCGCGATGTGTTTGCCAATTTTGGACTTTATTTGCCGCGCAACTCCAAATCACAAGCGATTTATGCCAAAAATATGGTAGATATCAGCAAGCTTTCGCGCAAGAAAAAAGAGCGCTATATCATCGAAAATGGCACGCCTTTTGGCAGTGTGCTGTGGCAAAAGGGGCATATCATGCTTTATATCGGCGAGTATGGCGGGCGCGCGATGGTGGCGCATAGTGCGTGGAGTGTGAAAACTTCTAGCATGGGGAAAAAATACAAAAATATGCTTGGCGGCGTGGTGATAACAAGTCTGTATGCGGGCAAGGAGCATAGTGGCGCATTTTCGCGCACGCTTTTGATAGATAAGATAGAGGGTATCTCTAATCTTTTTGAGCCGATTGTGCCATAGAGAGCATTTATAAAGTATAGATTCTGCGATTAGATTCTAGCGTTTGGAAGCGTTGGCGGTTGCAGGTGGCGCAAAAGCTTATTGTGTCGTTCTGCATATTTGCACCTTTATTTAAAAAGTTAAAAAAAAATTAACAACTTTCATATTATAATTTGTGCTGTTTTTCATTACCAATGGTTTGGGATATGCCAATCGTGCGCCATTTGAAGGACAGAAGCCACTCAAATACGCAGACATTATAAAGATAATGCTTTGGATAGGTTTAGGCATATTAGATTCTGCAATCCAAGCAAGGAGAGTAAGCAATGGATAAGAGTTTTGATGTGGTGATAGTGGGCGGGGGCGTTTCTGGGTGCGCGCTGTTTTGGACGCTTAGCGAATATACCGATATCAAAAGTATCGCGATTGTCGATAAATGCGCTGATTTGGCGATGATTAGCTCAAATGTGCGGGCGAATTCTCAAACCATACATGATGGCTCTATCGAGACAAACTACACTTCACAAAAGGCAAAAAAAGTAAAACTTTCCGCGCAAAAGGTGAAAAACTACGCGCTAAAGCATGAGCTGCAAAACAAAGTCATATTTAAAACGCAAAAAATGGCTATCGGCGTGGGCGATAAAGAATGCGAGTTTATGCGCGCGCGACACGAGGAGTTTTTGGAAGTTTTCCCGGATATGGAGCTTTTTGACAAAGAGACGATAAAGCAAATCGAGCCTAGCGTGATACTAGGAAGCGATGGCAAAAGCGATCGCCCAGAAAATGTCGTGGGCTCTGGGTATAGAGAAGCGTGGTGTGCGATGAATTTTGAGCTTTTGAGTAAGGATTTCGCCGAGCGTGCACAGCAAAACAATCCACAAAACAAAGTTTTCCTAAACTTCTGGGTAAAAGAAATCAAGCGCAATGATGATGGCTACTATCTCATTTCTCGAAGTGGCGAGGCGATAAGCGCGAAGTTTGTGCTGGTAAATGCTGGCTCATACTCGCTCGTGCTAGCGCAATCCATGGGCTATGGGCTAAATCTTGGCTGCTTGCCTATCGCTGGGAGTTTTTACTTCGTGCCGGATTTGCTAAAAGGCAAGGTGTATATGGTGCAGAATCCAAAGCTGCCATTTGCCGCGGTGCATGGCGACCCAGACATCAGCTCATCTGGCAGGACGCGCATAGGACCCACAGCGATCGCGATGCCAAAGCTAGAGCGCGGCAAGCACTGGTATAGCGGGATAAGCACGGATCTTGTGAAGGTGGATTTTCATAGGGAGATTTTTGGCGTGCTGTTTGACTTGCTGAAAGATCATGAAATCCGCTCGTATGTGTTTAAAAATGTGATTTTTGAGCTGCCGTATTTTGGCAGGCGGCTTTTCTTGAAAGATGCGCAAAAGCTCATCCCATCGCTAAAAATCAGCGACATAGAATACGCGCAGGGCTATGGCGAGGTGCGCCCACAAGTCGTGGATAGGACGCAAAAAAAGCTAGAGCTTGGCGAGAAAAAAATCGTGACAAATAAAGGCATCACCTTTAATATGACGCCTTCACCCGGTGCGACAAGCTGTCTGCAAAATGCCTTTGTCGATGCGCAAGAAATCAGCGCGTATCTTAATGCTAAGTTTGACAAAGAGCGCTTTTTGCGCGATCTTTCGCCTGAAGAGCTGGAGGGGTAGAGGGTTTGGATTTGGGGTGTTTGGAATTTTGGCGTCCTAGAATCTTGGGATCTTGGCGTCCTAGAATCTTGGAGTCTTGGAATTTAAAAGTTCTTAGAATCTAAAAATCTTGGAATCCAAAAGCTTAGAGTCCCAGAATCTCAAAATCCAAATATCTTGCGGCGCGAGGGTTTGGTTAGATTTTTGGTTTTTATGTGGCTAGCTTGCAGAATCTAATTTAGCTTCTTTAGCTTTTTTGAGATTCTAGATTCTGCGATTTGGTTTTTAAGCTTTTGGAATCTATTTTATTTTAGATTCTAGCTTTTGGCGCATTTGGCAAGCACTTTTGGCGCTCCGGTGCGCGGCGGCAAATATAGAAAGCAAATACAAAAAACGAAAGGGCAAAAATGAAAAACGAAGAAGGCACAGATTTATCGCTTGGCGTGGCTAGACGCGCGATGAAAATAGTGATATTTATCGGCATGGTCTCTGTCGTGCTGCTTATGATAAATATCTACATCATGCTAACCCAAATCACCGCCACCGCGCAAATGAGCCGCGAGCTAAACGCCATAAAACAAGTCCTCCAAAAACAAGGCATCCTAAAAGACACCGCACTAGATATCAGACTAAATCCCAATCCAAGCTCTGAATAGTATTATATTATTTAGCAAGCGGGATAAGCCTCAAAATTAACCATAAATGATTGCGCAAAAGAAAACGCATAGATATTTTTGAGATTATTTTGTTTTCTTTATTTTTGTTGGGTAGTATTTTATCTTTTGTTTTGCTTAGTAAGGCAAAAGATAAAGATATTGATAAGTGCTTTTGCCACCACCAATTTGCTTAATAAATTATAGCGCAGGTTTTTACCCACACTCGCAGTTTTTGATGTTTGGGTTTTTGCTTTTTGGCGTGTAAGGCATGGATTCTGCGGGTAATTCATAATTTTGCGACCGTCATTGCGAGGAGGCGTAGCCGACGAAGCAATCTATAAAAAATGCGTTTTTCTATTTATATTTTTATAGTGGAATCTAATTTTTGCCAGATTCTGTGTTTTTTGGATGGATACTAAAAACTAGCACTTTTGTTTTGTGGGCAAAATCCGCTTGTAAGCAATTTTATTTATCGCTTTCAAAAAAGTTAATTCTTCATCCAAAAAAACAGGGCAAAAATCTTAAGCCATTGTTTTAGCTGCTAAAGGCGCACTGGCATCATCAGCATCGCGCGTGCTAGGCGCCCTCGAAGCGCTTGGCTCTTTTATGAAGTCTTTTTCTTTAAGCATAACTTTTAGACTCGCGCGAAATGCTTTTTGCGCGTCTTTTATGGCTTTATGCTCGCTTTTGCCATCGCCCACGATATAAGGGAAGTCTTTATACCACGCAAGATAGCCGCCGCCCTCGCTTTGATTTAGCGCGCGAACTCTAAGCTCATAAGGCAGATTTAGATAATACGAAAGCTTTTTTTTCATTTTTGCTCCTTTAGTGCCTCTAAAACAAGATTTACATAAATGGGCTTTATGGGGCGCTTGAAAGGGATAGTGATAATATCGCACCCATCCTTCCTAAAGACAACATGAGATGAGCCACTATCATATCTTTTATAGCCCGCACCCTCAAGCAATTTCTGCAATGTTTTTAGGCGCACATTTTTAGGATTATTCTGCAATTTCTGCACTAGCTTGTCTTTTTTACTCATAAATTCATTATAGCGAAAAGTTTTTAACCCTTTATAAAATAATAAAACTAGCTAGTTATGTTTTGTTTGCCAAAAAATTTGTTTGTAGCGAGATTGAGATTTTTTTGTGTTAATGGGATTTGGATTTTGCAAGTAATTTTTGATTTTCAATCGTCATTGCGAGGAGCGAAGCGACGAAGCAATCTATAAAGATATGAAAATATTTTACAAAACAAAAATCAAGCAGTGACAAAATCCACCAAAGCTACATCTAGCCAAAAACTTTGCCTTAGAATCCGCCACATATCAAATCCTCGTATAAATCCTTCCATTGGGGGTTTGATTTTGTGATGAGTTCTATTTTCTTCGCCCTGTTTCCGCCTTTGAGCTGCTTTTCTCGCAAAATCGCGCTTGCCATATCATCAAACGCCTCATAATACCCCAATTTATCCACGCCATATTTTTTAGTAAATCCATCCGCAGCTTTGTTTTTGTGCTCGTATATTCTCTTTGCCAAATCGCTCGTGACGCCCACATAAAGCGTGCCATTTGGCTTGCTAAAAAGCATATAGATGTAGGCTTGCTTCACATTTGCACCTTTTTTGTGGATTACTCGAGGCTTGTTTTGGCTAGCGAGGCTTATTTGTAATGGTGAAAAATATTTTAGATTCTGCAAATAGTCTAGAATCTGCCAATCGTCATTGCGGGTGTAGCAAACAGGCGTTTGGGTTATTTTAGCATTTTTATGGGTTGCCAAATCGCTTATTTTACCTAAAAGTTGTTTTGACAATCTGAAACCGCCTTCTGTCACTGCGAGCAGTGCAGTTGTGAGGTAGTTTATTTGATGCGCGAGAAGTGTCTTTTTGTCATTGCGAGGAGTGAAGCGACGAAGCAATCTATAAAAATAAGGTGTTTTGCTACTTGCATTTTTAGCAGAATCTAGGTTTGCGCTTGCGCGCCGCCTTTATTTGTTTTTATGAGAAATTTATAAATTTCTCATAAATGGATTGCTTCGCAATTAAGTTGCTCGCAATGACGAAGAAAGGCGAAGTCTAGATTCCAAAATCAAGATTTTAGAATCCTAGAGGCGCTAGGTTTTGGTTTGTTGGAGTATAAGGCGTGGATTCTAAATAGATTCTACAATGTAGAATCTATTTAGAATTTGGGTTTGTGCTTTGTGAGAAGATTTGATTTATTGAAAATTTGCTTTTGCAAATTTTGGATTCTGGCAGATTTTGCAAATCAGCCAGAATCTAGGTTTGGCGCTACGCGCTTACCTTAGATTTATTTTCGCAAGAAATTTTGCAATTTCTTGCTGGTGGATTGCTTCGGATTCGTAGAATCCTCGCAATGACGAAGGCCACATTGTCAGTATAAAAAATGTCTTTTTGTCATTGCGAGGAGGCCGAAGGCTGACGAAGCAATCTATTAATACACGCAGATTAAATCTGTTTTTTGTGCTTTTTGGGTGTTTTATGGATTGCTTCGCCGCGTGTGCGGCTCGCAATGACGAGAAATAAGCTTTTGCGTTGTATGAAGTTTAGATTCTGGGTTTTTTTGAATGAGTCTATTATTGAGGTTAGATTTGTTTGTGGAATATAAGGCGTGGATTCTGCTTTGATTGTCTTTCTGTCATTGCGAGGAGCGGAGCGACGAAGCAATCTATAAATGCACGCAGATTTAAATCTGTTTTTGGTGCTTTTTAGCGTGTTGTTTGGATTGCCGCGCGGGCAAGCCCGCTCGCAATGACGAAAAATAAGATTTTGCGTTAATAAGGCGTGGATTCTGCTTTTTACAAAAGCAGAATCTAGGTCTGGCGCTTGCGCGCCTGCTTATTTTTTTGCAAGAAATTTTGCAATTTCTTGCGGGTGGATTGCTTCGGATTCGTAGAATCCTCGCAATGACGATTTCGCGTAGTTTGTCGGTTTTTATGGATTACTAAAGAAGCTTGCGCTTTGCTTCGCGGGCAAGCCCGCTCGCAATGACGAAAGGAGGCGCTTGTGCGCTTTTTATCTTGATTTATGTAAAAATCCTTGTGGATTTTTATGGATTGCTTCGCCGCGTTGCGCGGCTCGCAATGACGAAGAAAGGCGCTTGCGCGCCTATTTATTTTTTGCAAGAAATTTTGCAATTTCTTGCGGGTGGATTGCTTCGCGGGCAAGCCCGCTCGCAATGACGAAAGGAGGCGCTGCGCGCCTACTTATAGAATTTTATAAAAAATCCGCTATAGCCTTAGAATGTTTCTAGGGCTATAGCATCTTGCGTGCCAAGAGGTCTTAGAATGCGTAGCGGAGGTCGAGGAAGAAGCTTCTGCCGGGGGCGTAGAGGTAGCTGTATTCTGTCACTGGGTCTGCATCGCTAGAGTTGTAATACATAAAATACGCGGTGTCAAATAGATTTCTCACGCCCAGCGTCGCGCTTAGGTCGCCGAAATGCGCATCTATGCCTAGGTCGGTCAATATGTAGGCATCCATTTTTTTGTTAGCCATGTCGTATTGGTTGCCTACAAATGAGTTTTGCGTCCAGATGCCAAACATGCGGCTGAAGTCCCAGTTTATCCCGATAGTGCCTTTGTAGTTTGCCACATAGGGGATAGCGCGCCCATCGACATTTACGCCCGCTCTATTGCCTTTCAAAATCTTAGAATCTATATAAGTGAAGCTTTCGCTAAAACGCAGTGAGCGGTCGAAAAATGCCTGCTCGGAGAAAAGCTCCACGCCAAAGCGTTGCGTGTAGTCGTAGTTGCCATATACGAAGTTTGCCCCAGCCATTCCAGAGTGCGCAGAGCCATTGCTATAGAGCTCGTTTTCGGTGAGTGTGTAGAAAAGCGCCCCAGAGATGAAGACATGTTTGCCTAGCTGTGCTTTTGAGCCTAGCTCGGCGGTGTGGTAGTATTCAGATTTTACATTGCTATCTATATATCTAGAACCTGCACCACTTCCGCTTATCACGGTTAGGTTATCTGGGTTTGGCGAGCGGAATCCGCGCTCGTATTTGAAATATACATCGGCGTTGTTGTTGGCAAACTGGTAGCGAGGGGTGATTTCTAGCGCGAAGTTTGAGATATTGTCATTTAGACTTTTGGTGGGGCGGGAATAATTGCCATTGGGCGATGAAGCAAAGAAGCCTACCCCGGATTATTGTATAGTTTCTATCGCCAAAATATGCTGCATTTTCATAGCGTGCGCCACCGGTGAGGGAGAAATTTTCTGTGAAGTGGTATTTTTCTATCGCATAGAGTGAGTTACTCCATTTATTGGCATTTAGGCTAATTTTAATATCATGCCCTGTTTGTGTTGGTCCAGTGGGAAATCTATAACCTAAGTTCATTTGCCTATCGCCTTTATTCCATATAGAATCAAAGCCGGCGATAAAGATACCATTCTCTTGCTTCCAGTCATAGCGTAGCTGTAAGCCCGCCTTTTGGTCGGCAAAATATGAGCCATTTTGGTTGAAATTATCCACCCACATAAAATTATTGCCTTGAGCATAATACATATCTGCATCATAGGTTAGATATTTGCTTTTAAAGTAGTGATAGAAGGCTTTTGCTTGGAGTTTATGGTTTTCTGCTAGTTTCACATCATAGGTTAGCACGACATCGGCGCGGTCTTGCTTCATTTTTATCGTGCCTTCGCCTTGGTTATATCGGCGGTCTAGTGAAGGAGCATTGTTATTAGAGCCAAAAGGAGTGCCTATAGACCAAAGCAGACTAGGCGAAGTATTGGTAATCCCGGTAAAGTAGCTGACATCGAGTGAAAGGCTTTGCGCGTCGTTGATATCGTAGGTGAGGTTGCCGCCGACATTTCCTGCGTTGCTCTCATCGCCCACGCGGTAGCCGTATTTGTAGAGGTAGCGTCCGCTTAGGGTGTAGTAGAGCTTGCTGCCTAGCTTGCCGCCCACGCGCGCATCTGCGCTGACTTCGGAGCCAAAGATTTTGGAGCTTGGCGTGCCTTTGTAGCTGACGCCTATGCTTGGGCTGAAGGAGTCGTAGCGCTTTTTGGTGATGATGTTTATCACACCGCCACGCGTGCCATTACCATACATTACCGCGCCGCCACCGGGCAGAATCTCGATGCGCTCGATGTCGGTGGGGGCGATGGTGTTTATCGGGGTGACGCCATGTGCGGAATCTAGCATGTTGAGGTTGGTGCCATTTAGCAGGACTTGGACATTGACATTGCTAGAGGCGCCTTGCCCGCGGAGGTCGAGGTTGCTGCCTAGGCCGACATTGCTTTTGCCGACGAAGGGGATGTAGTCGAAGACTTCTTCGGTGGTCTTGAAGCCTTTGTTTTCGATGGTGGATTTGTCGATGATATAGACATTGCGGTTGAGCTCGTCTAGCTTGCTGTCAAAACCGCGCGCTTTGGCGGTGATTTTGTCTAGGGTGACTTCTTGGAGGGGCTCGGTGGAGGCGATGGCGGTGGTGGCGTTGTTTGCGCCGGTGCTTTGGGTGCCGGTGCTTTGGGTGCTGGTGGTGGTGCTATTTGTGCCGGCGTTTTGTGTATCTGTGGTGTCGGCTAGGCGTGTGAAGCCGCTAGTGCTTGGCGCGCTGGTGGTGCTAGCTGGTGCGCTGGCGCTAAGCTGGCTGGCGAGCGTGGCTTGGAGGAGCGCTAGGCCGATGAGTCCAGCACCTAGCGGGCGCGCGCTGATGGCGGGTGCGAATCGTTGGCGGTTTTTGCGAGAGGTTTTGTTTTTCATTGTAAGACTCCTTATCGATATAAAATGATGGAATAATTCCTATTATTTGCTTATAGTTTGATTAATATGGTGATTAATATTGATTTTGTGTGGAGGGCTTATATTTTTGGGTTTGGGTCTTTGAGGTTTGGTTTTTGGCAGGCGGGTTTTGTCGATGTGGAGCGGTTTTGTCATCGCGAGTGTGAGTAAAGCAATCCAGATTCTGCCTTTTGTCATTGCGAGGATTTGCAGAATCCGAAGCAACCTAAAAAATAAGCGAAGCGATCCATTATCTTCACATTTTGTGTTTTTTGGATTGCTTCGTCGCTTCGCTCCTCGCAATGACGATTTTGTGGTTTGGGTTGCCGCGCTCCCTGCGGTCGCTCCTCGCAATGACGGATTAAGATTTTTTATTATTGTGGATTTTAGATTCTAGCAAATTTTGCAAATCTGCTAGAATCTAGGTTTGGCGCTTGCGCGCTTATTGATGTTTTTTCTGGAAATTACTTCTGGGACTTTTTAAGGCGTTTTGCTGCACGGACAAGCCCGCTCGCAATGACAGAATAAAAAAGGATTCGCAATGGTGCATTTTGGTGTCTTTTATGGATTACTTCGGATTCGCAGAATCCTCGCAATGACAAAAATAAGTTTTGGCGTTGTATGAAATTTGGATTCGCTTTGTATTGTTTTTGTCATTGCGAGGAAGCCGCAGGCTGACGAAGCAATCTATTTTTGCAAAAATTTTGGATGCTGCCACAAATCACATAATCCGCACTTTGTTTTTTTGCATGGATTGCTTCGCCGATAAATCGGCTCGCAATGACGGAAAAGGTAAAACCTTGCAATAAAAATATCCCTGCCGTCATTGCGAGGGCTTTTCAAGCCCAAAGCAATCCATAAAATGCAAGATTTACAAAATTGTCGCTATTTAGTCAATGTGGCTTAAATGGATTGCTTCGCAACTTCGTTGCTCGCAATGACAAAAGGTTATCATCACATGCAAACACAAAGCCATGTCAATGTCAAAGCATTTCATTTTACATTGCTGCGCTTCCTTTTGCCTATTTTCGCGCTTTTTCGCGCTTTTTGCGCCTGACTCTTAGCTTCTTGCGCTAGAATCTAGATAAGCCGCTCTTTGCGCCCCTTGTTACTTTTTGCTAGATTTTAGCCATTTAGGCAGCTGCTTCATCCCGCTATTTTCAAACATTTTCTCCACATTCACGCCCTCTTTGACTTGCCAAGAATCCAGATTTTGGTCAAACGCCGCCGCCCCATTAAACATCACAATCATTGTTTCCACCTTACCCACATCCCAAGCGCCAAGCGGCTGGTTGAAAGAGCTCGCATCGTTAAACATAGAGCCCATGCGCTCGACATTACTCACATCCAAGCTCTCTATCCCGCGAAAGTCCCTGCGGTTGATTTTATGAAAGAGGCCGCTCATATCCGTGATGTATTTGGTATCAATATCGCCAAGAGAAATGCTCTCATCATATATCAAAAATTCAAGCTCAACTCGCGAAAGTGGCGTGTATTTGCCATTTGCACCTTTTTTGGGCGTCAAGGATTCTAGCCATTTGGGTAGCGCACTCATGCCACTATGTTTAAACGCCCCTCTTATATCTGCGCCCTCTTTGACTTGCCAAGAATCTAGATTTTGGCTAAAAGATCTTGCAGCATAAAACATCTCGCTCATATCGCGCACGCTACTCACATCCCATGAGCTTAGCGGCTGGTTGAAAGATTCTGCAACAGCAAACATCCGCGACATATTTTCAACTCTGCTTACATCCCAAGATTCTAGGGGATGACTAAAGGACTCTGCCCTGAAAAACATCCCGCTCATATCACGCACATTGCTTACATCCCAGCGCTCTATCCCGCTAAAATCCTTGCGCTCGCTGCCCCAAAAAAGCATCCTCATATCTGTAATGTGGCTCGTGTCGATATCGCCTAGATAGATGCCTTCATCCCTTGCAAGATTTTGCAGCTCCTCTTTTGTCTTTGGCGTGTATTTGCGGGGTTTTGTCGTGTTTTTGTTTGTTCCTTTTGCTGTGGTTTTGGTTGTGTTTTTGTGCGTGTTTTTCATTTTTACTCCTTTTGATTTGTTTTGGTCGCTTTTGCGCGCGCTAGAATCTGCGCTGCCAGAATCTATTTTGCTAGAATCCGCGCTGCTAAAATCCGCGCCACCAGAATTCATTTCGCTAGATTCCATTTCGCTAGATTCTGCTTCCCAAGATTTGGCATCAGAATCCGCCTCGTAAGTCTCCGCCCTAAGCACTTCTCTATCGCGTCTTTTTGGCATTTGCGCTCCTCAAAATGGCCTATACTGCGTCATTTTTTGGTATCTTTGATACTCCGCTGTGCTTTTTGGGCGGTGATGCACGCGGCGAAACATCCAGCGCGAGCCGCCAAGCTCGGTGATGGCAAAGCATATTTTGTGCGCGTATCGCTCGCCTGCACCCTCGCTCCATAGCGCGCTTTCAAAGCCGCTTTTGATGATGTCTAGCGCGCTTGGGAGGATAGGCATCCCGTCTGCTAGCTCTTCAAACATCGCGCGCGCCTTGACGCTTAGGGGCTGGTCTTCTAGGCGCCGCTTTTGTGCGCTGCTAAGCAGGCAAAGATTTGGCAAGCTATCATGCCAAGCTGCGCTTTTTAGCGTGGTTTTTGGCACTGTTTGCGAGCTTCGTGGCTTTGGCATATACACTTCTGCTAGCCTTTTTTGCAGCATTTTGCCGATCTGCGCTAACACCTCGCGCGACTTAGCATTTGGCAGCCTGCGTTTTTCATCGGCGTAATATATGCGCCTATCGCGCATATACGCGATATCTTTAGCTTCCAAAAACCCATCGCCATATTTATAAAGAATATGCAAAAACCGCTTCATAGAATCAGACATCAAAAAGTCCTTTTTGTGAGCGTCAGATTTTTTCGCATCGGATTTTTTCGTATCCATTTTTTGAGCACTTGCTAATGACGCGGCGCGAGTCTGCAGCAGCGATATGGGCGGATTTATCCTAGTCGGCGCAAACGCGCCCCTCCTAAACGCGCCAAAATCAAACCGCTGCGCACCACCAGAATCCACAATATTTAGGATATTGCCAAGTAGCAGCACTCTATAGATTCTAGCATCATCTTTGCCATAGCAAAGCCCCATTATATAGGCGTTTATCTCATCATAGCTGGGGCTATTTTGCGCCATTTTATGCGATTTGGCGGGCGCGCAAATGCTTGCAAACAGCCTAGAATCTAGCCAGTATAAAAAGCCTCTTTTATCATCTTTTTTCTTTTGGTATTGCTTGAAAATCGGCGCAAAATGCGCGTGGCTAAGGTGCAAAAGATAGCCGATTTTGTGGTAAAGCTCGCTATTTGTCGGAAACTCGGAGAAGTTTGGCGACTCATACCATACACAAAGCGCATCAAACACTTCGCACATTTTGGCAAAAATCGCAAGCGCGGCAGGGGCGGCCGGTGGCTCTGTGGTGGTGCTTGGCGTGATTTGCGCGCTTAGCTTAGGTGCGACCTTTAGCGCAAGGCAGACAAGCGCATCCAAACGCGAAGAGAATCTTTTCTCATCAAGCCCGCAAAAATCCCAAAAATGCTGGTTTTTCAGCATCTGCTCCATAGCCCCAAACCGCGCGATCACATCACACAGCCCAAAATCCACATTTTCTATCTTATTTTCTATCTTATTTTGTGTCTCGTTTGTTGTCTTATTCCCCGCCTTATGATTTTGGCATGCTTCAAAATACGCCAGCAGCGCATTTTTTACCGCTCTAACATTTATTAGCGCGGCCCGCTTTTATCTGACTTCTTTTATTATTTGTAGTGCTAATCATTTTTTGCTCCTTGAATCTCAAGGCGCAAATTATATCAAGCAAAAAAGACATTTATTTATCTAGTTTTACTAGATTCTGGTATTTTAATTCCGGTATTTCAACGGCACAAAAACACAAGCCAAATGCACCAGAATCTAAAACGATTCAAACACAATCAAAAGGCTAAAAAGTATTGCCGCAATACGAAAAATAATGCCTCTACTTCTTCGGTTTTAGTGCGGAGGCGCGGGTTAATGGCGGGGTAAAAAAGAAAAGCTCTGCCGTATCGATATAAAAATCAAAATCAAGTGAGCAAGGCAGAATCCCTATGCGCCTATATTCGGGCACTTGCGGGTTATCAAACATACTTAGACATTCATTAGAGTCAAGCACCAGCGAGCGTATCTGCACCGCGCCAGAACTCGTAGGGATGATGCTAAAAACGGTCTCTAGCTTGCCACTTTTCAGATCCGCCAAACACGATTTTATCGCCAAAAACCCACTCTCATCAATCGCCAAACAATTATCGCGCTTGCCCGGCTCCACAAACTGCACATAGCCAAAATCCCATTTATCGCGCAGCTTGTCTTTTTTCAGCAGATCGCCTCGCAGTTGAAATTGTCGCAGCTGCCAATTTTGCGAGTTAAAATCCCTATTGCGCCTTATGTTTATGGGGATTCCGGTGCGTAGATTGCGGATTTGCATGGGATTTGTGATGTTTTCAAAATCATCAAATCGCGGCGGATTTTTCGCATTTGCCTGCCCTGCGATGGGGCTTGGCGAAGCATCCGCCTCTTTTATCAAATCCTTTGCCATATCGCCAAAAAGAAAGCCAACGCAAATAAATGCCAATAATAAAAGTTTTTTCATGCTCTTGCCTTTTGCTTTGTTTGTCGCGCAAATTTGCCCTAGATTCTGCCTTGAATTTGCCCTAGATTCTGCCTTGCGCCCTAGAATCTACTGCGCCAAATCATTGCACCCCAAAATCCACCGCACCCCAGAATCCACGATAAAATCACGGATCAAACCTCCTAAAATTCACTGGAAAATGATCCGAAGTCAGCTGCGTGCGAAAGTTTGCAAGCATCAGCAGTGCTAGCAGCCCGGTTTGTGGTCGAAGCTGGCTTGAGCTGCCCACCACGGCATAGTCAAGCGTCCCGCCACTGCGATGCGTGGCTGCATTTGGCGCGATGATCTCCACATGCAAGCGCGTCTCAAGCCTAAGCTCAAAGCGCAGATTCTCGGGCGAGCGGTTGAAATCACCCATAATCATCCAGCGCACATCAGGCTCATTGCGAAACCTATCAAACACGGCGTTGATGATAGCCACGGTGTCTGTCCCGCCATTTGCGAGCGCATGCACCGAGAAAAACACATCATTGCCTAGTCGGATTCCGATAATCGGGCGCGACACAGAGGTGGGCGGAGGAAGCACGATGACATCATCGGCGCGGCGACGCGAGACGATAGCGAGATTTACGCGATTTGCCCCAGCATCCACAGGCGAATAATACACAAACGCGCTTTCTGGGCGCGAGCGCGAGCCAAGCGACCATTCAAACTCTTGTATGGGTATGGTGCCAACGGTTGGAATCTGCCTGCCTGTGGGCGTGGCGGTGTGTGGCAGCGAGCCTGCTTCTTGTATCGCTAGCACATCCGCAGCATTTTCGCCACTGATGAGCTGGCGCACGCTGATGCTCCATTTGCTCTCCGTGCTAGCAGATGAGCCTTGTAGATTCCAAGAGGCGGTTTTGTAGTCTTGGGGCAATGCAAAAAGCGCGCTGCCAAAGCCCGCCAACGCAACGCATGCAAAAAATAAATATCTCATGCTTCCTCCTTATCGTCTATAAAGCGGCTTCACAAGGAATGGCGGCGGGATGATATACCACTGCTGATCGAGATTATCCCCGCCGGTGCAAGTCACTAGATAGATGCCACTCACCCTGTGAAAATCGCCAAACACATCGCTAATCGGCGCGTGCAGGCATCGCCCATTGCCGACATTTCGCAAGAGGAAGGCTTCGTTTGTCATGGGGATGAGCTCGAAGCGCTGGTTCATGTTTGTCTCATCGCATGCAGAGTGGATGACGCCCGTGCCATAGGCGTTGGCGCAGGTGAAAGTTTTGGCGTTTTCTAGCATGACTTGGTCGTCTTTGAAAAATCTAAAGCGCCACACCCGCGCATCGCCAAAGCCCACGCTATCAGCAAGCGTGTAGCCCCAGAGCCAGTTGCCCTGCGCTAGCGCCCAAACGGTGAGTATCGCGCCCGCAGGCGAGCTAAGGGAGAAATAATCGCCTGTAGGAGAACTAGGCGGCGAGCCTAGCGGAGGGGATTTGGATGGGTTGGGCGAATTGAGTGCATTGGAGGGGTTGGATAAATTGGGTGGGCTGGCTTTTAGCGCGCCCTGAAGTGATGTGCCCTTAAGCGATGCATTTGGAATCGCCTCGCTTTGATACGACTCATCATCTGGAATCTTTGCGCTATTGATACCAAAATCCTTGCCCTTCTCATGCGCGAAATGCACCTTGCCTACGATGAGTTTGGGATATGCCTGCTTGGCTGGGGGCGTGGGCTTGGAGCCGATTTTTAGCGGATCTTTATCATGTGCCTCTCCAAAAGCGCCGCCTAGTGGATTCTGCGCTATTTTCTCGCCACAGCCTAGCAGCAAGAAAATCATGCAAATCGCGGTGGCAAGCGACATGGGCGCCTTGATGATTTTGATGCTTTTGGTGATTGTTGGAATCTTGCGGGTTTTGGCAGGATTGTCACTGGAAGCGTTACAAAAAGTCCCAGCGGGTTTATAAAAAGGATAGCAAAAAGGCGTAGTGTGGCGCATGATGACCCCTTGGCGTGAAGCGAGTTTGTTTGCGCGCGAGATTGGCGTTTAGTGCGAGATTGGCATTTGTGTGACGCTGGATCTCGCATTTGTGTAATATCAGATTCTCGCGCTTGTGCGGCTCTATTTTCGCGCGCCTCGCTTCTATAGAAAAAAGATACTTGATACTACTTTATTAAAAGTCAATGCGCGCGCACTTGGCAAAAATATCCCGCACTTTTAAACACACCAGCAACTTTTGGTAACAAAAATGGAGTTTGATGGCACTTTGGAATTGATTTGGAGCTATCAGGATTCATTTTCTGCATTTTGCCAGAAATTTTTACACCAAAATATTGGCGTACTATTTGTGAAATCCAAGAAGGACTTTTAACTTTAACTAGTTTTTTGCTCCAAAATAATTGTAAATGTATATAGTCATTTACAATAGCCTTTCCTTTCTCAAATGTCACGCCCTCTGGCATTATGCTGTATGGTGCGAAAATCAGCGCATTTGTCACACTTTCATTGGCGATAGAGTTCGCGCTGCTTATGCCCTCGATGCCTATGTTTGTCTGCGTCATTTGGGCGTTTAGATAGCCCATAGTCTGCTCGACATACACGCTTTGCGCCACTGATAAAATCCCAGCGGTAGCGCTCGCCACCGCGCCTACGAGCGATAGCACTAGCGTGGTTACAGCCATAGCCATAGGCGCAGTGCTTGTGCCAAAAGAGAAAAATCGAGCTTATAACAGTAAGTGCAGTCATCACGATTATGCCTAAAATTGTCAAAATGTTTCTAGGCTCGAGCAGATCCTCCCAAACACCATGACTATCACTTTCTTTTGTGGCATATTCTTGCGCTTGGCGCTCGAGCCTGTATTCATCGAGATTTAGCGCGTATTTTTTGTTTAGCTCACGCCAATTTTTGAGCTTACCATTTTTTTGCGCGGCGTGGTGTGCTTTATAATCATCCCCCCAAAACCCATCGCGCGCGATAAACTTAAATTTGATTCCGCAAAGCCTGCCAATCGCGGTTAGAATCGCACCAGCTTCTTGGAGATAAATTCTTGGAGTAATATTTTAAAATTGCATTGTTTATTTTCGATAGCTATTCTTATTTTTAATAAATTCCTAAGCTTTATTTTTCTATAATTTCGCCAGCAAACAACTAAAGGAGCAAAAATGAGTTTTGAGAGTGTTATTTCTCATATGAATGGTCACCACCAAAAAGAGCTGGAAGGCTTGGTGGCGAAATTTGGCGGCGTGAAAGGCGCGCAGGGTGTGAAGCTTGAATCTGTGGATTTTGAAGGGCTTGACATCGCTTATGATGGTGGCAAAGTGCGCGTGGAGTTCCCGCAAAAAGCCACGCCAGAGACGATAAAAAACATCATCATCGAGCTTTGCATGAGCGTGGAGAAAACGCATGATTTGGATTCTGTCGAGCAAGAAGTGGTGGAGTTTGCCAAAAGCTTTGGCTCGGCTGTGCTTGCGAGCCTCAATCCCAAAGGCGAGGTGCTAGCGACTTATTCTGCGGTGATTCATCACAAGAGCAAGTTTTATATCTATGTGAGCGAAGTAGCGGAGCACTATGAAAGCATCAAGGCAAATCCGAAGAATATAGAGCTTATGTTTTTGGAAGATGAGAGCAAGGCGAAGTCTGTGATTTTGCGTAAGCGCTTGCGCTATCGCGTGGAGGCGCGCTTTGTGGAGCGAGAATCTAGCGAGTTTAACGAAGTCTTTGATGCTTTCATCGCGCAAACTGGCGGTGCTGGTGGCATCAAAACTATACGCAATATGACAGATTTTCATCTCATCGAGCTTATCGCGCATGATGGGCGCTTTGTGAAGGGATTTGGTCAGGCGTATGCGCTGCATAATGGCAAGGCTACTTATCTAGGAGGTGGCGGGAATCCGCATAGCAAAAATCCTCATAAATAGCTAGAATCTAGGCAACTAAAGGCGAATTGGGTTGGTCGAGTGGTGGGTCTCCTTTAGTTGTTGTGATCTGTTTAGGTATATCCTACTTGCATTATCTTCCTTATAACCCCCTTTTTTTCTCTCTCCTTAAGGGGGTTAAGGTTTTTCTTTTTTCTTGCTTTTTAGATTCTTTGTTTTTGTGTTTTTTTTGATTCCTTGCTTTTTGTTCTTTCTACTTTTTGATTTTGTGCTTTTAGATTCTATGTTTTTGGATTCTATATTTTAGATTTTTGCGCTTTTAAATTCTCTATTTTTGGTGATTTTTGCGTGGTGATGCGTGGATTGCGCAAGATTTTGGCACTTGCAGAATCTAGATTCTGCGTTTTGGCTTGGGATTTGGTGGCGCGATTGGTGTTGGCTAGATTCTGGTTTGGATTTTGGGCTTGCAAAAATCTTGCGCGTTTTTGTTTTTTTGGTGTCTTGATATTTTAGCATTTTGATTATGGCGCGATTGGCTTTTTGGTTATGGCGTTTGTGTTAGGGTTATGGTTTTGGTGGCGCGCATGGTTTGTCCGGTGCGGCGATTTAGCGCTTGTATGTATAAAAACGCATCGCTGCCCTGTATCTCAAATCCGCCCACAAAGCCATCATCAAGCGCGAATTCTGCCTGTAAGAATCCCTGCTTTTGCGCGCAGATTCTAGCTATCCGCTCGAGGCTTTGGAGGTAGAGGTTTGATTGGAAATTTATGTGCGCGTTGGTCGCTCTGTCTATCGCGATGCCGCTGCTATTTCTTAGGCTTGAAAGGATAAAAGTGACAAAAAGCAGAATCATCGCCGCATAGATAAGCGCGTATGCGCTGGTGAGTTTAGCGCGCGCGCTTTTGCCTGCGCGTTTTGAGCGTTTTGCGTATTTGGCGCGTTTAGTCATTTTAGCCAGCCCACGCGATTTATGCAGGAGGTTTGCGAGCCTGTGGCATTGTGCGCGCAGATATTTATGCTGAATGCCTTGCCACTAAGGCTATGCACTTCAAAGCTAGAGATATTTCGCGCTAGCAACGCGCCATCCAAAAAAAGCGTGCTATCGCGCAAAAGCACGCTATGCGCGCCCGCACTCAAAGCAGAATCTAAAAAATGAAAGCCAGATTCTGCTTGCAAGTGGTTTTTGATGATGTCTGCGGCATTGCTAATATCCATAAGCAAGAGGGTTTGGGTGCTTTTGGCGAGGGCTTGTTTTTGCAAAGTTAGCGTGGTTTTGGCAAGCGCTATGGCAATCAGTGATAAAATCACGATGCCAAAGACAAACTCCATAAGGACAAAGGCACTATTTGTCGCAGTTTTGCGGGATGAATAGCTTGTATTTGCTCTGCGCTTGTGTGGTCTCAAAAAGTTCCCTCTCGCAAAACTCTCCATTGGTCCCGATGATCTTATGCGGCGTGGGCGACACGCTAGATTCTAGCTCTTTGAGTGCCTGCTCTTGGGATAGGTCTAGCTCGGATATGGATAGTGCTGGAATCTGCTGGCGCGTGTTGTAAAAATGCGCGAACACACCAAACACCACGCCGATGATAAGAAGCGCAAAAACAATCTCTAGCATGATAAAGCCGCCGCGCGTAGCTGGTGTGGCAGGCACGATGGGCGCGGCTAGTCTGCTAGGTGTGGTTAGCCTAATACGCGCGCGTGGCATAGCAAACGCGTTTAGTGTGGCCGGCGCATTTGTCGCTTTTGGCGCGCATGGCTGGCTTGGCGAGATTTGCATTTTTGGCGCGCTTGGTGTTTTTGGCATGCTTTGCATATTTTATATTTCAGCTTGCTAGCGCAAAATATGATGAAAATGCGCATCCATGCTATAAAACTCTTTTTCTAGAATGGATTTTTTGCCTTCATAGGTGATTTGGAGTGATATTATCCAGCGCCCTTCATTTTCTATCTCAAATGCTGGCGTGCTGAAGGTTACCTGCTCCACATTTGCGCTACTTACATCATTTACGCCTTTTGCATCATTTGTTCCTCTTGTATCATTTACGCCTTTTGCGTTATTTGCACCCCTTTTATCTGCCGCTTTGCCACTAGTTTTTTGGCTAGGATTTGGGATTTGCGTCTGCATAAGATCGCCGATAAGCATCCACCCGCTTTTATCTAGCGGTTTGCTTGAAGTATAAGCACTATCGCTTGGATTGTATATAAATATCTCTTGCACGGGCGCGCCGCCGATTTTTTGGATATAGGCGGTGATGCTTAGCTTGCTTGGGTCGCCATCGATTGGGATGATGAGTATATCTATGGTGTTGCGCGCCTTGGTGACAAGCGTCTCAAAGATGCCGTTTGGTTTGCTATCGCGATGTGGCGGGCGCAGGTATGGAGAGTATGGCTTATACACTTCATCTTGCGTGACGGGTGTGTTTGTCGAGTTTGCCTGCATATAGAAGTTGAAATGCTCTTGCAGCTCTTTGGTGTTTGCCAAAAAGTCGTTTATGCTCTCATCGCTTTCATCATGCTTTAGGAAAAATGGCTTGTTGTCTGGGGCTGGGTGCTTGAGCGAGATTCTGATAGAAATCGTGATAAGCACCACGCCAAGTAGTATGACGCTCAAAATCCCATAGGGCCAGAGGTTTATGCTTTTTTTGTCTTGTTTTGTGTCTTTTTTATTTGACATATTGTCCCCCTTTTTGGTTGTTTTTGCTATTTTGATCGCTTTCTGCCAGCAAAATTTGCCAGCAAAAATAGCCCCACTATCGTGACAAGCATTATTATTATGATGATATCGGTAAATGTTTTGACATTTCGCTCATCGGTGGAAAAGTTGTTTATTAGCTTGACATCATAATGATCGGCTATGGTATCGGCTATTTCAGAGTAGCCATTGAGTATTACAGCGGATATTCTTGGTGGTGTGAGGTCGCGGTCTTTTTCAGGCAAAAGTGCTGCCATAAAATCAAAATATATAGAATCTAGTTTTTTCTGATCTAGGAAGCTATGCAGATCTTGGCTGCTTATGAGATCCATTTTGTGCTCTTGCAAAAATAAAAATATGACTACATAAGGGGTTTGCAATGACTGCGCTCGCTCTTGCTGATAGGCTTGGCGCGCTTGCTTGGTAGGATAAGCAGAGGGGATAGAAATATCATCGATGATGTCTAGATAGATTCTAACCCCAGTTTTTTGAAATACTTCTTCAGATAGCGTTTGGACAAACTGCTGCGATTTTGGCACGATAGTGTGATGCTTGTTGCCAAAGATATAGCCACTCTCGCTAGCCCAGCACCAAGTAGTGCTCGCCACCAGTGCGAGAAATGCTAGCAGAATCTGTCTCAAAATCCTCAAGCCATCTCCCTATACAAGATGCAAAAATCCATCAGGAATAAAGGCGATAGCAATAGAAACAACCAGCAAAACGACTATTAAAGTGCCCAATAATTTTTCTGCGCTATTAAACATGCTCGCTCCTTTACTTTGCGTCTTTGTAGAATTGTTTATTATCCGCACTTTTTGATTGGATATCTTGGTAGTTGTCGATTTTGTAATAGTTTTGCGCGTTGGCACTTTGCACGCTAGCCGCGCAAATGCCAAAACCTATCGCCAATCCAACCACAAGCAATACCGCCACCAAATATCCTAATAGCCCATTGATTCCAAACAAACCATTCATGTTCTCTCCTTAGTCTTGAATTTTTAGAGAATGGATATAAGCAGACAATGCTTGCACTTGGGTTTCATTGAAGTTTGCATAATTAAACGAAGGCATATGCCCGATGAAGCCCTTTTTGCCATTTTTTAGCACATGATCTACAAACTTATAATCCCCATAAGTAGTCAAGTCAGAAGCAAAGCCCTCCAAACCATTGGCATTACCTTTGCCATCAGATCCATGGCATGTAGCACAGATATTTTCATACACCACTTTGCCTGCCTCTACATCTGCTTGAGAATATTTAGTCGCCTTGCTTGGAGAAAATGTCTTCATCACATAGGCTGCGACTTGGCGTTTTTCTTCATCAGTGCCTACAAGTCCCGGAGACATTTCGCCTGCCATATAGTTAAGCCCCTTGCTACCCATATTTATGGTATTGATGATACCTTCTTCTTTGCCCCATGCTCTTAGATTCTGCGCTTTGCCATTGATGCCTTCTGCATTGATGCCATGGCATTGTGAGCATTGCACTAGGAAGATCCCTTCACCCATCGCGATTTTATCTTCTTGGCTTAGCGAACCCCATTGTTGCTCAAACTTCTCATTATAGGCTTTTACCTCATCGTTGTATTGTCCTATTTGCGAGAAGCTTTGCAATGGATACCCAAAAAAGATATACCACAATCCCCAAATAATCACCACGACAAAAATGCCAATCCAACCGATTGGAATGTCGTTTTTAAATTCTTTGATGCCATCCCAGTCATGCTCTGTAAGCTCACCATCGGCTTTGGCATCTTTCATTTTTTTGAAGTAGAATCCCACCACATAGATGGTTATCACCAAAATTGCTGCCGCGCCCAATAAAGTAATCACATTGACGCTATCACTCAACCAACCCATATTTTACTCCTTTTGTTTGTTTCTAGGCTCTACAAGCTCATCATTGAGGTCATCATTAACCGCCAAACTACCATATTTCTCGTAATCCTTAGCGCCGGTTCTTTGCTTTTTCCACATAGAAAAGGCATAGGAATACAAGAAAACTATCAAGAGCAGCGTAACTACAAAATATACGCCAATCCTTAGGTATTCGATATGTTCTGCTGTCATGTCAAACCTTACTTAGTCCTTCTGCTTTGTCCTAGGCTGTTTAGATACGCGATTAGCGCTACTATCTCTTTCACTTCGCCTTTTTCAAACGCATCTTTGATATCTTTGGACTTCATATCATCAACCACCGCTCTAGCCTCATTGAGGTAGATTTCTTTTGCTTCATTGATGTCTTTGCCGATAGATACGCCATTTTCTGTGTTGTATGGGACGCCAAATACTTTCATTTGTGTATAGGCTTCTGCATACGCGGTATCAAAATCTACATTTTTGCTATAAAGATGCTTATAAGCAGGCATGATAGAAGCAGGCACTACGCTTTTTGGATCTAGCATGTGGTTTTCATGCCAGTCTGTAGAGCGGCTATCACCGATTCTATGAAGGTCTGGACCTGTTCTTTTAGAGCCCCACAAAAATGGTCTGTCATACGCATATTCACCGCTGAAGCTAGAGATACCATAGCGATCTACTTCTGCTTGGAATGGTCGTATAAGCTGTGAGTGGCAGTTGTAGCAGCCCTCATGTATATATACTTGTCGCCCTGCAGTCTCTAGCAAAGAATAAGGCTTAAGCCCCTCGATTGGTCGAGAGGACTTAGAGAAGTCTGGCAGAATCTCGACTAGCCCAGCTATCGAGAATACCACCAAAAACGCCACCGTGAAAAAGAATGGATTTTTTTCTAGCCAACTAAACATTTCTCACTCCTTATGCAGCCATAGGTGAGGCAGATTTTGGCTCACTCTCTAGCTGTTTTGATGCAGTGATAGTCATCACAACATTGTAGATAAACATGATGAAGCCTATTAGATACATAGTCCCACCGATCGCTCTGATGAGATAGTATGGGAATAGCACGCTTACTGTATCGATAAATTGATATGCAAGGTTGCCGTATTGGTCAGTATCTCTCCACATCATACCTTGTGTGATACCAGCGATCCACATACTAGAGAAATAAAGCACGATGCCAATAGTCATGATCCAGAATTGGATATCCATGATATTGCGTGAGTAGATCTCTCTTTTATGCATTCTAGGTAGCATATGATAGCAAGCTGCGATTAGCGTGAATCCTACCCAGCCCAAAACGCCATCATGCACATGCCCTACGATCCAGTCAGTGAAGTGCGCTAGCGCATTTACAGATTTGATAGATTGGATTGGTCCTTCCAAAGTAGAAAGCATATAGAATGTCGCTCCTAGCATTAGGAATTTAATCAATGGCGACTCTTTCAACTGATGCCATTGTCCGCGCATGGTAAGAAGCATATTCACCGCTGTCCCCCAAGATGGAAGGATAAGAATCACAGAAAATACAGAGCCAAGTGTCTGCACCCAGTCAGGCACAGTAGAGTAGATGACATGGTGTCCGCCCGCCCAAATATAGATAAACATCAAGCTCCAGAAAGAAAATAGCGTAAGCTTATAAGAGAAGATGCTTTGTCCGGATTCTTTAGGCAAGAAGTAGTAAATCACACCAATAACGCCAGATGTGAAAACAAATGCCACCGCATTATGCCCCCACCACCATTGTATAAGCGCATCATTGCTACCTGCATAAAGCGATATAGAATGCCACAAACTACCTGTGCCAGCCACTAGATAAGTAGGAATCGCAAGGTTGTTGAATATAAATAGCACTGCAATCGCTGTAAATGTCGCGATAAAATACCATAGAGAGATATATATCACATTTTCGCGGCGCACACCCATAGAGCCAAATAGGCTTACTCCCCAAAGCACCCATACGACTACGACTAGCAAGTCAAGCGGCCAGATTAGCTCGGCGTATTCTTTGGATTGTGTAAGCCCTGCAAACAGCGTAACAACCGCCAAAAGCATAAGCACAATATAAATCCAAAAATGCGCCAAACCAATAAACTTCAAAAACGCGTGCTGATGGTAAGTGATCTTAAGCACACGCTGCCCGAGATAATACCACGCTGCCCAGATTCCACTTAGCGTGAAACCATATATAATCCCATTGGTGTGCAAAGGACGCAATCTCCCAAAAATCCCATACTCACCTGCTATATAGTTTAGATCTGGAAACGCCAACTGAAACGCAAGCACTACACCAATTAGCATGCCTATAAAGCCAAATGCCAATGTTGAGTACAAAAACAATTTTGCTATAGAATAGTCGTATTCTAAGACGGCATTGTTCTGCATTTTCTCTCCTTTTTGTAGAATATTAGCGCCTATTCTAACTCATTTTTTCCTTTGGTAGCCTTAAATTTTTGCTTTTATTTGCAAATTATTAACTTTTGATTGTTTTTTGTGGTGTGTTTGCGCGGAGGATGCGCTTTCGCGCGTGTTTAGAAAATACTAGAATCTAGATGCCAAAATCTAGATTCTAGAATCTAAAGCGTGCGGTTTTGGTGTGCTTGCTTTATGTTTGTCATAGGGCCAGAATCTAAAATTACTAGAGTTTTGGCATATTACTTTTGTGTGATATTTTTGGACTCTGATATTGCTACTTTTTGTATATCTTTGCGAATCGTCCAAATCGCTATTGCAATTTTGCCTTGTCAGTTACTTTTGCAATGTTGTGGTGGTTTTTAGCTTGGTTTAATGTTTTTCTAGTATAATTTTTGTTTTGGTTATCCAAAATCTTGCTTTTTTGTATTTTGCGGAAGTGGCGAAACTGGCAGACGCACTAGACTTAGGATCTAGCGCCGCAAGGCATGGAGGTTCAAGTCCTCTCTTCCGCACCACTTTTTCTTCACCCAACCCAGAATCCAAAACAAAATACCAGCTAATCCTACAAAACTAGAATCTAAAATAACCGCCACAAATCTCGCAAACCGCTTCAATCAAACCAAAAAGCCTAGAATCCGCCAGCTAAAATCCACCACCAGAATCTACCAAAGCCTTTGAATGATTTTTATACTCGTCACAACGATAGCAAAGGCATAAATCCACAAAAGCGCGTTTCTATGCACCTTCGCGCTGGCTTTCATGATGAGATAGATTCCAAACGCCACGCCGATGATAGAAGCAAGCCCTATCATAAACCCAGCGCCCACGAGATGCGGGCTAATCACTTGCGTGTGATAAAGCGAGAGCGTGCCAGACACCGAGGAAAAGATGACAAAAAACAGCGAGAGCGGCACCACTTTTTTGGAATCATAGCCCAGATAATACCCAAGAATCGGCGCTATCAAAAGCCCCCCGCCAATCCCAAGCGATATGGCAAAAACGCCTGTGAGCGCACCTGCTATCACTAGCACCGCGCGCTTTTTGCGCTCATCTTGTATGGGCGGGGTGGCGCTTATTTGGGGTTTGACCTTAAAAGCAAAGCGATAAAATGAAATGATAGTAAGCAGCAAAAACGCAAGGCTTATCAGCACATCGCTAAGCACGCTAAGCAAAATCCCGCTAAAGCTAGCGCCGATAAGCCCGCCAATCCCGATAAATATGCCATCTCGCAGATCAAGCAAGCCTTTTTTGTAGTTTAGCAGCGAGCCAAATGCGCTGGCAAACACCATTTGCACGATAGAAATCCCGATGGCATGCTGTATGGGAAACCCAAGCAGCAGCATAAAAGGCACGATGATGACGCCCCCACCGATGCCAAAAAACCCCGCCGCCACGCCAGAGACAAGCCCAATGCAAACAAAGCCAATCATCTGCCAATAGCTAAAATCCGCAAAAGTTATCAAGCCAGCGAGCGCGCCCACAGAATCTAAAATGCTTGTGGAATCTAAAATATCTGTCATGTTTTGCCTCTTAATTTATCTTATGCGTCTTGCGTTGTTTGCGGGCTTTGGCTTTGTTTGTCGCTTTTATGCGCGATTGTTTGCCTGCACTTTTAGAGTCAAAAGCCAAAAAAGCCAAAAATGTAAAATGCTAGATTCTAGTATCTTTATGCTTAATCACGCCTTGTATGTGTTGCGGCCTTGCGCGTTGTAGGCTTGTATATTGCGGCTTTGTGCGTTGTATGCTGTGTTTGCGCGGCATTTGGATTCTGGGTGGCTAATGCAAGAAAACTTTTGTAAAAATTTGTGTGGATTTGTGGATTCTGGTTGTTTGGGATTTGGCTTGCAGTGTGGCTTGAAATCATAGATGTAGAGAATCTAAAAGCAGATAGGAAATAGCGAAAGTCATAGGGTGAGCCCGAAACCGGGACTCTCAAGGGATTGTAACCCTGCGAGGGACCCTATACTCCTCTTATTTTAACCACTTCATAAACCGGCCGACATTATAGCATCTATAGCTTAAAATTTTATTAATTGCTTTGCCAATTTATGCAAGGCTTAGAAAATCGTTTTAAATGCATGGATTCTAGCGCTTTGGAATTTCGCAATATTTCAAAAAATACAAAAAGATAAAAGCAGAATCTAAAAAGTGGCGGAGCGGACGGGGCTCGAACCCGCGACCCCATGCGTGACAGGCATGTATTCTAACCGGCTGAACTACCGCTCCAAAATGAAAGTAAAGGAAAATCTAAAGTGGTGGTCGCTGTAGGACTCGAACCTACGGCATCCACCTTGTAAGGGTGGCGCTCTACCAACTGAGCTAAGCGACCAACTTTAGCAAGATAAGGAAAGTGGTGACCCCTAGGGGATTCGAACCCCTGTAGCCACCGTGAAAGGGTGGTATCCTAACCGTTAGATGAAGGGGCCATCACTAGACCTAAAAGTGGTGACCCGCGTTGGATTCGAACCAACGGCCCATTCCTTAAAAGGGAATTGCTCTACCAGCTGAGCTAGCGGGTCAAAATAATGTTGCCAAACAAGCGCGCTACAAGTTATAAAACGACAAAGGCAAAACTCACGCTTGAAAATCTGAAGTAAAAAAGTGAAATTGTATTTTTTTTATCGCTTTTTGTCAAGGGTAAAGCGTATGTTTTGCATTATTTATGTTTTGCGCGCGGTTTTTACGCGCTTGGCGCGTTGTTTGAGTAGCACGCAGCGCGCCTTTTGTGGCGGCTGTTTTGCCAAATGCGCCAATGTGCCCCGCGCGTTTAGATGTTTTTCAGTAGCAAATCGATAGCCTTTTGGCATGCTTGATATTGTATATCCTCGCGCGCGCTAAAGCTTAGCGCATGGCAAGGTGTGAGGCGCGGCACACACGCTCCAGAATCTAAACGCATGGTGGCTTGCGTATCGCTCGATTTAGATTCCGCGCCAGCATTTATAGCACTATTTGCGCTACCCGCGCCAGCACTATTTACGCCACCACCCGCGCCACCCACTTTTGGCACAAAATTATACCGCTCGATTATCGGCTCTTTATTGGCGATTTGCATACCGATAAACACCGTGCCTACCGGCTTTTGCGCGCTTCCGCCACCAGGACCAGCCACGCCGCTTGTCGCCAGCGCCACACCCGCGCCAAAGCGCTCTATCGTCCCGCTAAGCATTTGCGCTACCACCACTTCGCTCACCGCGCCAAAGTCCTCCAAGCTAGCAGAATCCACACCCAAAATCCGCTCCTTTATCTCATTGGCATAGCTTACCACCCCGCCCAAAAACACCTCCGAAGCCCCAGCATTGCGCGTGAAATGATACGCCAAAAGCCCGCCCGTGCAGCTTTCAGCCGTCGCTAGGCATAGCCCCTCCTCTTTTAGCCGCCTTATAGCGATAGATTCTATATCCTCGCCTATGACGATGTGGTGCTGAAAAATCCCTTGCGCCCATTTGGCAAACTCATCCGCCCGCTCGCCTTTGATGATAGCACTCGCATTTTCCACCTCCCAAGTAAGCGCAAGCTTTCGCAGCGTCTCATCGCACAGCACGCGCGCAGAATCCAAATCCATATTGAGAAAAAAAACTTTTATGTGTTTGCTGACATTTTGCCTCATAAATGTGTCCTTTTCGTGATGCAAACTAAGATTTATGCCTATTTTTGCAAAGCTTAAAGTATATTTTAACTAAAGTTTCTATAATAGAAAGTTATTTTATCCAAGGAGTCGATAATGGGGAAAGAAAAAGAGTCTGCCAAAGAGGCTAAATCAAAAGAGGCAAAAGAAATGAAGGCAAAAGAGTCCAAAAAGGCAATCACCGCGCGCCCAGAAGCGGACAAAGCGCACGCAAAAGACATTTACAAAAAAAATGGTCGCTTGAAAGATGAGTTTTACCTAAAAGAGCTTGAAAAGCTGCAAGTCGAGCTTCTTAAGCTCCAAAACTGGGTAAAAAAAGAGAGCAAAAAAATCGTCATCATCCTAGAAGGGCGCGATGCAGCGGGCAAAGGTGGCACGATAAAAGCACTCACCGAGCATCTAAACCAAAGGGGATTCCGCATTGTAGCACTGCCAAAGCCTACAGAGATAGAGCGCACGCAGTGGTATTTCACGCGCTATATCAGCACTTTGCCAAGCGGTGGGGAAATCGTCTTTTTTGATCGCAGCTGGTATAACCGCGCGGGCGTGGAGCGCGTGATGGGATTCTGCACGCAAGAGGAGTATAAGCAGTTTATCTATCAAGTCTCAAACCTCGAGCAGATGTTGATTTCTAGCGGGACGATGATTTTCAAATATTTTCTAGATGTCGGCAGAGAAGAGCAAAAGCGCCGCATCAAGCGCCGCAAAACAGACCCGCTTCGCATGTGGAAGCTAAGCCCAATAGATTCCAAATCGCTTGATTTGTGGGATGAGTATTCTGCGGTGTTTGAGAAAATGTTTTCGCGCACGCACACGCCTTATGCGCCTTGGATTATCGTAAATTCCAATGACAAAAAGGCAGCGAGGCTAAACATCGCGCGTGATTTGCTAAGCAAAATCGACTATGAGGGCAAAGACCCTTCATCTGTGTGCCTGCTAGCCGACCCTGCTATACTGCATCCTTACTCGCAATCGCCACAGGGGTAGATGCGCAGATTTTAGCCAATAAACAACCTAAATTTTGAGTGAATTAAATAAAATCTGCATTGCAAAATTGCGCGATGCAGATTCTGATTTTTGCATTATTTAATGATTAATATCATTGTTTAGCTAATTTGTTGGCTAAGCACAACAATGGACGCAAATGCTTTTTGAGCAGTCTATTCGGTTTCACTTCGGTTTATTCTTGTTTTGGGGATGTAAAATATTTTTGAATCCCATATATTATAACTTCATAGAATCCTTAGCGTGATAGCAAACGCGGTTTTTTTGTCTATATCTCAATGTTCTATCGCAAATTTATGCCAGCTTTGTTTTAAGCAAATTTTGGCTACAATTGCCGCTTATTTTTGCATTATCCGATACTGATAAATACGCACCGACAACACGATATTTTCAACATTTGGGAGAGAAAATGGAGCATCTTTTGGACGATTCTAGCGTTGTAGATATAAAAATCGATGATTCTATCAAGGATAGCTATCTGGATTATTCGATGAGCGTCATCGTGGGGCGCGCCCTGCCTGATGCCAAAGATGGGCTAAAGCCCGTGCATAGGAGAATCCTCTATGCGATGAATGATCTCAATGTCACCTCGCGCTCGCAGCACAAAAAATCCGCGCGCATCGTGGGTGATGTCATCGGTAAATACCACCCGCATGGCGATACAGCGGTGTATGATGCGCTGGTGCGTATGGCGCAGGATTTCTCCATGCGCTTGCCGCTTGTCGATGGGCAGGGGAACTTCGGCTCGATAGATGGCGATAGCGCGGCGGCGATGCGTTATACTGAAGCGCGTATGGCGGCGGCTAGTGAAGAGATTTTGCGCGATATTGACAAAGACACTGTGGATTTCGTGCCAAACTATGATGATAGCCTAAAAGAGCCAGATGTATTGCCTACGCGGATTCCAAACCTGCTAGTAAATGGCTCTAGCGGGATTGCTGTGGGTATGGCGACGAGTATCCCGCCGCATCGACTGGATGAGATAGTGGATGCGCTTTTTTGCGTGATAGACAACCCAAATGCCGAGCTTAGCGAGCTTATGGAGCATGTCAAGGGGCCAGACTTTCCCACAGGTGGCATCATCTATGGCAAGCAAGGCATCATCGATGCTTACGCCACCGGGCGAGGCAGAATCCGCGTGCGCGCCAAAACACATATCGAGCGCACCAAGACAAAAGACATCATCATCATAGATGAGCTGCCCTATCAAGTCAATAAAGCAAAGCTAGTCGAGCAGATAAGCGAACTAGCCAGAGACAAAGTCATCGAGGGTATCTCTGAAGTGCGCGATGAGTCCGATCGCGAGGGCATGCGCATAGTCATCGAGCTAAAGCGCGAGGCGATGAGTGAAATCGTGCTAAATCATCTCTACAAATCCACCACGATGGAAAGCACCTTTGGTATCATTTTGCTTGCGATAAACAACAAAGAGCCAAAGATTTTTACCCTGCTAGAATTGCTAAATATTTTTATCTCACATAGAAAAACGATAATCATCCGCCGCACGATTTTTGATCTAGAAAAAGCAAAGGCTAGAGCGCATATCCTAGAAGGGCTAAAAATCGCGCTAGATAATATCGATGAGGTGATAAAGCTAATCCGCGCGAGCGCAGATACTGATAGCGCGAGGCTTGATCTTATGGATAAGTTTGGCTTGAGCGAGTTGCAAGCAAAGGCGATCCTAGATATGCGATTGCAGCGACTAACCGGGCTAGAGCGCGACAAAATCGATCAAGAATACGCCAAATTGCTCGAAGAAATCGACTATCTAAATAGTATTTTAAAAAGCGAAGAGAAGCTAAAAGGCATCATCAAAGATGAGCTGCAAGAAGTCAAAGAGAGATTCTCCTCGCCGCGCCTTACGCAGATAGAAGAAGACTATGATGCGATAGATGTTGAGGATCTCATACCAAATGAGCCAGTCGTCGTCACTATGAGCCACAGAGGCTATGTCAAGCGCGTGCAGCTCAAAGTCTATGAGCGCCAAAATCGCGGCGGCAAGGGCAAGATAAGCGGCAACACGCATGATGATGATTTTATAGAATCTTTCTTTGTGGCAAACACGCATGATACGATTTTGTTTATCACTAACCGCGGGCAGCTTTATTGGCTAAAAGTGTATAAAATCCCAGAGGCAGGGCGCACAGCTATCGGTAAAGCGGTGGTAAATCTCATCAACCTCCAAGCCAATGAAAAAATCATGGCGACCATCACGACAAAAGATTTCAACGAGGATAAATCGCTGGTATTTTTCACCAAAAATGGCGTCGTGAAGCGCACCAACCTAAGCGAATACTCCAACATCAGAAGCGTGGGCGTGCGCGCGATAAACCTCGATGAAGACGATGAGCTAGTGACTGCAAAAATCATCACGCAAGATGTAAAAGAGCTTTTCATCGCCACAAATAAGGGCATGTGCATACGATTTGGCATCGACAATATCCGCGAAATCGGGCGCGCGGCGCGCGGCGTGACTGGAATCCGATTCCGCAATAAAGGCGATTTCGTCATCGGTGCGGTGACTATAGGCAGCGAAAGCGACAAACTGCTGACTGTTAGCGAGCTAGGTGTAGGCAAGCAAACAAATGCTGGCGAATACCGCCTGCAATCGCGCGCTGGCACAGGCGTCATCGCTATGAAACTGACGACAAAAACAGGCAATCTCGTAAGTGTCGTGAATGTCAATGATGAAAATATGGACCTCATGGTGCTAACAAGCAAAGGCAAAATGATACGCGTGGATACTGATGCGATACGCGAGGCTGGGCGTAACACAAGCGGTGTCAAAATCGTAAATGTCGCGGGCGAAAAAGTCGCATTTGCTGTGACATGCCCTAAAGAAGAAAAAGATGAAGGGCTAGAGGAAAGCGATAGCGCAGAATCTGGCACTAGCGGCGCTGGATTAGTGCCAAATGAGGAATAGGTAAATTTACCTTGCAAAACCTTGTAAGACAGCTGATATAAAATTTTAGATTCTAGCCCCCAGAATCTAAAATCCAGAATCTAAAGATTGATTGAAATTCTAGGGCCAAAACAAGATAGAATTTATTGGGATAATCAAGTTTTTGGCTTGATTTTGCTTAGCAATACTGCGCTGTGCAGTTTAGCTAAACTAAGCCCGTTAAAGCTAATACCACTCACGAAGCGAGCTTTAGGGGCGCTAGCTACGACTGCGACTGCGTCTCGCCAAAAATCCTTAATCTCAAAAATCCTCGCTAAAAACCCTCATCCATGCAGTCAAAAATATTTAGCCTAAAAACCCTCGCCAAAAAATCCTTAAGCTCAAAAACCTCCGCTAAAACCCAAAACCCCCTAGCCAAATTTAGCCAAATCTACCCAAAAATCTTTCTCAAATGCGCCTTATAATCGCTAAGATATTTCTCCACTTGTGGATTTTTCACCACATCATTGCAGATAAAAGTCGGCAGCGCCTTCATCGCCATAAACTCATGCGCTTTATGCAGATGCAGATACACGCCATCCACGCCCACACCGCCGAAAAAGCCGTCTTTATCCGTGAAAGCCTCTATCGGCGCATTCCAAGTGAGGCTAAACATATATGTCTTGCCGTGCAAAAGCCCGCCGCTGCCGTAGTTTTTGGTCGGATTGTCGCGATGCCTGCCATCACTGGTGAAAAACTTGCCAGCGCCCGCTAGATACACCTTGTCGATGTATTCTTTGACAATCCATGGCTCGCCCATCCACCAGCCGGGCATCTGATAGATGAGCGCATCAGCATCCAGAATCTTTTGCACCTCCTCATTTATATCATAGCCCTTGTCGATGTGCGTTTGCGCCACGCTTATGCCAAGCTCGCCAAGTGTTTGCGCCGCGCATTCTTGCAGTGTCGCGCTTAGCCTGCCTTCTGAATTGCCAAACTTTTTGCTGCCATTTATGAGTAGGACTTTTTTCATTGTCGCTCCTTTATTTGAATTGGAAGCGCAATTATAAAGGATGATAGTAGCTATCTGTCAAGAGGCGGAATCTAAAAAGTGTAAAACAAATAAATGGATTTATTTGTTTTACAAATTTTAGATTCTAGTATATTTGTGCAATATACTAGAATCCTAACCCCCTGGATTCTGCTAGGCTTAGAATCCTATGCGATTGGCATTTGTAGTGTCTTTTTTCAAAAGCGCTTCATTTTTTAGCGCAGTGAAAAGCTCGGCGGCGTTTTTAAATGCTTTAAATCGATGCGCTCGCGCGATAGCGGCAAAGTCGCCGGGCGTGATATTTCGCAGTGCGCACACCTTGTCTAAAATCCTAGAATCCACCGCCTTGCCACTAGATTCTATCCCCAGCCGCACGCATTCTTTGGTGAAAAGTTTCGCGCTTTGCTTTGCGCTTAGATACCTAAACTCGCATTTGTAGTCAAAGCGCCTAAGGCTCGCGCTATCAAGATTCTCCATGAGATTTGTCGTCGCGATAAATACGCCATCAAAGCTCTCCATCTGCGTCAGCATCTCATTTACCGCGCTTATCTCCCAGCTTCTGCTGGCCCCCGCCCTATCATGCAAAAAGCTATCCACCTCATCAAAAATCAGCACCGCCTTTTTCTTGCGCGCCTCTTTGAAAGCACTCGCGATGTTTTTTTCTGTCATCCCCACCCACATGGATTTGAGGTCGCTCGCGCGCTTTAGGACGCAAGGCGCGCCCAAAAGCTTGGCGATGTAGCGCCCATACGCGCTTTTGCCAGTGCCGGGCGCGCCATAGAGGCAGATTCTGGCATTTTTGACACGCGCGATGCCTTGCGCTAGGCTTTCTAGATTCTCATCGCAATTGACAAATGCAAGGCTATAGTGCTTTGGCAGCGTGTAGTCATCGCGCTTCTTTTTGTCTTTTTTGGATGCGGGCTTTATGTAGTTGCCTTGTGCTTTTAGCGTGCTATTTATGAGGCGTGAGAGGATTTCTAGGCTCGAGGCAGAATCTTGCATAGAATCTCGCGCGGCTTTGGATTCTGCTTTAAGTGTTGCTTTGCGCGTCATTTTAGATTCTGCGCTGGATTCTGCTTGCTTGCATGAGATTGCGACTTTTATCGCGCGCGTGATGATGGCTGGGCTTAGGTATTTTTGCTTGGCGTATTTTTTGATGAACTTTTCTCGCGCGCGAGAATCTAGCTCTAGCTCCAGCTCCAGCTTGGCAAGCGCGCTGTTTAGAATCTCTTTTTGGCGCTTTTTGCTAGGATAGCCCATCTTTAGCACGCAGTCAAAGCGGCGGATGAGCGCATCATCGATGATGCGGATGTTGTTTGTGATCCAAATCGTTGGGATATTATTCGTCTCTAGCGCGTTGTTAAACCACGCTTTACCCTCTTGATGCCCTTCTTTGCTAGTCGTCAAAATATCCTCCACCTCATCAAAGACAAGTATTGTTTTTTGCGTGTTAAGGAGATTTTGCGCGCTGTTGTAAGCTCTGATGCGCCTGCTTGAGCTAAGCATCTCGCCATCCTCATCTTCATCGATGAAATTCACCTCAAAGCAGCGCGCGCCCAAAACTTGTGGCAAAAGCCTTGAAAGCTCACTTTTGCCAGTGCCCGGAGGTCCATAGAGCAAGATATTGACGCCTTGCGCGGATTCTAAAAGCGCGCTTTGCAGATGTGCTTTGATGATTGCCACTTGCTTTTGCAGATGCGTATAATCATTTAGGCTAAGGCTAGAATCTTGTGCTTGTATGATGGCATTGCTAACAAGCGGCTCGATGCTTTTTTGCGGCACTAGCATACGCTCGGAAAAATGCTCATCCAGCGGCTCTAGCGCATCCACTAGATTATAATTGCGGCGGAAATTGACAAAGTTTGATTTGCTTAATATGGAGTTTTTGCTTACGGAATCTTGGGCGTCTTTGAGCGGAAGATTTAGCATGATGCAAATCTGCAAGATGGATTCTTCTTTTTTGTTGTGCGTGCTTAGGCGCTCCAAAATATCTGCGAGCAAAATATTTCTATCGATGATGATGCTTAGGCGCACGATCTCTTTCTGTGCGTGGCTAAGGCGTAGCGAGTCTTGGAGCAAGGCGAGGTTGTGATCTAGCCTCGTTTGTGGCAGGGGCTTGCGCTCTTGGCGTATAAGAAGCGCGGCAAAATGCTCCATAAGCGATTCTGAAGCGCAAATGTCGTGGTTTGGCGTGGAATTTGGTGCTTGGTTTGGCGCGGAGTTTGGCGTGTGATTTGGCGTGTAATTTGCTGTGTGTTTTGTCGAGCGGTTTGGCATTTGGTTTGGCGCGCTGGCATCCAAATCTATCTCAAAAAACGACAGCACGCGGCTTTTGTGCTCCAAAAAATCATCAATATCGCTGTATCGCACGATGAGGCGCAAAATATACAAGCGCACAAAGGGCTCAAACTCATCTTTCAAATGCTTTGTCATCTCTAGGCGCTGCTCGGACAGAAGCGCTTTTGTCATGGCGTTGGTGTTTGGCGCGGTTTGTGCTTTGGTGCATTTGGCGTTTTTGGCGGAATTAGCGGAATTGGTGGGCTTCATGGGCTTCCTTTTGTGCTGTTTTGTGGATTTTGTGTGGTTTTCGTGGTTTGGATTCTGGGCTTTTGGCTTGGAATCTAGTTTAGATTCTGGCGCTAGATTCTAGTGCGCGCAAATGCGCCCATCCTAGCTTTGCAAATACCCAAACAAATCGCGCAATATGCGCTTCTCTCCCATTCCATATTGCTCATCTTGCAGCGTGATATAGCGATAAAGCGTCTCGTCATCGCGCAGTTTTTCAAGGTCAAGACTAGAATCCCTAGAGCAAAACAGCGCCTCTAAGCTGCTTTGCGGATAGTAGCGCCCAAGCACCTCGCTTTCATCGATAGACTCTAGCACAAACTCATCCGCGCTCACACCCAGCAGATGCGCGCAAATCTTTTGGACGCGGTTTATAAATCTCGTGGGCGTTAGTCTGACAAACGCAATCGATGCTTTTTTGATAAATCCGCTAGAGACGCACTCGCCCATATCATTTATATACATCATCTCGCAGCTTTGTTTTAAATCTATGTCGCCATATATTTTATATATATGAATTTCCTCTTCCCTCCATATAGCGCCTTTTATATTTTTCTCAAGCGTAAAATACTGCTGGCAAAAATATTTGGCAAGGGGGACAATCTCGGATTTTAGGAGGTTAAAATGGCTATAGCAGATATAAAATTTGCGCTTCATCGTATCAGTAATCGCAAAATAGCGTATATCGCGCTTTGTCAAGGCATGCCCTAGCAAAATCGCGCGCTCATCATTATACCTGCTGCCCTGCACAAACGAGCTGATGATAGCGACAGAATTTTCGAAAATCTGATTAACGATAGATTCTATCCTAGTGTCTATAAACGGCTCATTGGTGCTGATAAATCTCACTAGATTCTGCTTGACATTTCGCATTTGCTCTCCTTTATAAATTTAATATGAAGTTATACCAAATAAAAAGGACATAAATATGTCTAGTTTGTGGTTTTTGGGGTATTTTAAGAAGTGGGGTGGGAGTATAATGTAGCAGGAACATAAGAAGTATGGCAGGAGTATTAAGAAGCATATAGGGATATTTGCGCGCAGTTTGGATTCTGGTATGCTTGGGGTATGAAGCTAGTGAGATTTGGCTAACTTGGATTTGTCTGGCAAGGCTAGATTCTATGCGGTTTTTGAGGTTCTGGGGGATTCTAGGGGGTTTAGAATCCAGCCTTTGATATTATTTCAGAATCTTTTTTAGCTCTTTTATCGCGTTTATTATCGGCTCTTTTGCGAGAAAATCTTGTATTTTAGCAGTGACTTCTTGCGTGGCTTGTTCTATGCCTTGCGACATTATCCACTCGATGAAGTCTTTATTCCCCTCTGGTAATTGGATGTATTCACAATATGAAATGTCTTGATATTTGCGAACACCACTACCCGCAGAATTTTTGAAAATAGATTCTGCTTCTTTGGTGCATGATTCGCTATCCTCATCCCATGTGCTTAGTATAATGCAAAGTTTTTTATAATTGCTTTCAAACCCTATAGAAAGCGTTATGTATCGGCTTAAATTTTCTTGGCTTTTTAGATACCAGAAGCTATAGTATAAATCATCGCTCTCTTGATATATCCATTCTTCACTACTTTCAATTTTAGAATTTTTAAAACCACCTTCAAATGCTTCAAGCACTGATTCTCTGATATTTATCCAATTTTTATTATCATTTAAAATCTCATATGCTTGCCGTATTTCATTAGAATAATTTTTCGGTGTTGTTTTATCTAGATTTCTACACGAAAGGGCTTCTTTTGTGTAATGCGGGACAATAAAATTAGCAATATCTTTTTCTTTAGTATTGGTATTATCTGTATTTATTATGTATGAGTTCAATATATCAATATATTGTTCTATGCAAAAACCTATTTTGTTTAGTCCATTTTCTAATTTAACCTTATCCGCATTCAACTCATTTTTGCAATCATATAACCATTCTTTTATCCAGCAATAGTCAAGCTTTAGATAAAAAGATTGCATTTTTCCATCTTGTTGCTTGTTATATATCTTATTCTTTTTGATAAACCATCTACCATTTCCTTTGCCTAGCCCATATTGAGGTTCTGCATCGGTATCTTTATGTAGATAAATCGTGAGTATTTTAGTCGCAGCTTGCTGCACTTCTTCATCTGATAATTTTCTTTCTTTGTTATCTGGTCCCAATATTATATTTTTCTGAGCGTCTTGTATATAACTTTTTAATTGTCCGCGCTGGTCTTTTGCATTGATTTTATTTTCTATTATAATCGCCCCTCTTTTGTTATTATGGTTAAATGTCAATAAAATATCTATACGACGATTTTGTCTTGTACTAGCTTCTGTGCGCACGCTATTTTCATCGGCAAAATATTCTGCCTTAAGACTGCCAAATATTTTCTTTGGGACATCGCCCTCATTTTGTAGTTTTTCCAAAAATACTTTTTGATAATGCTTGTTTTTTTGATTTAATAAATATGCAATAAAAGCCGAGTGATAATTTTCTTTATACATTACCCCTAAACCTTCAAAAATATTAAAATAATTTCCACCAGATTCTTTGAACTCATCAAATTTATTGTTTGCCTCAATTAGTTTTTTTGCAAAATCTTCTAGATTTTGTGTCATATTTCTTCCTTCAATCTTTTATTGTTTTGGGTTTCGCATCATATCGCATTATGTGTGCTAAGTCAAATCTTGCCATATTTCCCGATTTCCCAGCATTTCCAGCTCAAAAACCCAACCAAAATATATAAAATTTTTATCCAAAAATCTCGCGGGCTTTTTTATAATTTTAAGCGCAAGATTGCTAGAATCTAGCGTGCAAAATATCACCACAAATCCCGCGCAACAAACCAAAATCCAAGCAAAAGGCAAAAAATGTCCGCACAAAAACAGCGCCTAAATGACATCGCCAAATACCTAGAATCTAGCGGCGGCGCAGGCATTTCTGAGCTATCCAAACATTTTGGCGTCTGCCCCAAAACCATTTCTCGCGACCTAGCCAAACTCGCGCAAATGGGCGCGTATCGCAGCGGGCGCACTTGGCGGCTGGATAAGACAAAAGCGCTAGATGATTTGAGTAGCGATGAGCGGCTGGTGCTTGGGATTTTGGGCGAGCTGGCAAAGGGTGCGGGTGCGGAGTTTGCGCTAAAAGCGCGTATGCTGCTAGAGCGCCTCACGCAAAATCTGGCACATCCAATTTTCATAAATATCGATGGCGAGAATCTGGATTCTGCGGATTTGGCGCAGTTTGAGATGCTGGAGCGCGCGATAAGAGAAAAGCGCGAGATTGGGTTTTGCTTCAAAAAGCGCGAGTTTGTCTTGCAGCCGCTTAGGCTGGCGTTTTTGGAGGGATTTTGGTATGTGTTTGGCTTTGATGTGAGTCGTTTGCGCGAGAAAGAAAGCAAAGAAAATAGTGAAAATGCGAGCAAAAAATCTAGCGCAAAAAAGCCCATAAAAAATAAAAATACAAAAAGCGCTACAGAAAAGCCGATTTTTAAAAAATTTTATTTCAAAGATGTGAAAAATATCGTGCTAAAAGAGGCGCATTTTAGCGTAGATTCTGCATTGTTAGATAGGATAGAGAGCGCGCAAAGTCCGTGGTTTAACCTGCAAGAGCCTTTTATGGTGGAGCTTTTTATCCCGCAAGAAATCGCCAAATATTTCAGGCGCAAAGCCCCAAAACACGGGCACGCGATACACGATGAATATGGCAATATAAGCCTTTTTGTCAGCATCACTGATGAGATGGAGATACTGCCGCTGGTGTATAAATATCTGCCATTTATCAAGGTGATTTCGCCAGAATGGCTAAAAGAGCGCACTCTGCAAGATGTGAAGCAATACCTAGCGGAAGTGAGGGCAGAATAAAAGTTGAGGCAGAATAAAAATGTTAAACATCTTATATATTTTCTAGATTTTGTGGTCTTATTCCATGTTGTCCTATTTTTTATATTTTGGAGCATTTTATATATAAAAACTCCAGATTTTGCACCAATTTTATATTTAGATTTTGATTATTCAAGTCGCATTATTGCAAAATTCAGCCATTAGGTAAGTTTGGGAGAAGCGCAAAATTTGCATAATTTATGTGCAATACCAAATAAAACAAATAAAAGCATGAGCATCATAAAACGAGCGTCTTACAGCCACTTGGGGTTGGCGGTAAAGCTCACAGAGAGCCAGATTTTGTAGCTTGGGATTTCTAGGGTTTTTTCTATGCGTTCTCGTATATTATCGACATCTTGGATGGAGTGGATTTTGGGCGCGCTTGGCTGGCATGCATTTGGCGCGCTAGATTCTGCTTTGCTAGATTCTGCTCCAGATTTTGCGCCGCCAGAATCCACGCCCAAATCCCCGCTAGATTTTGCACCAGATTCTGCGCCGCCAGCTCCAGCCCCCGCCCCATACGACGCATTGCTAGGTAGCAAAATATTCACCTCTATCATATAAAATCGCCCCGATTTCGCCGTGTGCGTGTCATAGTCGCTAAATCCATATTCTAGGCTTAGATTCTCCATGATTTGCGTGATTTTTTCATCGATTTCTGGCGGGGCGACCATGATTAAGTCTTTGAAATTAGCGATGCAGATTCTTATCGGGCTTATGGCTAGCATGAGTGAAAGCACAGCGAGCAGCAGCGGATCGACATACCGCGCAAATGGCGCAAAATCGCTATCATAGCGCAAAAGCAAATATATCACGCCAAACGCCGCCAGCGCGCCAAGATACAGCACGCAGTCGATTTTCCACTCGGTATTATCCACGCGTATGAGATCGGATTCTAGGCTAGTAGCATAGATGCGCGTGTAGGCAAAAAGCACCGCGCAAAACACAAACGCGCAAATGCTATAAATCACCGCACTATCAAGCTTCACCTCATACCCGCCAGAGACGAGGCTACTCGCGGCATTTATAAACGCATAGACGCACACAAACACCAAAATCAGCGACTTAAAAAGATTCACCATCGGCTCAAATCGCACATAGCCATACTGGAACACATCATCATCTTCTTTGTAGATATAGCGCGAAGTCACCACGCTCAAAAACCCAAGCCCCACGCTCACAAGCGCGACAAATCCATCAAACATCACCGCCAGACTCTGCGCCCACACGCCAAAGGATATGCCAAACACCGCCAAAATAAGCGCGCTTATCATAGAGACTTTTAGCGCTCTTTGCTCTTTTTTGGCTAGCGCTTCTTGTGAGTTTTGCGTGGCTTGCAAGTTTTGCGAGTTTTGTGTGCCTTGCATATTTTGCATATTTTGTGCGTTTTGCGAGTTTTGCGTGGCTTGCATTTTTCGCGCGGTTTGCTGCTGTAGCTTGTGGTTACGCACGCTTTTTATGTAGTTGCGCTTGGGCGATATTGGCATGCGGATTCTCCTTAAGTTTGCTTAGTCTGCCTTATTTGCTTTTGCTTGATTTATGTCTGCATCATTTTCTTGCGCTAGCGGGGCGAAGTCGCGCTCATAGATTCTCATCATCACGATGAAAAACGCTGTGATAGCCGGCCCTATGATAATCCCCCAGAATCCAAACGCCCCAAGCCCCGCAAAAATCGCAAAAAATATCACAAACTCATTGATATTGAGCGGCTTATCAAGAAGTTTGCGATTTACGATGCGTATCAAAAAGGGCTTCACCACATTATCTATCACAAATCCGATAAACACCACGCTATACACCACCAAAAACACCGCGCCAAAAATATCGCCCTGCACATAAAGCAATAGCCCGACTGGAATCCAAATAAGCGCGCCGCCCACAATCGGGATAAGCGAGCAAAGCCCATACAAAACCCCAAGCAGCACGCCATCAAGCCCAAAAAAGCTAGCCGCCACGCCAAAAGCAAAGCCTTGCAAGCAGACATTTAAAATCGTGGATAAAAACACGATACGCAACACCCCACTCACATCAAGCGCGATGAGATCCACCTGCTCGCTGCGCGCTGGCAGAAGCGATTTGATATGCGCATACCAGCTGCCGCCATAATAAAACCACACCGACAAAAAAAGCACGATAAAGCAAATATCTATCACAAAGCTGACACTGCCTTTGCCGATGTTTGTGCTGATGCGCGTGGCATGCGTGGCGAGCGATGAGATGGAGATGTTTTGGAAAATATCCTCCATTTGCAAAAATGGCACATGACTTGCGATGCCTAAAATCAGCTGCTTTATCTGCAAAAACCACGCCTCCGCCTGCTTCCAATCAATGCTAAGCAGCGAGAGCGTGCCGCGATGTATGACGAAATACAAAGGAATGATAAAAATCGCTAGCAAAATGATGACGCTTAAAATCGAGGCGATGAGGTTGCTTCTGGTGCGCTTTTGCAAGGCGTCTTTTATCCAATATGTCGCGATGCATAGGAGTGCTGCGATAAGCATGTCGTTTAAAAACGCGTAGTAGAGATCAATGATAAGAAAAAGCGCGATGGCAAATGCCACGCCAAAAAATACTTTGGCGGAGGTGGTGATGCGTTTTGGTTCTTTGGCGCTAGAATCTGCTTTTGGCGCGCGCGTGGTGCTTTTGGCGCGCGCTTGGCTGGCGCGGCTGGTGGATTCCACCTTTTTTATGCGGGTTTTGGGGTTTGTAGATTCTGCGGATTCTGCGTTGCTTTTTGCTTTTGTGGATTTTGCAGAATCTATGGCTTTGGTTTTGTTTTTGGATTCTGGTGTTTGTGATTGTTGCATGTTGGCTTGCGCTCCTTAAGAAGAAATTTTTGAAAATAAATCTTGAAAATAAATCGTGGTCTGCGTCAAATGCGCTAGATTCTGCCTTTTTGCCCGCGCATTTTAGCAGATATACGCAAACCTTTTGCTTAAGGGCTTTGCGCCAAACGCTCGATAAACACTTGCCAAGCACTCGCCCCGCGCCAGCACAAAGCCCGCGCCAGAATCCAAACGCCAGAATCTAAAAAGCAAAATCCACACAAACAAATCCGCAAAATTATGGATTCTTTTTTGCTTTGCTGATACAATTGCAAATTTCATCCCAAGCTAAAGGTTATGACATGGATATTCGCGCGCTGTATTTGGAGTATTTCGCAAAGCGGGGGCACAAGGTGTATGAGTCGATGCCGCTGGTGCCTGATGATGCGAGCTTGCTTTTTACAAATGCGGGAATGGTGCAGTTTAAGGATATTTTCACCGGTAAGGTGCCGACACCCAAGATTCCGCGTGCGACTTCATCACAGCTTTGCATTCGCGCAGGCGGGAAGCACAATGACTTGGAAAATGTCGGCTATACCGCGCGCCACCACACGCTTTTTGAGATGCTAGGGAATTTTAGCTTTGGAGATTACTTCAAACGCGAGGCGATAGCGTATGCGTGGGAGTTTGTGACGCAGATTTTGGGGTTTGATAAAAGCCTTTTGTATGTGACAATCCACGAAAGCGATGATGAAGCCTACGCGCTGTGGTGCGAGCATATCGACCCTTCGCGCATTAAGCGTATGGGCGATAAGGATAATTTTTGGCAGATGGGCGATAGCGGACCTTGCGGACCTTGCAGTGAAATCTATGTCGATCAGGGGGAAAAATATTTTCACTCAAGCGAGGATTATTTTGGCGGGGAGGGCGATAGATTCTTAGAAATTTGGAATCTTGTCTTTATGCAGTTTGAGCAAAAAGATGGCGTGCGGACACCGCTACCGCGCCCAAGTATTGATACAGGCATGGGGCTAGAGCGCGTGATTGCGCTCAAAGAAGGGAAAATCAATAATTTTGATACTTCGCTTTTTGCGCCGCTGATGAAAGAGATAGAAACTCTTTGTGCGGAAAGTGGCAATGCGTGGAGGTATTATGAGGATATAGAGTTGCTGGAGGTGGAGGCTGGGGGTTCTGGTGCGGGTGCAAATGTGGATTTAAAGACTTTCAAAAGCACGCAAGCAAGCTTCCGCGTGATAGCTGACCATGCGCGTGCGGTGGCGTTTTTGCTAGCGCAAGGCGTGCATTTTGACAAAGAGGGGCGCGGATATGTCTTGCGTAGAATCTTGCGCCGAGCGGTGCGACATGGCTATTTGCTGGGCGTGAAAAGGGCGTTTTTGTATCGCGTGGTGGGCGCGGTGTGTGAAAGCATGGGCGCGCATTATGGGTATTTGAAAGAGCGTAAGAAGGCTATTATGGAGCAGTGTAAGGCGGAGGAGGAGAGGTTTTTTGAGACGATAGAGTCGGGAATGAAGTTGTTTGAGAATGAGCTAAATTCTATGCAAAATTCGTCTCTTGGTGGAGCAAATCCGTCATTGCGAGCGCAAAGCGCGAAGCAATCCAAAGAATCCGCAAAATCCGCAGAATCCACAGGCGCACAATCCCAAAAGCTTTTCTCCGGCGAAGTGGCGTTTAAACTTTACGATACTTACGGATTCCCGCTTGATTTGACACAGGATATGCTACGCGATAAGGGCTTGGAAGTGGATCTGGGCGCGTTTGAAAAGTGCATGGAGGAGCAAAAAAATCGCAGTAAGGCAAGCTGGAAAGGAAGCGGGGATAGCGTAAAAGAGGGCGATTTCAAGGCGTTGCTTGCGGAGTTTGGCGAAAATGCTTTTGTGGGCTATGAAAATGAGCGCGCGGAGGCTAAGATTTTAGCGCTGTTAGATTCTGCATTTTTGCGCGTTGAAAAGCTAGAGAAAGGACAGGAAGGGTATGTGCTGCTTGATAGCACGCCGTTTTATCCGGAATCTGGCGGACCAGTTGGCGACAAAGGCACACTATTTCATAAAAATTCTATGCAAAATTCGTCTCTTGGTGGAATTTGCGGGAGTTTGAGTTCGTCTCACTGCGACGCACGCTCTAGTGCGCCTCATTCGCCAAACTCTACACAACCCACAAATTCCACTCAAGATACTAGAATTTTGAGTGGGGATTCTAATGTGGGCAGGGATTCTAGTGCGGATTCGTCATTGCGAGCGCAAGCGAAGCAATCCAAAGAATCCACAAAATCCGCAGAATCTACAGGCGCGGATTCTTGCCAAAATGGATTGCCACGCTCCGAGCTTGCGCCCTCCGCTCGCAATGACGCACAAAGCGCAGATTCTGCATCTAGCGCGCAATCCCTCGCCCTTGTGCTTGATACCAAAAAATATTTCGGGCTGAATCTTTCAAAAGTGAGTGTGCTTGAGCCTTTGCGCGTGGGCGATGAGGTGCTAGCGTGTGTGGATAGCGCGCGTGCAGAGATTGCCAAACACCACAGCGCGACGCATTTACTGCATTTGGCATTGCGCGAGATTCTAGGCACGCATATCGCGCAGGCTGGGAGTTTGGTAGAGGCGCACCGCTTGCGCTTTGACTTTTCCCATCCAAAGGCGCTAAGCCATGAGGAATTACGCGCAATTGAAAGGCATGTAAATGAGCAGATTTTGCACGCAAGCGCGCAGGTATGCGAGAATCTGCCCCTTGATGAGGCAAAGGCGCGCGGTGCGATGGCACTCTTTGGCGAAAAATATGGCGATGTCGTGCGCGTGGTGAGCTTTGGAGAATCTATCGAGCTTTGCGGTGGGATCCATGTCAAAAACACCGCAGAAATCGGAAGCTTTTATATCACCAAAGAAGGTGGGGTGAGTAGCGGTGTGCGTAGGATTGAGGCGGTGTGCGGGCGCGCGGGCTATGAATGGGGCGCAAATGCGCTAGAGACGCTAAACCAAGCCAAAGAAAACCTAAAAGCCCAAGACCTGCTCCAAGCCATCGAAAAGCTAAAGGTGCAGGTGAAAAAGCTAAGCGCGGCAAAATCCCAAGCAAGCGACTTGAAATCGCTAGAGTTTGAGCGCGTGGGCGAGTGCAAGCTCATAATCGCGCGCATAAGCGACAAAAGCGCGGTGGAGATAAAAGAGGCAATCGATAGGGCAAAAAACGAGGAGCAAAGCATCGCGGTGCTTCTCATCTGTGAATCTGGCGGGAAAATCTCAATCACCGCGGGCGTGAAAAACGCGCCGATAAAAGCGGGCGCGTGGGTGGCTGAAATCGCGCAGATTTTAGGCGGTAAAGGCGGGGGCAAAGATGACTTCGCCGCAGCCGGCGGGAAAGATATAAGCAAAATCGATGAGGCACTGCAGAGGGCAAAAGAGCTAGCAAGAAGCGCTATCGCTAGCTAGTGCTTACGCTCTAGGCGCGCTTGTGTAAACTTGCGACAGAATTTAGCGGTTTTTGATATTTTGTTTAATTTGAGAGCCAAGGTTTTTTGTGGGGTAGTGTTAGGTTTTAAATTAAAGCGATGACTGCTTATTCTTTAAAAAGATGATTTAAAATTTTCTAGATGCCACAAATTTATGGCGGTTGTCTATTGTAATCATAAAGCACAAAACGATTCACTTCAAAACTTGACTATTTTGCTGGTTTTTCTCAATGCAGATTGTCTAACAGCTATTTTTTGTAATTTTTGGGTTTGTGCTTTTCGCTATTGATGTTAATTCGGCGCTATAAATTATTTATTAGCAAATATAAGGCTTGTTTGTGTTATGCTTATGTCATGCAAAGGATAAAAATTACTAAAATTTTGCGACTTTTTGGGTTGGTGTGGCTAGGCGCGCATGCGTGCGCGCAGTGGTTACACGCGGATTTTAATCAATACTTACCAAGAGAATATACACTAAATGGTGTAAGTGAAACGCAACAAGCACACGCATACTGCACTTGGTTGCAATGCGTCTTTAATCCAGAGCAAAGGCGTCTTAGCTCCTTTACATTGTCAAATTCTAGTAGCACGAGGGCGGCGCTTACCATATCGCTTGTCACGCCAACTCCTAGCACTCCTCCGCAAAGTAGCAATGTGGTATTTTATATTAATAGTATGAATTTAAACCCAAACACTGGGCTTATTGTAGATGGCTTTGATGGCGTGATTATGGATGGCAATTCTACTTGGAGATTCAATAATTCATCTTTTTCTTTTGCTCCAAAAACGCAAAATACAGGCACATTTACTGCCTATTCAAACTCGCTAATTGATTTAAATAATAGTCAATTCACCTATACCTCAAGGTCTTTTACAAGCTATGCAGACATAAATCTATCCAATTCATCATTAATGACGCTTCAGCTAAATAGTGCATCTATTTATGGCGATATCGTGGTAAATAGTGGAAGTAGTCTAAGTATAGATGTCAATGGTGGTGGCGGAACTTTGTTGCTATCGGGGCAAGAAAGCACAGGATATGGATACAAATCATCCACTGCTTCGATAATAAATAATGGTGGAAAAGTTAGTATTGTGGGAAATGTAAGCAATGGCGGACTTACAAGATATCCCACATGCACAGCAGATTATTGCGGTGCTGGCGCGATAATCAACAATAGCGGCAGTATGATAATCACTGGCAAAATAACCAGCGAAAACCACACCAACACCAACAACATAAGCTCGCAAATCATCATAAATGGCGGCACGCTAGACGCGCAAGGCGGCGTAGAAAACAAATCTGGAGCACAAATTTCTATAAATGGCGGCACGCTAGAAACGCCAACACTCCAGAATCAAGCAGGCGGCACGATAAGCTTTGGCGCGGATTCTAGTGGCAACATGGGGCAGATAAAGGGCTATGTGACAAATAATGGCAGCATCGTAGTGGATACCACAGGTGCGAAGGTTGGCGATTTTCAGCTGATACAAGGCACGCTTAGCGGCGCAAACCAGACTTTTACCATAAAAACCGCTGATGGCAGCTTCACTGATGCCACACAAAACAGCGGCTCGATAAAAATCGAGCTAAATCAGGGCAGGGTAAATAACTTCCAAAGCACCCTAGCGCACAACCAGCGCACCATGCTAACCTCCATAAGCCAAGCGCTCCCAGATATCTACACCGCTGCGACTGCTAGCACCATATCCGCAGCACTTGATGAGTCGGCATCGCAAGTGCGCGCGCAAGTGCTGACGCCTTTTATCCTCATAGATTTGCTTAGCGCGCAACAAGGCAGCGCACTCACGCATAGCGGCATGGGCGTGCGCGCTATCGGCGGCGCGGTGCTAGGAAGCGAGGCTATGGGGCTAGGCGGCGGGCTGGCGGGCGCTAGCGTGTATGGCAACTTCATCAAATACAACAACACCCTATACGCCCAAGCAGACTACGCCTACACAAGCGCTAGTAGCAAGGATACGAGCTTTTATCAGCGCGACTCTAGGGCGCATATAGGCAGGCTCTCACTCATCGATCGTTTGGCATTTGGCAGGGTGGAGGTGGATATCGGCGGTGAAGTGGCGTTTGGCAACATCGCTTATAATGACAGCCTAAGCAATCTAGGCACCACGCTTTCATCACAAAACAAATCAAACTTCTATGCAGGCAGGCTAAAATCAAGCATAGGCTATCGCTTGAAATATGGCAAAATGCAGGTGCGCCCATCGCTTGGCGTAGGCTTTAGCTATCATTATGACAGCGCTTGGGGAAATGCGCTGGGGCTAAATGCGCCAAGCTTTTCTAGCCTATGGGGCGACGCGCTAGCAGGCATAGAGGCAAAATATATGCTAAAACACGCGCTCATCGTGGCGGATGTGGCGGTGGAGCAGCCTATGTTTAACACGCGCTCGATTGCCAATATCAAAGCAGCGGGCACGAGCGATGAGGTGGCGATAGATTTTTCTGACAAAGTGTATCAGACAAAGATTGGCGCGAGGCTTGGCGTGCAGTCATACATACGCGGCGGGATGTTTGTGAGTGCGGATATATCATATCGCAGGGGCGTGTTTGGCGTGGTGCATTTTATCGGCGTGAATGGCAGCTTTGGGATGAATTTTTAGGCGCGTTTGGCGTTGTTTTGGTTTTGTTTGGATTCTGGCGTGTTTAGATTCTAGGTTGCGCGCGAGAATCTAAAATGCCAGAATCTAGCTAGATTCTCGGGCAGATTCTCAAGCGGATTTTTAGGCAGATTCTGGCTTGGCGCTAAAATTTGAAAAACATCTGCTATAATCACGCGTGATTTTAAGCATACAAATATTTATGCCAAATATTTATGTCAAGCAGAATCCAAACGCGCGCAAATCCAAAAACACCAGAATCTAAAAGCCACGCACCAAGCATCACAAGGAGGCAAGATGAACGAACTAAAACGAGACACCAAAGAGACGCAAATAAGCGCTAGCCTAGAAATCTATGGCAGCGGGGCTAGCGAGATAAGCACAGGCGTGGGATTTTTTGACCACATGCTAGAGGCGTTTGCCAAGCACGCGCTTTTTGATTTAAATCTCTCTTGCAAGGGCGATTTGCAGGTGGATAGTCATCATAGCGTGGAGGACAGCGGGATAGTCATCGGCTCGCTTTTGGCGCGCGAGATATACCCGCCACATGGCTGTGAGCGCTTCGGCAATGGCGCGGTGGTGATGGATGAGGCTTGCGTGGAGTGTGATTTGGATATCAGCAATCGCGCATTTTTGGTGTTTGATATGAGTGCTTGCGAGAAAGAATACACGGGGAAAATCGGTGCGTTTGATGTGGAACTTGTCGAGGAGTGGTTTCGCGCGGTGGTGTTTAATGCGAATCTAAGCGTGCATATAGTGGCAAAGCGCGGGAAAAATCTGCATCATATCACTGAAGCCGCGTTTAAAGCTTTCGCACTAGCGCTGCGCCGCGCACTCACCAAAAACCCTAGAATCCAAATGCCAAGCACAAAAGGATGCCTATGATAAAGCTACTTCTCATCGATGTCGATGGCACGCTCACAGATGGCAAGCTAGCGTTTGTGGAGTCTAGCGAGGGGATTTTGGAATCCAAAAGCTTCCATATCCACGATGGCTTGGGAATCGTGGCGTGGCTAAAAATGGGTCGAGAGGTCGCTATCATCTCTGGGCGAGAATCCAAAAGCGTGGCAAAACGCGCCAGCGAGCTAGGCATCACGCGCGTGTTTATGGGCGTTGGCGACAAGTCAAACATCGCGCGCAACATCATCTCTGGGCTAGGGCTCACCAAAGAAGAGGTGGCGTGCATCGGCGATGATTTGAATGATTTGGGGATGTTTAGGGAGTGTGGGCTTAGATTTGCCCCAAGTAATGCCAATAGCTACATCAAGCAAAAAGCCGACATCATCCTAGAAAAAGCCGGCGGTGAGGGCGCTGTGAGGGGGATGATAGATTTTATCGTAAGTCGCAATGAGGATGAATCGAGGGAGTTTTTGTCGTTTTATGAGTAACAAAAAAAGCCAAAAAAGCACGCAGAATCTAGAATCTAGCCTTGCATCAGAATCTAGCCGCGCAAATTCCGCGCAAAATCCAGCGCAAAAATCAAACGCCGCGCAGAATCTAGCACCAGAATCCACCCGCGCAAATCCCGCGCCAAATTCAAAACCAAGCCTCACGCAAAATCTCACGCAAAACAGCCTCGCCCAAACCATCACCAGACACGCGCTTTGGCGCAGGGCTCGGATTCTCCTCCGCTTTTATGTGCTGCCAAATACGCGCACGATTTTTGCGCCTTCATATATAGTGCATTGGTTTTTTGGGCTACTGCTTGCGGGGATTTTTTTGTTGATGAAAATCTTTGCTATCGATACCGAGGCGATACTTTCCAAGCGCGCGCAAATGCCACTTATGGAGCTGTATGATTTTGATATTTACAACGCGACAGATTCTCTCATCTCCTCGCGCGTGCAGGGGCAAAAAGCGCTGCGCTTTGCAGAATATGAGATAAGCTATGAGACGATACTAAGCATCATCCAAGAATCCAAAGACACCAAAAGCAAAGCAAAACCCCTCGTAGAATACATCTATGGCGAAGAAATCCGCCGCGTCAATGATATGTATTTTTTTGACAAAGGCGGCGTGTATGCCAAAGAGAGCGGGGAGAGCTTCTGGAGCAAGCGCGCGCGATATGATATGCCAAATGGCGTTTTTTATGGCAATGGCGATTTTTTGGCGACTTCGATAGAGGGCAGCTCTGAAGGGCAGAATCTCACCTACAACCAGCGCCTCCAAACCATGAAAGCAGAGGCGGTAAAAGCGCGCATAGATTTGCAAAACACCAACACTAAAGGCGAGCAATGAAATATCTAAAAATAAGGCGTTTGGGCGCGGCGGCGATAGTATCTTTTCTAGCTTCTTGCGCGTTTGTGGCGCAGCTAAATGCTGAAGAGCTTCACATAGAGGCGCAAAAAGTCTCTAGCGATGAGCGCAAGGGCATCACCACGGCTGAAGGCAGCGTGCATATGGTGAAAGAAAAAGATGTGCTAAATGCGGATAAAGTCAATATCTATATGGATAAAAACCGCAAGCCGCTGAAGTTTGAGGCGATAGGCAAGGTGGATTTTATCCTTTTTACCGAGGATGGCAGGGAGCTGCGCGGCAAAAGCAATACGCTAATCTATCTCATACTTGAAAACGAATACCAGCTCATAGGTAACGCGCAAGTGCAAGAAGTCGGCAAGCCAAACTTCCTAAAAGGCGAGCGCATCATACTCAATAACGAAAATGGCTATGCCAATGTCGAAAGCGACAAACGCGCGCCCGTGCGCGTGATAATCGATCTCAATGATATGCAAGAGGATAAGGACAACAAAAAATAGAGCTGTGGATAAAGCTGGCAAGGCTTTGTGTTTTGTGAAATGTTTGGCTTTGTAGAAAATATAAGAGGGTGAAAATGTCAAAAAAGTTTATTGCTTTTTGCGCGTTGTTTGCGATGATTGGCGCATTGTGGGCGGATGCGCTAGAATCTACGCAAACCACAGCACAACGCTTTGCGCCAGAATCCACACAGGCTACAAAATCGCCAGAATCCGCGCGAGCCTTAGATTCTGCGCCAGCGCCAGATTCTGCCAAAACCTTAGCCTTAGATTTTGCACCAGCACAAGAATCCGCCAAAATCTTAGTCCAAGATTCTACACCAAATCTAGCCCCAGATTCTACCCCAAAATCCACGCTCCCTATATATCTGCAGACGCGCCTAGGCTTTGACTTTTTCTTGGATAATCTTGAGGGAAGCGGCAGCCTTTGGGATACGCGCACGCTCTATGCCATCCGCCTAGCCCCAGAGATAGGGCTCTCCATCGCTGGCGAGGATTCTGGCCACACGCTTATGTTTGGCGGCTACACTATCCAAGATATGGGCTTCGCGCGCTTTCCTAGCAAAGCAAACATCAGCGCGTATTATGCCTATGAGGGCAGGCGCACGCGCGGTATTTTTGGGATTTTCCCGCGCAAAATGTGGATAGGCAAATACCCGCTTAGCTTTTTTCGCGAGGATTTTTTATACTATGCGCCAAACACCAATGGCTTAGCCCTGCAGTTTAAAACCGGCGAAAATGCGCGCGTGAGTGCGTCTGGCGAGCTGGTGTTTGACTGGTTTGGCGGGAATCTTGCCAAGCGATTTGATGAGTTTTTCATCCTTGCCAACACGCGGCTAAATGTCGCTAAGGGGGCGTTTTTCGCGCAGGCTAGCGGGCTTATGTATCATTTCAAAAACGAAGAGATTCTAGGGCGCGATGGTGCGCTCACACCTGAAGGGCTAATAGATACCAATCTCATGGATAAAATCCACTATGAGCTAAAGCTAGGCAGCGATATGAGCGCGTATGTGCCATGGCTAGAGCGCGCGGAGGCGAGTGTGGAGATGCTTGGGCTAAGCGAGCGCAAGAGGAGGCTTAGCGGCTTAGGCGATTTTTATCATGGCATAGGCGCGCAAGCCTCGCTAAAGCTGCAATACAAGGGCTTTGGCATAGAGGAGAGCTATTATTTTGGCAAGGGGCAGATGCGGTATTTTAGCGAGTATGGCGAGGGCTTTTATGATGGGCTGCCGTTTTATCGCGCGAGCGGGTTTAACCGCCTGTGTGCGTATTATGAGTGGCAAAATAGCTTTTTGAAAGCGCGTTTGTCGCTGCTGGCTTACTCGCCTAGAGGAGCCCCCCCCCTAACAGCGCTTCAGCAAATGCTAACCATAAGCATCGATCCTAGCAAGCTTTGGCAGGCAAAAAGGCTTTTTTAGGGGTTTTGCGAATTAGAGCAGGGTTTCAAAATAGGCTAAAAAAGGGCAAAAAGAATTAAAGAGGGGCAAAAATGGCGCAAATCTATATCGCTGGAATCCACACTGATGCGGGCAAAACGCACTTCAGCGCGGCATTTTGCCATGCTTTTGCGTATGATTATTTTAAGCTTATCCAAGCCGGCGCGCAAACAGATTCTAGCGCAGTGGCGCGCTTTGCCAAAGGCGTGCCAGTGCATAAAGAGGGCGTGTCGCTACGCACACCAGCCTCGCCACATATCGCTAAAATGATCGAAAATCGCGCATACAGCGGGCTAGAAATCGCCCTGCCAAATGCCAAAAATCTAGCTATCGAGCTAGCTGGCGGGCTTTATACGCCGCTTGATGATAGGATTTGCATGATTGATTTTATGCGCAAGAATCCGCGCGCGGTGGTGCTGGTGGGGCGGTATTATCTGGGCTGTATCAACCATATTTTGCTAAGCGTCAATGCCATGCGCGAGGCGGGGCTGCCGATACTCTGCATCGCTATGATAAAGGGGCTTGATGGAGAATCTAGCGATGTTTTTAGTCTTTTGCAAGATTCTTTGGATTCTAGTGATTCTGCGGGTTTTGTAGATTCTAGTGATTCTTTGGATTCTAAGGACTTTGCGAAATCTGCGGATTCTGGAGATTTTTTAGATTCTGGGCGCGCGCCAAAAAATACGCTAGAATCCACACCCAAAACCACACCAAATACACCAAATACACCAAATACACCAAATACACCAAAATATGCGCGCCAAACCATCGCAGAATCTATCGATGCATTTTTGACATCGCGACATCCTCACATCCCAATCGTGCATTTAGAATGCTTTGATGAAACAAATTTCAAAGAAAAATCCGCATCTTTAAAACAAGAAATGCAAGCGATTATGGATAATCTCTAGCGCGCCCCCCCAAGCTAGATTCTCGCGCATTAGGATTCTGGCTCGCTAGATTCTCGCGCATTAGGATTCTGGCTCGCTAGATTCTCGCGCGTCAGAATCCAGCACGCCAGAATCTACACGCCAAAAAATTAGCGCGCCAAAATCCTAAGTGCTCTTTCAAGCCCAAAATGCTAGAATCCGCCACAAAATAAGCGCAAAATAAACAAACACAAAAGCAAACCAAAAAAATAAGCAAGGCAAAGCCCAAAAGCCAAACCAAACCAAAACCCAAAAACCCAAAACCATAAGGACAACGCATGCAGCGCACCATAGAGCTACTAAAGCAGCACGACGAACTAGAAACAATCGACACGCCACTAGACATATACCTAGAGATTCCGCATCTTGCGTATCTTGAGAGCAAAAAGCCAAATGGCGGCAAGGCGCTACTTTTCACGCGCCCGCTGGATTCTAGGGGCGGCAGGGCGCATAGCACGCCTATCATTATGAATGTGTTTGGCTCGTTTGCGCGCATGGAGCTGCTGGCTGGCAAAAGCGCAGAATCTATCGCCGCAGAGATAAAAGCCCTGCTAAATCTAGCACCTCCTAAAGGGCTAAAAGCGATATTTGCGACACTGCGCCGATATAGCGTGCTTAGATTCTGCTTGCCAAAGCTAGTGAAGCGTGCCAGCGCGCAAGAAGTGCGAATGCTAGGCGAAAATGTGGGTCTCTACTCGCTGCCTATCCTTACGACTTGGAAGCATGATGGCGCGCCATTTATCACTATGGGGCAAGTCTATACGCAAAGCATCGATGGCAAGCGCAAAAATCTAGGGCTCTATCGCTTGCAAGTGCATAGCAAAAATGAGCTAGGCTTGCATTGGCAGATACATAAGGATTCTGCGCACTTTTTCCACGAATACAAAAAAGCAGGGCGCAAAATGCCTGTAAGCATCGGCATCGGCGGCGATCCGCTCTACACTTGGTGCGCGCAAGCACCGCTACCGCATGGCGCGTATGAGCTTATGCTCTATGGGCTTATCAAGCGCCGGCGCGTGGAGGTGGTGAAATGCCTTAGCAATGAGCTTAGCGTGCCGGCTGATTGTGATTTTGTGATAGAGGGGTTTGTGGATGTGGAGAATCTGCGCGATGAAGGGCCATTTGGCGATCATACTGGATTTTACACGCCTATCGAGCCTTATCCTGTGCTAGAGGTGAGCGCTATCACGCACAAGCGCGCGCCCATATATCACGCCTCCGTGGTGGGTAAGCCGCCGATAGAGGATAAATACATGGGCTATCTTACCGAGCGCGCATTTTTGCCGATGCTGCAAACCACTGCGCATGGCTTGGTGGATTATAATATGCCAGAAAATGGCGTGTTTCACAACCTAATCCTTGCCAAAATCGCGCCACAATACCCGGGGCACGCCAAGCAGATAATGCATGCGTTTTGGGGTGTGGGGCAGATGAGCTTTGTGAAACATGCGATATTTTTGGGCGAGGATGCGCCAGCACTTACGGATTATCCCAAGGTTTTGGCGTATGTGCTGGAGCGATTTGCCACAAGTCGCATAATGCTAAGTGAGGGGATATGCGATGCGCTAGATCACGCAAGCCCAAGCTATGCGTATGGCGGGAAACTCGGGCTAGATGTGAGTGCTGTGCTAGAGAAGCCTTTGGGTGTGAAGCCGCTTAGTGATGAGGAGCTTTGCGCGCTTTTGGTTGCTAGGATGAAGGGCGTAAAAATCGTGCGCCAATATGGAGCAGATAGCGCAAACGCGCCAAAAATCGCGATAATCGGCGTGGAAAAAGCAGAAATAGCGAAAATAGCGGAGGCGGATTCTAGTGTGGATTCTGGCGCTTTGGATTTTGGCGCGGATTCTGCAAAAACTACGCGCGCAGAATCTAATATTGCAGAATCCAGATTCTCAAAATCCAGCACAGAATCTAAAATTTCAGAATCCGCCTTGCCGCTAGCCTTTGCCAAAAACCTAGCCGATTTAGATTCTAGCTTGAAAATCGCTATTTTCATCGACGCGCACAAAAACGACCTAGACAACCCCTACATGCTCGTGTGGCGCATCGTCAATAACATCGATGCCAAGCGCGATGTGAAAATCATCGGCGAGCAGGTTTTCATCGATGCGTGCGACAAGCAGACAAGCCCCGCGCACCCAAGAGAGTGGCCGCTTGAGACGGATTGCGAGCCAAGCGTGATAGACGCACTCATATCCAAAGGCTTTGAGGTGTCGCCGGAAGTTTTGCGAAAGTTTCATATCTGCGGCTCGCCAAGCACACAAAATAAGGCGCAAGAAAATATTTCGATAGAAAAAGCAGGCGCAGGCGTGCGCGACTAGAATCTAAAGTTTAGCCATGCCAGCCCGCGCTAATCGCAAATGCCAACCACAAGCCCAAGCCACAAAATGAAAACCCTAGAATCCAGCGCAAAAGGCGAGTTTGAAGCCAAAGGCTCGCGCTTTTTATGCTTTTTGCTCCTCTTCGCGAGCGTGCAAGAATTCCACGCATTTTTGGAAAACCTCAAGCTCGCACACCAAAAAGCCGTGCATTTTGTCTATGCCTATCGCGAGATAAATGAGCTAGGGCAGATAGTGGAGCGCAGCAGCGATGATGGCGAGCCCAAGGGCAGCTCTGGCGTGCCGGTGCTAAATGTCTTGCGCGGAGAGGAGCTGGTGTCGTGCGGCGCGATTGTGGTGAGGTATTTTGGTGGCACGCTGCTGGGTGTGGGCGGGCTCGTGCGCGCCTACACCAAAGCCACGCAAGAAGCGCTAAAATCTGCCAAAGATGCCGCCCTCATCCGCCCCTATGTCAAGCTAGAATCTTTGAGCCTCTGCGTCGCCTATTCGCATCTAAACGCCTTGCAATACCAGATAAATGCTATGGGACTTGCGTGCGAGAAGGAGTTTTTGAATGACAAAGTAGCGCTTCACATAAGAGGCGAAAAACACCAGCTAGACGCACTTCTCAAACATCTAAACGAGCATTTCAACGGCTGCTTTGAAGTTTTGGCTAAATGATGATTTGCAAATTTTAACCGATTGTAGAATCTAAAAGTTTCTGTCATTACTAAAGAAGCCAGAGGCTTTGTTTCGTCGCTTTACTCCTCGTAATGATGGTTTTATCTATTTTGGAATTTGCACAAACTTCCAAAGCCTTGCAAAAAACTACAACATTACTAAAAATCACCCATTTTGTGCGATTTGTTTCGCACCCTATGATTTTATCCGCGCATGCGAGTCCCATGAGGATGCTATGGTCTTGGTTGTTGTATTTGAAGCTGCCATTTCTGCCAATAAATAGAGGTCTCTAAACTCATCACGCGGATATATAGGTAGCTTGTGCTTGTTAGTATGCGATAGCCAAAAGTCGTTTAGTCGCGCATCTTTGCTAAAAAATCGATGAGGTCCGATATCTACGATTTGGTCAAAAAGTTTGAAACTTTTGCTCATGCCTCCCACAGAATCCGCTTCTTCAAAAATCTCTACTTCATAGCCGCTGCTACTTAGGATTCTAGCGGCACTTAGCCCTGCTGGTCCTGCGCCTATTATTAGCACTTTTTTACTCATTTTTCGCTTCCTTTGTATTTTTATTTTTGTTGTCGCTTGATTTTGTCCGATTTTGCCACTTTGATACTAGAATCTTGTGCTAATACCTTTTATTTTCAAACCAAAAAAGCGCGCTTTTTAGGATGGTTTCTATCGTGTAAAAGCGCGGATTCCAGCCAAGCACACGCTTTGCCTTAGCGCCATCGCCGATAAGCATCGCCGGATCGCCAGCGCGGCGAGGGGCGATGTCGTGCGGGATTTTCCTGCCTAGTATTTTTTCAGTGGCAGCGAGCACTTCAAATACCGAGTAGCCCCTGCTTTCCACCCCGCCACCGCCGAGGTTGAAAACATCGCTCTCGCCGCCATTTTGCAAGTAGCTAAGCGCTAGTATGTGCGCGGCTGCCAAGTCATCGATGTGGATGTAGTCGCGGATGCAAGAGCCATCTTTTGTGTCGTAGTCATCGCCATACACGCTGAAGCGCTCGCGCTGTCCTAGCGCGGTTTGCAAGATAAGCGGGATGAGGTGTGTTTCTGGGTTGTGCGACTCGCCGAGGTCAAATATCACGCTAGCGCCCGCTGCGTTGAAATAGCGCAAGATGACATATTTTAGCCCATAGGCAATGCTAAAGTCTTTTAGCATGGTTTCTACCATGAGTTTTGAGCTGCCATAGGGGTTTATGGGGTTTTGCGGGTGGGATTCTGCGATGGGGAGGCTTTGCGGGTTGCCATAGGTGGCGCAGGTGGAGCTAAAGATGATGTTTTTCACGCCAAATTCATTCATCACTTCGAGCAGGTTTAGCGTGTTTGCGACATTGTTGCGGTAGTATTTTTGCGGATTTTCGACAGACTCGCCCACATACGCAAACGCCGCAAAATGCAGGACAGAATCTATATCGTGCTTTTTAAAAATCTCGCGCAAGGCATCTTTGTCGCATAAATCAGCTTGGATAAAGGTAGTGAGTTTTGCGTGGCTTGTGTGGCTTGCGCGATTTGCGTGATTTGCGTGACTAGATTCTGGAGCGGAGTTGGCATTTTTGGGGCAAACTTGCGCGCTAAATGGCTTTGATAGCGAGATAAACGCGCCCAAATCGCTGCTAAAATCGCTAGCATATTTTTGTATCTCATCTAGCGGGCGCATCGCAAAATCCAGCGCCTCTTTATGCCCATAGATGAGATTATCTAGCACGATAGTGGGGATGCCAAGCGCATTTAGCATCGCGTTTGCATGCGAGCCGATGTATCCCGCCCCACCTGTTACCAAAACTTTTTTCATAGATTCTCCATTTTAGCGCGGATTTTATCTCTGCTATCTAGTGCGTCAATATTTCAAAGCAGCGGATTTTAGCACAATGTCCAAAAACAATCAAGATTTAGTAGGCTTGAGTGGATGCTTGCTAAAGTAGCGCCAAAAGCTAAGTTATACCAAAAAATCTATTTCCTGTATCATTTGAACCTATTCCTTTATAAGAATTTTCGGAAATTCTAATAGTAAATAAACCATCGCAATTATTTATAATACTATCAATAGTGGGTTTATAAATAACATTTGTAGCAATATAAATCTGCTGCGCTTGTGTTTTTGCTAAAAAATCTTTTATCGATTTCCCAGTATTGATAACAGAATCTGCAATAATAAGCCTTTTGGTTTTTATATTTTTTATAGATTCAGAATCTAAATCTCCAACTTCTTTTATAGGATAAAAAGCAGCATTTGGAAAAATTTGCCTTATTCCTTCAGCAATATATAATCCTGCACGCAAGATTCCAATGATAGCAAAATTGCTATCATTATAATAAACAAACTCTTGTTGCTCTCCATTTTGCGAAGCAGCTTTTTTAACTTTTCTTTTTTCTTGTATGCCTAAAATTTCTAGCCCCAAAAACATTCCAAATTTAATATGAATTTGTGAAAGTTCTAGTGGGCTTGTATCCTTAATTCTAGAATCGCTAATAAGATTTTCTAGTGGATATTTGCTTTTTAATTCTATTAGCACAAAAACCCCCTTATTGTTTTCTTGTCTATATCAGAATCGATAATATGTACATGCTCTATCTTTTTTATATTTTGTAGAATTTTTTGTGTTTTATTATTTTTGATTAAAATCGCCTTGTTGGCATTTTCTAGCATTCCAGAATCAACAATTCCATCTCCAATAGCAACTACTTCATATCCTCTTTTAACAAGTTCTTTTGCAAAATATGCTTTTGTATCTTGAGCAATTGTTGTAATTCTATTATTTGCTACAAGAAAAAAATCTAAATTATGTTGTTTAAAGACTATATCCCAAATTTTGCGTATACCCGCACTAATGGCTATAACATTATAATTTGTATCTAGCAGGGCTTGGATAAGATTATTATTGAGCCTTATGTGACTTGCCGCTATTTTACAAGCGTTGTTAAACATATGTTCATCAAGTTCTAATCTTTTTTGTGTTAGTTTAAAAAATTGGTATAATCCGTAGAATCTATGATTCAAAAAAGCATTAGGAATTTTATAATTTTCCACTTCCTTGACTTTATAAAATTGTTTTACCGCATCTTGATTGCTTAGTGTTCCATCACAATCAACCAAGATTATCTTTTTATTTTTAGGAAGCTTGTATGTTTGAAGAAAATTATCAAAAATACATTTTGGCTCCAAAAGCTCTGGATTATATAAAATAGTATTAATAAAGCTAGCTAGATATTTAGCCTCAATTTCTATATTTTCAGAGCTAATAACACTAAAAATCTTGCTATGCTCCTCTGCTTTTTTCTTGCAAGATTCTAGCTCAAAATTATGCCAAGTTTGCAAATCTTTAATATTCCACTCTTTTCCTCTATCCTGTAATCTTTTTTGGATAAGCTTAATATCTGTTTCTAAAAATAAGACAATATCATAGATTCTAAAATCTCTATCATTCATTGCAATTTCAAAGCTTTGATTTTGTGGATTATAAAAACTATAATGTCCATCAACAAAAATAATATTTTCATTTTTTGATTCAAGAATATCTAAAAATTTATCCCCAAGTTGATTTCTTTGATTCTCACTTGATTCTTTTAGCCTGCTAGAATCAGCTAGATTTGCAATTTTGCAAAGCGTTTTTGAACCTTCTATAATATTAAAATTAGGCATTTGCTCTAAAGCTTTTAGAAGCGTTGTTTTTCCAGTCGAGCTAATTCCGCAAATAACAATTTTAGCATTTTTCATAATAGCATTCCTTGCATGAAAAATCTAATCTTATAAGTTTTTGCATATTTTTATTGATGCTTTTTAAATCCAAATCATAATCTCCAAGAATGTATTTTTTATCCGCTACTTCATCAACGAATCTCATACAAGGATAGATTTTATCATCAAAATAAAAAATATTGTTGTAGCCAACTCCGCATTTATTGCCATACATAATACAATCAATTTTATTGCTTTTGATTGATTCCAAATTTCGAATCACAAAATCAAAATTGCCAAAAAACTGCACAAATTCCATAAATTCTGATTGCGTAATTTCTTCTTGTTTATTTTCACAATGAAAAAGCCGCGTAAATGCAAGTTCTTTAAATCCATTTTCACATAAAAAATCTAGGATTCTTTGCTTGTTTTTAAGACTATTTCTTCCAATACTCATATTAACTGCTGGCATTGCTGAAAAAAGTTCTTTATAATGATTAATGTTTTGCATAATAATGCTATGTGTGCCTTGTTTGTTTTTATAGATTCTATTAGTATTATGCGTTTTTTCATCACCATCAAGCGAAACAACAATTCTAAGATATTGACTATGCTTTTTATACTCTGCTAATATTTTATTAAGCAAGATTCCATTTGTGATAAGATAAAAAAATAAAGCTCCCCTGCTATCTTCTTTTTTTATAGAATCTAACACAGATGATAGCATATTCCAATCTAGCAATGGTTCGCCACCACCTGCAAAACCTATAGTAAATTTTGTAAGTTTATTTTCTTGTGTATAGCATAAAATATTTTTTAGAATCTTGTATAATTTTTTATCATTTAGTGCTTGTATATGCGGCATATCCAATGATTCATTTTCATAGAAATGACAATATTTACATGCAATATTGCATCTAGCATTAATCGATATGCAGCATTTATCAAGCATCATGTTCCTTTAATAATTTTTCAATTTCTTTGTGATTATTTTCTATTGCATGGTCGAGTGCGCTTTTTGAATTAAAATCTCGAATTTTTGTATCCGCTCTATGCTCTAATAACCACTTAACAATTTTTACATGTCCTTTTATCGAAGCCTTGATTAAGCCTGTATATCCATTGCCATCAATTTGGTTAATAGAGATTCCATGTTTAATTAAAATTTCTAGAATTTCAATTGCATTTTTTCTATTATCCCAGCAAGCCATTAAAAATGGAGTATTTCCCTTATTTTTGCCTTTGCTACAAATATATGGTTTTGCTCCGTTTTCAATCAAAAAATTGATAAGTTCTATATTATCTTTTTGTATGGCATGTGCTAATGGAGCCATTTTTAAATGTGACATATCAAATTTGTGAATATCGGCTTTTAAATTTATTATATCTTTAATAATTGGAATCTTATTAGCACTAATGGCTAATATAAGCGGAGTAAATCCTTCACTATTGTAAGCATTGATTTTAATTTTTGGTAGAATTTTATATGCTTCTTTGAAGTTCTTTTGATATAGAAGCTGAAAAAATTCTTGCGTAATTTTATCTGGAATATTTTCTTGATATGTTTTAAATTTTTCTATAAATTCATTGATTTTTAATGTATTTTTGTATTTAAGTTTAAAAGTTTTATCTTCGCTAATAATAAAAACTTCATCATAATTTTTCTGTTGTTCTTTAGCGCATTGTATTATATAATCATCATTATTTCCTCCCTCAATGCTTGTCTGTATGGTTTTTAGTTTGGAATCGTTGATGTTTTGGATAATTTTATGTGCATTTCTATTTTCTTTATGTGTTTTGTTATCTTTAAATCTATCGAGCTCTTTTATGACGACTTGTGGAACCAGCAAAATAAGTTTTTGATTTTTTGTGATATCAAGTATCATATTAAAAGATTTAAGCAAAGCGGAAGTGTCAACTACTATGCAAGGGGTGGTTTCTTTGATTGATTTCGTATTATCTTGCTTGTCTTTATATTTTTGCATATTTATCCCCTGATTATATATCAATGCCCTGATTGACCGCTGGCCATTGCGCAAACTCCTATTTCATCTAGTGTGCCAATATTTCAAGCATCGGATTTTAGCGCAATGTCTAAAGATAATCAAGATTTTGGTAGCACAAGCCAAAGGGGTGCTAGCAAGGCCCCTAACCCCCCTAGCCGCCATAGGTGCTGCTGCTATTGTGTTTGCGTTTGCTAGAAATCCACTCGCCAAGGCGCGCGAAATAGCTCCAAAATAGCGGGATAAAGAAAGTCGCGATAAAAGTCGCCGCAAGCATACCGCCGATGACGCCTGTGCCGATAGCATGCCTGCTCGCCGCGCCCGCACCGCTGCTAAGTGCCAAAGGCAGCACGCCAATGCTAAATGCTAGCGAAGTCATGACGATGGGGCGGAATCTAAGCCTTGCTGCTTCTTTCGCCGCTGCGGCGATACTTTTGCCTTCATTTTCGCGGATATGTGTGGCAAACTCGACTATCAAAATCGCGTTTTTGGCAGAAAGCGCGATAAGCGTCAAAAGCCCCACTTCAAAATAAATATCCTCGCTAAGCCCGCGCAGATAAATCGCAAGTGCCGCGCCAAACACCGCAAAAGGCACCGCTGTAAGCACCGCTAGCGGCATCAGCCAGCGCTCATACTGTGCACTTAGGATGAGAAACACAAAAATAAGCCCAAAGGCAAACGCCAGCGCGCCCGTGCCACTCGCATTTTTCTCTTGGTAAGAAGTCCCAGTATATGCTATCGTGTAGCCCTCTGGCAGCACTTCATTTGCCACTTCTTCTAGTGCATTTAGCGCATCGCCGCTAGAATAGCCAGAATCCGGATTCCCGACGATTTTCGCCCCGACAAAGAGGTTGAACCTATCTAGCACATCTAGCCCCACCACGCGCTTAAACTGCACGAGCGAGCTTATAGGTATCAGACTGCCGCTGGAAGACTTCACAAAAGCTTGGCTCAAATCTTCTGGCGACTCGCGAAATTTAGATTCTGATTGCACATAGACTTTGTAAGTGCGCCCATAGAGGTTAAAGTCATTTGCATAATAGTTGCCAAAAGTGCTTTGCATCGTGGTAAATACATCATTCACATTTACGCCCATGGCTTTGGCTTTTTCTCTATCAAGTGTGATGCGGTATTGCGGGATATTCGCGCTCAAAAGCGTGCGCGCGGCGGTGATCTCATCGCGCTTGTTTATCTCTGATACTAGCAAGTTTGCGTATTTTTCTAAGTCTTGGATGCTGCCGCCGGTGCGATCTTGCAGATATGCTTCAAAGCCGCCAGTGAGTGAAAGCCCCATAATCGCTGGGGGATTTATGACAAAGCTAAGCGCATCAAGCTTCATATTTAGCTCGCCCATGAGCTGTTTTGCCACGCTAAAAGAGCTATTTGCCTCGCCTTTGCGCTCGCTCCAATCTTTTAGCTTGATGAAAATCACCGCGCTATTGGTGCGCGCGGCGGAGGATTGCATATCATAGCCAGCGATGAGCGAGGCGGATTTTACATTTGGGTTGTTTTGCAAAATCTCTAGCGCGCGCATACCTTCTGCTGTCGTGCGAGAAAGCGCGCTAGCAGGCGGCAGCTGGATAAATGCCATAAGCGAGCCTTTGTCCTCATCTGGCACAAGCCCGGTAGGTAGCTTCATAAACAGCCCCCAAGTCGCTAGCAAAATCGCAGCAAAAAACATCAGATAAAACGCGCCGCGCCGCATCGAGTTGCCGACATTTTCGGTGAAATGATGACTTAGCCAGTCAAACACTTCATTAAACTTCCTCACAAGATAAAATGGCTTTGGCTCTTTTGCTTTGAGTATAGACACACAAAGTGCCGGTGTAAGTGTAAGTGCCACAAATCCAGAAATCACCACCGAGATAACGATAGTCACAGCAAACTGCTTGTAAATCTCCCCGCTAAAACCCCCGATAAACGCCACTGGGATAAACACCGAGCTAAGCACCAGCACAATAGCAATAAGCGGGCTTTGTATCTCGCTCATCGCCTTTATCGTGGCATCTTTGACGCCTAGCTTCTCTTCATGCATGATGCGCTCGACATTTTCAATGACGATAATCGCATCATCCACGACGATACCAATCGCTAGGATAAGCCCAAAAAGCGTAAGCAGATTTATCGAGAATCCTAGCAGATACATACCGCCAAACGCGCCGATGATAGACACCGGGATGGCGATGACTGGGATAATCGTAGCGCGGAAGTTTTGCAAGAAAAAGTAGATGATGATAATCACCAGCACGATAGCTTCTATAAATGTCTTTAGCACTTCTTTTACAGAGATAGAGATGAACTCTGTAGGGTCATACGCTTTGGCAAAATGCAAACCTTCAGGGAATTTCGCGCTTAGCTCATTCATTTTCTTTTCAACCGCTTTTGACACATCTAGCGCGTTTCCGCCGGGCTGTAAGAAAATCCCAAAGTTAGACGCGGTTTTGCCATTAAAAAGCGCATTTACACTATAATCCGCGCCCCCTAGCTCTATCCTAGCGACATCTTTTAGGCGCAGTGCCGAGCCATCAGAATTTGAGCGGATGATGATATTGCCAAACTCTTCAGGCTTGACAAAGCGCCCTTGCGTCGTCGCCGAGTAAGTAAAAGCTATCTCTTTGCGCACTGGCTCTTGCCCGAAATTTCCTACTGCAAACTGCGCGTTTTGCTCTTGTATGACTTGCGCGATTTCTGAAGGGCTTAGGTTGTTTTGCGAGAGTTTGTCAAGATCTAGCCACACACGCATCGAATAATCGCGCGAGCCAAACGATGACACATCGCCCACACCCGGAATCCGCTTCAAATCATCGATGATATTTATCGAAGTATAGTTTGCGATGAAAGTGGCGTCATGGTTTGGATTGTCCGAATACATCGAATACACAGCAAGGATGGTCGAGCTTCTTTTGCGGACATTTACGCCTAGCCGCTGCACTTCTTGGGGTAGCTGGCTTAGGGCGGATTGCACGCGGTTATTGACATTGACCGTTGCCATGTCTGGGTCGGTGTCATTGCTAAAATATACGCTTATATTGACGCTGCCACTGGAGCTTGAAGTGGATTTGATATAAATCATCCCTTCCACGCCATTTATGCTATTTTCTAGCACATTTGCCACGGTGTTGGCTATCGTCTCTGCGTCCGCGCCACTATAAGTCGCGCTGACAGATACCTCTACAGGCGTGACTTGCGGGTATTCTTCTATGGGAAGGGTGAAAATAGAAATCGCGCCGACAATGGTAATGATGATGGAGATAACCATCGCAAAAACGGGGCGATTTATGAAAAATTTGGAAATCATGCTAGCCCCTTATGCGCTTGGCGCAGATGTGGCATCTTGTGCGTGGCTGGCTTCTTGCTGGTAGTTGGTGGATTCTTTGGTGGAGTTTGCGGAGGCAGAATCTAGGGCGCTGGATTCTAGATTTTTAGATTCTGCCAAACTCGCGCTAGATTCTGCATAAAGACTAGCATGCAAACTAGAATCTAAACTTGCTCGACTAGAATCTAAACTCGCTCGGCTTTTTTCTTGGTTTTTATTTTGCGCTGGGTTTTGTGTTTGGCTTTGGCTGGTGCTAGATTCTGCTTTGTCATTGGGTTTATTTGGCGCGCCTGTTTTATCATTTGCTTTGTCGCTTGCCTTTTCACTAGCTTTATCTGCGCTCACCTTATCCACAGAATCTACTTTTGCAGAATCCGCCTTCGCAGAATCTGTTTGCAGTTTCACCACATCTACGCCCGGGCGGATTTTGCTTAGGTTTGAAGTGATTAGCACATCGCCGCTTTTTAGCCCGCTAGCGATGATTGTCTCTGCGGTTTTTAGCGCTTTGCCGATGATGACGCGCACTTGCACTGCCTTGCCATCTTTTGCCACATAGACGAAGCTTCCTTCTTTGTCTTGCATAAGCGCGGTTTGTGGGATGGCGATGGCGTTTTTATCCTCTAGCCCTTTGATATTCACGCGCACAAGCTCATTTGGCAGGAGTTTATACTCATCATTGTTAAATATCGCGCGCGCTTTGACAGAAAGCGTCTGGGAATCTAGCACGCTGTCGATGAAATCAAGCTTGCCGACTTTCTCATAAGGCAAGCCATTGCCAAGTATCAGCTCGACTTCGATATTTTCACCGCTCAAATCCCTGATATAGTAAAAATCCGAGCTAGGTATCGCAAACTCCGCATAAATGGGCGTAAGCTGCGTGATGGTTGTCAGCACATTATTATTGCCGCGCCCCACTAGATTCCCGACATCATATTGACGCATGCTCGTGCGCCCGGTGATGCTGGCATTTACATCAGTATAGCCTAGATTCACGAGCGCATCATCAAGCGTGGCTTTGGTGTTGGCAAGTGTGGCGAGTGCTGCTTCGTAGTTATACCTTGAAGTATCATAGCTATCTATCGTCACCACGCCTTGCTTATACAGCCCCTCCACGCGCTTCCAGTCGCGCGTAGCACGCGTGAGGTTTGCCTGCGCGCTTTGGTATTGCGCGCGCGCGATATTGACTTGGTTTTGATAGGTGGTGGGGTCGATTTTGAAAAGTTTGTCGCCTTTATTTACGATGTCACCTTCTTTGAAGTTTTTGGATAGCAGGATGCCTTCCACGCGCGCGTAAATCTCGACACTCTGGGGCGAGCGCAAGCGCGCTGGATACTCAAAATCTACAGCTATGGTTTTGGCTTGCAGGGTTTGCATAGCTACTGGCATCGCCATTTTCTGCGCTTCTTGGGCGGCTTTGTCATCACAACCGCTAAAAATAACGCCAGCACCAAAAAGCGCTGAAAAAGCCGCCAAAAGTGGCAGTGAAAGCGAGCGCGGTGATGAGAAAGTATTTTTCAAATTTTTCATAAATTTCTCCTTTTGAATCGGTAAATGTTTGGTTGTAAGCAAAATCTTAAAAGCCTTGAAATTGGATTCTGGAATCTAGATTTGGCTATGGTTTGGGTTCTTTGGTTTGGCTTATTTTGGGCTTTTGTGTGCTGGTGTTGGCAATCGCGCTGCATCACTGCATCGTCGCATCATGGCATCATTTATCTATCGCATTTATCGCGCCTGCTGCTGTTGCGCCTGCCGCGCCTGCCACACCAAAAGGAAGCCAAAATAAGGGCAGAAGTATAGCACAAAATATTTAATATTTTCTTAAATACTTGTATATACAAGTATCTTGTCAAAGCGCGTATTTTAGCCTATTTTGGCAGAATCTGGAAATTATAAATTTGGCAGGCTGTAATTTGGTAAATTTGCAATTTTCAGCCTAAAAAGTCTGAAATTATTAGGTATAATTTCAACCATGAGTAAAATAGATGCGAAAAAAGAAACCATATCGTTTTTAAAATTTTGGCGTAACATTATAACCGCCACGATATTCGCGATTGCTGGCTGGTGCGCGTTTAATTATGGCGAGGTTACAATGTGGCTGATTGTCGCATCTTGTATTATTATGATAATTTTGGCTTTTGTGGCATTGCGACTATCGAAAGTCATCTCAAAGCATATCGACGAACTAGGGGATTTATGATACTTGGCTGATGCGATTGTATGATTTTGGATTCTAGGCGATAGTTTAGACGATAGCTTTTGGCAGCCAATCAATCCCAAAAAGGCGGGGCAAAAGCCCCTAAGCCTTAAGCTTTCACATTTACCCGAATTTTAAACCCAAAAAGTCTGAAATTTAGATATAATGCGAACTTAAGGCGTTGGTTGCGCCTTTTCTCTCACGCTACCTTTTGGCACACCGCCTTTTTTGGAATTTTGCGCCCCTCTCTTGCGATTGGGGCGCGTTATTATACACTAAATTCTTGCATATTTTGAAATCTTGCGTATTTACTACCTTAAAACAATCCAGATTCTGCACCATTTTATCGCAAGCCTTAGTAATTTTTGCGCGCCAATGCCACACCGCGCCAGCCAAAAATCTACACCGCGCCAAACTAGAATCTAAACGCATTCTAAGCTATAATCCCAAAATATTTTTGAAAAAGGAGCGCATCATGCCACACGCAAACACAAACTCAAGCCAAAGCACACACACAAACTCCGGCGCAAACCCCAGCCACACCCCAGAATCCGCCAAAAAAGCCTGCTCCATACAAGCCACGCCAAAAGGCGTGTGGCTCGCACTCGCTGTATTTTTGGTGTTTTTCCTAAGCGGCATATATCTAGGCACGCAGTTTTCTAGCAAAACAGACGCCAATATGCTTAGGATAAACCAAGAGCTAAGCACCGAGCGCAAAATCACGCCAGACACCTTCAGCGCCGACATCCGCATAGCATCCACCGAGCGCCTCAAATCCATAAAAACGCTAAGTGCCGAAAACCAAGACAAAATCCTCGCCAAACTAAACGCCATAAACAAGCTAGTCGCAGAATCCAAAGCAGAATCTAGCTCGGATTCTGGCGCAAAAGCAGGCGCGGATTCCAGCGCAAAATCCAGCCCAGATTCCAGCGCCAAACCCCAAGAAATCTGCAGCGATGGCGCATACAGCTTCGCCCCCTCCGTCTATACCATAAGCAAACGCGTAGGCAGCGAAGTCATCACCGAGCGCGTAAGCGGCTATGAAGTCTCACAAAACATCAGCTGCGAGTTTAGACAAGACCAAAAAGCCGCGTATGAAAAGCTGATAAATGGCGTGCGGACTTTGGTGGCGGATGATGAGTATCTGCAAGTGTTTTTGCCAAAAATCACGCCCATCATCACGCCCGAGCAGTCGCGCTCCTACACGCAATCTATGCGCGATGACTTGCTCGCAAAAGCCTATGGTGTGGCAAAAGAATATGGCAAAATCCTGCATACCAAATGTGTGGTGACAAACCTAAGCTTCACTGATTATAACAATATGCCAAAAGCGCGCGTGTATGCCAGCCAAAGCAATCTCAAAGCCTCCGCTATGTCAGATAGCAGCTATGAAAGCGCGATAGAAGCGGCGATGCCAACCACCAAAGAAGACACGCTAAGCTTGGGCGCGAGATTTGATATAGGGTGTGAGATATAGGGCGTGAGTTTGATACAGGGTGAGATATAGATATAGGGCGAGATATAAAAAATGTGGGGCAGAATCTAGCTGCGTAAATTCTGCGCGGATTCTCGCGGATTTTGCATGTTGGATTTTGCTTGCATTTTGAAAGTTTGACATTTGACACATCATTGCAATAAATTCTGATATGTTTTTCACATTCAAAATCTTGGCAAGATTAAAAAAACAAAAAGAAAAAATATTATAAAATGCGCGCGTTTTTTTGGCGCAATATTATTTTTGATATATTCACTAAAATTTTTCAAGGAAATAAATGCAGCAAATAGAATACATAGAAAAAGACGCATGTCACATAGATTTGTCAAATGCCAACTTTGACAAAGTAGAAGTGGAGCTAGAGGTGCTATCCAAAAAAGAGGCGTTGCGTATAGATATCGATGCGGGCTTGGAAAAAGCGATAAAAGAAATGGAAGAGCTAGAATCCCAAATGCCAAAAGAACAAGCCAAAAATCTTTTAGAGATTTGCCAAAAACATGCGCTTGACTCTATTGCTGGACCATTTGGGCTAGGAAGCGATGCCGCAGATACAGGATTTGGCAATCGCACACCAAACTCATATAAAGACAGCGCCATCATAAGCGCCGAACATGCCGCAAATGTTGCTTTATATTCTATAGCGGGCGATATAGCTAGAGAATTTGTTTCAGGACTATTCGAAGAGCTTAAAAATATTTTTCAAAATAAAGGCGACAAAACGCTAAAAGAAATTTTTCGTGATTTTAGAAAAAGGATAAGCATCATAATAGATAACCTAAAGTCTAAATGGAAAGACACGATTGCTGGCTCTGGAGAAGATGCAATGCTAATATTTTTATCCAGCATGGCAACTTTTGTGATAAATATTTTTGCAAGCACCTTGCAAAATATAGCGAAAATAATCCATTCTGCATTGTCCTATCTATATAGAGCTATAAAAGTTATAATAAGTCCGCCAGAAAATATGCCAAAAGATGAAGTGTATCGCAAGGCATTAGGCATAATCATTACTGGATTTGCTGGCACTACGCTTTTGGTGTCATCTGGAGTTATAGATAAGTTTATCCAAACTTCTTTTCCTGTATTTATCCCTGTTTCTAGTCATATTTCTGTCATGCTTACTAGTCTTGCTGGCGGATTACTTGCGGCTGTTGCTATTTATTGTATAGATAAAATGCGAAGCGAAGGCAAAATCGCAAATCTGCAAGTAGAGATGATGGGGCAGAGTAGCAAAAAAATGGTATATAAAATCGCCCAAACATGGCTTGTGCTTCATGATGCGATAGAATCCACAAATAAAATGGATATACAGATGCATAGAGAACTGCAATGTGCATCTGCAGAAATAAAAGAAAGCGAAGCGGTGGCAAAAAACTCAAGGCAAGAACTTGATAAAACAATGCAAAGAATACGCAACTTTAAACAAAGGAGACAGTGATGCTACCAAGCAAAACAAGCGCAGAAACGATACGGATAGGGGCAAAAGACATATTTCGTTATGACGATAATAGTGACCCAGAGGAATTTCTTGCACAAGCACTATTAAAAGTAAATGACATTAAAACAAAATTGCAAGATGCTACTGACAAAAACGAAGAGGCAAGTGAACTTGGTGTTTTCAGAATTAATGCAAAAGTTAATAAGTGTATCGAAGTGGACAAACTCCAGAACGAAGCTATATTTGATATAGCAACAATTCAACAACATGTTATTCGGTTGGTTAAAAGCAGATACGATAGAAGTTACAAAATAAGCGATATTTTAAAAAAAATGATTAGCGATGGCATTAAAAATACCAATGGCGAAATCGTTGTTTTGAATGGAAAAGCCGCAGAAATAGCTAAATTTGCTCTTGAGACAGCCGAAAGCTGCGAGAGGAGTGAGGAAGCCATAAATTTCATAGAAAATCGACTTGATGAAAAAGATACTTTAGATGCAAAGCAGTCACAACAAATACAAGAAAATATCAAAGATATCGAGCAGCTAGAAAAAGAAAAACAAAGAATCCAAAAGCAGCTGGATGAAAAACAAGCTCTAGACAAAGAGCAGTCAAGAAATATCGAGCAGCTCAAAGAAGAAAAGCGCGAGATACAAAAACAACTTGACAAAAAGCACGCTTTGGACAAAGAACAATCTAAGAGTATAGAACAACTCAAAGAAGAAAAACAAAAGATTCAAGAGCAGCTAGACAACAAGCGTAATAAAATCGCCGAACTAGAAAAATCTATAAATGCGCTCTCTAGCCAAACAGGTCAAATAGCGTCTAGTGCCTCAAACAAACTACCCATAGTTTTTAGCACAATAGCGCTCATTGCATCTCTAGCTAGCCTTGCTCTTAGTGTTATTAAATTTCAGCTAGGCGTTTAGCGATAATTTGAGGGCTTATATTGCGTGATTTTGGCGATTGCCAAATGTCACAAAAAGCAGAATCCCAAAATCTAAAAATCAAATCTAAGTCGTGCTTGGATGCTTTGCAAGTGCGGGCAAGTATAGGCAAATCAAAAAAATATAAAAGCGAAGTTTTGCGATGGTTTTATCATAATTTTAGATTCTAGCCAAAACCCCGAAATCTACGCCTTTCGATACACCAAAATAATGCCGCCAAGTATTATCGCCACGATGCCAGCGCATACCATGGGGCTTGGGAATTTATCGCCCAGAGCCAGCCCCAAAAGCATCGAAAACACCACATCAAGATAGCTGATGCCAGCGACGATGCCAGCCTTTTTCGCCACGCCATAGCTTTTGGTGATGTGTATCTGATATATCGTGCCAACCGCGCCCATAAGCAGGATAAAAAACCACGCCTTGAGGCTTGGCATCACAAAGGGTGCGATGAAAAAATCAAGCGCTTTTGGCGCGTAAAACTGCCCGATAATCATCGAAAATAGCGGCATAATCGTGCCTATAAAAATAAAAGAAAACGCCACTTGCTCGGTGGCATAGTATTTGCGGAGCTGGCGCACGCTTGTTAGCGCGAGTGCCGCGAAAAACCCGCTAACCACGCCTAAAAGCGAGTTTTTGAGATCTAGCCCGGTGTGAAGCTCTGGTGCAGCCCAGGGCTGTGATATCAAAAGCACGCCACAAAACGCCACCAAAACGCCAAGCCAGCCTTTGAATCCGATGCTTTCTTTAAACACAAAAAACGCGATGAGCGTGATAAAAATAGGCGAAGTTTTTTGAAACACAAACGCCCCGCCAAGCGAGATGTGAGAGATATTGTAAAAGAAAAGATAAAGCGAAATCGTGCCAACAACACCGCGAAAAACAAGCAGCCAAAAATGCCCGCCTTCTTTGTGCGTTTTCATGCGCGAAAGCAGGTATATCATAAACGCTAGGCCTATGACATTGCGGAAAAACATAACCTCGATGCTAGGCAGCCCCTCATCGCTCAAGATTTTGGCGCAAAAGCCCACCAGCGCGAACTCCAAGCAAGCAAGAAACATAAAGTAAATGCCTAGATTATGCTTAATCAAAGGTAGCATATGACGCCTTTTTGATGATGTGGATTCTGCTTTGGGTTGGGCACAGAATCTGAAAATGCTGGATTCTAAAAATGCGTTAGAATCCAAAACTTGGCGATTTGAAATTTTGTTCGCCATTGCGAGGATTTGTAAAAATCCGAAGCAAAGCACTAGATTCTTTAGTAATCCATAAAAAAACAAAGCGCTATTTGGATTCTAGATTTTATAGCGGAATCCAAAAATCTGCTAGATTTTGCACTGTTTAGATTCTGGCTTTCTGGTCGCCAAACTTTTGCGTTTATCCCAGCCTTTTAGTCGCCTTCCTTTCGCAGGGGGACAGGGGGCTTAAATTGGCAAGACCGCCCCCTAGTCCCCCTGCACCCCCCTCCCCCCCTCAGCCCTTCACCGTGCCGCGC